>JAZUKN010000058.1:0-146263 GCA_045643285.1 Eubacteriales bacterium
TCTCATGGACGCGGGGTACGAGATCACGCCGGAGGAAACGGAAGCCGACGCGGTCATCGTAAACACCTGTGCGTTTATCGAGAGCGCAAAGAAAGAATCGATCGACAATATCATCGACATCGGCTGGCTGAAAAAGCACCACAAGCTGAAAGCAATAATCGTCACGGGATGCCTCGCCGAAAGGTACAGAGAGCAGATACTCACCGAGCTTGACGAAGTGGACGCGATAATCGGCGTCGGCTCGATACATAAGATCGTCGAAGCCGTCGACGCGGCACTGGAAAACGCCGGAAAGAAAGCAAAGGACGCGAAAAAATACTCGTGCTTCGACGACAAGGAAGCGTCCGTTATCGGAGGCGAGAGGATCGTCACGACGGGCGACGGCATGGCGTACCTAAAGATCGCCGAGGGTTGCTCGAACAGATGCACGTACTGCGCCATACCGCAGATACGCGGCAAAATGCGGAGCCGCACGATGAAAGACATTATCGAAGAGGCGACAATGCTCGACTCAATGGGCATAAAGGAACTCAACCTTATCGCACAGGACACGTCAGCGTACGGCATCGACCTCTACGGGAAGTACGAGCTTCCGGAGCTTATCCGCGGCATCTGCGACGCAACGAACATCCCGTGGATACGCCTACTCTACTGCTATCCCGACAAGATAACGGACGAGCTGGTAGAAGAGATAAAGAACAATCCGCGCGTTGTGAAATACATCGACATCCCGATACAGCACATATCCGATCATATGCTTTCGTCGATGAACCGCCATGGCGACTCGAAAATGATCCGCGACAATATCGCAAAGCTCCGCACTATCCCCGGAATCGTCCTCCGCACGACAGCAATAATCGGCTTCCCCGGCGAGACGGACGAAGATTTTACCGAGCTGTGCGAGTTCGTAAAAGAAGCGAAATTCGAGCGGTTCGGCGCGTTCACATATTCGCGTGAGGAAGACACACCGGCATACGATATGCCAGATCAGATCGACGAACAGCTTAAACAGGACAGATACGACATCCTCATGCAGACGCAGGTCGGCGTCAGCGAAGCATACAACGAATCGCGCATCGGAAAAACGTATAAAGTTTTGTGCGAGGGCTATGATCCCGTCGCAGAGGCGCACGTCGGACGGAGCTACGCCGAAGCCGCAGATATAGACGGTAAAATATGGTTCACATGCGATGATCCGAAACTTCGCATAGCCGAGGGCGAAATGATCGACGTAAAGATCACCGAAGCCATGGACTACGACCTCGTGGGAGAGGCGATAATTACACCGTATGCTTGATTTTCAAGGGCTACTCGCCCTTGACCTCGCCACCCTTTTATAAAAGGGTGGACGGAAAATTTCATAGAAAAAAATATTGACAAAGTCAGTGCAAAGCGTCAGGACTTAACCGTTACTTTGTCTTCACATAACTTTAGTTTAATATAAACTGTTTCCATTGCCATACCCATTCCATTTTTCAGTAAAGTTTTTGGTCGACCTTTTTTCAAAAAGGTCGCGGGGTCCGGGGCAGCGCCCCGAGATATAATAAAAGGAGCATAATCACCATGAATCTTCCGAACAAACTCACTCTCGCGCGCCTTATAATGGTGCCTGTTTTTCTCGTTCTGCTTTGCGTAGACCTGCCTTTCTTCTCGGAAACGGGACTCCGCATAACAGCCGCCGTCATCTTCGCTCTCACTTCCCTTACAGATATGCTCGACGGCAAGATCGCTCGTAAATACAACCTCATCACCGACTTCGGCAAGTTCATGGATCCGCTCGCCGATAAATTTCTCGTGATCGCCGCACTCATCGGCATCCTCGTCAATCCGTATTTCAACTACCTCCGCACATTTTTCGTATGGGCAGTCGTTATCGTTATCTTCCGCGAGTTCGCCGTCACATCCATGCGTATGATCGCCGCGAACAAGGCAGGCAAGGTCATAGCCGCCGCATGGCTCGGCAAGATCAAAACCACAACACAGATGATCTGCATCCTCGTCATCTTCCTTGAGCCTGTCATCCTCCCATTCAAGCCGTTCTGCGAGTGGCACATCCTCTCTTACATTACAATGGCGGCTATGACCGTTATGACGCTCTGGTCGGGCATCGACTACCTCGTCAAGTATTGGGAATACATCGGAACGGCAAAATGAATCCGATAATCGCTGAAGAAAAAACAGTCGGCGGTATTTCTGCCGTAACAGTCGAGAACTGCGGTAACTATTCCGTAAACAAAGTCTTCGACTGCGGACAGGCGTTCCGCTTCGATCCGGTGGACGGGAACCGCGACATCTTTTCCGGCATCGCGTTCGGCAAACGTATTTCCGTTGAGCAGGTAGAGGACGGAATCATCCGCATCCACGGTACAACTGCCGACGAATACGAAAGACAGTGGAAGCACTATCTCGCGCTTGACGCCGACTACGACGCGATAGACGCCGAGATCATCGAAAACACCCCTGCCGGACACGACAGAGACGAAATGGCTCGCGCAGTCGCGTGCGGCAAAGGCATCCGCATACTGAGACAGGACGGGTTCGAGTGCCTTATCTCGTTCATCGTCTCGCAGAACAACAACATCCCGCGTATCAAAAAGATCATCGCCGCCATGTGCGAAAAATACGGTACGGACGGCGCGTTCCCGACGGCTGATGCACTCGTCTCCGCAGGGGAAGAAGGACTTTTCGCACTCCGCACGGGATTTCGCGCAGGGTACATCTACGACGCCGCGTCTAAAGTACTGTCGGGAGAGATAAACCTCGACAAAGTCCGCAAATGCGACGACTTCAACAAATGCACGGATATGCTCTGCCGCATAAAAGGCGTGGGTCCGAAAGTGTCGTCGTGCGTACTTCTGTTCGGTTTTGACAAGACGGAGGCGTTCCCGATCGACGTGTGGATGCGCCGCTCGCTCGAAGCGCATTTTGAGCCGGGTTTTGATCCGAAATGCCTCGGCAGATACGCCGGAATCGCACAGCAATATTTGTTCTACTACGAAAGATACATAAGTTCACATACATGATCCCGAAAGGAGAACGCCATGGAAACGATCTACACCATCCCCGTAAATGAAGCGTTTGAAAAGGTCACCGGAGACGGCGGAAAATGCACCTGCCCGTTCTGCATGATGTACAACCGGCTCGAAGACAACGAGCTTGACCTCATCCTCGGCGCGTCAATGATGGAGCCGGATGTGAGACAAGAGACAAACAAGCTCGGCTTCTGCGAAACTCATCTCGGTCTGATGTTCGGCAGAGGGAAAAAACTGCCGCTCGCGCTCCTGCTTGAAAGCCACCTCGACAACTATTCCGCATATATCGAAAACGGAAAAGGCTCGCTCTTCACCGGTATGAAGGCAAACTCCACGATCAAGGAGCTGTCCGAGCTGTCGTCCTCCTGCTACGTCTGCGGACGGATAGAGAACAACTTCTCCCGTATGATCGACACAGCAGCTCTTCTCTGGGAAAGCGACGAGCAGTTCAGAGCGAAAGTCGCCGCCGCACCTTACTTCTGTCTGAAGCACTATCCGAGATTCGTCAAAGCGGCACGCGACAGAATGGAAAAGAAAAACTTCGCCGAGTTTTACAAAGCAGTCAGCGAAACGGAATCAAAATATATGACTGCGCTCCGCGAAGACGTGAGCTGGTTCTGCAAGAAATTCGATTACAGATACGAAAACGAGCCGTGGGGCAACGCAAAGGACGCTCCCGAAAGAGCCGAAAAGTTCCTTGACGGTTCTCTCCACGTCTACGAGGACGAAAAGAAGCCGTCCGACGGTTTGACATAACAAAAACAATCAAAAATGACCGGAGGTATCTCCCTTGAACGGAAATTTTGAACCATCCGAGAGACGTATGCCGTTCTCTCTTGAGGCGGAGCAGTCGCTTCTCGGCTCTATTCTCATAGACCCTGCCACAATGGACGAGATCGCAGGGATAATCACAGCCGACGACTTCTATCTCGCCGAGCACCGAGAGATCTACAAAGCCATGCAGGCGATGTACATGAAGTCGAAAAACATCGACGTCGTAACGCTGATCGACGAGCTTGTCAGACAGGCGACTTATGACGAGGCAGGCGGACGCGAATATTTGAAGCTCGTCGCAGAGGCAGTCCCCACGTCAGCAAACGCAAAGGACTACGCCGGAATAATCCGCGACAAAGCGATACTGCGCCAGCTCGTCGAAGCCGGTGACGAGATTTCGGAATCCGCCTACACAGGCGAAGAGTCCGCCGAAACATTGATAGAATACGCGGAATCCAAGGTCTTCAACATAGCGGAAGGACGCGAAAACAAGTCGTTCGTACACATCCGCGACGCGCTTGTGAGAGTTTACAACAATCTCACAAAGCTCTCGGAAAACCCGGATGCACTGAAAGGTATGCCGACGGGATTCAATGCGCTCGACGACGTGATAGTCGGCATGGGAGAGAGCGACCTCGTTCTTATCGGTGCGCGCCCCGGTATGGGAAAAACCGCGTTTGCCGTAAATATTGCAACCGAGGCTGCCATAAAAACAAAAAAAGCCGTCTGCATATTCGAGCTTGAAATGTCGGCGGAACAGCTCGTCAACCGTATGCTTTCGTCGGAAGCGCAGATCGACAGCATCAGAATGCGCTCCGGCACGCTTACGTCGGAAGACTGGAAAGCAATAGCGCACGCCTCGTCCAGACTGTCTGAGACGGATATTCTCATCGACGACACTCCCGGTATCAGCGTAACGAACATAAAATCGAAGCTCCGCCGCGTGAAGAATCTCGGACTTGTCGTTATCGACTACTTACAGCTCATGCAGGGCGAGCGGCACACCGACAACCGCGTGCAGGAAGTCGGCGATATTTCAAGAGGACTGAAGCTCCTCGCAAAAGAGCTGAAAGTTCCCGTCATCTGCTGTGCTCAGTTGTCCCGCGGTCCCGAAAACAGACCGGACAAACGCCCGATGCTGTCAGACCTCCGCGACTCCGGAGCGATCGAGCAGGACGCGGATATGGTCCTGTTCCTCTACCGTGACGAATACTACAAGGAAGAAACCGTCGATCAGTCCGTCGCCGAAGTCATTATTGCGAAGAACCGCCACGGTTCTCTCGACAAAGTCAAGCTCGGCTGGATAGGACGCTTCACGAAGTTCACGAATCTCTCGCGTGAAGCGGCGGATGCGATACTGTGATGAGTATACTTGAAAAAATCAACTCACCGGCTGACGTAAAGCGGCTCTCCGAAAAGGAACTGCGCGCGCTCGCCGGTGAGATAAGACAGACAATAACCGAAACCGCGGCGAAAAACGGCGGTCATCTCGCGTCAAACCTCGGATCGGTGGATGCGGAAATCGCGCTTCACCGCGTTTTTTCGTGCCCGGACGACACGATCGTCTTCGACGTCGGGCATCAGGCGTACGCGCACAAGCTGCTGACGGGACGGCGTGAGATATTCTCAACTCTCCGTCAGAGCGGCGGTATGTCCGGCTTTACGAACCGCACGGAAAGTGAATACGACACCGTCACTGCCGGCCACAGCGGTACTGCGCTCTCGACTGCCGTCGGAATAGCGGAAGCCAACCGTCTCGCAGGGCGAAAATCGTACACTGTTGCCGTGATAGGCGACGGCTCGTTCACAAACGGAATGGTGTATGAGGCGCTGAATCAGCTATGCGGTAAAGAACTGCGGCTGATCCTACTGCTCAACGACAACACGATGTCGATCTCGAAAAACGTCGGCGGAGTGCCCGAATATCTCTCTCGAGTCCGCACGAGTGAAAAGTATTTCACGGCAAAGCTGAAAACAAAGCGCGCGTTTATGCATATTCCGCTCATCGGAAAAGCGCTCGTTACGGGGACAGGTGCGGTCAAGGACTTCGTGAAACGAACGCTCGGAGCGGAGACGTGGTTTGAGTCGCTCGGACTTGACTACATCGGACCGGTGAACGGGAACAATATCCACCGTCTGACGGCAGTTCTCGAAGAAGCGAAGACAAAAGAACATCCGGTAGTCGTACATATCACAACAAAAAAAGGACTCGGTTTCCTCCCTGCTGAAGAACACCCCGAAAAATTCCACAGCACATCTCCGTTCCGGCTCGACGACGGCGCACCGCTCACCGAAAAGGCGCGCACGTTCACGGATGAAGCATCGGATATTCTCGTCAATGCCGCGGATAACGACAAAGGGATCACAGCCGTCACGGCGGCTATGGCTGACGGATGCGGTCTTGCGGATTTCGCAAAACAGTTTCCGGAGCGGTTTTTCGACGTCGGCATAGCGGAAGAACACGCTGTCACATTTGCGTCCGGTCTGTCGCTCGGCGGACACGCGGACGGCGTAAAACCCGTGCTTGTGATGTACTCGACGTTCTCACAGCGTGTGTTCGATCAGCTATGGCACGACTTCTGCCTGCAAAACAAAGAAAAAAACGACCTGTCTCTGACGCTTATGCTGTCCCACGCCGGATTCGTCCAGGGTGACGGTGTGACGCACCAGGGGATATACGACATCGCGCTCCTCTCGCGGCTTCCGGATGTGACCATATATTCGCCGGACACGTTCGCGGATTTGCGTAAGTACACGTCCGCCGCGCTGTCGTCGAAAGGTCTGACGGTAGTGCGTTATCCGAAGTCGGGCGAGAACGTCTACGGCGACGCATATACGGAAAAAGGCGACTACAAGGAGTTTGTTTTCGGCGGTGAGAACAGCGGAAAGAGCGAGGTCGTCGTTACATACGGGCGGATCGCAAAGAACGCAGTCGCCGCGGCGAAAAAATACGCCGAAGAAGAAAAGCTCCGCGTAACGGTCGCTGTACTCGGAAAGATACATCCACTGCCAAACGAAGCGGAGTTTGTTGAGCTGATAAAAGAGGCTGACAAAGTGACTTTCGTTGAAGAGGGGATTCGTTCCGGCGGGATCGGAGAAGCACTTGCGACACGCGGACTTACAAAAGCGCCGATGAAGATAATTGCGGTAGACGACGGGTACATCCGCGCCGGAAGCATCGAAGAGATCGAGCGGCGGCTCGGACTTGACGAGCGCGGAATCCTCTCGAAATTGCGCGAAGCACAAACATAACGGCGAAAGGAAGAAAACACTTCGTGTTTTCAAATTATTCTTCTGTCCTGCGTATGTATACGCGGCGGACGGCGGCTTCATTTATCCAAACCTAACGTTTGGATTCGTTGGTGTCCTACGCGGACGGCGGACAAGAGCGTGATTCGACGCTCTTGTCAATCACCGAACCAAAGGGGGAAGGAGAAAGCTCATTCCCCCTCTGGACTCCCCTTTGTTTTGTCGTTCGTGAATGCAAATCGTTACTTCTGCTTAGCAGGTGAGGTAGCCTAAACGTGAAGTAATAGCGCGCTGCCGCTCATTACATAGTTAAACTTAATCGTTATTAAATGATAGGTAGTTTTTAGATTTGCAACAACTTTGTAACAAAGGGAGTCCAGAGGGGAATTGGACGAAGTCCCTTCCCCTTTGGCGGGATGATTCACAAGAAGGTGACGGTCTGCCTCACCGAGATGCGGAGCATCTCGTCGAGTTCACGGAGTGAACTCGGCTTGTCCGCCGTCCGCGTAGGACAGAGGAAATTAATCGAAAACGTCGCAGACGTTTTCTACCTCTTTCCGTTTCCCCAAAACATAAAAAACTCCGGTTCACTTTTCTTCCGTGAACCGGAGTTTTTGTTCGTTTTTTGCTTTTTTATTTTACGAAGTTTTCCTCAAAGCATCTTATCCACTCATTTGCAATAAGCTGATGCCCTGCCGGTGTCGGATGTACGCCGTCGCCGATCCAGTGTGATGCCGGTGCTTTCTCGCACGCTTTATTGAAGACCTCCTGAAGCGGCAGGAACACCTGACCGTACTCAGCCGCAACTTCCTTTACGATAGCGGCATTTTCGTACACCATCGGCTCGAATCTGTCCCACTTCGCCTCGTTTGCGGTTCCTTTCAGCACGAACGGCTCCATGATGAGCAGCTTTGTGCCTGGGCTTTCGACGAACGTGTCCTCGATTATCATGCGGTAGATGTTTCTGAATCTTCTCGGGCTCACGCCGTTCTTCCAGTCAAGCTCGTGCCATACGTCGTTTACGCCGATAAGGATAGACAGCACTGCCGGATTGTCGTTCCAGCCGTTCGCCTTGATGCGTGCATACAGATCGACGATACGGCTTCCGCTTGCCGCGCGGTTCTCAAACGTAAACTCGCCCGGATATTTCGCCGAAAAATACGCCGACGAAATCAGCGCGTAGCCCTGACCTATCGCTGTAAGGCTTCCGTTTTCGGCTCTTCTGCCGACGTCGGTGATCGAGTCACCCTGGAACATTATTTCTCTCATGATTTTTCCTCCGTTTATTGCAAAATGCAAAATTATTTTGTCACCACTTTAAGCCGGTCGTCCACTTCTTCGATGTCGTAGAAGAACGGACGCTCGTCCGGCGTTTCGTTCGGCGAGTGGAGCGTCATGCACAGCCCTCCGCCGAGCTTTTCAAAAATCATCCCGTGACCGCCGTTATCGTAAAAGAGCGGCTCGAGCTGAGTAAATCTGCCGTTTACCGTGCCGTCTGAGCTGACTGCAACGCCCTGAGTGTAGCCGCCCGCCGAAAAGCTCGCCCACAAGAGAAGCAGGCGTCCCCCTTCTGTCCGATAGACGAACGGACCGTCGGTCACATACCCTTTTGCGCCGGTTTTGTGCTTCTGCGGCACTATCCAGTCGGCGTCCGTTGCATAAAACAGAAATATAGGTTTGCCGACTGCCGTTTTGAGATCGTCAGACAGCCGTATCGCGCACATTTCTCCGTCAACGGTCTGCGTCCATTCGTGGCAGAAGATCATGTACGGCGTTCCGTCCTCGGCTTCGTACAGTGTTCCGTCGAGGCATTCCCAACCGTCGGGCGTAACCGGTCCGTCACTGTGCGGTGAGAAAGGCCCTTCCGGTCGGTCGGCGACGAGCACCTGTGTGCCGCGGCTTCTTTTTTCACTCTTGAAGCTGGCAAACATATAGAACCGCCCGTTTCTGTAGTATACCTCGGGCGCCCAGTAGTGCCTGTCAGCCCAGAACGTGCCGTCGTTCTCGAAGCACGGTATCGGCTCCGACCAGTTTTCGAGATCGTCTCCGACGTACACGTCAAAGCCCGACGCAAATCCCCACGTCGTCGCGCCGCGCGTGCCGTACATATAATACTTCCCGTCATGTACCAGTACGAACGGATCGCGGATGTTTATTTCACAGTTTTTCATATCATACCTTACTCAATTCCGTAAAAATCGCGTATTTTGTCTGCCATTATGCCGCCGAAATACGCTTTTCCGCTCTCCGAAAGATGCACGCCGTCCGTGTAGTAGCCGTCGGGCGTGTACTCGGTCAGCATCGCGTTGATGTCGTAAAACTCAATCCCGAGCTTGTCGGTGACTGCCTTCTCGTGCGGCTTTACCTCATCCGAAATGATCTCGTTCGGGAGAGCGAACGTGTTCCGGTCCGTCGTCGGCATAGGTGGCAACACGATCACATCCGCACCCGTTTCAAGAAATGCGGTGAGCAGAGCTTCGTAATCGTCGTCGAATGTTTTCAGAGCCTCTTCCCAGTTTCCGGCGTCGTTCGTTCCGAGCATCACAAATATCAGCTCCGGCTCAAATGCGATAACTTCGTCGAAAACGTCCTGCTTAATGTAACGGAAATCGGGGTCGTTCCACGAACCGCCCCAACCGGTGACGGCAATACCGCTCACACCGAAGTTACCGACAGTCACATTCTTTCTGAGTGCTTTTTTGACGTAAGTCGGGAACGCCGTTCCCCATACGCCGTGCGTTATCGAATCCCCGACGAAAGCGATCTTTCTCACCGGTTTAACGGTAACAGGAAGCTCTGCCGTATACTCTCCCGAGCGGAAGACGAGAGAGGTGTCGTCTCTTGTTATTTTATCGGTTTCGCAGATCACATCACCGTCAAGCGGCAATTCTTCACCGCAGTCCGAGCAGATAAGAGAAAACTCAAGCCCGTCGGTATACGGACGCTCGTCCTCGAAATAAACGGTGTGCCTTTCGTCGTAATTCGTTACATTCAGCTCCGGAGAATGGACATGCTCTGTCCCGTGATTCGTTATGAGCATGATCGTTGTCATAACTAGGGCTATCAAAGCGGAATATTTGTGCATAATATCCTCACTCTATTTGTTTATTCGCGTAGATTATAGCACACAACGGCTCTTTTGTAAATAAAAAACGCCGAATCCGCACTCAAAAGGACGAATCAGCGTTATTTCTTCCGTTTTCCGTAGTTGTTCTTCTGCGAGACGAAATAGACGAGCATCAACGCGACGAACAGCAGAACGGCAGACAGGATTATTATATCGGACACATCGGGTATATTCAGATCCACAGTTTTCTCTCGCCTCCGTTCATTTTTTGTTAAAATAATATTATCACTTTTGAAACTGTTTGTCAACAGTTTAGAGAAAATTTCCGCGATTTCCCTGATATAATTTAAGTGAAGACAACATAGAGGCAGGTTTTGCTGATTATGATAAAGAAAATTGAAAATCCGGAAGATATCCTGCCGTCGAGAGAAGCGCGACTTTCGGAGATACGCGATAAATACGCGGAATACACTCCGGAGAGTGGGCTGACGGAGGACGAATTTTTCATGGGCTGTGCGCTTGAATGTGCATCGCTCGCGGCGGACGGAGGCGAAGTTCCCGTCGGGTGCGCGGTGGCAAAGGACAGGCGGCTCGTCTCGCTTGCGGCAAACGGGCGAGAGGTGTACCGCGACGCGACGTATCACGCGGAATGTGCGGCAATTTCCGAAGCGTGCCGTGCGCTCGGCGGTTGGCGGCTCGTCGGATGCACGCTGTACGTAACGCTTGAACCGTGTCCGATGTGTGCCGGTGCGATAGTCAACGCAAGAGTGCCGCGTGTGGTGATCGGCGCAAAGGACGGGCGTTTCGGCGCAATGGGGAGCCTGTTCGATCTTACCGCGCTTCCGCTCAATCACAGACCGGTTACAGTGTTCGGTGTGCGCGAGGAAGAATGCAGGACAGTTTTACAGAATTTTTTCAAAAAAAGAAGATAAAGAAAAAACGGTGCGACTCTTTTCCGGAGCCGTACCGTTTTGTTATGCGGATTTATTTTATGATCTCGCCGTAAACAGTGCCTGCGCAACCTGCGGCGTTCGATTCGTCGGTGTCGATGTGCATAGCAGCAGCGAACTTCGGGCTGACGCGGACAACAACGTCGCCGAATACGAGAGAACGTCCGTCGGATTCGATCTTAACGGAAACGATCTGCTTGTCTTCAACGCCTGCTTCAGCGGCTTCTTCGGGTGTGAAGTGGATGTGGCGCTTTGCGGCGATAACGCCTTCCTTGAGTTCGACTTCGCCGCACGGGCCTACGAGCTTGCAAGTGCCGGAGCCTGCAACGTCACCGGATTCACGAACCGGAGCGTCAACGCCGATCGAACGTGCGTCTGTGAGGGACAGCTCGACCTGGTCTGCCTTACGGACAGGTCCGAGGATGGATACTCTCTCAAGAGCTTTCTTCGGTCCTACGACTGTTACTCTTTCTTCGCAAGCGAACTGACCGGGCTGGGAGAGGTCTTTCTTCTTTGTAAGTGTTGCGCCCTCACCGAAGAGAACCTTGAGTGTTTCTTCCGTTACGTGAACGTGACGGGCGGATGTTTCAACGAGAACTTTTGACATGATTTCCTCCGAATATTATGTAAGATTTTTGTTTTTACGGTAATATTATAAGACTTTTATCGGGAAAAGTCAATGGGGAAAGGGAGATTTCGCCTGCGCGAGGCGAGAACCTGCGCGTTCTCCGCGGATTCACGCGATAGCACATTTCGATATTCTATACCGTAGGGGAGACCATTGTTCCCGTCGAACGATCCGCACTTACTTTACATAGGCAAAAGGTTGAAAACGACTTACGTCGTTTTCGGTTTATTCGTTTTTCCGCTACGCGCGGGGCGCACAAGAAGACCGACGCGGCCTTCTTGTGAATCATCCCGCCAAAGGGGGAAGGGTCGCTTCGCTCTATTCCCCCTTTGGAATCCCCTTTGTGACAAAGCGAGTGCGACGGTGAAGAGGATTTAACCCGTGAGGTAATAGCGCGCTACCGCTCATTATGAAGTTTAACTTAATCGTTAATAAATGATAAGTTGTTCTTTTCATTTGCATTTACTTTGTAACAAGGGGGTGTCCAGAGGGGGAATGAGCTTGCTCCTTCCCCCTTTGGCGGGGTGATTGACAAGAGGGCTTCGGCAAGTCCTCTTGTCCGCCGTCCGCGCAGGACAGAAAGAATAATTGAAAACGTCCCCGACGTTTTCTTCCTATTTTATTGGACGGACGAATATTTTTTCATTAAAAAAGAGGGATTTCTCCCTCTTTTTCCCATTTATTTCTTTATCAAGAAATATGCCAGCACCACAACTCCGAGCGCGATCCTGTACCACCCGAATGCTTCAAAGCTGTGCTTTCGTACAAAGCTCATAAGGAACTTTATCGCCACGAACGACACGACGAACGCCGTCACCATGCCGACTGCAAGTATCACAAGCTCATCCGACGTGAACGCCACACCGTAATCGAGGACATATTTCACGATTTTCAGTCCGCTCGCGCCTATCATTATCGGTATCGCAAGGAAGAACGAAAACTCAGCCGCCGCCGTTCTCGACACACCGATGCACATACTGCCGAGGATAGTCGAGCCGGAACGCGAAGTCCCCGGTATCAGCGAAAGAAGCTGGAACAGACCGACCTTCAGCGCGGTCATCGGCGTTAAGTCGTCGACGGATTCTATTCTGAACCGCTTGTTTTTGTTGATCCGCTCGATCACAATAAACAGAATGCCGTAAATGATAAGCGTCGACGCGACGGTGATCGGGTTGTACAGATGCGCGTCGAGCCAGTCGTCAAGCAGGAAGCCGATTATCGCCGCAGGAACGCACGCTATTGCGATCTTCAGCCACAGCTTCCATGTGGATACTCTCTCCGGCTTTGTTTTGCCGAATCCGAACGGCAACAGCTTTTCGAGAAACAGCACGATGACCGCAAGGATCGCGCCGAGCTGTATCACGACTTCGTAAACCGACCAGAACTGATCGGTAACGTTTAGCTTCAGAAACTCATTGACGATTATCATGTGTCCCGTCGACGAGATCGGAAGCCATTCCGTTATCCCCTCGACGATGCCGAGAAAAATTGATTTGAGTATTTCGATAAACATTATGTAACTCCTTATCTGACCGTATCATTCAGCCGCTCTGTACTCATAAAGAACAGCTCTTTTGCTCTTTTTCGTATCTCTGAGGTCGGAGATCCGCAGAGGTCGCGCATTTCGTCCGCTATCCGGACCGACGCCATGGCGTGACTGTTTTCGGGATCGTCTTTCGATGCCTCCGAGACGAATTTTCCGAGCAGATCGTCCTTTTCCGCATACATCAGCTCCACGAGCTTTGCGCGGTATTCAAGCTCAGTGGGAGTGATGTCCTGCCACGTCTCCTTGTCTTCGACGTGCTGTGCCTCGTGCTTGAGGAGGGATACCGTAAACTGCTCGCTGTCAAAATCGTTTGCCGATTCTACGCAGTTTATCATTCCGTCCTCGCCTGCCCAGCCGCGTGTGCCGAACTGACCGAACGTAAGATAGTTCATATGGCCGCACATCACAAATCCGCGCAGAATGTTGACTTTGTACTTCCGTACTCCGCAGGGAAGCTCCACGTCGTACTCCGTCAAAGCGGTCTCTCGCCAGACGTACGGACCGAAAAATCCCTGAGTCCGTCCGGTCTGTATGTGGTAGCCGTTTTCCGCGAACAGCGTTTTCAGGCTGTCGGAAATTTTATTCTCGTCTTCCGCCGTGCCGAGCCGCTTCGCAAGACGGGACAAAAGCCGCGCGTCCGCCTCGTTCTTGTCCGATTTAAGGTAGAACACCTCGCGGAAATACTTCTGATATTCGAGAAGCACGCCCTCAAGCGGCTCCGGAATACCGTATGTTATGTAATTTTCTTTTTCGTACAGGTTTATATATGCCTCAGCCGTTTCGCGCAATTCGTCGAATCGGCTCATGTATTCTATCGCGCCGGAGATGTCTCCGCGGATGAAATAACCGCTTAACGTTTCAAAATCCATTGTCTCCATTGTCTTATCCAAGTCTCAAAATGTCGCCCTCATGTACTTCAAAAGGCACTGTCATATAGAACAGCATCGACGGATGCGGCGCGGACTCGATATGTTCGCCTCTCTCGTCTCTGAGGTTGTCAGCGGTAAAACCGCGTCCGCACTTGCCCGGGGAAATAAGCTCAACACGCTCGCCCTCGATTACCTTGTTCCGCTGAATGAACAAAGCGTCGTGCGTGCCGTCACCGTTCGGCGTGGAATCCGCAACTGCCGTGCCGATGTACGCCTTTTCGCGGATGTAACCGAGCTCGTGGACGGTGTTCGCGTTCTCGTGCGGCGGAGTAAAGTAAAAGCCCGTGCCGTATTCGCGGTGGCTGACGCCCTCAAGCTCATTCGCCCACGCTTCATTGAATTTATATGCCGACGGATCTCGTCTGTATTCGTCGAGCGCCATACGGTAGGTGTTTGTCACGACGGCGGTGTAGTACGCGCTCTTGACTCGTCCCTCGATCTTGTACGACGATATGCCGGACGTTTCAAGCTCCGGCATGTAGCGGATCATCGACGTGTCCTTCGACGACATGAAGAACGTTTCGCCCTTTTCGTCCTGTTCAGCCGTTGCAACGGACGGAATGTCCGGTCTGTTCGCCTCTGCAAGGTCGACAGCCGTAGGTGAATACTGCCAGCGGCACGACTGCGCGCACTGTCCGTGGTTCGCGTCGCGTCCGGTGAAGTAATTCGAGAGGAGGCAGCGTCCGCTGTATGCGATGCACATCGCGCCGTGGACGAACGCCTCAAGTTCAAGTGAATCGGGGATGTTCGCGCGTATCTCGCGGATGTCTTCGAGCGTCAGTTCTCTTGCAAGAACGACGCGCGACGCACCGAGCTTATGCCATGCAACGCACGCCTGAGCGGAGACTGCGCTCGCCTGAGTGGAGATATGTATTTCCATATTGGGCGCAATCTCACGCACCAACATAAATACTCCGATGTCGGAGACAATGACCGCGTCCACGCCGAGCGAATCGAGAAAACGGATATAGAGCGCGAGATCCTCGTATTCGTTCGTGTGCGGCATGACGTTTACGGTAACGTAAAGTCGGACGTTTTTTGCGTGGCAAAGCTCCACGGCTTCGGCAAGCTCTTCGCCGGTGAAGTTGTCGGAAGCGGCACGCATACCGAAGCTCTTTCCGGCGAGGTAAACGGCGTCAGCACCGTAAAGTACGGCGGCGCGGAGCTTCTCCATGCTTCCGGCAGGAGAAAGAAGTTCAGGTTTTTTCATGGAAAAAGCACTTTCTGTGGGTTCTTTCTTAAAGAAATAAAGAAAGAAGAGATAAAGTTTATTTTTTATGACAAATAGGGTGAAAACACTTTGTGTTTTCAAATATTTATATGTCCTGCGTATGTAATACGCGGCGGACGAAAATTTATCCAAACCGTACGTTTGGATTCGGTTTTTCCGCTACGCGCGGGGCTGCACAACCGAGTTCACTCCGTGAACTCGACGAGATGCTCCGCATCTCGGTGAGTCACTTTCGCGGACTCTTTGTGAATTCACACGACTTAGGGGTAAGGGACTTCGTCCAATTCCCCCTAAGAACCCCTTTGTTGCTAAGTAAGTGCAAATCGCTTCTTCAACTTACCACATAAAAACGATTATGTTTTACTTTGTAATGAGCGTCAGCGCGCTATTACCTCACGGGTTAAATCCTCTTCACCGTCGCACTCGCTCTGTAACAAAGGGGAGTCCAACCGAGATGCAAAGCATCTCGACGACTTCGTTTACGAAGTCGGGAGGCGTGAATGAGCTTGCTCCTTCCCCCTTTGGTTCGGTGATTGACAAGGGCGTCGAATAACGCTCTTGTCCGCCGTCCGCGTAGGACAGAAAAAATATTTGAAAACACGAAGTGTTTTCTACCTTTCGCAGATGTGATGTTAGTGCAGGTCTGCGGCAGGAGCAACGCGTATACATACGCACTGCCCTACAGTATAAAGAATGATTTTTCGTGCGTAGCCAAATAATTTGTGCAAATTAAAGAAAAGTGAAGTTTGCGCCGCGCGCGGCTTTTTTCACACGTTCATTATCACCGGCAGGATCATCGGCTTTCTCTTCGTCTTCGAGTACAGGTATTTCGAGAGCGCGTCCTTGACTACCGTCTTCATTTCCGTCCATTCGGTGTTTCCGCGGTCTATCTCTTTTTGCAGTGTCACACGCGCAAGCTCGCGCACCTCGTCCATGAGGTCTTCGCTCTCCCTGACGTACACGAATCCGCGCGAGATGAGGTCCGGTCCCGATATGATAGTACCCTCGTCAAGATCCACTGTTGCGACGACTACGATAAGTCCGTCCTGTGCAAGGTGGCGGCGGTCTCGGAGAACGATATTCCCGACGTCTCCCACGCCGTAACCGTCAACGAGCATTCTGCCCGACGGAACAGTACCCGTCTTCTTCGCCGTATCGTGACCAAGCTCCAGAACATCGCCTATATCCATAACGAATATATTCTTCGCGTCCATGCCCATGTATTCGGCAAGCTCCTTATGCTGCATCAGGTGGTGATACTCGCCGTGGATCGGCATGAAGAACTGCGGCTTTGTGAGCGCGTGGATGAGCTTTAATTCCTCCTGGCAGGCGTGGCCCGAGACGTGGACTACCGCCTCATCGTGGTACACGCTCACGCCTTTTTTGTACATTTCGTTGATGATTCGTGAAACGAGCTTTTCGTTCCCGGGGATAGCGTGAGACGACAGCACAACAAGGTCGTTCGGCGTCAGCTCCACCTGCGAATGGTCGGAGAACGCCATCCTGTACAGTGCAGACATCGGCTCTCCCTGTGATCCCGTCGTTACTATCGTTATCATTTCTTTCGGGTAGCGGTTGATCTCGCCTATATCAATGAGCGCACCGGCAGGGACTTCCATATAACCGAGCTTGACGGCGGCACCGATGACGTTCATCATTGACCGTCCGGTAATTGCGACCTTGCGCCCGAATTTGACGCTTGAGTTGATGATCTGCTGTACGCGGTGTACGTTCGACGAGAACGTAGCTATGATGATTCGCTTGTCGGTGTTCGTCATAAAGATCATATCGAGCGACGCGCCGACTTTTCTCTCCGACGGCGTGAAGCCCGGGTGATCGACGTTCGTTGATTCGCACATGAGAAGCAGGACACCCTCGCGCCCATACTCGCCGATGCGCGTCAGATCCATCATTTCGCCACCGATCGGAGACACGTCGAGCTTGAAGTCACCTGTGTGGAGTATCGTTCCGACGGGTGTGCGGACTGCTATCATGCAAGCGTCGGCTATCGAGTGGTTTGCGCGGATGAATTCGCACTTGAACGCGCCGAGCTTTATTACAGTACCGGCTTCGACGGTCACAAGCTCTCTTTCGCCGAGCAGTTTATGTTCCGCGAGCTTCGATTCGAGTATTCCGAGCGTCAGACGTGTGCCGTAGACGGGTACGTTCATCAGCTTCAACAGGTACGGAAGTCCGCCGATGTGGTCTTCGTGACCGTGCGTGATAAGGATACCGCGTATTTTCTGAATGTTCTTTTCAAGGTAAGTGAAATCCGGTATGACGAGATCGACGCCGAGCATATCTTCGTCCGGGAACGCAAGTCCGCAGTCGATGATTATCATATCGTTTTCGTATTCGATGACAGCAAGGTTCTTTCCGATCTCATTGAGACCGCCGAGCATCATGACCTTAACTTTTGAGTTTCCTTTGCTGTTTTTCTGTTTTGCCATTTGTTTTCCTTTCGTTTGATTTCGTATCGTATATCCGTTGTTCGTATGTATTCGGGGATTTGTAACGACAAAAGAACTGCACACTCCCGTTTTGCAGTGTTTTCGCGCGGAGAGAAGAGAGACTCTGTCTGTGTCCGAAGGCGGCGGGCATGACAATGTCGGCTTCGCGCTATTCCGTTAAAGCCGCGCGCTCCTTTAGTCGGTCGAGAAGCGTTTGCCGCGGTAAGAAAAACTAATCTGAGCCATATTCGTCGGCACAAATTTACCCATTTATTATTATAACCGAAAAATGTTTCTCCGTCAAGGGAAATGCGGCGGAAATATTATTTTTTCGTTACGCGAGCACGAGAAACGCGACCGCACCGATGACAGCCGACGACGACAGCGCGCCGAGGACAAAAAGCATAACGTTCTTCGCGCGGTGTCTGAGCAGTCTGCTCCGTCTCATCCCAGCCGTCGCGTCACGGATTATCTTCTCCGCTTCCTCCGCAAGGTTTTTCGAGCGCGGCTCTTCCGTGCATCCGTTCCGCATAACGAGATACGCCTCGTCGAAATACTGTCCGCCGATCCCTTTTATGTGATAAATCTTTTTCTCCGAGCCGTGAAACATTTCTGTCCTGTCCCCTCTTCCCGTGCGGTATTCTGATTCATTTTTAACGGCTTTTGTCTGCGTTATTCTCGTCAGGTGGAAAAATCTTTCCGAAAATACGCCGTTCACACCTCACATCACTTGAACTTGACGGGCTTTTGTGATATAATAGAATAAAGTATTATTTCATCCGATATGGAGGAAAGAACGGTGCTGTCGGTAACATACACAGCCGCAACGTTCGGCACGGACGGGTACGAGGTCATAGTTGAATGTTCTTCGCGCAAAGGACTGCCGGATTTTGAAATAGTCGGGCCTCCCGACGCTGCAATACGCGAATCGGAAAAGCGCATTTATACAGGCTCCGAGAACAGCGGTTATCCGATCCCGCCGTCGGATATTTCGATAAATCTTGCTCCTGCCGACAAAAAGAAAGAGGGCACTGCGATAGAGCTTGCCGTTCTCGTGGCGATCTACTGCACAACGGGAATGATACAGTGCCGCACGGACGACAAATCGTTCATCGGGGAAATTTCGTTCTCAGGCGAGATACGCGGAGTCCGCGGCGCGCTCGGTATGACTATCGCCGCAATAAACAGCGGTCGGCGCGAAATATTCGTCCCTTACGACAACGTGCGAGAGGCGTCTGTTGCATACCGCGACGGCATAAACATCTACGGCGTGCGAGACATCCGTTCCCTCATCGGTCATCTGACGGGACGTGCGCCGCTTGATCCCGTTCGCTCGAATCCGTACACCGACGGGATAGACTTTCTCTCGCGTGAGGACTTTTTCGACGTAAAAGGACAGCACAGAGCAAAACGCGCGATGATCACCGCGGCGGCAGGAGGACACAACATCTTGCTTATAGGTCCTCCGGGATCGGGCAAATCAATGCTTGCAAAGCGGCTCCCGACCATTCTCCCGAAGATGAGCTACGAAGAATCGCTTGAATCCACGAAAATCTATTCCTGCGCCGGTATGCTGACGGAGGACGAGCCGTTTGTGCTTCGCCGTCCGTTCCGCTCGCCGCACTATTCACTAAGTACGGCGGCACTCGTCGGCGGCGGAAAGATACCGCAACCAGGTGAAATATCCCTCTCGCACAACGGAGTACTGTTCCTCGACGAGTTCCCCGAATTCCGCAAGGACGCGCTCGAAGGACTGCGCCAGCCGATAGAAGACAAATGCGTCACTATCACCCGTGCGGCAGGCAGAGTGACTTATCCGTCGTCGTTCATGCTCGTATGTGCGATGAACCCGTGCAAATGCGGCTACTACGGAAGCCGAAACGGAAAATGCACCTGCAAGCCGACGGAAATACGCGACTATCTCGGACGTATCAGCGGACCGATGCTCGACAGGATCGACATACAGGTCGAAATGCCCGAATTGGCGTTCGGCGAACTGACCGACGGAGACAGAGGCGAACATTCGGACGAGATACGCGGGCGCGTGGAAGCGGCACGACAGCTCTCGCGTGAGCGGTTCCGTCTCGCCGGCTACGAAAACTATGCTACCCTCTCGAACGCCCTCATGCAGACGCACGAGCTTGAAGCGTTCTGCTCGCTCGATGAACAATGCACAAAGATCATGGAAGCGGTGTTCGAGAAAATCAACCTTTCCGCGCGCGGATATGACAGGATACTCCGTGTTGCGCGGACACTCTGCGATATGGAAGCCGTCGAAAAAGGGCAGACAGGCGAGATCGACGGAGTGATCGGCGGCAGGATAAAGAAACAGCACATCATGGAAGCCGCGCAGATGCGTGTGCTTGATAGAAAATATTGGTAAGACAAACGAAAATCGGAGAAAAAAATGAAAATCATAGTAAACGGCTGCGGAAAAGTCGGAGAAAACCTTATCGCATCATTCATCGCAGAGGGCTACGACGTCGTTGCGCTCGACAACGATCCGGCTGTCATCACCGAGATCACGAACGTTCACGATGCGATAGGCGTTGTCGGTAACTCTACCGACTGCGAAACGCTTGAACAGGCAGGCGCAAAGGACTGCGACCTCTTCGTCGCGCTGACAGGCTCTGACGAGCTGAATATGCTCTCGTGCTTCCTCGCAAAGCGAATGGGCGCAAAGCACACCATAGCGCGTATCAGAAATCCCGAATACAACGACGAATCGCTCGGATTCATGAAGCACGAGCTTGGGCTTTCCATGGCGGTCAATCCCGAGCTTCTCGCCGCGCGTGAGATATTCGACATCCTCGGCATCCCGTCCGCCGCAAAGGTGGAGACATTCAACGGGCGCTCGTTCGAGATACTTGAATTAAAGCTGAAAGAAGACTCTATCCTCGACGGTATGTCGCTCAAGGATATCCGTTCGACCTACAAATCGCACGTCCTCATCTGCGCCGTACAGCGCGGTGACGAAGTCTTCATCCCCGGAGGAGATTTTGTCCTCCATTCGTCCGACAAAATAGGCATTACGGCTTCAAGAGGACAGATCACCGACTTTCTACGCAAGATAGGGCTTATGGCAAAGCAGGCGAAGAACGTCATGATCCTCGGAGGAAGCCGCACCGCGTTCTACCTCGCAAAAATGCTCGACAAGATCGGCTCGAACGTTAAGCTGATCGAGCTTGACAAAGAAATCGCCGACAGGCTCAGTGAAGAGCTTGAAAGCACGTCGGTCATTCTCGGAAACGGCACGGAGCAGGAAATACTCATGGAAGAGGGCGTTGCTTCGTCCGACGCATTCGTTGCACTCACCGGAATGGACGAGCAGAACATCCTCATGGCGAAGTTCGCAGAGGCGCAGAACGTGCCGAAAGTCATCGCAAAGGTCAACCGCAACGAGCTTTCCGCGCTTGCAGGCAAGATCGGACTTGACTGCATCATTGCACCCAAGAAGATCGTCGAGAGCGTGCTCGTTCAGTACGCGCGTGCGCTTGACGCATCCGGCGACAGCTCCGTTGAGACGCTCTACAAGCTGATGGACGGCAAGATAGAAGCGCTTGAATTCTCCGTCAAGACCGAATCGAAGATAATCGGGATCCCGCTCAAGGAGCTGACACTGAAAGAAAACGTCCTTGTGGCAGGCATCATCAGAGGCAGAAAGACAATAGTCCCCGGAGGCGACGACGTTATCCTCTCCGGCGACAGAGTCATCGTTCTTGCAGGTGAAAAGAAACTGCGCGACCTTGCAGACGCACTCGCGTGATCATTTTCCGATGATTGAAAGGCAACAAAATGAACCGTAAAATGATTTTCTCCGTTCTCGGACGGATCGTTTCGATAGAAGGGCTTGCGCTACTCGTCCCGACAGTCGTGGGACTACTGTACGGCGAATGGCGCGCGGTGCCGGCGTTCGGCTCCGTCGCAGTCGGCGCGATACTCATCGGGTATCTCGCAAGTATTCTGACGAAATCGCACGAAAAGACGATATACGCAAAAGAGGGCTTCGTCATAGTCGCGCTCGGCTGGATAGTCATGTCGGCAATAGGCGCGATCCCGTTCGTTATCTCGGGCGACATCACGTCCTACGTTGACGCATTTTTCGAGACGGTCAGCGGTTTCACCACCACGGGCGCGTCCGTCGTCACGTCCCCGGAAGCACTGACTCACGCCGCTCATAT
Source organism: Eubacteriales bacterium (assembly GCA_045643285.1). Classification (GTDB taxonomy): domain Bacteria; phylum Bacillota; class Clostridia; order Oscillospirales; family CAG-272; genus UMGS1696. Next base: position 22,038 of record JAZUKN010000058.1, read on the forward strand.
ATGGCGCGCATTCACTCACTGGATCGGCGGTATGGGGATACTCGTGCTGATGGTCGCCATTTTCCCCGACTCAAACGGGCGTACTATCCACATCATGCGTGCGGAAATGCCCGGTCCCGTCATCGACAAGATCGTCCCGAAGGCGCGCGACACCGCAAAGATACTGTACTTCATGTACATCGGACTGACACTCGCAGAGGTAATATTCCTCCTCTTCGGCGGGCTGTCCGTGTTTGAAGCGTTCTTCTATTCGCTCGGCACTGCCGGAACAGGCGGCTTCGGCATCCTCTCCGACAGCATAGGAAGCTATTCTCCCTACGTTCAGTGGGTGATCACGGCGTTTATGATCCTCTTCGGCGTAAACTTCAATCTGTACTATCTTATTCTGATAAAGAAGTTCCGCCGTGCGCTCCGCAGTGAAGAGCTGTGGGTGTATCTCGGCATCATCGCCGTATGCTCGGTAATGATCGGCATAAACGTCCATTCGCTCTATCCGACAGTGGGCGAGACTGTCCGCACATCCGTCTTCCAGGTCGCGTCCGTCATCACGACGACCGGCTATTCGACCGTCAATTTCGACGCATGGCCCACGTTCTCGAAAGGGATAATCTTCCTGCTTCTGTTCACGGGCGGTTGTGCAGGCTCTACCGCAGGCGGACTGAAGCTCTCGCGTGTTATTATCATAGCGAAGAACGTCCGCCGTCACCTCAGAATGATGCTTCATCCGCGCGAGGTCTGCACGGTCAAATTCGAGGGCAAGCCCGTCGACGAAAGCGTTCGCCACAACGTCTCGACTTACTTCCTCATGTATATGCTCACTCTCGCCGCGGTTTTCCTTGTCGTCTCTCTTCAGCCGTTCACGCTTGAAGAAAACCTCACGGCGGCTATCTCCTGCTTCAACAACGTCGGACCGGCGTTCGGCAGGATCTTCTCGGGCTACAGCGAATATCATCCGCTTATAAAGCTCGTTCTCTCTGCGGCTATGCTGTTCGGGCGTCTTGAGCTTTATCCGCTCATGCTTACGTTCACGCCGAGAACCTGGACAAAAAAATAAAATCGGGTAATTTTTGCCGATTTTGCACAATTTTAACCCGATTTGTGGTATAATCTTATAGACCAATTTTTATTTAACATAAAGGAGAATCATTATGAAAAAGTACAAATGCCTGATCTGCGGAGAGATCTTTGAAGTTGCCGACGGCGAAACACCCGTTTGCCCGAAGTGCAAAGCAAAAGGCGACAAGCTCGTCGAACTGAGCGCAAACAAATACGCCGGCACGCAGACCGAAAAGAATCTCGAAGCCGCATTCGCAGGCGAATCCCAGGCAAGAAACAAGTACACATACTTCGCATCCAAGGCTAAAAAAGAGGGTTACGAGCAGATCGCCGCGCTCTTCCTCAAGACAGCAGAGAACGAAAAAGAACACGCAAAGCTCTGGTTCAAGGAGCTCGGCGGTATAGGTGACACTGCCGAAAACCTCGCAGCAGCCGCAGACGGTGAAAACTACGAGTGGACAGATATGTACGAAGGCTTCGCAAAGACTGCCGAAGAAGAAGGCTTTGCAGATCTCGCCGCAAAGTTCCGCGGTGTCGCCGCTATCGAAAAGCACCACGAAGAAAGATACCGCGCTCTTCTTAAGAACGTTGAGACTGCAAAAGTATTCGAGAAGTCCGAAGTCAAAGTGTGGGAATGCCGCAACTGCGGTCACATCATGGTCGGCACTAAAGCTCCCGAAATCTGCCCCGTCTGCGCTCACCCTCAGGCTTACTTTGAAGTCAACGCAGAAAACTATTGATTATTCATAGTGGGACTCCGTCCCCAACCCTGCGAGCCGGGACGCGAAAGGGGGCTCCGCCCCTAACCCCGCAACCTTTTTTGAAAAAAAGGTTGACGAAAAAACTGTATAGGTGTTTCAAACGAATCACTGCACCGCATAAAGATAACATAAAACAAAAAATCAGCGCACACAAAGTCAGATTTAAGTCGAACGAACTTGAATTTACTCTGTGTGCGCTTTTTTGAGTTTAGCTGAACTACGAAACCGTGCATTTACCCTTGTCAAAACCGGTATGAAAGTTTCGGTCGAGCCTTTTCAAAGGCTCGCGGGGCTCGGGACAGCGTCCCGATTGTTACTCTTAACGTTCTTCGCGGAAATACGACAAACCGAGGGAAGCCGGGGGCTGAGATTCTCTTTTTCTTCTCATGCTGACTGTCACGAGGACGATGATCGTAACGACGTATGGAACGGCTTTGAGAAGGTCTGTTGCGGAAGTCGTGATCTTGATTTTCGTAATGGTCGGGAAGTAAGCATAGAGCCAGAAGAGGAACGCGAAGAGGTACGAACCCCAGATCGTGTTCACGGGCTTCCATGTTGCGAAGATAACGAGCGCGACTGCAAGCCAGCCGAGTCCTTCGATGTTGTTCTGCGTCGTCCAGCCGCCGAGAGCATACACAAGGACGTAGTAGATTCCGCCGAGTCCGCAGATACCGCCGCCAAGCGTTGTTGCGAGCATCTTGTACTTCGTTACGTTGATGCCTGCCGCGTCGGCTGTTGCAGGATTTTCACCGACTGCGCGGAGATTGAGTCCGACTCTTGTCTTCGAGAGAACTATCTGAAGAACGATAGCTATGATTATTGCAACGTATGTGAGGAAGCCGTAGGACAGGAGGAGATTTCCGACGTCGCCGAGCTTCAATACACTGTTGAGATTTGCGGAAAATGCTTCGTTCGTCTGAGATGCCATAACGTATGTGCCGTTTCCCGCGACCTTGCAGATATAAACGCCGCCGAACGTTCCGATACCTACGCCGAACGACGTAAGAGCAAGACCCGTTACGTTCTGGTTTGCGCGGAGAATATCGGTAAGGAAGCTGTAGAGGAGTCCGCCGAGGCAGGATACAACAAATCCGACTGTCAGCGGAAGAATGACGAGCAGTGCTTTAGAGGGAGTTTCCGTGCTGTTTTCGTAAAGATAAGCAGTTGCGAAGCTCGAGAACGCGCCGAGGAACATAAGTCCGGGAACGCCGAGGTTTAAGTGTCCGCTTTTTTCGGTGAGGATCTCGCCGAGCGCGCCGAACATAATTACCGTGCCGTATACGACAGCACTCATTATCCACGATACGATTGATGCGTTCATTTCGTTTCCTCCTTTTGCTTGTTCTTTCCGAAGTTGAAGATGAGACGGTAACGGATGAAGAATTCGCATCCGAGTATGCAGAACAGGAAAATGCTGATCACTATATCGCCGACTGCCGCGTTAAGATTCGGGTTGTTGTTGACAAGCTCAACAGAACCGGACGAAAGGAACGCGAGAAGCAGTGAGATGAGCGCCATAAATATCGGATTGAAGTTTGCGAGCCATGCGACGATGATCGCCGTGAAGCCGTACGCGCCGCCCGTGCCTGACGAAATGGTATGGTTCAGAGCGGAGACGTAGATAAAGCCCGTGAGTCCTGCTATAGCACCCGAGAGAGCTACTGTGCGGAGAATAACGTTCTTGTTGTTGATACCTGCGTAGCGCGCGGTGTTCACGGATTCGCCGACGACTGCGATCTCGTAGCCGTGCTTCGTTTTGTTCATGTAAATGAACATAGCGACGGCAAACACGACCGTAATAACGTATATCCAGCCGTATTTTGAATCGAACAGCTTAGGGATGTATCCGGCTTTTCTGTCGATGATGCCGAGAGACGACTTCTGACCTTTCCATAGGTCTGTGAAGCACGAAACGATCTGTATTGCGATGTAGTTCATCATGAGCGTGAACAGCGTCTCGTTCGTGCCGAACTGTACCTTGAATATTGCTGGAATTATTGCCCAGATAAGACCGCCGAGAATTGCGGCGAGTATCATAAGGGGAAGAAGGACCGCCTGAGGGAGCTTGTTGCCGAAATAGAACAGCAGAATTGCCGCCGAAAGGCCGCCGACAAGCACCTGTCCCTGCGCGCCGATATTCCAGAAGCGCATCTTGAACACCGGTGCAAGAGCTATCGCAAACATGAGAAGCATACACGCTTCCTTGAAGAACGAATTGACCTTGATGCTGTTCTCAAACGCGCCGTTCACCATGTTCTTTGCGGTAGACGCGAACGAGAAGTCGCCGACGAGGTTGACGAGCACCAACGTTATGAGCGACGCAAGCACGATTGCCGCCGCACGGACGACTATTCCGCGCCATGCAGGAATCTTGTTCCGCTTTGCTATACGGATAAGCGGCTCTTTTGTTTCACGGATCTCTCTTGTCATTGTGCGCTGACCTCCTCTTCTGCGGAATTATCGCGTCCGTCGTCCGGAAGCGTTGTCATCATTATGCCGACCTCTTCTTTTGTGACGGTCTTCGCGTCAACGAGTCCGCTGACCTTGCCGCCGCAGAGAACGAGGATCCTGTCGGACAGTGCGAGAAGCACGTCGAGGTCTTCGCCGACGAATACAACGGCTGTGCCTTTTTTCTTCTCATCGTTGAGCATATTGTAGATCATCAGAGAAGTGTTGATGTCAAGTCCGCGGACGGCATAAGCAGTCATAAGCACTGTCGGGGACGACGCGATTTCGCGTCCGACGAGAACTTTCTGCACGTTGCCGCCGGAGAGCTGACGGACGGGAGTATTTATATCCGGTGTGACGACTCCGAGGTCGTTCATGATCTTGTCGGCAAGCTCGCGCGGCTCTTTCGTTTCGGTGAACGGTGTAGAGCCGTTTTTGTATTTCTTGAGCATCATGTTGCCGGTCATACCCATAGACGCGACAAGTCCCATGCCGAGACGGTCTTCGGGAACGAACGAGAGCGCGACGCCCATATCGCGTATGGTCTTCGGATCAAGTCCGATAAGCTGTTCTTCCTTGCCGGAGTCGGGATCGGTATATGTGATCGACGAGCCGGGTGCGGTGATCTGAAGTCCCGCGACTGCTTCGAGAAGCTCTTTCTGTCCGCAGCCTGCGATACCGGCGATACCGAGTATCTCGCCTGCCCTTATATCGACGGACACGTCCTCGAGTGCCGGTTTGCCTTCTGCGTCGAGACAGGTGAGGTGGCTGATCTTTACTCTGTCAGTGACGTTTTCCGGCTCCGGTCTTTCGATGTCAAGAGATACCTTTGTGCCGACCATCATTTCGGTGAGCGAAAGCTCCGTTGCTTCGGATGTGGGAGTCTCGCCTATATATTCGCCCTTGCGGAGGATGACAACTCTGTCGGAAACGGACAGAACCTCCTGGAGCTTATGTGTGATGATGACGATTGATTTGCCGTCCGCTTTCATATTGCGAATGACGGTGAAGAGCTTCTGCGCCTCCTGAGGGGTAAGGACGGCAGTCGGCTCGTCAAGTATGAGAATGTCGGCTCCTCTGTACAGCACCTTGACGATTTCAAGCGTCTGCTTTTCGGAGACGGACATATTATAGACTTTTTTATCGGGGTCAAGCTGGAAGCCGTATCTTTCGCATATTGCGACGACTTCTTTCCGTGCGGCTTTGAGGTCAAATTTCTTTGACTTGTCAAATCCGAGCACGATGTTTTCGAGAGATGTGAAAATATCGATCAGCTTGAAGTGCTGGTGTATCATTCCGATGCCGAGATCGAACGCATCGTGGGGAGAATTGATGACGACTTCCTTGCCGTCAACGTAAATTTCGCCGGAATCCTGGTGATAGATGCCGGAGAGCATATTCATAAGTGTGGTTTTTCCGCTTCCGTTTTCGCCGAGAAGGGAAAGGATCTCGCCTTTGTAAATATCGAGCGAGACGTTCTTGTTCGCAGTGATCCTGCCGAACTGTTTTGTTATTCCGCGGAGAGAAACCGCGACGGTCTTGTCCAAAATAGCCACCTCTTTCGGAAAAATTCGTTTTTTCGTCCTCTGGGATGAAAAGGGAAATGGGCTGTCGCAGGGATTTATCGGTGGACAGCCCGTTTCCGTATAATGTCAAACAGATATTTCAGGAGAAAACTTTAGTTCAGCTCTGTGATGCCGTCGATTCTGATGGAGAATGCGGGAGCGGACTGAACATAAGATTCATGGAAGAAACCGTCAGCGATAGAGTTGTTGGAATCGTTCGCCCAGTCGCCGTCAGTGTCGGATGCGAATGCGTAGGAAACGGTCTTGCCGCCTACAGTGTACTTCGATGTATCGAATACGTTGAGCTTGCCTGCCTTGAGAGAAGCGATAACTTCGTCAACCTTTTCGGCTGTGCCGTCAGCAACGGATGCGCCGAGGTCTGTGATGCAGACTGCGCCTTCAGCGTATCCGCCTGTCCAGTTTGTAGCGACCTTGCCGCCGTACATAGCGGTCTTGATAGCGTATTCATAGTAGGAAGCCCAGTTGTTTGCCGCGGATGTAAGAGCTGCGTCGGGAGCTACGCCGAGCATATCGATGTTGTAACCGACGGAGTAAACAGTCTTGCCTGCCTTGTAGTATTCCTGAACGGCTGTAGGTGCGCCTGTGGAGTCTGCGTGCTGACCGATGATGATGCAGCCGTTGTCCATAAGAGCCTTAGCTGTCTGATATTCGCCGTCCCAGTCGAACCAGGAGCTTGTGTACTGAACGTCCATAACAACGTTATCAACAACGCTCTTAACGCCGAGATAGAATGCAGTGTAACCGGAAACAACTTCCGCATAGTTGAATGCGCCTACGTAACCGAGCTTGATGTTGCCGTCTGCGTCTTTGTTGGAATCAGCGACCTTGCCGTCTGCAACGAGTTCGGCGAGCTTCATGCCGGCAACAACGCCTGCAACGTAACGGGATTCGTAAACGGATGTGAAAGCGTTAGAGAAGTTGTCAAGTCCGCTTGCGGCTGCTGTATCGCCTGTCATTGCAACGAACTGAACGTCAGAGAATTCGGAAGCCGCCTGCTTCATGTAGTCCTGATGACCGTAGGAGTTGGAGAAGATGATCTGGCAGCCTGCGGCAACGAGTTCCTTAGCGGCGTTGTAGCAGTTTTCTGTTTCGTCGACTTTCTTCTTCCAGATGATGCTGTCTGCGGAAACGCCGAGAGCTTCTGCTGCAGCGTTGATGCCTGCGATGTGAGCTTCGGAGTAGCCTTCGGATTCGTCGCCGACGAGGATAACGCCGACTTTGAAGTTTTCAACCTTTGTGCCTTCGGCAACATCGGAAGCAACTGTGCGAACTACGCCGCTTTCTGCGAGGGGAAGTTCCTTGTCAAATCCGATAGGACCGTTTTCTTCATCGGTCGTTGTCTTGTTGCAAGACGAGAATACGACTGCGAGAGATGCGACCATGAGTACTGCGAGAAGCAGTGAAGCGATTTTTTTGAACATTTTCTGTTCCTCCTGAAAAATTTGAAATATTTTGTATTCTAAATGCCGAAGCATATTAGACGAATTAAGAAAAAGGAATGAAAAAAGGCGGATGCCCTTTTCCGGCGCGCAGTCATTGTACGAATTCTATGTTTCCGCAGTCATCCATTGATTTTACCCGTGCGAGGGATTCTACGCGCACTCCTGCCTTTCGGAGTTCATCTCCGCCCGGCTGGAATGCCTTCTCAATGGCTATGCCTGCTCCCGCCAATGTTGCGCCGGCGTCACCCACCAGCTTGATAAGTCCTTTCAGTGCCTCTCCGTTTGCAAGGAAGTCGTCGATTATGAGTACCTTGTCTTCAGGCCGCAGAAATTCCTTTGCTACTCTTATCGTGTACTGTTTTTTATGCGTGTAGCTGTAAACCTCAGCAGTGTACACATCGTCTGAGAGGTTTGAAGTCTCACTTTTTTTCGCAAAGACGACCGGGCAGCAGAATTTCTCCGCAGTTATACACGCAAGCCCTATTCCGGACGCTTCGATAGTCAGTATTTTGTTGACACCCTCGTCCTTATAAAGCCGGTAGAATTCTCTGCCGAGCTCGCCGAGGAACGGCACGTCGATCCGGTGATTGAGGAAGGAGTCAACCTTCAGTACATCTCCCGGGAAGACTTTGCCGTCGGAGATGATTCTGTCTTCGAGCAGCTTCATTTGTGTCCTCCGATAGTCGAAATATCAGAAATAAAGTCGTTTCTTCGGAAAAAAGATTACTTTAATTATACAATATTCTTCTGCCGTGCGCAAGAGCCTAAAACGACGAATAATTAAAATATTACCATAATTTTTTGTGCAAAAGCAACAGAACACCATTGTTCTGATTTTACCGAACCCACACACCGAGAACTTTGCCGATTTTTCGGGGAAATATCGTTTTTACGGTTGCTTTTGACGGGCGTTTGATATATAATGTAACTGAATCCAAAAGAATCGCAGGGTTTCTTTGATATGAAAAAAGCACTGATTTTTCAGGGCGGCTGGCAGGGGCACGAACCGTCTCTCGTTTCAGCGAGATTTGCCGGACTGCTTGAAAAGCACGGCGTAGAAGCCGAAATATTCGATACGCAGGAATGTCTGCGCGACGCCGAAAAGCTGAAAACGTACTCTCTCATCGTCCCGTGCTGGACAATGGGCACTATAGAAAGAGAGCTGTCGATGAACGTCTCCGATGCGGTTGCATCCGGCGTAGGTCTTGCAGGCTGTCACGGCGGTATGTGCGACTCGTTCCGCGAAGACGTGGAATGGCAGTTTATGACAGGCGGTCAGTGGGTGGCGCACCCCGGCAACGACGGCGTTCACTACACGGTGAACATCATCCCGTCGTCCTCACCGATAACCGAAGGACTTTCCGACTTCGACGTCGAGAGCGAGCAATACTACCTCCACTACGATCCGTCGGTAGAAGTTCTTGCGACGACGCGCTTCCCGACGTTTGAATACCGTCATTCACCGAACAAACCTGTCGATATGCCGGTAGCCTGGACGAAGTACTGGGGCAAGGGACGGGTGTTCTACTGCTCCCTCGGTCACCACGACGACGTTTTCTCGAAGTACCCGACGTCCGAAGTTCTCATGGAGCGCGGTCTCTGTTGGGCGGCAGGAGTGCAGTTTTAAGTAAGTCTCTCATACGGCGCGTGCCGTTATAAATAAAACAATTTTTATTCTGAAAGGAAGAAAAACTATGAAAACAACAAAAATCGGTTTCGTGGGTTGCGGCGACATAAGCTGGATCTACCTCACCAACGTCACAAAGATGTACAAGGAGATCGAAGTCTGGGGCGTTTGCGATCTCGATCCGTGGAAAGCAGAAAGAGCAGTAAAAGTCGTAAAGGAAACGGCTGAGCAGATGACCGGTTACGACGAAAAGACATTCCACCTCCCGAAGATCTACAAGGATATGTACGAGCTGTTCGCAGATCCCGAAGTCGACATCGTTCTGAATATCACACGTCCGTATCAGCATTACGACGTTTCCATGGCAGCTCTCAAGGCAGGCAAGCACGTTTATTCCGAAAAGCCGCTCGCAGCATCCATGGAGCTTGGCAAGGAGCTTGTTGAATACGCAAAGGAACACAACCTCCTCCTCGGCGGCGCACCGGATACATTCATGGGCGGCGGCATCCAGACCTGCCGTAAACTCATCGAAGACGGCGCTATCGGAAAACCGGTCGGCGCATCCGCATTCGTTCTCGGCCACGGCATGGAATCATGGCATCCGGATCCGGACTTCTTCTTCAAATGGGGCGGCGGTCCCGTATTCGATATGGGCCCTTATTACATCACGGCCATGGTAAACCTCCTCGGCTGTGTTGATTCCGTTGTTGCTATGTCCACACGCGGAAACGAGCAGAGACTCATCACCTCCCCGAAGCACTTCGGCGAAACTATCGACGTTGAAGTTGACACACACATTGAAGCGTGCCTCCACTTCGAGAGCGGTGTTATCGGTCACTTTACAGCTTCGTGGGACGCATGGGGACTCAAGGGCGACAGAATCGAGATCAACGGTACCGACGGCACGATCATCGTTCCCGACCCGAACGGATTCGGCGGCCCCGTAAGACTTTACAGACCTGAAGAAGGCGAAATGAAGGAAGTTCCGCTGATGTTCCCGTACAAGGAAAACAGCCGTGCGCTCGGTCTTGCCGATATGGCAAAGGCTCTCCGCACAGGCAGAAAGTTCAGAGCAAACTGCGGCCAGACATACCACGTTCTTGAGATCATGGACAGCATCATGAAGAGCGGCAAGACTCACGAAGAAATCAAGATCAAATCGAGATTTGAAGCAAGCGCTCCGATGCTCATGCACAACAAACCCGGCATTCTCGAAGACTGATTTAACTTAACAAAATCAAAAAGGGACTTCACTGAAGTCCCTTTTTTGATGACATTGTTTTGTTGGAGCTCCGCTCCAAACCTCAGCTCAGAAAACTTTTTCGGGAAAAAGTTTTCTAAGGACTTTCAAAAAGCTCTATAAATCTTTTCCCTCTATAGTTTTTTGAAAGGGTTCGGGGAATCTTTTTTCTCAAAAAAGATTCCCCGATTTTTTCACTCTCTTTTGTTGGGGTTTCACCCCAAGCCCTGACTCAGAAAACTTTTTCGGGAAAAAGTTTTCTAAGAACTTTCAAAAAGCTCTATAAATCTTTTCCCTCTATAGTTTTTTGAAAGGGTTCGGGGAATCTTTTTTTCAAAAAAGATTCCCCGAGTTGTTTTCACATTTATTTACTTTTCGCCTCAAGTTGTGCCTGTTTGCGGGGCGGGATCGGTTTTTCGGTAATTTCGCCTGCTTTTTCGAGGGCGATACGTGTGAGAAGCGGTCCAACAAGCTCGTACACCAACACAGCGAACAGCGCGACGTTGCGGATGATCAAGCCGGACGCGCCGAGCGACATCGCGGTAAGCGACATACCGAGTGACACACCTGCCTGCGGAAGAAGCGTGATGCCGAGGTACTTCTGCACCTGCGGCTCGCACTTCATCGCCTTTGCGGACACGCTCGCACCGTAGATCTTGCCGAGCGAACGGAAGATGATGTATACCACACCCACAAGAATGATCACGGGGTCCTTGAAAACTGAAAACTCAAGCCCGGAGCCGCTTATAACAAAGAACAGCACCATGATCGGCGCAGTCCAGCGATCCATTCTATCCATAAGCTCTGCCTGGAAGTCGCACAGGTTGCAAAATACCGTGCCGAGCATCATGCACACGAGAAGCGGCGAAAAACCGATCTCGACCGAGCCGATGTAAAAATCGAGCTTCGAGAGCGCGACTGCGAGAAAGACGTACGTCACAGAAATCGACATACGCTTGCTCCGCGAATGGAAGAACTGCTCCGTGAAGTTGAATACAAATCCGACAGCCGCACCGAGCAGGAGCGACGCTATCACTTCTATTATCGGGTTCACGATAACCGACACGAGATCGACCGTGCCGTGCTCAAGCGCCTTTGCGATACCGAACGAAACGGCGAATATTATAAGCCCCACTACGTCGTCAAGTGCGACCACGGGGAGTAGCGTTCTCGTAAGCGGGCCGTCAGCCTTGTACTGCTTCACGACCATGAGCGTTGCCGCCGGTGCGGTCGCTGTTGCAATAGCTCCGAGCGTGATCGCGCAGGACAGAGGCAGGTTTTCGGGGAAGATAAAGTGCATCACGATAAGAGCCGCATCAACAAACACCGTCGCTACCAACGCCTGAAAAATAGCGATGACCGTGACTTTTTTGCCGGTCTTTTTCAGTTCTTCAAGCCGGAATTCGCTTCCCATTGAAAACGCGATGAATCCAAGTGCAACGTCGGAGATAAGCGACATACGGGACACTTCTTCAGCCGAAACAAAACCGATGCCGGAGATGCCGAGCCGTCCGAGAACGTATGGCCCGATGATAATCCCCGCGACGAGATACGCCGTCACGGCAGGCAGATTCCAGATTTTAGTCAGACGCGAGAGCAGCAGTCCCGCGAGAAGTGCAATAGACAGCGATAACAGGATTTCCATTGAAAAGCCTCTGAGATAATCGTAAAATTCGGATATTATTATACATCACCGCGGCGCGTAATTCAAGTGTAATTTTGCACAAAAGAAAGGGTGATTTTTACCGGAGGAACTTTTTTCACTCTGTTTTGTTGGGGTTTCACCCCAAACCCCGACTTAGAAAACTTTTTCGGGAAAAAGTTTTCTAAGGACTTTCAAAAAGCTTTATTTGTCTTTTCCCATTAAAGTTTTTTGAAGAGGTCCGGAGGAACTTTTTTCTAAAAAAGGTCCTCCGGTCTTTTCTCCACTCTCTTTTGTTGGGGTTTCACCCCCAAGCCCCGACTCAGAAAACTTTTTCGGAAAAAAGTTTTCTAAGGACTTTCAAAAAGCTTTATTTGTCTTTTCCCATTAAAGTTTTTTGAAGAGGGGTGGAGGAACTTTTTTCTAAAAAAGTTCCTCCGGTCTTTTCTCCACTCTCTTTTGTTGGGGTTTCACTCCAAGCCCCGACTTGGAAAACTTTTTCGGGAAAAAGTTTTCTAAGGACTTTCAAAAAGCTTTATTTGTCTTTTCTCATTAAAGTTTTTTGAAGAGGTCCGGAGGAACTTTTTTCTAAAAAAGTTCCTCCGGTCTTTTCTCCACTCTCTTTTAACGCAAAAAAGCCACACGGTTATATACCGCATGGCTTTGTTTGTTTAAGTCAGCTTATTCAGCCTTGTCAGCATCAACGAGCTTGATGAGAGCCATTTCAGCTCCGTCGCCGCGACGCGGTCCGAGCTTGTAGATCTGAGTATAGCCGCCGTTTCTGCTTGCATAAGACGGTGCAACTACATCAAACAGTTTCTTGACAACGTCTTCTTTTGTGATGTAAGCAAGTGCCTGTCTACGGGAAGCAAGAGTGTTCTTCTTGCCAAGGGTAATCATTTTTTCGGCTACAGAACGAACTTCTTTCGCGCGTGTGAGAGTTGTCTCAATGGATCCCTTTTCGATAAGGAATGTAACCATGCCGCGAAGCATAGCGTTTCTCTGCGATGTTGTTCTGCCGAGTTTTCTGGTACCGGGCATTTCCATGTCCTCCTTTTGCAAAAGTAACGGTTACGGTTTGTAACCTCTCTGAATTTTTGTTTTGGGTGTTACCCGAGCCGCGCTCTTATTCCTCTTCCTTCTTGAGGTCGAGGCCGAGAGTGTGAAGCTTCTGGATAACTTCTTCGAGCGATTTCTTACCGAGGTTGCGAACTTTCATCATTTCGTCTTCGGTACGATTGATAAGATCTTCTACTGTATCGATGCCGGCACGCTTCAAGCAGTTAAAGCTTCTTACCGACATGTCAAGCTCCTCAATGGTCATCTCAAGGACTTTCTCTTTGATAGTTTCCTCGCGTTCAACCATGATTTCCGCGTTCTTTGCTTCGTCAGAAAGATCCACAAACAGTATGAGATGTTCGTTGAGTATCTTGGCTGCAAGAGAAATCGCTTCTTTTGCGAGAATTACGCCGTTCGTCTTTACTTCAAGCGTGAGCTTGTCGTAGTCAGTGCTGCTTCCGACGCGCGTATTTTCTACTGCATAGTTCACAGAGTCAACGGGCGTGAAGATGGAATCGGTGAAAATCGTTCCGATAGGCGCCGCTTCTCCCTGGTTCTGTAAATAAAGCTGCTTGTTCTTGTCTCCGGAGACATATCCTCTGCCGTGATCGAATGTAAGCTCCATATAGAAGCGTACGTTGCTTTCGACTGTTGCGAGGTGAAGCTCGGGATTGAGAATTTCGATATCGGAGTCGGCTTTGATATCGCCGGCTGTGATGTCACACGCGCCCGTTGTGTCGATGTAGACAGTCTTCGGACCTTCAGTGTGCAGCTTTGCGATGATGTGCTTTATATTGATCACGATTTCGGGAACGTCTTCCTTAACTCCGGCAATCGTCGAAATTTCGTGGAGAACGCCGTCGATCTTGATGTTAGTTACAGCTACACCGGGCAGGGAACTGAGAAGGACTCTGCGAAGTGAGTTGCCGAGGGTAATGCCGTAGCCTCTTTCAAGCGGCTCGATTATAAACTTTCCGTGTCTTCCGTCTTCGCTGAGGTCAATGGTAGCGATGTTCGGTTTTTCTATTTCAATCATTTAATAACCCTCCATATATATTTTGATCTGTACGACCTGTGCAAAAATGTGTGAGAAAATGTTTTCTTGTCCGTCAACCGCAAAGAGGCAGACCGACCGCACAAAAGCGCGGGTCTTCATTCTCCCACTTTGGGTTATTACTTGGAATAGAGTTCGACGATGAGCTGTTCCTCGAACGGGAAGTCGATGTCTTCTCTCTTCGGGAGAGCGGCAACCTTTGCTGTGAGGTTGTCCTGGTCAACTTCAAGCCACTTCGGGATGATAGCGCTTGCCATAACTTCTACGAGTTCTTTGAACTTCGGGGATGCTTTGCTCTTGTCCTTTACTGCAACAACGTCGCCCTCTTTGCAGATGATCGACGGGATGTCAACCTTCTTGCCGTTGAGTGTGAAGTGTGCGTGACGAACGAGCTGACGAGCCTCCTTACGGCTGGATGCGAGTCCCATTCTGTATACGATGTTGTCAAGACGGAGTTCGAGGATCTGGAGCAGGTTTTCGCCTGTTACGCCTTCCTTTTTATCAGCCTGAACATAGTAGTTGAGGAACTGCTTTTCCTGTACACCGTAGTAACGGCGTGCTGTCTGCTTTTCTCTGAGCTGGAGACCGTATTCCTTTACGTTCTTACGACCTGCACCGTGCTGTCCGGGAACAGTTGCGCGGCGTGCTACTGCACATTTGTCTGTAAGGCAACGGTCGCCCTTTAAGAACAGCTTCTTGCCTTCTCTGCGGCAGAGCTTGCAGGAAGCGCCTGTATATCTTGCCATATCTTTCTTCCTCCTATAAATTATACTCTTCTGCGCTTAGGCGGACGGCATCCGTTGTGAGGAATCGGAGTAACGTCTTTGATGAGAGTAATGTTAAGGCCTGCTGTCTGGAGAGCGCGGATTGCAGCTTCTCTTCCGTTGCCGGGACCCTTTACATATACTTCAACAGTCTTCATGCCGTGGTCGATAGCGCCCTTTGCTGCTGCTTCTGCGGCAGTCTGAGCTGCGTACGGTGTGTTCTTACGGGAGCCTTTGAAGCCCTGTCCGCCGGACGACGACCATGCAATAGTATTGCCCTGTACGTCAGTGATAGTAACGATTGTGTTATTGAAGGTCGAGCGGATATGAGCGTGACCCGCTTCAACGTTCTTTTTGTCGCGGCGCTTCTTGATGACCTTCTTCTGAACTTTAGCCATTTTATCCTCTCCTTCTTATTATTTCTTCTTGTTTGCGATTGTCTTTGCAGGACCTTTACGGGTTCTTGCATTTGTCTTTGTTCTCTGACCGCGAACCGGCAGACCTTTTCTGTGTCTGATTCCGCGATAGCAGTTGATTTCGACAAGTCTCTTGATGTTCATGCCAACTTCGCGGCGAAGTTCACCTTCAACCTGGTAGTTGTTTTCGATTTCATCTCTGAGCTTTGCGATGTCGTCCTCGGTAAGATCCTTCGCTCTTGTGTCGGGATTGATACCGGTCTTTGCGAGAATGTCACGGGAGCTTTTCGGTCCGATGCCGTAGATATAAGTAAGAGCTACTTCTACGCGCTTTGCATTCGGAATATCAACACCTGATATACGTGCCATTGCTTTTTACACCTTTCTTAAAAATTAACCCTGTCTCTGCTTGTGCTTCGGATTCTCGCAGATGACCATAACGTGGCCATGACGCTTGATGATCTTGCACTTTTCGCAGATTTTCTTTACGGAAGGCTTTACTTTCACAGTATTTTACCACCTTTCTGTTATGTCTGAGCTTTTCTTTCGTCTGACGTACCGGCTCAGCCCTTTGTACGCCATGTGATTCTGCCCTTTGTGGGGTCGTAGATCGAAACCTCGACCGTTACTTTGTCTCCGGGCAGGATTTTGATATAATTCATTCTCAGCTTGCCGGAGATATGAGCAGTTACGATCATTTCATTCGGCAGCTTTACCTTGAATATGGCGTTCGGAAGTGCTTCCACTACGACGCCTTCAAATTCGATTACATCATCCTTCGGCAAACTATTATCCTCCCTGATCGCGTTACTTTTGGGTTAAAGCGCAAAATCGCGCCGTCCTATTATTATAACGCATTCTACCGCATTTTGTCAAGCGAATTTCTTGTTTTTGTCAAAACTTTTCGTTTTAATCAAACCGGTTACACAGCTCGGCTATTCGGCTGTCTGTCGGATGATTCAAGAGATCGTTTATATCAGAATCTTCGGGCGTTCCGAGGTAGCGGACGTGCGCTGGGTTCTTCCGCTTCGGACTCGGTTTCGTCCTTTTTGTGCCGTCGGCGAGCAAGAGAAGAGTGCGTTTTCCGCTCCCTTCGACTGCCAGAACGACGTACACTCTGTTTCTGTCTCTGCCGGATACCGAACGCACTACCGCTCCGGCGGTGATTTTCGCCGCTGTTTCGGGCGCGTCTCTTTTAATTTTGTGTCCGGTCATATCAGTCAACCTTTGTGAGAAGTTCGGGTCCGTTTTCGGTCAGCGCGACGGTGTGCTCGTAGTGAGCTGACAGCGTTCCGTCCTTTGTGAGGACTGTCCAGCCGTCGGGAAGCTCTTTTACTTCCGGGCGTCCGGCGTTCACCATCGGCTCGATAGCGATGACCATGCCTTTGCAGAGCCTTGCTCCGCGTCCGGCTGTTCCGTAGTTCGGTACGTTCGGATCTTCGTGCAGGTCGCGCCCTACGCCGTGTCCGACGTATTTCTTGACTGTCGAATATCCGCACTTTACAACGTATCCGTCTATCGCCGCACCGATGTCGCCGATCCGCGCGCCTTCCTTCGATGCCGCTTCGACTCCGAGACAGAAGCTCTGCTTCGTTGCCTCAATGAGCCGCGCCGCTTCGTCGGATATTCGCCCTACTCCGAACGTGTTCGCGCTGTCGCCGTGGAATCCGTTCTTGTACGCTCCCACGTCGATCTTTACGATGTCGCCTTCTTCGATCACTTTGTTCTTCGACGGGATGCCGTGTATCACCTGATCGTTTATCGAGATGCACGCACTGCCCGGGAATCCGCCGTAACCGAGGAATGACGGCTTCGCTCCGCATTTCTCAATGTATTGACGTATCTTGTCGTCGATCTGCTTCGTCGTGATGCCCGGCTTCACAAGCTCTGCACCCACTAAAAGTGCCTCCCCCGTGATCCGCCCGGCTTCCCGCATAAGCCTGATCTCTTCGTGAGTCTTAATAATAATCATAATATAAATCTGAATGAGTTTGCTGCAAGGGAAACGCGGCTTCTTTGAAAAGAAGCCTGGCAAGAAACTTTATTTGATTTTTCCGTCGGTATGGGACTCTGTCCCATCCGCGGAAAAATAGATAAAAGTTCTTTGCGGAGCTTTCTTTCAAGAAAGCGACATTTTCTCTCGCGGCAATCACAATCATATTGATAGTAGGATTGTTGTTCAGCCTTCGAGGGCTTTGACTGTGAGAGCGGTAGTATCGTCGAGTTTTTCCTGACCTACAACGATTTTAAGGAGTCCCTTCTTGCCATAGAACTCTTTAAGGGGTTCGGTCTGTGCGTGATAAGTCTCAAGTCTGTCTTTAACGACAGCGGGATCATCGTCAGCGCGTCTGGTAAGCTCAGCGCCGCAGGTACAATATTCACCTGCCGGAGACGGATTGTACACGGTGTGGAACGTAAGTCCGCACTTTTTGCACACGCGTCTGCCGCTCATTCTTGTCATGATAGCCTCGTCGGCTACTTCGATTGAAATTACATCGGTAATCTCAACACCCATTTCGTCGAGAGCCTCTGCCTGAGGAACCGTTCTCGGGAAACCGTCGAGGATGAAACCGTTTTTGCAGTCGTCCTTTGCGAGGCGGTTTTTGATGATCCCGATCACGACTTCGTCGGAGACGAGCTTGCCGGCGTTGGTAAATTCCTTCACCTTTTCGCCGAGCTCGCTTCCCGATGCGATCTCTTCGCGGATTATTGCACCGGTGGAGATAGCGGGAATGGAGTATCTCTTGGAAATGATTTCAGCCTGAGTTCCCTTTCCGGCACCCGGGGCACCGAGAAGGATTAGGTTGAGTTTTCTTTGCATTGTTTTTCTCCGTTCAATCTTTCATTTTCATTCGGATGTTCGGATTATCTCTCCGAGAGGAGGTTGTCCTCCCCTCAGAGAAATATGTTTTTAGTTAAGGAAGCCCTTGTAGTTGCGCATTGTCATCTGTGCTTCGATCTCACGAACAGTTTCGAGGATTACGCCGACGACGATGATGATGGACGAGCCGCCGAATGCAAGCTCGCTCAGGTTGCCGCCGAAGCAAACGTTGATGATCATCGGGATG
Organism: Eubacteriales bacterium; assembly: GCA_045643285.1. Lineage (GTDB taxonomy): Bacteria > Bacillota > Clostridia > Oscillospirales > CAG-272 > UMGS1696. Next base: position 40,201 of record JAZUKN010000058.1, read on the forward strand.
ATATCAACAACTGCGAGAAGGATAGCGCCGATAAGCGTAACTCTGTTGAGTATTCTTGTGATGTACTCAGCAGTAGGACGGCCCGGACGGATACCCATAATGGTACCGCCGTTCTGCTTCAGGTTGTTTGCAACTTCTACGGGGTTGAAGGAGATCGACGTGTAGAAGTAAGCGAACGCGATGAGAAGCAGGAACGTGATGATGATGTACGGGATCTTACCGGAATCAAAGAAGCTGAGCACATTGTACCAGAACTTGGACTTGTAAAGCTCCAGGTTTGCTGCTTCGTTCGGATAAGCGAACATCTTGATCGTCGGGAAGATAGAAACGATAGAGGACGCGAAGATGATAGGCATAACGCCGACCATGTTCACCTTCAGAGGAAGGTTGGACGACTGACCGCCGTACATCTTTCTGCCGACGACTTTCTTTGCGTACTGGACGGGGAGACGGCGTTCGGAGTTTGTCATCCAAACGATGAATCCGATCATTGCAACTGCAAGTGCGATAGCAACTACGACAATGATTATACCGAGCCAGAACGGAACTGTTTTTGTCGTTACATCGTCAACCTTGTACTGGTACTTGCCGGAAACGAGGTCGATGATAGTGCCGACGAAAGAGGGAAGACGGGAGATGATGTTCGCAAAGAGGATCATGGAGATACCGTTGCCGATACCCTTGTCGTTGACCTTTTCTGCGAGCCACATGACGAGTGCGGAACCTGCGCAGTATACGGATACGATAACTACTGCCTTGAAGAAGTTGGGGTTAACGATAACCTGGTAGTTCTTGAGGAGCATATAGTAGCCGATAGCTGTGATAAGACCGAGACCTACAGTCACATATCTTGTGATCTGGTTGATCTTCTTCTGTCCTTCTTCGCCTTCTTTTGCGAGTCTTTCAAGAGCGGGGATCGCAACACAGAGAAGCTGTATTACGATGGACGCCGTGATGTACGGGTTGATACCGAGTGCGAACAGTGTTGCCTGTGCGAATGCGGAACCCGTCATAATGTTGAGGTACTGGAAAATCGAACCGGATGTAGCGAGCGCACCTTCAAACTGCGCTGCGTTGATGAACGGAACGGGAATCGTTGTACCGAGTCTGTAGAGAACGATGATGAAAAGGGTGAATAAAAGCTTCTTTTTGAGATCGGCGATCTTCCACGCGTTCTTTAATGTCTCAAACACTTTACTTCACCTCGGTCTTTCCACCAGCCGCTTCTATTTTCTCTTTTGCTGATGCTGAGAAAACTGCTGCTTCAACGGTTAATTTCTTTGTTATTTCGCCGTTGCCGAGTACTTTCAGACCATCGAGGGGCTTGCGGATGACTCCGGCTGCCATAAGTGCGTCAAGGTTAACTGTATCGCCGTCGTTGAATCTGTCGTTCAGAGTTGCAACGTTTACGATAGAGTAGTTAACTGCGAATCTGTTCTTGAATCCTCTCTTCGGGAGAATTCTGTAAAGCGGGAACTGTCCGCCTTCAAATCCGATGCGTACGCCGCCGCCGGATCTCGCGTTCTGACCTTTGTGTCCTTTGCCGGCTGTCTTGCCGTTTCCGGATCCCGGGCCTCTGCCTTTACGGTATGATTCTTTTACTGAGCCGGGTGCCGGTGAAAGTTCATGGAGCTTCATGGTATTTCCTCCTTTTAAGAAATATTATTTTAATTCCAGTTCGGAGGGCTTACGCCTTCTCCACGGTTACAAGGTGCGAAAGTACCTTGACTTTGCCGTCAATTACCGGACCTGCTTCGTGAATAACAGAGTCGCCGATCTTATTCAGACCGAGAGACGCTGCTGTTGCCTTCTGATTCGGCTTTGCTGCGATGATGCTCTTTACGAGTGTTACTTTTACTTTCATCACTTAGTCCTCCTCAGCCATTGACCTGTTCTACGCTGATGCCGCGGATCTTTGCGACCTCTTCGGCTGTGCGGAGAGCTTTCAGTCCTTCAAATGTTGCCTTTACAACGTTTGTCGGGTTGTTCGAACGGAGGCACTTCGATCTGATGTTCTTGATGCCTGCAAGTTCTACGACCGCACGGACTGTCTTACCTGCGATGATACCTGTACCTTTTGCAGCCGGCTTAAGCAGAACCTTGCCTGCGCCGAACTCGCCGAGGATCTCGTGCGGGATCGTGCCGTCTTTCAGCGATACTTCGATCATATTCTTCTTTGCGTCTTCGATTGCCTTACGTGTTGCTTCCGATACTTCGGCTGCTTTGCCGAGTCCGTAGCCTACGTGACCGTTTTCGTCTCCGACAACCATCAGAGCTGCGAAACGTGCTACTCGACCACCTTTAACGGTTTTGGATACACGGTTCACTACGACGAGCTTTTCTTTTAACTCAAGCCCCTCGGGATTGAATCTCTTTGCCATATTTAATCCTTTCTTTAAGCACAGCGGTTCTTGCCTCCCGCCACACTTACTGTCGCCTTTTTCGACAGATTATGATGTTTATTTTAATTTGAATAAACAGTGTACAAACCGGCCTTCTCGCCGACTCGTTCAGTGTAGTGTGATGTGCTGACTTTTTTCGTCACCGCGAAGGGGAACGCGGCTTCTTTGAAAAGAAGCCTGGCAAGAAACTTTATTGATTTTTCCGTCGAAATGGGACTCTGTCCCATTCGCGGAAAAATAGATAAAAGTTCTTTGCGGAGCTTTCTTTCAAGAAAGCGACATTTTCTCTCCACGGCGACGCAGAAATCAGAACTTCAGACCGCCTTCACGAGCGCCTGCAGCGAGCTCCGATACACGTCCGTGATAGATATAACCGCCGCGGTCGAAAACAACTTCGGTGATTCCGGCAGCGAGAGCCTTTTCGGCGATTTTAGCGCCGACTTTTTTAGCGGCTTCCTTGTTGGAGCCGATTCCCTCGAATCCGGCTTCTACAGTGGAAGCGGAGCAGAGGGTAACGCCCTTTACATCGTCGATGATCTGAGCGTAGATGTTAGCGTTGGAGCGGTAAACAGCCAGACGGGGACGTTCGGTCGTACCGGAGATTTTGCCGCGAACTCTTTTGTGTCTCTTAAGACGCTGAGCATTTTTATCTTTCTTCGTAACCATTTTGCACGTCTCCTTTCATTATTTACCGGTCTTTCCGGCTTTACGGCGGATGAATTCGCCCGTGTACTTAACGCCCTTGCCGTGGTACGGTTCCGGCGGTCTCTTGGAGCGGATCTCTGCCGCGATCTGACCGCAAACCTGCTTGTCGTAGGACTTTACGATGATCGTGTTGGAATCCGGAACGTCGAACGAAACCTTTTCACTTTCCTCGAAGTAGATCGGGTGGGAGTGGCCGAGGTTAAGGACGAGCTTCTTGCCTTCCTTAGCTGCTCTGTAACCAACGCCTACGATCTCGAGCTTCTTGGAGTAGCCTTCGGATACGCCGACTACCATGTTGTTGATAAGTGTTCTTGTGAGTCCGTGGATGGAACGTGTTTCGTTTTCGTCGTCGGGACGGGATACTGTGATAACAGCGCCGTCAACCTTGACTTCCATCTGAGGAGCGGCCTTGTATGTCAGCTCGCCCTTCGGACCCTTGACTGTGATAAGATTGTTGTCTCCTACTGTGACGGTTACGCCTGCGGGAACCGTAATGGGAGCTCTACCAATTCTTGACATTGTTATACCTCCTCTTTCCCTTACCAGACGAAGGCGAGAATTTCGCCGCCGACATTTTCGTGTCTTGCTTTCTTATCGGTCATAATGCCCTTCGATGTGGATACGATAGCGATGCCGAGTCCGTTCATGACCTTCGGCATATCTTCGCAGCCTGCATAAATACGAAGACCCGGCTTCGATACTCTGCGGAGCCCGTGGATGACCTTGGACTTCTGCTGACCGTACTTAAGTGTGATTCTGATCACACCCTGCTTGCCGTCTTCGATGACCTGTACTCCCTTGATGTAGCCCTCTTCGAGAAGAATGTCTGCGATCGACTTCTTCAGATTCGATGCCGGTACATCAACGGTTTCGTGCTTTGCGTTATTCGCATTTCTGATTCGCGTGAGCATATCAGCGATAACGTCTGAAATCTGCATAATTGTTTTCCTCCTGTCATGCAAGTATTGTTTTTTCTTGCTGCTCTGTAGTTTTACACATACCGCGTAAACTTTACAAAGCCGCTTACCGGTGGTAAAAACCTGCTGCCTGTGCGTCGTGCGCGACGGGGATGTCGCTTCTTTGAAAAGAAGCTCCGCAAGAAACTTTTATCTATTTTTCGTCGGAATGGGACGCGTCCCATTCGACGAAAAATCAATAAAGCTTTTTGGCAGGCTTTTTCTCGAAAAAGCCGCGTACCCCTTCACTCACGCCGTGCAGTCACCCGATTTTCCTGCCGGTATGGACTTATATACCGTGCGGGAACGGGTTAATTCCCGTAATGGTTGAAAAAATAGGGATCAGCGAAAAGATCGACGAATTACCACGAAGCTTTTCTTACGCCGGGGATTTCGCCCTTGTAAGCGAGTTCGCGGAAGCAGATACGGCAGATACCGTATTTGCGGAGATAAGCGTGAGGTCTGCCGCAGATCTTGCAACGGTTGTATTCTCTTGTGGAGAACTTCTGTGCCTTCTGCTGCTTCAGTATCATAGATGTTTTAGCCATTTCTGTTCTTCCTCTCTATCTTATTTTGCAAACGGAGCGCCAAACAGAGTAAGGAGCTCTTTTGCTTCAGCGTCGGTAGGTGCTGTGGTAACGAAGCAGATGTCCATACCACGGATCTTGTCTACCTTGTCGTACTCGATTTCGGGGAAGATAAGCTGTTCTTTAAGACCGAGGGCGTAGTTGCCGCGTCCGTCAAAAGCATCAGCGTTGATACCCTTGAAGTCACGAACTCTCGGAAGTGCGAAGTTGAAGAGACGATCCATGAATTCGTACATCATATCGCCGCGGAGTGTTACCTTCGCACCGATCTTCATGCCCTGACGGAGTTTGAAGTTAGCTACGGACTTCTTAGCGTAAGTCGGAACTGCCTTCTGACCTGTGATGAGGGAGAGATCTGCGATGATGTTGTCGATGACCTTGGAGTTTTCCTTAGCTTCGCCGGCACCGATGTTGACAACGATCTTGTCGAGCTTCGGGATCTGCATTACGCTCTTGTACTCAAACTTCTTGAGAAGAGCGGGAGCGATCTCGTTCTTGTATAATTCTTTAAGTCTTGCAGCCATCGTCTACCTCCATCAAATCTCAGCGCCGCACTTAGCGCAGACGCGGATTTTCTTGTCGCCGTCGATCTTGTGAGCGGCTCTTGTTGCCTTTTTGCACTTATCGCAGTAGAGCTGAACCTTGCACGAATACATAGCAGCCGGTGCTTCAACGATGCCGCCCTGTTCCTGTGCGCTTCTCGGTTTAACGTGCTTCTTTACGATATTTGCGCCTTCTACGATGACTTTGCCTTCCTTCGGGGAAGTACCGATAACCTTACCGATCTTGCCCTTGGAGTTACCGGAAACGACGATAACGTTATCGCCTGTCTTTACATGAAGCTTTTTAATCATTTTCGTTTACCTCCATTAAAGAACTTCCGGTGCGAGGGACAGGATCTTTGTGTACTCGTGCTCACGAAGCTCGCGGGCTACAGGGCCAAAGATACGTGTTCCCTTCGGGTTCTTGTCGTCTGAAATGATAACCGCTGCATTCTCGTCGAACTTTAAGTACGAACCGTCGTTTCTGCGGATACCCTTTACTGTTCTTACTACAACTGCCTTAACTACGTCGCCCTTCTTGACTACGCCGCCGGGAGTTGCTTTCTTTACTGCGCAGATTACTATGTCGCCGATGCCTGCATAGCGTCTGCCTGTGCCGCCGATTACTCTGATGCACATAAGTTCCTTTGCACCGGTGTTGTCGGCAACCTTCATAAGTGACTGTTGCTGTATCACTTTGCTATTCCTCCTGAATTTTATTTTCGCGTTCTTTGACGCGGTAAATCGAGGAGCCGCATTTTAATCCGGCTGTGTGGATGTATGCGTCTTACATACCCTCGGTCGAAAGAAACGCATCTACGGTGCCACTTTTCTTTCGCTCCGCACCCTCGGGGAGTTACGGGGAAGACGCGGCTTTCTTAGAAGAAAGCCTGACAAAGAATTTTATCAAAAATGTCTTGATATAATCGTTTGTTTTCCGTTTCCTCGTCCGTTACTCCAGAATTGTCAGTACTGATTACCGACAGATTATTTTGCTTTTTCGATGATCTGAACAAGTCTCCATCTCTTTGTTTTGGAGAGAGGTCTTGTTTCCATAACTTCTACGGTATCACCGATGCCGCATTCGTTGTTCGCATCGTGAGCGTGAAGAGTTTTTGTTCTCTTGACGATCTTGCCGTATACGGGGTGTTTTACGTGGTCTTCGATTGCGACTACGATGGTCTTGTCCATCTTATCGCTGACGACCTTACCCACTCTGGTTTTTCTGAGAGCGCGTTCTTCCATTTTCCTTTACCCCCTTATGCCTTCTTCTCGGAGATGATTGTCATCACGCGAGCGATATCCTTCTTGGTGTCCGCAATCTTACGGGGATTGTCAAGCTGGTTGATAGCGTGCTGGAAACGGAGTGTGAACAGCTCTGTTTTGAGATCCTTCAGCATAGCTTCCAGTTCTTCGCTTGTTTTTGTTCTGAGTTCTGATGCTTTCACAGCTTAACCCTCCACTTCTTTCTCAAGTTGTTCCTTGGTTGCGAAACGGCACTTGATCGGGAGCTTGTGCATTGCAAGACGCATAGCCTCGCGTGCTACTTCTTCCGAAACGTCGCCCATTTCAAAGAGCACTCTGCCCGGCTTTACGACTGCTACCCAATATTCGGGAGTACCTTTACCGGAACCCATTCGGGTTTCAGCCGGCTTTTCGGTGATCGGCTTGTCGGGGAATATCTTGATCCATACCTGACCGCCACGCTTTGTGTAACGTGTCATTGCGATACGGGCTGCTTCGATCTGGTTCGATGTGATCCATGCAGGTTCAACTGCAACGAGACCGAACTGGCCGTTTGTGATTTTGTTGCCGCGGAGAGCTTTACCTTTCATACGGCCTCTCTGAACGCGTCTGTATTTGATTTTACCGTTCGGCTGTAACATTAGTTAGCTCCTCCTTCTTCTTCGACTTTAGCGGGTTCAGCTTTCGGTGCTCTGGGCATTCTGGGTGCTCTCGGAGCTGTGGGCTGTTCCTTACCGAAGGATTTCTTGTCGTCGCGGCGACCGAATCCCGGTTTACCGTCTCTTGCGCCTTCTCTTCTTTCGCCCGGCTTCTGATCTCTGCGATCTCTTCTGGGGCCGCGGTTGTCGCGTCTGTCACCACGAGCGCGTCTGTCGTCTCTGCCTGTACGAGCTACTTCGGAGAGAACTTCTCCCTTGTAGATCCAGACCTTAACGCCGATCTTACCGTATGTGGTGTTAGCTTCCCAGAAACCGTAGTCGATGTCTGCACGGATCGTCTGAAGCGGAATTGTACCTTCGTGGTAGTGCTCTGTTCTTGCGATTTCAGCACCTGCAAGACGGCCGCTGAGTGTGATCTTGATACCCTTTGCACCGAGGCGCATTGTGTTTCTGATCGCCATCTTCATAGCGCGTCTGAATGCTACACGTCTTTCGAGCTGAGAAGCGATGTTCTCTGCAACGAGCTGAGCGCAAAGGTCAACGGGCTTAACTTCGACAACGTTTACGTTGACGGGTGTGCCTGCGATCTTGGAGAGATCGAGCTTGAGCTGGTCAATAGCGGATCCCTGACGTCCGATTACGAAACCGGGCTTTGCGCAGTGGATAATGACGGTAACCTTACCGGTGTTGTCGCGTTCGATCTCGACTTCGGGAACACCTGCGTCGAGAAGGTTCTTTTTAACGTACTTTCTGATCTTGTTGTCCTGAACGAGGGTGTCGCCGAACTTCTCATCCGGAGCATACCATTTGGAAGACCAGGGTTTGATTACGCCGACTCTGAGGCCGTGCGGATTAACTTTCTGTCCCATTTTCGACTCCTCCTCATTCTTTCTCAGCCACGCCGATTGTGATGTGGCTCATTCTCTTAAGCATTCTGTCAGCGGAACCTTTTCCTCTGGGGTTCATTCTCTTCATTGTCATGCCCGCGCCTACGAAGCATTCGGAAACGTAGAGCTTTTCGGGATCCATGTGGAAGTTTACAACAGCGTCTGCCGCCACCTTATTAAGGAGCTTGAGGCAATGTTCGCTTGCTGCTTTGGGTGTATTCTTGAGAATACCGACCGCTGTCCCCACGTCCTTGCCTCTGATGAGGTCGAGAACGATCGAAACCTTACGAGGGGAGATGCGGATGTGTTTCTGTGTAGATTTTGTTTCCATCTTTTTTATTCTCCCTCGTCAATTATTTACCGTTATTGGAAGTCTTGCTGCCTGCGTGACCCTTGAAGGTTCTTGTAGGAGCGAATTCACCGAACTTATGTCCGATCATATCTTCCGTTACATATACAGGAACGTGCTTTCTGCCGTCGTGAACTGCTACTGTGTGTCCGACGAATTCCGGGAATATCGTAGAGGCTCTCGACCATGTCTTGAGCACCTTCTTTTCGCCCTTTTCGTTCATTTCGCATACTCTCTTGTAGAGCTTTTCTTCAATGAACGGTGCTTTTTTCAAACTTCTGCTCATTTATAGTTGCCTCCTTCCTTATTTTGCGTTTCTGCGTTTAACGATCATCTTGTCGGTTCTTGCCTTCTTGTTACGAGTCTTGTAACCGAGAGCGGGCTTACCCCAAGGAGTTACAGGGCCGGGACGACCGACCGGGGACTTACCTTCACCACCACCGTGAGGGTGATCGCAGGGGTTCATTACGGAACCGCGGACTGTCGGGCGGATACCCATGTGACGAGTCTTGCCGGCTTTACCGATCTTGACTGTGTCGTGTTCGATGTTGCCGATCTGACCGATCGTTGCCTTGCAGTCGGAACGGATGTAGCGCATCTCGCCGGACGGGAGACGAACCATTGTAAGCGCACCTTCACGGCCCATGAGCTGTGCCTGAGCACCTGCGGAACGGACAAGCTGACCGCCGTTGCCGGGATAAAGCTCGATGTTGTGAATGAATGTACCTACGGGGATGTTTGCGAGGGGAAGTGTGTTGCCGGGGACGATATCTGCGTTCTCACCGGAGTAGAGAACTGCGCCGTCTGTTACACCGACAGGAGCGAGAATGTAGCTCTTCTTACCTGCTTCGTCCTGAAGAAGGGCGATGTAGGATGTACGGTTCGGGTCGTACTCGATACCGATGACTGTCTGAGCGGATGTGTTCTGTCTCTTGAAGTCGATGATTCTGTATTTCTGACGGTTTCCGCCGCCCTTGTGGCGAACTGTGATTCTGCCGTAGGAGTTACGGCCTGCGTTTTTCTTCTTTACTGCGAGAAGGCTCTTTTCGGGTGTGAACTTTGTGAGTTCTTCGAAAGAGGGAACAGACATATTTCTTCTCGCCGCAGAAGTCGGCTTGTATTTGATTGTAGGCATCTGTGTTATCCTCCTTCAATTAGTTCATACCTTCAAAGAATTCGATAGACTTCGAATCCTCTGTAAGAGTTACGATGGCTTTCTTCCAAGCGGCTGTCTTGCCTTCAACATAGCGAACGCGTTTCTTCTTCGCTTTCATGCTGATCGTGTTGACTGCCTTGACCTTTGTTCCGTCGAACATAGCTTCAACTGCCTTTGCGATCTCCGGCTTTGTAGCGTCTTTAGCGACTTCAAAGCTGTACTTCTTCTGAGAGATCATGTCCATGGAACGTTCTGTGATAAGAGGTCTGATGATGATATCCTGAACGAATTTCATTACGCATATACCTCCTCGAGTTTTTCTGCAGCACCCTTGGCGATAACGAAGGAATCGCAGTTCAGAATGTCATAAACATTCAGAGTATTTACGAGAGCGACCTTAACGCCTTCGATGTTTGCGAGGCTCTTAATAACCTTTTCGTCGTTTTCGGCGAGGACTACGAGAGCCTTCTTAGCTGCGCCAACTGCGGCGAGCATCTTTACCATAACTTTTGTCTTGAACTCAGCAGTCTCGATCTTGTCGATAACGATCATTTCGTTACCTGCGACCTTAGAGGAGAGAGCGGAGATCATAGCGAGCTTCTTGACCTTCTTGTTCATCTTCGTCTTGTAGAGACGAGGCTTCGGGCCGAGAGCTACGCCGCCGTGTGTCCACTGAGGAGATCTTGTGGAACCCTGTCTTGCACGACCGGAACCCTTCTGCTTCCACGGTTTTCTGCCGCCGCCGGAAACTTCTGTTCTTGTCAGTGTGGACTGAGTACCCTGTCTCTGGTTACCGAGATATCTTTTTACTGCTGCGTGGAGGACAGCACCGTTGATATCGGCTGCGAATACGAGATCGGAGAGTGTCATCTTGCCGACTTCTTCGCCTGCCATATTTAATACTTTAATTTCGGGCATTTCTGTTTTCCTCCTTCCGACTTACGCTTTTACCGTGTTGCGGATGAAGACGATACCGCCGCGGGAACCGGGAACGGCGCCCTTGACTGCGATAAGATTCTTCTCTGCGTCAACACGAACTACTTCGAGATTCAGAGCTGTGGACTGAACGTTACCGTACTGACCTGCCATCTTCTTGTTCTTGAAGATTCTGGACGGAGAGCTGTTCGCGCCCATGGAACCGGGCTGACGGTGAACAGGGCCTACGCCGTGAGTCATGCGGAGCTTGTGGCATCCCCATCTCTTTACAACGCCGCTGTATCCGTGACCCTTTGTAGTACCTGTGATGTCGACCTTTTCGCCTGCAGCGAAGGTATCGGCGGCTACTACATCGCCAACGTTGAGCGCGGAGATGTCATCGAGACGGAATTCCTTAAGGTGACGCTTTGCCGAAACGCCTGCCTTCTTGAAGTGACCTGCGAGCGGCTTCGATACGAGCTTTTCGCGGATGTCTTCAAATGCGAGCTGAACGGATTCGTAACCGTCAGTCTCAACTGTTTTCTTCTGTGTGATCGTGCAGGGGCCTGCTTCAATCACGGTTACCGGGATGACAGATCCGTCTTCGGCAAAGATCTGCGTCATGCCCAGCTTTTTTCCGATGATACCTTTTTTCATCGAATGTTCCTCCTAAAAAATGTAGGTTATTGGTTGACCTCGTTTCAGAGACCTCTCTGCCGGGTGCCGTCCGGAGCGGTCAACTTGACCCGACCGCCATCAAGCTTCCGATATTCTGCGGTAGGAATCCGCTCATATCTCTCGCTCTGTACGGTGAATTGGGTTGGCTGTTGGGGATTTTGGGTTAATTGGGTTTTGCTTGAGTTAATTTAACTTACAGCTTGACGTCGATGTCAACGCCTGCAGGAAGTTCTACGGACATGAGAGCTTCAACAACCTTCTGGGAAGGCTTCTTGATCTCGATCAGTCTCTTGTGGGTTCTCTGTTCGAACTGCTCACGGCTGTCCTTATACTTATGAACCGCACGGAGGATCGTGATGATCTCCTTGTCTGTCGGGAGCGGGATAGGACCGGACACTTCGGCGCCGTTGCGCTTTGCGATGTCGACGATCTTAGCTGCTGCCTGGTCTGCGAGCTGGTGCTCGTAGCTCTTGATCTTAACTCTGATTTTTTCCTGTACTGCCATTTTCGTGCCTCCTTAGAGCTATATAGATTAAATAGTACCGAGGCGATGAACACGGCTCCGGGTGTGTCGTGAGGGTACTTAATTTTTCCGAACCGTACGGTGCATACCGCAGGCTCGGCATCCGGACAAATCAGCATATTTTGTCCTCATACCGTCACAGACACGGGAAAAGTGTTCGTCTTCGCCCGAATCACTCGGACATACTCCACGGAAATTACCCGCGACAGTCAGACAGTAACGACCGCGCGGCAACCTCCCGCTTCTTCGCATATCAAGCGGAGATATTTTACCATATATACATATAAAAGTCAACGGGTTTCTTAAAAAAATGTCAAAAACAACTCACGGCGACGTGTAAAAGTTTTCTGCGTTTTTATCGCAGAATTTGTGCATAATGCACAAGAACACGGGTTTGTCCTGCGTATGTATACGCGGCGGACAGGCGCACATTCAACCAAACCTAACGTTTGGCGGCGTGGATGTCCTACGCGTATACATACGCAGGACAGAGAAACAAATCGAAAACACGAAGTGTTTTCTTCCTTTTGCCTATATAAAGAAAGCACAGATCGTTCGGCGGGAGACCGATGGTCTCCCTACGGATAAAATGGGGTTCGTACAACTCCGGCAGCGGGAGCAAGCCCCTGCCCTACAGTAAAAGAATGAAAAGAAATGATATATTGTGCATAGCCGTGGAGCTTGTGCAATCCCGTGAGACACGGTGGGTTTTTCCGCAAAACCGCGATGAAAAGATTTTTTTGAAAACGTGTGACGTTTTTTCCTTTCTTTCGCAAAAGAAAAGGCAGGGAAAGCTCACGCTTTCTTTGCCTTTTCGGTTTTCGGAAATATCGTCATCCTGCATTTTGCCGCGCCGTACGGGACGAGCGTGAGCTCCTCCACTTCACCGAGCCCGTGCTCCTCTATGAATTTCTTCGTCGGGTGGCGCGGTGTGAACGTGCATTCGCAATCCTTCTTCAGCATTACCCACGGAACGGTGTAAAGATTCTCTACATATTTTATTCTATTGACGTGCTTCAGAGTCCAGCCCATAACTTCGCGCGCGCTTACCTTGATCGTGAGCGGAACGTGCCTTACGTCCCACGGCTCGTTTGACATCGGTGCGTTTTTTTCGACAGTCAGCTCGCTGTCTTCGCATAGAGCAAAGTTCCACCGCTTATCGGGGTAGATATTATACGCCGGAAAGTCGGGAGTCGAGCGGACCTCATCCTTGTCAACGTGCCTCTCGCCCCACATACCGTATGTATATACGAGCGGACCTTTTTCGACATACAGCCCCTGCCCGTGATAGTCGCATATCCGTGCAGTCGACGGGAAGCACGCCTCGACCTTGTCGCCGTCCGAGAAAACGCGCTCTATCACAGTAAAGCCTTTGACATTCTTAATCTCCACCGTTTCGCCGTTGACTTTGACGGACGGATTTTCGCACCAGCCCGGGATACGGACGTGGAAGCAGAGCTTTCTCGGTTTTTTCGCAGAGAAAGTGAAGCGAACGGTATCTTCAAACGGGTAGTCCGTCTCTTCGGTTATCGTCACGCGGCCGTCCCCTGTTCCGAAGCGGTATTCGCTCGCGCCGTACAGTGCGGCGAAAACGTTGGTATAGCCTTTTTTCATCCACATTCTCGCGCAGTAATTCGGGAAGAAGCGGTTGACGTTGCCCGGACAGCATTCCGTGCCGGGGTTCGGTCTGTACGACATCCACTTTCCGCCCTTGAAGAAGTCGTTATGGTTGGAGTTGTCGTCGAGTATGACTTGATTTGCACAGGAGAAATACTGGAGCGCGCGGAATTTTTCGTCGACCGAGCCGATGCCGGCGTTGAACGTCGCTCTCTCGATCTTGTCACCCCACGAGCCGTCGCCCGTCGCCATATAAACGTAGCCTATCGCCCACGAATAGTCGACGACGTCGCACGTCTCGTGCGTCATCATGTAGTCGTTATCGAGCATGAACTCGTTCGAGCACATCACGCCGTCGACGAGCATCTGATATCTGTCGATCTTCTTATATGCGCTCAGCGTCGGACGGAGATATTCGCGCTTGCCGGTCGCCGAATAGAGGATAGCGCCGAGCTTTGCTATCTCGTTATATGTCACGCCGTGTGCGTACGCTCTTTTCGGGGACAGATACGCGCGCATCGTGTTATCGTCGTTTGTTTTTGCGTTATAGTCCGCCCATGTTTTTTCGGCGAGATCGAGCAGTTTCTTTTCTCCGGTGATACGGTACAGCCACACGAGCTGTTCGATATTGAGCACGTCGCGTGCGTTCGAGAAGTCGCACTGCGATCCGAGGTAATGTTTCACGAGTGCGTCGATATACCGTTTGTCGCCCGTCGCGGAGTATTTTGCCATGATCGCGCGGAAGAAAACGACGTGCGGCCAGCGGTTCCAGCCGTCGGATTTTTTCATGAACTTCGGACCGAGGTAGCCGTCTTCGTCTGCGTTATCGAGGACATAGTCGATAGATTCGCCCACTCTGTCTCTGAGAGAACGGCTGCCGAGAAGCTCCGCGCATCTCTCCATACCGTCAGCCCAATATCCGGTCTGCTCGTATTTTGCCCAGCCGGTTTCTGCGTCGAGGTCGCTGAAATTATTCCAGCTTATTTCATTGAAAGGGAACCCTGCGGCTTCGAGGTGTCCCGTAAGACCTGTTTTCTGCAGTTCGAGATAGCGTCTGAGCCAGCCGTGCGGCTTTATGGAGGTGATAGGGGATTCTTCCATTTTTGCGTATGATTTCTGCATGGGGTACTCCTTTTTGAATTTGCAAAAGTTTTTTTTATTTACATTTTTGCTTTATGGGTTTCTATATATTATTTTTCCTATGTTCCTATATATAATTTCCTATATATAATAAGGAAGAAAACACTTCGTGTTTTCGAATCATTATTTTGTCGCTACGCGCGACAGGCGCACAAGAGCGTACCGCGACGCTCTTGTGAATCACCGCGCCAAAGAGGGGCAAGGACGCTGGCGCGTCAATTTCCCCTCTTTGGAATCTCCCCTTTGTTGCAGAGAGAGTGCAATTGACAAGTACATCCTATCATTTATTAACGACTACGTTTTACTTTGTAATGAGCGGCAGCGCGCTATATCTTCACGGGTTAAATCCCCAATAACGTCGCAGTCGCTTTGCGACAAGGGGGATTCCAAAGGGGGAATAGAGCGAAGCGACCTTCCCCCTTTGGTTCGGTGATTGACAAGAGCGTCGAATCACGCTCTTGTCCGCCGTCCGCGTAGGACAAAAACACCGACAAACGTGCGGTTTGGACAAATTGTGCGCCTGTCCGACCGTTCGTAAACGAACAGGACAAAGAATAATTCGAAAACGTCCCCCGACGTTTTCTACCTTTCGCCTATGTGAAGTGTGTGCAAATCCGCGGGAGGGGGACCCCCTCCCCTACGGTGTTAAGAATAAAGTATTGTGCGTAACCGTGAGGTTTTCTTTCTCTTTCAAAAGAGAAAAGCTGAAGAAAACACTCCGTGTTTTCATTTTTTCTCTATCCTGCACATCTTCACGCTGTGCTTCGGAAGCTTGAACGTGATCTTTCCGTCGGCGGAGGCGTATTTTTCGTGCGTCCAACCGTCGGTGACGGATGCCTCTCCCTCTCCGACGTACTTTTTCGTGTCAAGCGTTCTTTCCGTCTCATCTTCGCCGAGATTCCACAGCGCGACAAGCGTGTCGCCGCCGTCTGTCGTGACATACGACTCCGTGCAGTACGGGAAATCGAAGAAGTTCGCCGGTCTTGCCGCCTTTGAGATCGGCGGAAGACTGTCCGTGAACAGCTTCATCCGCTCGTCTCCCAGCCTCTCCGTTTCTTCGTTCAACAAAATATGTCCACCGCTCATCCGTACCGCCGTCGCGTAGCAGAGCGCCTCACTGTCGGACAACTCCACGCAGTCGTTCCCGTACGGTGTCTTATATCCGCGCACGACAAGTCCGTCGGGATCGGTGATGAACACGCGGTCATACGGCGAGCGGAGTATGATGTTCTGTATATTCTTTACGAAGATCTCCCACCAGGTGATGTTCGGGTTGTCTCCGACGCCGTCCCATGTAATATCGGACGATGTTCTTATCCCGTCGAACACACCTGCGGACTCACCGATCGGCGCGCCGCACGCATTGAGGAATATTTCGTCGCCGACTGTCTCGCGGATGACTTTTGTGAAGTTTCTGTATACCTCCACGGCGAAACCTGCGTCGTACGTCAGCTTTGACGTGTCGGCGATGCGCGTGATGAGATTCACGAGAAAATCTATCTTGAAGTAGTCCGCGCCATATTCGTCCTTCATGCGAGTGAATATGCGGCGGTAGCTGTCGAGGACTTCTTTTCTCCCGATGTCGAGCGGATAGACCGTCATAAACGTCGGCTTCTTTTCGCCGTTCTCACGGTAAATGAGTTCGTCGAGCGATTCATAAAGCGGTGCTTTGTCATGCACAAGCGCAGGCGCTATCCACAGACCGTATGTAAGCCCGTTTTCATGCGCGACCTTTGCCGGATACGCACCGCCGGACGGGAATTTTTCCGTGTCGTATTTCCACTCGCCGCGGAAGGATTCGTTCCCCTGCCAGCCGTCGTCGACCTGTATCACGCCACCCTCTCCGACGATGCGGGCGATGTTTTTGATTTCGGGAATGAGGTTTTCTTCTGTGACTTTGCCGTACATACATGACCACGACGACCACCCGAACGGTACGGCTTTACGCGGACGTGTGACGTATCTCTCAGCGAGAACGGCGGTGTACTTTTCAAAGAATGCGAGCGCGTCGCCGCTGTCCACTGCGAAAGATTCAAGCGTGTACGTTTCCCCTGTGCGGAGCGTTTTGTTCTCAAGATAGAACCGCACGGAGACGAGGTGCCGCCAGACGTAAAAATCTGTGAAGAATCTGTCGCACGAGGTGAACGCGCAACTGAAAACACCGTTTCCCGACTTAACGGAAACGATTTCGCGCGAGCGCGTCGTGTCTTCGTCGTTCGCAAATTCGCGGATCGACGCAAACATATTCGAGCAGTAGGAGTTATCGTACACAAGCACGCTGTCGCACTCACCGACTGCCGTTTCGCCGAGCGGATATTCGACTGTCACTTCGGCGAGCGCACCGTCGACGGCAGGGGTAAGCGAAATTATGTATTCGGTCAGTCCGCCGTTCAGCCGTTCTGCAACATTGAATCCGAAAGTGCCGAGCGTGAAGTCGCCCGTCTGAAAACCGCGCGAAATTTCGCGTCCGTCAGCGAATTTGATATGAATGGATGGCATGGCGTTTCTCCTGTATTTTAATCTATTTTGACTTGTCTTCCGCTTAGTCTGTCAGCGACCTGTTCGACCGTCGCAGTGCCCGTTTTGCCGATCTGCTGTATGGTAATCGACGACACGGCACAGGCGAGCCGTGCGGCTTCGGTACAGGAAAGTCCGAGGGACAGCCCCGTTGCGATTCCTGCGTTCGTTGCGTCTCCTGCTCCGGTGATGTCGATCTGCCCGTCCACGCGGAATCCCTCGACGTGCGTATATCCGCCGTCTGAGAACACTATCATTCCCCTTGCACCGAGCGTGACGAACGCCGGAATGCCCGTTCTCTGCTGCAGTTTTGTTCCCTCGCGGATGACGGTGTCGAGGTCTTCGGGGTCGCCCATGCCGCCTGCGAAGTATTTTATAAGTTCAAACTGGTTGCATTTGATTATCATATTTCTGTATTCCGACACGAACGCGCGTGAATCGACGAAGAAGATCTTGTCGCGCCGTTCTCCTGCAAGTGCGGACAGCTTTTCTCTCAGTCCGTCGGTAACTGCGGCGGCGTTGCGCTGGTAGTATTGATCGGTGACAACGACGGCATTGACGGAATCGAGAACGGAAGTGAGTTCTTTGATCATTTTGTCCTCAAGTTCCGGCGTCGGCGCAGTGTAGTTGCGGAAATCGAAGCGGTTCATCTCGGTGTACGAGCCGTCGGGATTCTTCCGCATGGGTTTGGTGTATGTGCAGGTGCAGAGCGCGTCGGTCTTTACCATGTGCGATGCGTCCGCGCCGACTTTTTCGAGGGATTTTATCAGCTCGAAGCCCTCTCCGTCGTCGCCGACAAGTCCGATGCAGGTGGTTTTCACGCCGAGCGAGCGGAGGTTATTGGTGATAGTGCCGCCGACGCCTGCCGCGATAGCCTTACGGTCGACCTCATAGGCGGTGAGTCCGGTCTCGACGGAAATTTCGTCGTTTTGCGGGTCGATATAGAGATATTTATCGAGGCAGAAGTCGCCGATCACGGCAACTGCGATGTCGTTTGTATTCCGCAGAGCGGAGATGATTTTTTCGGATTCGTTCATGGTGGTGGTCCTTTTATCGCAAAATATTTTTACGCTTTGAGAATGCTGAAAACTGTCTTTTTGTCCTGACGGACGGTCGCATAAGCCGAGTTCACTCCGTGAACTCGTCGAGATGCTTCGCATCTCGACGACTTCGTTTACGAAGTCGGTAGGCGTGAATTGGACGAAGTCCCTTCCCCCTAAGCGGGATGATTCACAAGAAGGCCGCGTCGGTCTTCTTGTGCGCCCCACGCGTAGTGGAATATAATAATTTGAAAACACTTCGTGTTTTCTACCTTTTGCCTATATAAAGAAAGTACAAGCCGTCCGGCGGGACGTCGTGGGCACCGTCCCCTACCGAAAAACAGTGTGATTCCGCGCTCCGCCGTGAAGTTCTCTCAGATTCTTTCAAGAATCTTGTCGTAAAGATTCGGCAACGTCTTGTTGTGCTCCCCGCACACATAATAACTCTTCCCTCCGTCCGCGACCGTGCGCGCAAGGATCGTCTTCCACGGGCGGAAATAATATCTCGGATCGGTCTTCGGCGGTGCGACATTATAGCCGTCATCCTCTTTTATCCCCTGCAGATCGAACACAGCAGTCGTGAAATCCGTGATCTTTCTGCCCTCCTGCTTTGCAACATTGCGAACCATGGCAAGTGCCTTGAGGTACACCTCCGGACCTGCCACAGCCGAGCCGAAATTGAGGAACACTCCGCCCTCAAGATTTTCGACAGATTTTGTATACACAAGAAAATCCGTATACGAGCACGCACCTGCCGCCGCTCCGTCAAAGTTCGGGTGTTCGTTGATTATATCGTTTCCCACCCCTATATGGACGGTGCAGGGAACGCCGAGGTGGTACCCCATTCCGAGTACGCTCTTTTCGCGGTACGGGAGGTTATTCTCCCAAATATATCTGCCGAGCGCCTCACCCCAGCCGAGTCCTTCTTTTGCGCCCTCGTTGATGATATCATTCACAAGTCCCGTCTCTTTCCAGAGTCCGAACTGTCCCTCGGAGATATATTTTGCGACGCTCTCGCAGGTGTGTCCGATGAGCGAGAACTCGAAATCGTGTATGCTTCCCGCGCCGTTCGTTGCAAAATGTGTGACAAGTCCGCGCTTCATTAAATCGATCATGAGCGGCGAGTTCCCCGTACGGATGACGTGTGCGCCGTACATCATAAGCACCGTTGCACCGCGCTTCTTTGCGTTCACGACGGCGTCTGCGAGCGGATCAAGTGCCGGATGCTCGAATTCTGCGTGCTTATCCCCCGGATTTATCGCCACTTTTTCGAGGTCGATGTCGTGGATTCTTTCGTCAAGCGGAAGTATGTTCAGTTTTGATCTGTCAAATTTCGGATAAGGCATGTTTTTTCTCCTTTTTATTTTCCAAAGGAACTTTTTGAAAAAAGTTCCTCTGGACTCTTCAAAAACTTTATGTATTACGCAAAGACTTTGTCAAAAAAGTTTTGGTCAAACTTTTTCAAAAGTTTGCAAGGTGTCGGGACGGAGTCCTGACCGGTGTTTGAGGCGGAGCCTCAACATAATATGCATCTCTTTTGTTGGGACGCTGTCGGGGCCCCTGCTTAGAAAACTTTTTCGGGAAAAAGTTTTCTAAGAACTTTCAAAAAGCTTTATTTATTTTCATCAGTTCTTTTTCGAGAACGTCGGCGAAGCTCTGCACGGACGGACCGAGCGAGCACAGCCACTGTTTTGTCTCCGGCAATCCGATGTATTCTTTCGGATCGTTTCTGATTATCAGTGTTCTTTCCAAGTCGTCGACGCACGGGCAGATTCCCTCGTCGAGCGCCCATTTGCCGGCGTCTGTCTTGCTGATGATTTCTCCGTTTTTCAAGGTGTACAGGCACCGCGCTATATCGAGCAGCCAGCCGCACGAATATATGCTCTCGTCTGTTGTTTGTGCGTACTTTCTTATTGACTCGTAATGCAGTTTCACGCCGTCCGCAAGCTCGGAATAAGTCGGACACGCGAAGCGGTTTCGTATGTCTTCACCGCAAACAATCTCGCCGTATTTCATGAGTTCAAACATCGAAAACACGTCAAATGAATATTTGTCCGTTATCCTTTGTCCGCTCGTACCCCAATAGACAACACGGGAATACTTGTTGTTCAGAAATTCATCGACGCACACTACAGCGCCCTCAATTTTTCTGAACAAGAGCGATTCTTCGGATTCAACGAGCGTTTGTCTGAGCGACAAAAGAATGTCGGCTTCGGCAGGCATAAGTGGCTTCCGTGAGAAGCATATCAAATCAATATCGCTCCACCCGTCTTTATAGTCCCGGAGTGTGACCGAGCCGTAAAGGTACACGGACAACAGTTTCTCACCGAGGACTGAATGAAGTGAGTCTGTGAAACGAGTTATGCAGTTCTTTAATTCTGTGTTTTTTTCAGTCATATCCCCAAAAACCTCATCAGTCTGTCTGTCTTCGAGAAATCGGGTATTATCACAGCTGCGCCGGCTTTTGTGAGACGCGCACGTTTCCATTCGTTCACGCCGTACCGTCTTTCTTCGTCCGTAGCCGCGCCGACTGCGTATCCGCCGAGGTTTGCGACAAGCTCGATCTCAACGTATCCGTCTCCGAACGAAACGAGATCGCGCGGATTTATGCCCTCTTTCTCGATCATATCGCGGATGACGAGTTCTTTTGAGCATTCGAGCATATAGTCCTTCGCCCCGTGGATGCCGCCGTCGAATATTTCGTCAAGTCCGAGCAGCGACGCTTCGTAAAGCACGTCTTTTTCGTCCGTTCCCGATGCGAGATAGCATTTTATTCCGGCTTTTTTCAGCGCAGTGATCAGCTCAAAGCACCCCGGAACTCTGTACTGTGCCGGATCAGCACCGCCGACGAGTGCGGCTTTTCTGTCTTTGATCCACTCTTCAAGACGGCGGAGGTATTCGTGCTTGTATTCAACGGGGTCGCGGTGTTCTCCGCCGCGTGCGACGACCTCTTCGTCGAGCCGCATACACTGGAATATCGTCTGCTTCCCCGTGAGATAGTCGACGAAATCGCGCACTACCGTCACGATGTGCTCGTGGTCTTCGTGGTTCGGCGTCGCTTCAAGGACTTCGATGAAGTACGGGATCATTACGTCCTGCCAGCCGGCGCGAATGAGCGACACCGTGCCGTCAAAATCGAACAGCGCGGCGGTGAATTTCCGCCCGACGCACGGCGTGATGACTTCGATGTCCCACTCGTCCTTCAGCCGATTCTGCAACAGGCACGACAGCGCGTGGCAGTAGAGCATGTGCATATCTTCGAGCTGTTCCATATTATCGGTGGGCGCGATGACGTAAAGGTCGCAGTATTCTTTCAGTCTGCCGCCGTCACGTCCGAGGAAGCCTACAGTCGTCACGCCCATTTCGCGTGCTTTTTTAGCCGCGCGGACTACGTTTTCGGAGTTTCCGCTGCCGGAGAACGTAATGAGTACGTCGCCCTGCTGTGCCTTTGTTTCAAGAGGGATAACGAATATATCATCGTAGCCGTAGTCGTTGCCGAGGCAGGTCACGACGGCGTTCGAGTCGGCGAGGCATTCCATACGGAATCCCGGTCTGCCGAGGACGCGGCATCCTTTTGTGAGGTCGTTGCATATATGTGAAGCTGTCGCCGCGCTTCCGCCGTTTCCGGCTGTGAAGATGCGGTTGCCGTTTTCTTTTGTTGCGAGGATGACGTCTGCGATTTTACCGAGTGTGATAAAATCCGTTTTACGGGTGCGCTCGGTGCAGTCGAGCGTGTATTGTTCGAGAAATTCTGCGTTGGTCTTATTCATAAAACTGTCCTTTCGGGAGTGGAAATCAGCATAATTTTACGTTTATCATTATACCGCAAATGCCAGAAATAATCAAGTAAAACAAAGAAAACCTCAGTCAAAAATAAAAAACCTCATCAGAGGCCTTTTATCATTATTTTTTTGGATTCGAGCCAGTCGACCAGCCCCGCGGCATCCCCGACAGTGAAATCATCTTTCGGGAAAAAATGTATAATGAATATCCGCTTTTTGCCGTTATTTTCAGTCGGATCGACTTTCTGTGATTTTGAATATACAAATACAGCACTCTTTCCGATATATGCTCGGCTGATCTCCGAAAGAGGGGTGATGTATTCTTTCCCGTCGGCATTCGTTGAGCGGATGCCCTCTTCGGTCACCGTCGACACACCTTCCGCCTGTTCAAGCTCGGGATCCCAGCGCAACAATTGTTTTTTCTGTCTGAAATACCGGATAATACCCATCGCGTTCAAAAACAGTGTCCACAAAAGAAGAATTCCATAAAGTACGCAAAGAGAAATATCAGATAAGCTGTTATAATCCGATTCCGATAACTTTGTAATAAGAATCAGCACGATCAACACGGTCAGAATATAAGTACAGATCCTTGCGGGCTGAAAAAGATAATAATACCGGTTATGTTCCTTCGTTGCCTTTATACTGCTTTCTCTTTTTGATCTCGTCTCGAAAAGAACGTCCATTTTTATGTCTCCCTTTTCCCTTGCTTTTCCGAAACAATCGGATAACATATGTAATATAAAATAATATAACACGTGTTAATCAAAATGTCAAGGGAAAATGGAAAAAACGTAGTGTACGTTTTCAAATCAGCTTTTTTACGGCGTCGCACGAAATATCATTGACCGCCGTAGGGGACGGCGCCCTCGACGTCCCGCGGATTTACACACACTTCATATCGGCAAAAGGAAGAAAACGTCCCCGACGTTTTCTTCCTTACAACAATCCTTCCGTCACGACAAGTCGTGACACCTCCCTTTACACAAGGGAGGCTTTTTGAGGCATTCGTGCGGTTTGTTGACGTGTGGTTCGTGCAAATCCGACGGCGGGAGACAAGCCCCCGCCCTACGGTGGAAAATGATTTTTCGTGTGTAGCCGTGGGGGTTTGCCTAAATCGTTCGGCGGGTGGTCAATTTTATTTTGTGCGAAGCCGTGAGATTTGTGCAAGTTAAAGAAAAACGCCTCCGCAGGATCATCATTCCCACAGAGGCGAAATCTTTTATTTTTCCCATTTTCTTATGCGGAACCACGGATGCTCCGTTTTGAACATGCTTCCCCGGAAGTAATACCACAAGAGCGCCACGTCCGCCACCGCCCACGAGATCGGGTAGCACGCCGACAGCACGGGCAGTGTATGCCAGATCATGAACGCCGAGCATTCCCACACGAGTCTCAGCACGCACACCGACAGCGCAATTATGATCATCGGCTTTATTGCGTCTCCCACGCCACGAAGTACGCCGGAGAAGACCTCGATGATAGTCCAGAACAGATAGAACGGCACGAAATACGTGATGATATGCCACGTCGTTTCGCGTACAGCCGGGTCGTCCGAGAACACCGTAAGAAGCGGCTGTGCTATTATGAGAATTATCGCGCTCAGCGCAAGTGTTATCCCTGCGAACAGCTTCGTCGACGTCTTCACGCACTGCTTTATTCTGTCCATACGCGCCGCACCGTAGTTCTGCCCGACGAAGTTCGTGACCGCCGTGCCGAACGCCGACGACGTTGCCCAATACAGTCCGTCGATCTTGCCGCTCATCGACCACGACGCGACAACGACCGTGCCGAGCGTATTAACGCCGATCTGCAGTATAAGGTTCGACAGTCCGTACATGGCAGACTGCACGCCTGCCGGAACGCCGATGCGGAGCATATTGCCGAGGATGTCCCAGCGGATCTTGAATTTTCTTATTCTGATGCACTCCTCTTTCGAGAGGAACAGTATCACGACCGCCGCCACCGCGCTGACTCCCTGTGCTATCACCGTAGCCCACGCCGCACCTGCCACGCCGAGCCCATATTTCAGAATGAATATGAGGTCGAGCGCGATATTCAAAAGACAGCTTATTATCAGCAGAACGAACGGCGTGCGCGAATCCCCGACCGCGCGGAGGATGCCGGACGCCATATTATATATAAGTATGAACAGCGTTCCGCAGAAATATATCCGCGTGTACGTCGTCGCCATGTCGAACGTGTCCTCCGGCGTCTGCATTACTTTGAGCAGAGTCGGTGCGGACGCGATTACGATCAGCCCGAGCAGTATTCCGACGAGCGTGCAGAACGTTATCGAGGTATAGACCTCCTGAGACACACGGCGGTAGTTCTTTGCGCCGTAGTGCTGTGCTATGACTACAGCCGCGCCGGCGGCAAGGGACGTGAAGAATCCGATAAGGAGGTTCGAGAGCTGGGCCGGAGAGCCGCCGACTGCCGCAAGCGCTTCCGTTCCGACGTATTTTCCGACGATGACCGCGTCGACTGTGTTATATAACTGTTGTAATAAAGTACCTGCGGCTATCGGAAGAAAGTATATGATCAGCTTCTTCCAGATCGAGCCGTCGGTAAGATCGTTTATGTTTTTCATTGGATACTCCGTGTTTTTTGGATCGTCTGATAATCATATCACTTTCGCCGCGATAAAGCAAGAGGGAAAGAGCATTTTTACTCGCAAATAATCCCCACGGCATCTTGCCGCAGGGACAGGGCGTTTCACTCGCCGTCATTTTTCTCGCTGTGTTCGGCGTCTGCTTTTTCTTTTTCCGCCGCTTCACGGTCTTCATTTTTCCATGCGAGAAGCCGTCCGAGGACAAGCACAGCGCAGAGAAAAATCAAAACGATGAGAGCTATCAGCTTGCTGTCCATAGTGACCTCCGAAGAAGTGATCTGACTGAGTCAATTATACACAATCGGTGCGGAAAATGCAAGAAAAATGGGGAAAAACGGCATCGACAGGCGAACGGGCGCACATCCCGGCGGCAGAAAAGCGAAAAAAGTTCGGGATAGGTATTGACACGGAGAGAGAAAAGTGATATACTCATAAGGCAGTGAAGGAAATCCGTCAGGGATTGATGTGCCGGAGTGGCGGAATTGGCAGACGCCCGGGACTTAAAATCCCGTGATACGAAAGTATCGTACCGGTTCGAGCCCGGTGTCCGGCATTCTTCACCGTCTATATATCGCGGGGTAGAGCAGTTCGGTAGCTCGTCGGGCTCATAACCCGGAGGTCATGTGGTTCAAATCCCTTCCCCGCAATAGTCTAAAGCCTTGGGCTAAAGTAGTTCCAAGGCTTTTGTTATGCGGTTTTTAAGGTATTGGTATGTAGTGGTATCTATTCCTGTTTATGCCGTTTTAGACGAATTTTTTGGTCGCTTTTTTGGTCGCTTATGGTCGCTTTTTTCTTTTTAGCGACGATGGGGAGAGGAAAGGGCACTGATATTTTGTATATCAGTGCCCTTGTTTTTTATGGATGGATTATCATTTTATTTTTTTGCCTTGTGCCTTTGCTATGTCATCTATGAGCTGGCTGAGAGGTCTAACATAATCTCTCATTCCAACATGACTTGAAGCATACTTGAACCGTTCACTTGTATCAGAAAGGTAGAAAATCTGTCGCTGTTGACCCAACATTGTTATTTTATCATCGCTCAAGTCTCTATCATACGTAATTAAATGCCATATCTCTTTGATTTTATATCTTGATAAGGCATTAGAATCAGCCGAGGAAACTTGTTTCCATCGTTCTCTCAATGTCCTTTTGCAACTAATTCCAATACTCCATCCATCAATGCACTTAAACCATTTATCCACCTCTATATCGGTTTGAAAGTGGTCAGGCTTGGGATGAGAAGAAAAACCATAGTAATTGAATAAGAATGTTGCGACATCTTCTAAGCTATTACCTGCACGACTTTTTCTTTTTTGACCCGCTCTTCTTTCAAACTCTTGAACGAAAGCTGTCATAATAGCATTGTCTTCTATTTCTGTACGAGGATATTGTAATGCATCGAGGTTGTGACGAAGCTTTGTAAATTCGTGAAGTATTTCTGTTCTTTCTGCGTCAAGGCAACCTCTTACTCCCATTGTATCCCAAACACTAATTGCTTTTCCAACATGATTCCTACCAAGAGTGTCAAGAATATTCTTGGCAGTATCTCTACAAAATTCAGCATCGTTACTTGGAATACGGCGCAAAGCACTATTTGCAGGCAGTATCACATATCGAACTGTGGTAATAAAAACAATTATGTCATCCAAACTCTTTATTTCTTTGTCGAGGTCTTCAGATAGTGCCATGACGGAAGAAAACACCTTTGACCCTTGACGAGTAGTACCAACAATTTCTTTTTGTAATGTGTTTCTACATACTGCCAATTTTTCATCAGAAGACAGTGCACTGCACTCTAATATTGACTCTATTTTTCCCACAAGGGAATACATGAAGTCTTCTTTTTTTCCAAGAGCACCATATTGATCTGTGTTTAATAGCATTCTGGAAAACCAATATACATTTCTCCATGGACTATTATAGATCACATCAGAAAAGACCTGATTTTGTTTATTCACTTCCACTCTCTCCCCTCCAGTCTATTTTTAGCCATTTGGCAGTACTCTTCGCTATTATCAATAATAACAAAATCACGTTCATATTTTTTTGCCGACACAGCGGTTGTACCAGAACCGGCAAATGGATCTAATACACTTTGTGCGTTAGTTGCTGATACAATTCTGTTTATTAGTTCTTCTGGAAATGGTGCGGGGTGTGGATTTTTCATTTCTTGTGTTATTTCCCACACATCACCGTATCTATTTGCACCCTTTGCCAACTTAAACTTGGGCTTTGCAATAAGATATATAACCTCATATGTAGGAAGAAAATAACCCGGATTGAAATTTATGCCACCTTTTCTTTTCCATATGATAATCTGACGCACTGGGAAACCATTTAGTATTTCATGCCTGTCTTGTAGTAGTCCCCCTTGAACTCTCCATTTATGATTATAGAAAATAGCACCATTATTGGGGATAATTCTATACATTTGTCGCAAACAAGCTCTCTGCCATTTACAGTATTCATCATACGGCATATCATCATTGTGTTGCTCATATCCTTGAATTAGGGATGCATTTTTCCATTTTCCCCCTCTGCCATCCTTCATTCCATTTCCTGTTGAGTTTTTGAGATTATAAGGGGGCGAGGTGATAACTATATCAATTGAGCTTGAAGGTATTTTTTTCATTACCTCTAAAGCATCCCCACAGATAATTTTATTTCTTATAAACTCAATTGAATTACTTTTAATGATTTCATTTTGGTGTAGAATGGTAGGCATACTGATAATTCCCCCAACAAAAATACCTTTTAGTAATTGTATCATAAATGAGAGAATGTTTCAATATAAGATATTGAAAAAACTGTGCACACTGTAATTTTTTATTTCATTCGTATCTCCTATCACTACATTTATATATTCTAATTATGAACCTGATAGCTCAAGCGGTTATCAGGTATCTTTTATTTTACAGGAGCAGGATATGAACGACATTTTAGATGAATTATGGTATGGCAACATCAGTCCATCCGAGGATTATGTCAGCAAAAACGAAGAACACCGCGATTATTTAAGGAACATGGGGAAGGCATTGGAAGCCATTGATAAGGAGTTATCCCCTTCTCAGAAAGAGTTGATGAACCAGTATGAAAATGCACTTAATCAGCTTTATGATCTATGTGAGAAAGAAGCGTTTAAGTATGGTTTCCGCTTAGCAAGAGATCTTTTTGAGAAGTAGAGCAGTTAGCCACTGCTCTTTTTTTGTACTTTCCCAAACAACACCTATATATTATTACTTTGAACCTGATAGCCACAACGGTTATCAGGTATTCTTTATTTTATGAGGTACTACACATGAGAGAAAAGCAAATCAAGGTTCTGATGGTAAAGGCACTTGAAGAACCAAGGGAAACCGTTTTACAGAATGATCTCGACTCACTTCAAAAGGCAGTCAGCATAGAAGCCGATTATCAAGGACTGATAGAGATCATCGGCATTGACGACGATGTTTGCATCCTTTGCAATGAGGAAGGCAAGATCAATGGCTTACCACTTAATCGACCTCTCAGGGATGATGAGGGAAATATCTACGATATTGTCGCCGGTGTATTCTACGTTACAGGGGAAGACGATGACGGGAACTTATGCTCACTCAGTCAGGAGATGATGGAGAAGTACAGGAAAGAATTCTCGCTAAGCAATGGAGCTGTCATATACTGACGTGAGAAAGGGAGAAGAGGGAGCATATTCACAGAAAATGTGGATATGTTCCTTTTTTGTTAAAATATGGACAAACACAAGGACAATGGGATTTTACACGGGAAACTAATGGATGTACAATACTGTCGAGAGGTGGTGAGTATGGTCGAAAATAGTCCTGAATTGCTTAATTCCATTTATCGTGAGCTCAGTGAGCATCTTGGTATGGAGACCACCCTTGAGATACACAGGATGTTCAAGGGGCAACAGATCAGTTTTCCTGTAAGGTTTTTTAACCCCGCCGTTATTCAGAAAAAGATTGTAGAAGAGTATGACGGCACAAATATTCGTGCTTTGGCAGTCAAGTACGACTATTCAGAAAAGACTGTCAGAAGGATTATTAAGGAGAGTTTGGAAGAATGATACGAAGCACATCTTTGATAATGACGGTTATTTGTGCATCGTACTTTGACGATAAAGAAAGGTAGTGTTATGTCAAAGATTCTTATTGTGCTGATCGTTGTTATTATTATTGTTATTTCACTTTTATTTTCATTATGGAATTCGATTCCGTCACTTATTAAGACTGTTATTATTATTCTTGCTGTAATAGGTCTGATTAAAGCAATAAAAAGAAAATTATAACTTATTAGGAGGATAAAATGTCATTTACTCTTTTTGGGAAGCCGATTGATATTACCGAAAGTCAGAAAAACTATATGAAAATTCTGACAGATTTCAAAAAAATGGGAAATCAGGCTATGCTTGATTTCAGGAAAGAATATGATGAAATATTCGGTCTTGTTTTCCTGAACAGCACATGGTCAGAAAAATTCAATAATACATTCGGTAGTGAAGATTATATGGATAATATAGTCAAACGGTATGTTAAGAAAACTCGCGTGTATCTGGCAAATTACGGCATATATGATTTATCTGAGGATGCTATTTGGAATGACGGTATTCTTGGCGAAGATAACAGCATGTCTAATCTCCAATATCGTTTTGATTCATACATAGTTGATTGTATTTCAGATAATCTCGACGACGATGTGTTTATCTCACGCTTAAAGGCTCAATTTGAGGGACAGTATTTTGCAAATTGTTTGTATAACGATATAATGTCCTTATGTCATTACGTATTAAACTATCTCAATGATAACGAAATCGTTACTATTCAGTTTGTTTATAAAAAAGACTCTTCAGAAGCTGAGGCGATATATCAGAATCTAAGTTCATCTGATGTTGATGAAATGAAAGAATTAGAAATGTTTATTTCATCACCAGAAGCGCAATATACACCTGATGTTGTAATTTCAAACGAAAAGAAAGAAGAACTTTCTGCCAGATTATTATTGCTTGATTTCAGTAAGCAACAATACTACGAATACATATTCAAGACTTTTCCAAATGCCAGATTTGAAATAGCGGAAATAGCTGATTATGTTGGAATAGATATCTCTGAACTGATACGAAATGATATAAAAACCAAGTTCAACATCAACACTGCCACAACGGAAGAAAAAGCAAAAGCAATGTTGGAAGAACTGATGTCTGTAATGGAGAAATATCACATCTCAGAATCATCAGTTAAAACAGAGCTTGAGAATAAGTTGGTAGACTTCGATATTCAGGCAAGAACATTTGACGGTGTTTTGTATGAAACAAGAGAACTTTGTGCACAGGCAAAAGAAGACGATAAACATTTATGTGACCTTTGCGGTGACTTAAATGCGTTAGACAAAGAAATGTGCAATAGATTATTGGTTGAAATTGCACATACGGAGTGTACCGTTGCTGTAAAAAACAAATACCTCAATCTGTTAAACGACAAGATAATCACAATTGATAAAAAATATCTGAACAGTCTATTGGCAGAACTTAATTCTGCTGACGAAAGTGAATGTAATCTTCTAAAAGAGCAAATCAATCAATATGACGCTCAGGATGATATTAAAAAGCCATACATTGACTGTATTGATAAACGAATATACGCAATATGGGATGTTGAAGATTTTGAGAGATTCACTACGATATTCACACAAACATCAGCTTATGATGAGGAACAGAAACGGATAAACGCTACTTTGATTCTTGAATCAGGCAGAACAGACACAAAAAACGTATTTGTTACTGCAATACGATTATTGAATGAAGCAAACATCTTGGCGGCGGCTAAGTATGCTGTGGCAAAGGAACGCGGTTTTTTTGCATCCCTTATAAATATTGGAAAAGAAGATATTTATAATGCCTTAACGATCAGCGGCAAGATTATTCACCCTGCCATCCAGACAGCAATAGAAACCGAAAAAACAGAAAAGAGCGGTGGCATATTAAAAGGATTGGGCTTTGGAAAGAAAAAAGCAAATGATCAGGTTCCTGCAACACCATCAGGCAGTATTAAGTTCTGCCCATCATGTGGCACAAAAATCGAGGGTTCATCTAATTTTTGCGCCAATTGTGGAAATAAATTAAATTAAAGAAAGGGTTAAAACATGGGAAGACTGGAAAACACCGATCAGGTGAAGATGTTATTTTTATCAACTGATATTACTAATGTATCAGAAGTACAATCTGCAATCAAGGAGATATCTGAAAATAAAGATATTGCGGGATCGGGGAACTACTTGGAAGCTTTACGAGAGGTAACACCGGCAAACATATCAAAGGCAAGGAAATATAACAAGATGTCAAAAATAGGAAAATATCTTGGATGGATAATAATGGCTTTGTTTGCCGTCTTGATGGCTGTTATTGATTCAGACTTTGATGATCCGATCACGACATGGTTGTCGTTAGGTTTCTGGGTAGGTGTGGGTATCCAGATATATATCGCTGTTCTGAAAAGCGCATGGAAAAAACTTACCTTAGATGGCACCGTGATTCATGGAAAAATTTTTGAATCAGCACCTTCCACTCAGACAACCGCGACTGTATCAGACAGAAGCACTTCCCAAACGTCAGAATCTGCACTAAATCAAAATGAAACAGGGAACTATACGTTTTGTAAAGAGTGCGGTCACAAAAATGCTGAGGGTGTTCAATTCTGTACTAACTGTGGCAAAAGACTGTAAAACAAATAATATTATAAGGTGTGTTTATGAATAAAAAGAAATTATTTTTACTTATAGCAGTAATAGCTGTAATTTTGATTATTATTTTTTCTTGTTCCTCCGGCAAGTCCAATGCAGAAAAGGTCGCTTCTGATTATGTTAAGGCATCATATAAATGTGATACCAAAAAAATGGCAGACTTAACAAGTGATCTTGCAATTGAGGCTTCGGGCTGTAAGTCTAAGAAATTATATGCAAATCAGATAGACTCAAAATATCAAGGTATTGCCAAACAGATAGAAGATACCTATGGAGACAAATTCAAATTTAAGGTTAGTGTTGTTGACTCCTATGAGGATGTGTATGATTACTATGATAATGACGGAATAACTTCACTGGATGTGACTGTTGTTGTAATTAGAGCAGAACTGTCAGGCAAAAAGGAAACTTTTTTAGGGCTTGGCAGTAAAGAAGTAAACAACACAGAAAATTGGAATGTCTTTATGGTTGAAGAAAACGGTAAATGGAAAGTTCTCAGATTTAGTTGATCGGTTCTCCTCCATTTGCCGCCTGCTGTCACGTCCCATCCACGATACTATCACGTTACTCCAACGGAGAAAACCCTTGTGCCACAAGGTATTCCCCGCGATTCCCGTGATTTTTTGAGAAGAAGACAAAAAAAGAGGAACACACATTTTTCCTCTTTTTTTCTGCGATCCTATACGTCAGCCCCCTTGCTTTCTTAGCAAGGGGGCTTGCCTTTACCGACACTGTTCCTATTCTCATTTCTGAGTGCCTTTTGTGCTCCCTTTTCCCTTTTCTTTACCTGTCCCTATCTCACTCACTTTGAGCTTATAGAGCGTCCAGTTCCTTACCGCCGGAGAAAGAGGATGCCGCTGCCTGATGCTGCCGTCCTTGTTGCCTATGCAGAATAGCTTGTCTTCGTATGGTTTGAGAGCTCTTAGCACCTCATCCTGTCTCATGAGGAACAGTTCGTTCTTTGCTTTTCCCACACCGGCGGCATAGACGACTGCATCGGCGTTCTTTGCTGAGGCAACAATGGCTTTGATGTTGTCGGGATCATCTTCTGCGTTTTCGAGCTCATAATCGTTGAGCGTTGAGAACAGATTGAGAATATCCACCTTGCCATAGCCCAGTCTGTTAGCGTTGTTAAGAACAAGCTGAGTAGTGGAATCAAGCTCTATCACTCCGGCGGTACTAGGCACAAGCATGATAATAGCGAGCTTAGGTTTCTTATCATCCCATACTTTACTGAGCAGGTATCGTTTGTCTCCTTCGTCTGAATGAATAGCGGTAGTTTTGAGTATTGTTTCGTAGGTTTTCATGGATAATCCTCCAATTCGTTTAATAATACTTCAGGTGCTATATCAATCGGCATGAAGATGTCGATAGTATAGTCGTCATTCAGGATATACAGGGCTGATATGTACCCTGTCTTTCCTATTCGTGTAGCCCATTCACATGGGTGTCGGTCATAGTCAATGATCTTCTTGAACTCTGAGAGATCATTTTCGGTTTCAAGCACAATAGAATAGCCGCCTTCTTCGAGGTAGTTTCTGTCTTCCCCATACTCAGAGCCTCGTACCACAACGCCGGTCAACAGTTCTGTTATGACTTTCTCAGGGAACAGAGATTCTATTCTGCTCAATTCTTCTCGTGTGCCGATCCTGTAAAGCAATGCTTCATCCTCCTCATAAAAAGTAATAGCCCATGGATTATACGCATCCATGGGCAGTAGTAGTGTGTTGTGCATGGATAACCCACGCACGTATTTTCTTCAATATATAATATGTAGATATTTTTTCAGTATCTACGTTTTTAATCATCAAGGGGGAATCTCTCAGAGTCGAAGTCATGTAATAGCTTCTCAAACTTATCTCTTTCAACAAAGATCGTATTACCCACCCAAATGGGATTCAGGTACTTGATAGCAAATTTTCTTGCTTTCTTCTTACTTATAGGCAGATACTTCTCACATATCTCAGAAATGCCCACCCATGCTCTTCTTGTGTCTTTTACTTCCATTATCTTCCTCACTTTCTTCAACCTCTGTTCCTTGGAACAGCTTTGATATTTTTATGCAGTAACCACCAAGACCTGACTTACAGATCCTTTTACCTATTTTGACTGCCTGAGCGTGTGTAGGTGTAGGTGATACACAATAGTGATCTTCATACACTGATACCTTTGCTTTTGGCATAGCTTCCTTAACAGCTATCACGATTGTTTCTTTATAGTCGATCAGATCGACATTATCCTTGGCAGAAGAAGACGCTAATGTGTAACTCTTCATCATTCTCACTCCTTTCATTACTTTTATTTAGAATAAGGAACAGGCGGTCAGCTTCGCTGAAAGCCTGTTCCTTATATATTTGTTAGTTATTTTTGTGCAAAAATGAGTAATTATACAGTTATTCAGAAAAAACGGTTATATTTATGAATTTTTTCTGCAAAAAAGCAAAAAGGGGGTTGTTGAAAAAGCACAAATTTCTTTACTATACCCTATAAATTTGGGGTGGATAATGGGGGTCAAGGATATACTGGGCGTTTGACACACGATTTAATTCTGGCAAGTATCGACTTGCCGAAATTGATGTCAAAAAAAGAGAAAAAATCATCAAATTGAGGCAAAATCGGCTATTTTGTTGTGATATTGCACAAAACGCTCTTTTATTTTATAAATATTCATAGCAAATATGCCAAAATAGCTGTTGACATTATGAACGGGATATGATATAATTAAAGCGTCGAAAGGAGGAACGCCCAACAAGCAGGGCAAAAAAAGAATTTTTATACAACGCAAGAAAGGAGGAAAATGAGAATGTCAAGATTTGTTTCATGTAAGCCAAAAAACAACTACTTTTATGTCACTTTTCAAGTTTCAGAGAAGAAAACGGTTGAAGAGCTCTTCTGTGAAGAGTTCTCAGTCACAGATGTTGAGATTGATGTGGTCACGAAGCGGCAAAAGCTAAGGATCGCCATCAACTTTTGGGGCGAGTGGACATACATTCCTCAAGCTCTTGATCGAAGTGAACTGTTGGACGATCCAAGAAAAGTCCTATCAGAGTTTGGCTTGACGGTGGAAAATGAGCCTGTGTCTAACGAATACCTTTGTAGAATCATTAATGACCTCGAATGTGACGCACAGATCGTGTATACTCACTCATCTCTTGGTTATGCTGAGATAGATGGTGCAAGAATCTTTCTTCTCCATCATCCCATAGGTCTCTTCGATAACGATCCATACGCTTCATCTACTTATGTTGACTCATCGGCGACTAAGTCCAAAGGTTCATTGCAAGGATGGACAGAGGGAATCTTCGATTATGTCATCGGCAACGCTCCCCTTGAGCTTGCCTTGGCGATTTCAGCCTCAGCACCGCTTGTGCCGTTGCTCCAAAGGAAAAAACGTTTAGATTTACTCCCTATGGTAGCCCTCATCGGTGATAGCACAACAGGAAAGACAACATCACTTCGTTTGATGGCTTCACTTTGGGGTAACCCTAATGAGAACGGCGGCGTGATAGGAAACCTCAATTGCACTCAAAACGCTTTCTACGCCGCTCTTGCCAGTAAGGTGGGGCTGCCTCTGCTCATCGATGAAACTTCAACAAAAGCCGGTTTTGACTTCGATTCGCTGCTGTACCACTTGCCAACCGGCACAGAGAAAAGCCGATGTAACAACGACGGTACTGTCAAGGAAGCTAAGAAATACTCAGGAACGATCGTTTTCACAGGTGAGACTTCAATGCTCAGGCAGACAAGCGGTAATGACGGGCTATATGCACGACTGCTAGAGTTAACTCTCACATGGACAGAAAGCGCAGATCATGCAGAGGGTTTGGTAAGGGCTATCAAAGCAAACTACGCTCAAGCGGCAACACCACTAATGATGTGGATTTTGCAAAATGAGCAGGACATAGCCGATGCTTTTGATGCCGAGCTGGAGCTAGGAAAGTTGATATATGATGAAGAATCGCTGAGCAGCGTTGAGAAAAGACTTTTGACGCAAACGGCAGTTTTCATCACTGCGGCAAGAGTTTTAAGAAGGGGGCTTTTCCTTCCTATTGATATTGAGGGAATCAGAAGTCTTCTCTTCGATGCAGTAAAGAAGAATACGATCGCAAGGGAGAACGACGCTTCACCTTACGATATCCTGTGTAATATGATATCCACAAACCAGGCACGATTCCCAAACAAATACGAATTCTTCGGGAATCAGACGTATGATCCTTGGGGTGTGGAGCTTGACGACTGGTACTTTGTTTTTGTGAATAAGTTTAATGAGATGCTAGGCATAAAGGACATTCAAACTCACAACAGGGTGCTCAACCAATTACACAAAGATGGGAACATAAAGCGTTGCGGTGACAGATACGTCGCAAGAGTCACTGGGCACGGTGGGGTGCGAGTTTCAGGCTATTACATCAAGAAAAGTCTGAAAAAAGTAGCATCGTCAAAAAATAAGGATTTCCTCATGGGATCATAACGATTAAACTCGGGATTTTATCCTGATTTAATATAAATTTTTAAGAAAGGCGGATAATTATTATGATATTATCCAAATTTAAGCAACAAGTTGCGAAGGGTGAGCTCAGCGTCAACTTTAAGAAACCACAGAGCTCAAATGGTAAGTTATCCATCTCAGTCATTCGTTCTGAAGACTGTGGAAAAAGGCTGATGATATCAACCGGTATTGTCGACTATGTTGGCATCACAAGTGAAGTATTCGTTGCCCTCAACCCAGTTGAAAGAACAGTCATGATTTTCAATCAGAAGATCTCAGGATTTGAGAGCATAGGTCGTGGTGGAAAAGTCAGCGGCAAATCGCACAAAATTTTCTACAACGCCGGTATCGTTGAAGCAATCGTTGATACTTTCAAGCTGGACTACTCAACATGTACGTCAAAGTCCTTCGATAACGTCGAGCTATTAACAGAAGAAGAAATTAAGTTTGCAGTAGTTCATATTCCCGACGCTGATACTGTATCAACCGGCTCTATCACCGAAGAAATTGAAGAAGAAATTGAAGAAATTAAAGAAGACGATTCAGCGTTTGACAGTCTTGCAGGAAGAGCATGACCCTACTTACCGTTGATGATGTCGCCAAAATTTTAAAGGTATCGTATGATACAGCTCTGCTGTGGGTTAAGAACTCCGGCGTGAAGTTTGTAATGGTAGGACGACAGTACCGAGTAAAAGAAACAGAAATAGAAAAATTATTTGAAACAACTGAGAAAAAGTCCCGCTCTCACTATATAGGGCGTGGCAGATAAGTAAAAATTTAAGGTTGATAATTACGCCCCTTGAGTTAGACGATGAAACGGCATCATAACGCTCTTGGGGCTTTATTTTGAAATCATCTACTGTAACAGATACACTAATGTATCGTTACTCAGTCTATTTATATATTATTAAAGAAATATTACGAAAGGTTTGGTACTCTACATGAATGGTAATTACAATATAGTTACAGGTTCTGTCAGAAAAGTTAAAACAAAGAAGGGTACTCATTATCAACTGATAATTGAATGTGGGTACGATCAACTTACAGGCAAAAGAATCCGTTCATTCAAAACTGTGAACGGCACAGAAAAAGAAGCCAAAGCTGAACTCCGGCGGCTTATAAGTGAAGTTGAAAAAGGCAAAACACTCAAACAGTCACCGGTGGTGTTTCTTGACTGGGTCAATCAATGGGTTACACTGTATAAGAAGCCTTATATAGAGGAAACTACCATGATAGGTTACAGAAACAAGATCCACTGCTATATTGAAGACAGTATAGGCAAGATGAAGATAAAAGACATCAAACCTGCCACAGTACAAGCACTTGTAAACAGTATGATAGACAGGGGGCTTTCACCGAAGTCTATCAGAGATACTTACAACATCATCAACGGTGCTATGAAGAAGGCTGTTGTACAGCACATGATATCTTATAATCCATGTGAGGGCATAGAACTTCCTCGTCAGCACAAATATCAAGCTAATGTTTATGATGTCTGCACTATACAGACTGTACTTGAGAAAGCAAAAGCAGATGATGAGAAGTATAATAGCAATATCTACATACCTATCCTGCTTCTTGCAGAGTTAGGATTACGACGCGGTGAGCTTCTTGCTCTGAGGTGGGAAAACATTGACCTGAAGAACGGTATAGTAAAGATATGTGAAAACATGGTAAGGGGTTCTGATGGCTACCACATAAAGAAACCAAAAACAGACTCAGGATTACGTGATATTCATATAGGTGCCGATCTCATCAATATACTGACTGAAGAACACAAGAAGTACGTTGCCGATATGCTAAGCTATGGTGTTGGGTTTGACACAAGAGGGTATATAGTCAGACAGGCAAATGGCTCTCCTCTGCATCCTGATTCAATGTCACGGAAATGGGAAAGATTTCTTGAGAGGAATATGCTTCCCAAGATACGCCTTCATGATCTTAGGCACAGCAATGCCACAGCTCTTATTCAGGCAGGTGTCAGTCCCAAAGTGGTTCAGCAAAGACTGGGGCACGCTGATATTACTACTACTCTTAACACTTATACCCATGTTTTACCAAGTATGGATATAACAGCGGCTGAGACACTTGATAATCTGATACTGAAGAAGGCATAAGCAGTGTGAGTCGGCAAAACAGTTGTCGACAGATAGCACAAAGCGGCGAGATGAGAATCCTTGCGTCGTCGTTTTCGACGATCACGGTCGCTTTTCTCGTCGCTTTTTTTGTGCTGATAATGGTTATGGCAAGTAAGTCGATTTTAAAGTCAGTAAGCACAGAACCCCTCATAACCCGGAGGTCATGTGGTTCAAATCCCTTCCCCGCAATCGAAAAGAAAAAACGGCACATCGTGCCGTTTTTCTTTTTGCTTATAGGAAAGTGAACTTAGTATCCATGACTTCTGTGTGCGAGACCGACCGGCGAATAACACGGAGGCTCGCAAATCCCTGCCGCCGGTGGCGGATGAAAGGGATTTGCGAGCACCGCCGCGGTCGAAATTCTGTGAGTGCGCCCTCGCACGAACAAAGAATTTCGGGCACCGCAAGGTGTGCGCAAGATCAGTTTACCTCTCAGTGGACAACAGCCGATGAGCTCCGCAGCGTGCCAAAACGATTTTCGCCTCCCCGCAAGGAGTGTGAAGACGCGGCTTGGGCTCCTTTTCCGCAATCAGAAAGAAGCGCTTGTAGCGCTTCTTTTTTGCGTTTAACGGTTTCTTTTCCATGGGGAAACAGGTCGGCGAAGTGGGATATTTTTCGGCGGCTTTTGTGGCGATTCGGCCAGGGTAAAGTCAAGAGAGTTAGGGTAAACGGAGCTTTTTCGGTGATCCGTTTTTTCAGTTCATTCTCAGCACTTGCATTATACGTTTTTTTATTTTATAATAAGGCAGTACCTATTATCATTTTCAAGGAGATGTACAGATGAAAAGACGCACGATCAAAACCTTATGCGGTATAATTGCAGTCATTATGATGCTCGCAATGATCCCGTTCACTGCGCAGGCCGATTCCACGAATCCGTTTTCGGACGTTTCCGCCGGCGCATATTACTACGAACCGGTTATCTGGGCTTATCGCTCCGGCGTCACAACTGGAACGACGGGGACAAAGTTCGCCCCGTCCTCGACCACCACAAGAGGTCAGGTCGTTACTTTCCTCTGGCGCGCTCTGGGAGAACCCGAGCCCGAAACGACGGAAAATCCCTTTG
Source organism: Eubacteriales bacterium (assembly GCA_045643285.1). Taxonomy (GTDB): domain Bacteria; phylum Bacillota; class Clostridia; order Oscillospirales; family CAG-272; genus UMGS1696. The sequence goes on from JAZUKN010000058.1 coordinate 78,940, forward strand.
AAGACATAAAAGCAGGCGATTACTATTACAAGCCGATACTCTGGGCGGTCGAAAACGGCATCACGAACGGAACGAGCGCAAAACGTTTCTCCCCCGGCGTGACCTGCTCGAACGCACATATACTCACGTTCATCTGGAGAGCAATGGGCGAGCCCATGAAAACCGGAGAAGGCGAATGGTATACCGATGCAGTGAACTGGGCATCTGGCGACGGGCTTCTCGACGGAACATTTGAAGGCTCGTTTGACGAAAAGGGACAGTGCCCGAGAGCAAACGTCGTTACGTATCTGTACAGATATGACCGTCTGTCCTCCGATATACTCAGAGTATACGTTTCGGCGGACGGAAACGACGGAAGCGGCGACGGAAGCATGAGTGCTCCGTTTGCAACGATAACTGCGGCAAGAAACTACGTAAGGACCGTGGACAAATCAAAATACAACCTGATCATCATACGGATCGGCGCAGGTGAATATCGGATCTCGGAACCGATCACACTGACAGAAGCCGATTCCGGCACCGAAAGCTGCACGATCAAATACATAGGTGAGAATAATACAAGGATCATCGGCGGTATTATGCTCACCGCAAAGGGCTTCACAAAAGCCGAGGGCGGTCTTACCGAATACTTCCCCGAAGCCGTACGGGACAAAATCGTTATGGCCGATCTGACGGGGTACGGTTTTGAAGCCGGCACAATGAAGAAACTGATGGAAGATCCGTGGTATCAGCTCCACACACCGTTCATGTCACTGAACGGCACACGGCAGACGATCGCCGAATATCCGAATGACAGCTGGATCCACATCGACGGCGCCGTAACGCACACGGAAGATGGTTCCACGAACAGCGCGGTAGACTGGGAGACCGTGCAGACCGTATACTATCCCGAGGAGTATTTTGAAAAAGTAACGTCATGGTCGGAAGCGGTCCCCGTATTCACACTGGCAAGACTAAGATCAATATGGTGTCCCGACGACTCCGTTATCATTGATATTGACAAGGAAAAACCGCAATTCGATATTCTGTTTGCCGGCGGTCACGATCCGGAGAGCGGAACTATCCTGCGCTGGTACAACGTCCCCGAAGAACTTGACGTTCCCGGCGAATACATTTATGATGAAAACGATATTCTTTACTATTATCCCGCCGACGGATTCGAAGACGGTATAATCACGATCCCTCTCGCAAGCGAACTCGTCAAAACTACAAACACCGACTACATCACATTCAAGAACATTCACTTCATGTCATCAATGGGTGACGGTCTCGTCCTTTCGGGCAAAAATATCGACGTGATCGGCTGCACCGTATCGAGCATCACGGAAAACGGGATCAGCTTTGACGGCAACGGGGCAAGGATCATTGATAACGCTATTTATGACGTCGGTCACCTCTGCATTTATATGCTCTCCGGTAACGCGGAAAAAGCGACAGGTGAGCCCGTCATCATCAGAAACAACGACTTTTCAAAATACTCCGTAACAAATGCTTACGGTTGCGCGATAGATTTCAGTGGCGTCAACGTTCTTGTCTCCCACAACGACTGCCACGACGCAAGATCCTGCGGTATTTACGTACACGACTCAGTCAATGCGGTCATCGAATACAACGATCTGTGGAATCTTTCTCAGTTGTGCGAGGATATGGGAATGCTCTCGGGCGGCGGTCGCTGCAACGCCAATGTTGTATTCAGATATAACTACGTACACGATATAGAGCTTCTGGGTGAAGCGGCAAAAATCAACGAATACAACCCTGATCACGAATACTACGGCACATACGCCATTTATTTCGACAACGGCACAAGCTACTGCGAGGCATACGGCAACATCGTAAACAACGTTGACTTCGGATACCTATCGAACTGCGGTCGCGGCAACATATTAAAAGGCAATCTTTTTATCAACTGCCACAGAAGATACATATCCTTCGCGGATTATTTCTACACAGACACATTCTATGACGGTGTACACACAACAGGCAGCGGCAGTGCCGCATGGTATGCATACACCGATATCTGGAAGGAACTGAATCCCGATCTTGCAGGTGCAAGAACGAGCTGGGCAGACGAAGGAATGCAAGCGGATCACTTCCTCGCTCCCGGAAGTCTTGTCTGTGAAGACAACTATTATTTCTTCAATAAAGGCGAAAGGGTAAAAGATCCCGCAAATCCCGACCATGATCCGACATATTTCGGAGTCACCGCAAGAGAACTGAACCGGCTTGACGATCCGGCAAAGGTCGGCGCGATGACAACATATAATTCTTTGAGAAAGCAGACCATGGATATCGAGGAAGCGATCTCTGTCACCGCAAAGGACGTAATTGCCATTACATGGGAACAGTTCCTCTCTATAGGAAGGATCGGAGATTGACGGAGGTCGGCTGTATCGTGCCTGTGAGCCTTCACTGAGCGATCATCTTACATAACACGAAAAAATTCAGACCGCAGCGTGTCGAACCGATTTTTGTCTCCACCGCAAAAACCGCATTAACCAAACGATATTCCCTCTCTGTTTGTTCTTTTTTCGTGAAAACTGTTGAATTTTTTCGATTATATTGTATAATGGAACAGTACAAATATTTTTAAGGAGAAATAATCATGGCAGAAAAGAAACAGCACAAGATCGTATCCGCGTCAACCGGCAAGGTCATGACCGAAGCCGAAAAGAAAAAAGCGGCTGAAACAGCGTCCCATTACCACCTCGCAAAGCCGACAGGCAACTCTAAAGGTAAGCGCATCGCCGCTATCATTCTTTGGGTTCTCGCAATCGGATTTGAAGTTCTCGCTATCCTTGAGCTTTTACAGGGCAAACCCGTTCTCGGCGGTCTTCCCACCCTCGGCTGGGCTATCGTCGCCCTCGTTCTCGACCTCGCGTGCGTGATCGTCGCAGGTCAGCTCTGGAAGAAAGCCAACCACATCTCTCCCGCATCCGAAAAGAACAAATTCCTCTTCTGGCTCCACAACAACCTCGGCGTTATCATGTCCGTTGTTGCGTTCCTGCCGTTCATCATCCTTATTCTCACGAACAAGGAAAGCGACAAGAAGACGAAGACCATCGCCGTTATCGTTGCAGTAGTCGCCCTCATCGCAGGCGGACTCTCGAGCTACGACTACAACCCCGTTTCGTCCGAGCAGATGGAAGCCGCTACCGACCTCCTCGGCGACAGCATGGTATACTGGGCTCCGTTCGGTCACGTTTATCACACACACGAAGACTGCCAGGCTCTCAACCAAAGCGACACTCTCTCGTTCGGTACCGTTGACCAGGCTATTGATGCAAACAAGACCCGTCTCTGCTCGTTCTGCGCAAGACGCGACGACATCGACACTTCCGCTATCGCAACTGACGGTGCAGACACATCCGCCGTTTCCGACGAAGGCACACCGCACGAGGCTCTCACCGTTTACTGGGCAGACGGCGTTGACGGATTCCACATGGATCCCGACTGCGCGGCGTTCGACGACGTTGAGACTATCATAAGCGGCACTATAGAAGAAGCACAGGCGGCAGGCCACAGAGAAGCGTGCCAGGACTGCGGCAACTGATAAGCATTATTTCCGCACAAGCGGTTTATATTAACAGGAGAATCAACAATGTTTGAAGGAAGAAAACTCGACCACATCGGACTCCAGTGCAGAGATTCCGAAAAGGACGCAAAATGGTATATGGACAACCTCGGCTTCACGCTCAAGGGCAAATTCAAAAGCTCTCGCGGAGATTTCTATACATGGTTCGTCACGAACGGCCCCGTTACATACGAGATCAGTCAGAACACCGACCTTGATCCGATGCTTGAGGGCAAGGTCAACCACATCGCACTGAACTCCACCGACATCGAAGCCGACTACAAGGCAGCAGTGGAGGCAGGACTCACGATCTGCACGAAAGGTATCGAAGACATTCCGTCCCGCTGGGAAAGAGGATGCAGATACTTCAAGGTCGTCAGCGCGGCAGGCGAACAGGTCGAATTCAATCAGGATCTTTGATTAAATCAAAACCGAAAAGCTCCCGGAAACTCATCCGGGGGCTTTTTGTTCGTGCAGGGACAGTTTTTTCACCTATCCTATTGCAATTTTTCGCCCGTTATGGTACACTATTATCCGTAATAAAATATCCGGAGGATTTTTCATCATGGAAGAAAGCCACAACTATGCCGAAAGAACGGTAACAAAAAAAGCAGAGGGTACTAACCTCAGAAACAGAATACTTCTTTGGGTGCTCTACTTTGTTGTATTCGCCGCTATCGTTATCGCCATCGCTGTTACAAACGGCGGTCTTGCACTTTGGGGATTCTTATTCTTCCTCGGACTCATCGCGCTCATATTCTTCACACAGCGCCTTGTCAAGGAAGAAAGAAAATACACCATTGAAAACGCAAAGCTCCACATCTACAACGTAAACGCAGGCGGAAAAGAAAAGCTCGTATTTGAAGAGCTTGTTTCCGCGTTCTCCGCTATCGTTCCCGTAAACGAAGAAAACAAGGACCTCTACACAGCCGTCGACGAAACACTCGACTGCAGAGGCGACAGAAAGAGCCCCGATTCCTACGTCGGCATTCTCGAAAAGGACGGCAAAAAGACTGCCGTTATGTTTGAAGTAACGAATCAGATGCTCAAGGTCATGAAGTTCTACAACTCAAAGGGAACAGTCGTTACAACAGTAAGATATTGATTCACAGCTCGGCTCAAATCCGAGAGAATATTTGCCGATGCCGCCGCGTATATTATCGCAAGTATAATAATCGGGCGGTATCTGTATGTTAAAACGAATTATTGTCTCAGTTCTTATTCTGTCGGCACTGCTGTTTTCAGTCGGATGCACGGCAGACAATGCGCCGCTTCTTTCGTTTTCGGAAAATGACGCCTCGTTTACGGCGGTTTTCCCGTCATCAAGCGGCGACGTCACAGCCGAATGCACAAAGACAGGCGACTGCTTTACGCTGACCGTCGTGTCTCCGGAGCGTTCCTCGGGTGTTCGGGTGGAAACAAAGACCGACGGCTCGTGCGTTCTTTGCCCGCTCGTCGGAGACGGAATAACGCTCTCGGCGGAAGCAGGGAAGCGGCTCACGTCGGTTCTCGGTCTGCTCTCACGCGGAGGAAACGGCTCGCCGGTCATAAAAAAGGCGGACGGCGGCGGCAGTGAAATTATCTGGGACGACGGCAAATTGACACTCGGCGACGACGGACTGCCGATGAAAATTGAGATGTTCGGAGACGGCGGCAGGGAAGTCGCTATCACGAATTACAAAATTACGGGAAAACCGTAATAAAGGAAAGCAAAATGAAACACAAAAATACCGCATACATAGACCGTGCCGCGCTGGTGCGTAACTATGAAACAATAAACGAAATCACAGCGCACGCCGCTCTCGAAAACGGGCAGGACGCGCCGACTGTTATCTGTGTCGTCAAGGCTGACGCATACGGTCACGGCACGCGCGCGGCTGCCGAAGTCCTCGGTGCGGCAGGATGCGGTTTTTTTGCCGTTTCAAGTGAGGAAGAAGCGGACGAACTGCGTTCGATCGAGCGCGAGAACGGGCGGCACCCCGAAATACTTATACTGAGCCGCGTCGCTCCCGAAAACGTCGGCGACATGATAGAGGACGACATAACGTGTGCGCTCGTATCGGCTGAAAACGCGCGTGAGTTAAAAGACGCCGCGCATGAGTACCGCGAATCGCACAAAAATGCCGCGCCGCTTAAAGTACATATCGCGCTTGACACGGGCATGAACAGAGTCGGCTTCCCGACGGACGGAGAAAACGCTGTCCGCACGGCAGATGCGATAAAAGAGCTTGCCGGATGTGCGGACCTGCGGCTGTGCGGCATTTTCACGCACTTTTCCTGCGCCGACGACGAGCTGATGGACGGCAAATTCGTCCCCGGCTATGAGAACGGCTACACGTCGATGCAGCTTGAACGGTACAAAAACATACTCGCGCTTCTCGGGGAACGCGGAGTTGATCCCGGACTGCGCCACGCCGCAAATTCCGCCGCAGTATTAAAACTGCCGGAGGCATATTTTGACGCGGTGAGAGCCGGAGTGATCCTGTACGGGCTTATGCCGAACGGGGAAGTCGACGCGCGGTTTTCGCCTGCGATGAAGTTCTGTTCAACGGTCACGCACATACACAAAATCGAAAAAGGCGAGAAGATCAGCTACGGCGCGACCTACGAAAGCGATCGTCCTATGGTGCTTGCGACAGTCGCCGCAGGGTACGCGGACGGCTTCGAGCGGGCGTACAGCGGATGTGAAGTGCTGATTAACGGTAAGAAGTTCCGTCAGGTCGGGCGGATCTGCATGGATCAGTTCATGGTGGACATCACGGGTGACGAGACAGTCGCGGTCGGAGACGAAGTGACGCTTTTCGGAGGAGACAGCGGCGAAACGGTCAACGCACTTGCGAAACGAGCCGGCACGATCAACTATGAGGTGATATGCAAGGTGAGCAAGCGTGTCACGAGGGTAATAGAAAACTGAAGTTTGCGCAAAAGCGCAGGCTTCTTTTTTGCAAAAAATGTCACGGCTATTCATACGCGAAGCGTATATCATCCGTGAAACGGATATCATCGCGCAGCGATATCATACGCGAAGCGTATATCATTTTTCTTTAACATAAACAAATCCCGCGGTTATGCGTGGTTCTACACCTTTTAACCGTTGGGGAGACCATTGGTCTCCCGTCTATCGATTTTCACACACTTTATATCGACAAAAGGTAGAAAACGACTTACGTCGTTTTCTATTTGATTTCTCTGTCCTACGCGGACGGCGGACAAGAGCGTACCGCGACGCTCTTGTCAATCACCGCGCCAAAGGGGGAAGGAGCAAGCTCAATTCCCCCTTTGGAATCCCCTTTGTTACGAAGTAACTGCGACGGTGAAGAGGATTTAACCCGTGAGGTGATAGCGCGCTGCCGCTCATATTGAAGTAATAAGTAATAGTGAATAGTTAATAAGTAGACAGAGCGAACGAAAGTCTTTCATTTACTTTATAACAAAGGGGTTCTTAGGGGGAATTGGACGAAGTCCCTTCCCCCTAAGCGCGGTGATTCACAAGAGCCTCGCGTCGGTTTCGACGAAGTCGAATACCGGCTTGTCCGCCGTCCGCGTAGGACAAATTCCTAATCCAAACGTGCGGTTTGGACAAATGTGAGCCGTCCGCCCGCTTGAAAATTAGCAGGACAGAAAAACAATTTGAAAACACGAAGTGTTTTCTACCTTTTGCCGATGTGAAGTTCGTGCAAGTCGTTCGACGGCAGGAGTAAACCCCTGCCCTACGGTGGAAAAAATTATTTCGTGCGTAACCGTGTGAGGGTAGCCGAAATCCGCATGAGGGGGAACCCCTCCCCTACGGTGTTTAAGAGTTTTTGAATCAAAAAAACGCCCTCTCGGACGTTTTTTATTTTATAAATTTGCTCACTATTCCCACCGCGACGAATACCAGCGCCGAGATCAGCCAGTGCCCCGTCGCCATACTCAGCGCAAAATACGCGGCAGTTGTCATTATCCACAGCACCGCCTCTTTGCCGTCGTGCTCGACTTTTTTGCGGTCCTTTTTGCTGTCGTTAACATCGCGCACCGCGTCCGTTATCACGTTTGCCGCCGCCGCACAAAGGAATATCAGCCATGTGTACTTCCACTTTCCCGTGATCAGGCTCACGAGCAGATACCCGATTATCACCGCCACCCACATCACGCTGTTGACGCTCTCAAGTATCCGCTTGAGCGTCTTATGCCCTGCGTCGCGGTCTGCGTCGGTGTTCCTCTTCGGCGTCCCGTCCTTCGGAAGTGACGCGACGAGCCGCTCTATTTCTTCCAGCCGTCCGAGCACGTCGCGGTACGCTTCCAGCTCCGTCATCCCGCTTTCTACGCGGCTGTCGTATTCGCGGTCTATCTCGTCCATAAGCTCGGCGCACTTTTCTTTTGCCGCCGTGCTTCCGGCTTCTTCGCAGATCGAAATTATCTTTTTGTTGAGTTCCCTCTTCAAGACTTATCCTCTCCGTTGCTCACTTCAAAACTTCGTTTGTGTATATCCCGTCGATGCCCATATCGAAATACTTCTGCTGTTCTTCCTCTCCGTCGACTGTATGAACGTACAACGGCACGCCCGTTTTCTTCATTCCGTCGACAAAACCGTCAACCTCGCAAAGCTCCGACGAAAACGTATACCCGGCGAGCTTATGCCATTTCGCAAATTCTGCGAGAGCGGCGGTATCGGTCTTTTCTTCCCACGGCAGGCGGTAGAGCGTGAAGATGATATTATCAAACCCAAGCTCGCGCACGCTGTCGTACTCGTCGGCCGCATAAATCTGCGCGACAAAGCGATCGAGCAGATCGGGGCACTGCTCCGCGATCACCGTAAGTCCGGCGATATTGTCCGTCTTTATATCGGTGACGATGCAGACGCCGTCATTTTCGCGCAGAAAATCAGCCACTTCTTCGACGGCTATCGGCGTAAAATGGCGGAATATCCGCACTTTCATAAATTCGTCGTATGTGAGTGCGATGCCCGTTTCGATCTCGTCGGCGTACATATGATACCAGTCGTGGAGGCAGACGAGATGCCCGTCGGAGGTGAAGTTGAAGTCGATCTCGACTGCGCGGCATCCGGCTTCGGCACACTGCGCGAGTCCTTCCGCCGAATTTGAGCAGGTGAACGTCTTCGGCTCGCCGTAGAGGTTTGTGCCGTCGAGCTGACCTGCGCCGTGGACTATGTATCTCACCGTCGGCAGAGACGTGTTCGCGCATCCAGTAATCATCACACACAAAAGTACGGCGAGAGACGCGGCAAGCAGTTTTTTCTTCATAAAATATCCCTATGTGAAAACAAGGTGGGACAAAACCGATGTTTTTCTCCCACCTTTGTTATTCGGATCGATTCGATTATTCAGCGTCTGTTTCAGCCGGAGCTTCTGCAGGAGCTTCTTCTGCCTCTTCGACAGCTTCTTCAGCGACTTCTTCAGCCTCTTCGGTAAGTGCGCGGATAGAAAGGCTGATCTTGTGCTTTTCGTTGTCGATAGCCGTGATCTTAGCGGCAACGACCTGACCTACTTCGAGGACTTCCTCTGCCTTTGCGATCTTGTGATCAGCGATCTGGCTGATGTGGATAAGACCGTCGCAGCCGGGGATTACTTCTGCAAATGCGCCGAACGGGAGCAGGCTTACGATCTTGACGTCAGCTACATCGCCTTCTGCGTACTTCGATGTGAAGATCGTCCACGGGTTCATGTCGTCTGTCTTGTAGCCGAGGGAAATGCGCTTCTTTTCGGTGTCGACAGCCTTTACGAATACATGGATCTTGTCGCCGACGGAAACAACTTCCTTCGGGTGGCGGATTCTCTTCCAGGAGAGTTCGGATGTATGTACCATACCGTCTACTCCGCCGAGGTCTACGAATGCGCCGAAATCGGTAAGGCTCTTGACTTCGCCGTCAAATTCCATACCTTCAGCGATCTTTGACCAGAATTCCTCTTCCTTTGCCTTCTTCTCTTCACGGAGAATAGCGCGGATAGATGCGAATGCTCTCTTTCTCTCGGGCTTGATCTCAATGATCTTCACCTTCTGAGTTGTTCCCATGATGGAGTTAAGATCTCCGTCTCTCGGAACGCCTGTAAGGGAAGCGGGGATGAAGCAACGAACGGAGTCGATCAGAATGATAACGCCGCCCTTTACGACTTCAACGATCTTGCCTTCAAGTGTTTCACCGGAATCACATGCTGCAACGATTCTGTCCCAGTTTGATTCGGAATCGGCTCTTGTCTTATCGAGAGTTGCGATACCGTCGATGTCGCTGACTTTAACGACCTTCGCTTTGATAACATCGCCTACTTTGAAAAGGTCGGAGAGCTTGGCCTGCGGATCATCGGTTGCCTTGTCGTGAACAATGACGCCCGTGGTCTTCGCGCCGAGATCAAGGTGGATCTCATTCTGCGAAATGGCTGTGATAGTGCCTTCGACGATTTCTCCTGTATTTAATGTTTTGAACGACGATTCGAGAAGTTCAGCAAAGTTTTCTTCGCTCATGGTTTTATATACCTCCTGTATTAAACTGAACGGTGTCGATGCACCGGCAGTTATTGACACTTTTATGTCTCCCGACAGATGCGGCAATTCTGCGGCGTCTCCGATGAAATAGACGCGACCGCATTTCTCAGCCGAAATATCCCTGAGTTTGCAGGAATTCGAGCTGTCGGGGGAGCCGATCACTATCATCACGTCGGATTCTTCGGCGAGAGCAGCCGTCTCCGTCTGACGATATTCGGTCACATTACATATTGTATCAAAAATTTTTGCGTTTGTATATACTTTTTGAAAAAAATTTATACTTTTTTTCCACTCTGTTAAATTTTGCGTCGTCTGAGCGGCAACAAAAACGGGCTTTTCGCTCTCTTCGGCGGTTTTCGGCGCATTTTCGTCGAGATATTTCCTCACCGCCTCGCTGTCTCCGAAAACGGTACCGCCGCCCGTGGTACACGACATTATCCCCTCAACCTCGGGATGATGCTCGTTCCCGATGAGGAAGAACGGCTTTCCGTCTCCCGAATTTTCGGCGGCTATCTCGCGCACTTTTTTGACGTACGGGCAGGTGCAGTCGAGCAGGGTGAAGTTTTCGTTCCGCGCCGCGCAGTCTTCGAGCTGCTTCACAACAGACGCAAGCTCGCCGTGCGCTCTGACTGTGACTGTTATCTTCTCCCCACTGTCCGCGCGTGCGATAATCTCAGGCACGTCCTCGCGGCTGATCTCCCCGACACCTTTTTCCTTTATCATCGAGATATACTTGTCGTTGTGGATTATCCGCCCGAGCGTGTATATATGTCTGTCGGGATGCTCGGCTATTTCTTTTTCAAGCGTCGCCGTCGCGCGCTTCACGCCGAAGCAGAATCCTGCGTGCTCCGCTATTTTTACGGTCATCATACGTTTTTCCCCTCGCCGAGTGCAGGTTTTTCGCCTGTCGGAAGCTCGCGCCCGTATTTCAGCTCACAAACGTGAGAGAATATCGTCTTTGCCGCCGCCTCGTATTCCTGCTTACCGCCGCCCGTGAAGCCGAGATCGTCATAATAGAGCGGCTTGCCTATAATGACGCGGTTCTTTTTGAACATTTTCGTCTTCATTCGGTCGCTTTCGATCATCACCGGAAGCACGCACGCCTTTGTACGGTACGCGACAAGCCCGACGCCGGATTTCACTTCGGTAGTCCGCGGGTCGAGTCCGCCGCATCTCGTTCCCTGCGGAAAGATGCCGAACACTTCGCCCTCTTCAACGAGCGACATGGCTTTTTTGAGAGAAGACACGTCCGCCGCGCCTCTGTCTACCGGAAACGCGCCGAACGAGCGGATAAGAGGTGAAACAAGCGGTATCTTAAAGAGTTCTTTCTTCGCCATGAAGCGCACCGGTCTGCCCTTCATCGCAACGGAAAGAATGAGAACGTCCATCATCGCCGTATGGTTAGACGCAACGATAACTCCGCCGTCCCCGGGGATGTTTTCATCTCCGACGACTTCGAGGCGGTAGAGCTTTGCGATCAGCGGTGCAAAGAATTTGTAAATCTTCGAGTAATCCATATCAGTCCTTACCGTTTATCCGTTCTGCGCAGTATTCAATGATCTTCATAACAACATCGACGCTCTCGTCAAGTCCGTAGCCGTCGTTGACGAAGATAACAGCGTCGTCAGCCGGCTTCAGGGGTGCGGTGTCGCGCTCGGAGTCCTGTTTGTCTCTTGCTATGATATTTGCGAGAACCTCCTCAAACACGGGGTTCTGTCCGGCTTTTTCGAGGTCGACGACGCGCCGTCTCGCTCTTTCTTCTGCGGAAGCGGTAAGGAAAATCTTCACTTCCGCGTCGGGAATGATGACAGTTCCGATGTCGCGCCCGTCCATGATGACTCCGCCGCGGTCTGCGATGTCGCGCTGAGTTTTCAGAAGAAATGCGCGGACTTCGGGTATCTTCGACACGGCAGAGGCATAGTATGACGCACGCTCGGTGCGGATCTTTCCGCCGACGTCGACTCCGCAGAGTCGGACGACCTGTGCGCCGTTCTCGTAAGCGAGAGATATATCAACGTCGGGCAGTGCGGCGATTATCGAGTCGGTGTCGTATGCGTCTATCGAATGCTCCGCCATATAAAGTCCTACCGTGCGGTACAGTGCGCCCGTGTCAACGTAAACAAGTCCCGCACGTGCGGCAACGGCTTTTGAGACGGTACTTTTGCCCGCCCCGCTCGGACCGTCGAGCGCGATACGGAGAGAAGAATAGGTCATTTGTTTTTCCTCCGGAAAAAGAATAGTGAAGTTACGCTTCGCGCAGTGAAGTATACGGCAAGCGCAAGTGAAGTGTTGCTTCGCAACGTGAAGTTTTCGACTTCGTCGAAAGATATGGAAGAAAACACTTCGTGTTTTCGATTTAATTTGTTTGTCCTGTTCGTTTACGAACGGGTGGACGGCGGACATTCAACCAAACCTAACGTTTGGCGGCGTTTTTGTCCAGCGTATGTATACGCGGCGGACGGCTGCACAACCGAGTTCACTCCGTGAACTCGACGAGATGCTCCGCATCTCGGTGAGTCACTTTCGCGGACTCTTTGTGAATTCACACGACCAACGAGTTTACTTCGTAAACTCAGGGAAGGAGCAAGCTCAATTCCCCCTTTGGAATCCCCCTTGCAACAATGCGACTGCGACGATGAAGAGGATTTAGATCGTTAATAATAGCGCGCTACCGCTCATTATAACGTAAAACTTAATCGTTTATAAATGATAAGTTACGCATAATACTTGCAATTACTCAGCAACAAAGGGGTTCAACCGAGATGCGGAGCATCTCGACGACTTCGTTTACGAAGTCGGTAGGCGTGAATAGAGCGTAGCGACCTTCCCCCTAAGCGCGGTGATTGACAAGAGCGTCGCGGTACGCTCTTGTCCGCCCCACGCGCAGTGGAAAACAATATTTTGAAAACGTCCCCGACGTTTTCTACCTTATCTGTGCCGAAGGCACAACTTCACTCGCCGAAGGCGTACTTCACTTTCGCGCAAGCGAATACATCACTGCGCCGCCGCTTCTCCTGCCGCGCGTGCGGTGGAGAACGCTATTTGCAGATTATATCCGCCGGTGTATGCGTCAACGTCGATTATCTCGCCGGCGACAAATATATGCGGATGATTTTTCAGCTCGCACGTCTTCGGATTTATCTCCGACGTGTCGATTCCGCCCGACGTTATTATTGCCTCATTTATCGGTCTGAATCCGCGCGGCGTGATTTTCATTTCGGTCAGTGCCAACAGAAGCGACTGCCGCTCTTCTCTTGTTATCTCAGCCGTCTTTTTGTGCGGCTCTATTCCCGTCAGCCCGACTACATACGAGATCAGCTTTATCGGGAGCAAGTCGCCGAGCGAATTTATGAAATCCTTTGCCGAATACTTACGGAAATCCGACTGCACGCGCCTGTCAAGCTCTTCTGCGGTCAGTGCAGGTTTCAGATTGAGCCTAAGCGAATACTCATCCACGGGGTATTTCTGCATATTCGCGGACGCCGTCAGCACGAGCGGTCCCGATACGCCGAAATGCGTGAACAGCATCTCGCCCATTTCGCTGTATATCTCTTCCGTGCCGTGCATGACGGTCAGACGCACGTTTTTCAGCGACAGCCCCGTCATCGGCGCAAAGTTTTCCTCTGTTTCTATCGGCACGAGCGACGGTTTCAGCTCCGTCACGCGCACGCCCATTTTTCCGACCATTCTGTGTCCGTCGCCCGTTGAGCCGGTCCCCGGGTACGACACGCCGCCCGTTGCGATTATCACGCGGTCGTATGCGGCTTTCTTCTCGCCCACGCGAACCGATACCGTCCCGTCGGCGTTTTCGTCTATTCCGGTCACGCGGCTGTCGTAAAGCACGCGAACGCCGCACTCGCGCATCCTTTTCACAAGTGCCGCCGCTATGTCCGCCGCCTTATCGGAAACGGGGAACACCCGTCTCCCTCTCTCGGTTTTGAGCGGTACTCCGGCGTTCTCGAAAAACTCTATCGTATCGGCAGGAGTGAAGCGGTTCACCGCACCGAAAAGAAATTTCGGATTATGGCTGACATTGTCAAGCATTTCGCGCGGCGTACAGTCGTTTGTGACGTTACAGCGTCCTTTTCCGGTAATGCGGAGCTTCTTTCCGGCGAAAGGGTTGCGCTCGTAGACCGTTACGTCCGCGCCGCACTCAGCCGCCGTCACAGCCGCCATCATACCGGCAGCACCGCACCCGACGACTGCGACACGGATAATCCCGTCAGCCATCCTTGCGTTCTCCGTCGTCTCCCGAAACGGTGTAGACGTTGTATTCTTTCCAGACTCTCTCAAGCCGTGTAAGTGTTCCCGTGACTTCGTCCTGCTTCTTCTTGCCGATATATGCGATCATTGCGTTTATTATGCTCATCGGCGCGACAAGCGAGTCGGCGAACGACGCCATTTCGCTCTTTGCGGTCAGTGCGACGTCCGCGTGGCGCACTATCGGAGAGGACATACTGTCGGTTATCGCAATAACGCCCGCGCCCGAGTTTGACGCATACTCCGTTGCGTTGACAACGCCGGTCGTATAACGGGGGAACGAGATCGCCACGAACACGTCGTCACTGTGCAGCTTCATAAGATGCTCGAATATCTCGGAGCCGCCTGCCGGTCTGATGAGTCTGACGTTATCGAACAGCAGTCCGAAATAGTAGCTCATAAATTCGGCAAGAACCGCAGACGAGCGCATACCGAGGATATATATGTTCTTTGCCGAGAGGATCATCCCGACCGCCTTCTCGAACGCTTCGCGGTCCACCGATTCAAGCGTCGCGCGGATGTTCTCGATGTCGTCGATCAGAATACGGTCAAGGACTTCGTTTTCGTCCATGCGGTGGTTTGCGGCGTTGACACGCTGGACGGACGTCATTCTCGCGCGCACTGCCTCGCGTATCTGGCGCTGGAGCTGCTGATAGCCGTCAAAGCCGAGCAGTGCGGCAAAGCGGACGACGGTGGATTCCGATACTCCGGCTTCCTTGCCGAGCACCGACGCCGTCATATACGCCGCTTTATCGTAGTTTGATGTTATATATTCCGCAATACGTCTGTGTCCCTTGGAGAAAGATTTTTTCGACTGCTCGATCCTCTCGATGAGGTCGGTTTTGTTCTGTGTCACGGCACATATCCTTTCAAATGCTTATAAAATAGCCGTTTCCCGGCGGATTTGCAGATTTACTCATTATACAACATTATATTATACATCGTGCCGTCGGATTTTACAAGAGAAAAGTGCAAAAAAGCGCGGTTTGTGCATTTTTTCCGTTGACTTTCGGTGTGCGGAATGATATAATCGTTTCGTTTACCGAATAAAACAAACCACCGGAGAAAAACATGGAAAAAATCAAAGAAAAACAGACATTCGGCTACACGCCGGATGAATACAAAAAGTTCCGCTTCTGGGGGATCATGTTCCTCGTGCTGTTCTCGCTCCTTTACTGCACGCTGTACTGCACGCGCAACAACCTTGACGCGGTAAAACAGCAGATGATCGACGACATGAACTGGTCAAAAGCCGACGTCGGACTTATCGGTACCGCGCTCTTCTGGGCGTACGGCATCGGTCAGCTCATAAGCGGACGTCTCTCCGAGATCGTCGGCACGAACAAAATGCTCGTCCTCTGCGTCGGTGCGTCGGCTACACTTTCGGTGATCGCCGGCTTCCAGTCGAAGCTGTGGGTGATCGTCGTTCTGTGGGTATTCAACGGACTGTTCCAGTCAATGGCGTGGGCGCCCGGCATCGCCGCTATCACAAAATGGTGGCCCGGCTCGTCCCGCGGATTTGCCATGGGATATGTGAACGCATTCTCCGGCTTTGCAAATGCGATATGCTCGCTTGCGGTAGTGTTCTCGCTCCGCGTCCTGCCGTCTCTCGGTTGGAGAAGTGCGGCATTCGTTCCGGCAGTGTTCCCCGTGGTGATGCTGATAATCTTCCTCGCCTCGACAAAATCCTCGCCCGAGAAGATCGGTCTGCAAGAATACAAGGAAGACGACCCCGAAAAAGCGGCGCAGGAAGCCGAAATGCGCGAGATCGTCAAAACGAAAGGCGCGCTCTATCCGTTCAAGTACGTTCTCTCAAACAAGAGCTTCATTATCTGGATAGTTGTCGCGTTCGTCACGGGTGTTGCAAGATACGGACTCGTGAGCTGGATCCCCGTCTATTTCAAAGAAGCGTTTGACATCGACGTTGCAAGCGGACTTCTCCAGTCGCTCGTTCTGCCTGTCGGCATGGGCGTCGGCACGCTCGTCATCCCTGCGCTCACAGACGTTATCTGGAAAGAAAACCGTCTCTACCACGTTATTCTCTCCTCCGTCATAGGTGCAGTCGCCGTTGCAGGCTTCATGTTCCTCGATCCGAGAACGACAGTGGGGCTGGTGCTCGTCGAAGTGCTTCTGTTCGTCGCCGGATTCTTCATCTACGCGGTAAACGGCATCACATGGGCGTTTGCGGCTGACATCGGCGGACGAGTCTTCTCCGGCACATCGTCGGGTATGCTCAACTTCTTCTGCTACATGGGTTCTGCCGTTCAGTCCCTTGTGTACGGCTTCCTCAGCGAAAAGTTCGGCTGGACTGTAGTGTTCATCTCCATTTCCGCGTTCTGCCTGCTCGTTGCGGCGATAAGTGCGATTACTGTTATAGTTTCAAAACGCAAATCAAAATAAACCGATAAAACCGAATATTTTTCCTCCGTTTCTGCAATAATACGAAAAAGCAGAACGGAGGTTTTTTTATGGAAAAAGCAAGCTACACAATAAACGACAAAAACGGCATCCACGCACGTCCCGCCGGACTGATCGTGCAGACGGCAAAGCAGTATTCGTCGTCCGTCTCGCTCACCTGCGGCGACAAAACAGCGGACTGCAAAAAGCTCATTGAGCTGATGCAGCTCGGCGTAAAGAGCGGCGACACCGTGACTCTTTCAGCCGTCGGTGACGATTCCGCGGAAGCCATTTCGGGACTTACGGAAACCTTGCGCCGCGCGGGTCTTTGAGGTCGTTCTATGGAAATAATCAGCGGAAAAGGAACGTCGGACGGCGTTGTAATGGGAAAGGTGCGCGTACTGAGGCGTGCGTCGCAAAGTCCGTCACTCAGGAAAGCACAGTCTACCCCCGACGAAGAAAAAGAACGTGCCGAAAAAGCTCTTTTGTCCGTCGGAGAAGAGCTTGATTCGCTTTACGAAAGTGCGCTCGCGCGTGTCGGAGAGAGTGAAGCGGCGATTTTTGAGATACACAAAATGATGCTTGAAGACGAGGATTTTACAGGCGCGGTCTTCGGCTATATCGGCGGCGGTGCTGTCGCAGAGGATGCCGTACACCGTGCCGGAGAAGAGATAGCGCGCCGCTTCCGTGAAATGGACACGGAATATATGCGTGCTCGTGCGGCGGACATCACGGCGGTGAGCGGACGGGTGTGCGAGATACTCTCCGGCGGCAAGGACAGCTTCACGCTGACCGAGCCTGTTATCGTCGCGGCAGACGATCTCACGCCTGCCGAAACCGTAGGGCTTGACAGGGATATGCTCCTCGGCTTCGTGACAAAGGGCGGCAGCGATATGTCTCACACTGCGATACTTGCGCGGATGATGGGTATTCCTGCCGTTGTTCGCGCGGAAGCACTTGACTTATCCGGCTCGTCCATCGACGGAAAAACGGCGATGCTCGACGGAGCGGACGGAAAACTCTATATAGAACCCGACGAGAGCGTGACGCGCACCTACCGTGAATCGGTCCGCGCGGCAGTCGAAGAGACGCACCGACTGGAGCTGATGCGCGGAAAAAGAATAAAAAACCGGGACGGCGAGCGGATATACGTCACGGCGAACATTGGCGAACCTGCCGACGTCGACGAAGCCGTAAAGAACGACGCGGAAGGGATAGGGCTGTACCGCAGTGAGTTCATTTTCATGCGCCGTCAGTCGCCGCCGACGGAGGACGAGCAGTTTCTCATTTACAGAGACGCAGTCGAAAAAATGCGCGGCGCGGAATGTGTGGTACGCACGCTCGACGTAGGCGCGGACAAGAAGATACCGTACCTCTCCTACGGCAAAGGGGAGGCAAATCCGGCGCTCGGCATCCGTGCGGTGCGGCTGTGTCTGAGAATGCCCGAGCTTCTTCTGACGCAGTTCCGTGCGCTCTACCGTGCGGCGGCTTACGGCAATATTTCGGCGATGATACCGATGATCGTACTGCCGTCGGAGGTGGAGCGAGTGCTTGAGATTGCAAAGGAAGCGCGTGATTCGCTCGACGCGGACGGGCTGAGATACGGCAAAATGAAGATAGGCATAATGATAGAAACGCCGTCAGCCGCAGTCCTCGCAGACCTGCTCGCACCTATGGTAGACTTTTTCTCGATAGGCACGAACGACCTCGTCCAGTACACGCTCGCCGCCGACCGCGAGAATCCCGACGTCGCTTATCTGACGGACCCGCTGCCGGAGAGCGTGAGGAGATTTATCTCGATGACCTGTTCCGCCGCGCGGAGAGAGGGAATATCCGTCTGCGTCTGCGGTGAGATCGGCGCGGACACCGAAGTCACGGAATTTCTGCTCGACGCAGGTGTGACGAAGCTGTCCGTAGCCCCTGCGAAGATACTGAAGGTGCGCGAAAAAGTCGCCGAATGCGCCGAAAGTGACGAAAAGGTAAAGTTACGGTAAATTTCAGAAAAAATCCATTGATAAAAGAGCAGCTTTTTGTTATAATATATGATGTACGGATGTTGCCGTACCGAAAGGAATCGCCGACGTGAAAAATACGTTCATTGACGACACTGTGAGAACGTGGAACCGCGTATGCGACTGCGCCGGAAAAACAAATCCCCTCTGCACGCGCAAGACCTTCCGTATGGAAGACGAATACTTCCGCAAGAACGCGCCGGACGACGAAAAAATGAAGTTCGAAGTGGCGATGAGCGCGGAGAACTATGTCATAGCAGTTGCCGCAGTGGCAGTCGGCGTGATAGTTCTCATGAAGATCTCGTCCTGCGTCCGCCGCTCACGCGAAAAGAAGCGGATCGAAAGACGGATGAAGCAGAAATACTGCAAATGCGGAAAATAAGACGAGTGCGGTAAGACAAGACAAAAAGTGCGGACAAAATCCGCACGGTACATAGACAGAGTGAAGTTTTTCACTTCGTGAAAAGTGAAGTATTCGCGTGAGCGAAAGAGAAGTTCGCCTTCGGCGAGTGAAGTTGTGCCTTCGGCACAGATAAGGAAGAAAACGTCGGAGACGTTTTCAAATTGATTTATCTGTCCTGCGTATGTATACGCGGCGGACGGCTTCATTTGTCCAAACCTATCGTTTGGGTTCGGGATTTGTCCTGCGCGGACGGCGCACAAGAGGACCACCGTGGCCCTCTTGTGAATCACCCCGCCAGAGGGGAAGGGACTTCGTCCAATTCCCCTCTGGACTCCCTTTGTTACAAAGCGAATGCGACGTTCTCGAGGATTAAACCCGTGAGGTGATAGCGCGCTGCCGCTCATTATATAAGAAAACGTAATTGTTAATAAATGATAAGATATGCTCATAATTTGCATTTTCTTTGCAACAAAGGGGATTCCAAAGGGGGGAATGCGAAGCCCTTCCCCCTTTGGTCGTGTGGATTCATAAGGAGTCCGCGAAAGGACTCCTTATGGACCGTCCGTCAGGACAAAAGAATGAAATTGAAAACACGAAGTGTGTATTCCACTTTTCACGAAGTGAAAAAATTCACTGTCACGAAGTGACAATATCACTGCAAAAGGAGGCCTTTTGCCATGCGGCGTGCCGACAGCTTTATACGTTACATAGCCATTGCGGCGTTCTTCCTCGTAGTCGTTTTCATCTACACCGGACGGCTGCTTTATCTGCAGGTATCCGGTCAGGACTACTACACGATGTCAACGCCGACCGTTTATTATACCAGAACAGAAAAAATACAGGCACAGCGCGGCGAGATCTACGACAGAAACGGCGTCCCACTCGTCACGAACGACTACCGCTACGCCGTCTCGCTCGATTATTCGTCAATGCCGGACACACAGGCGGAAAAGAACGAAATGATCCTCGACGTTCTCCGTATGGCGGCGCGGCTCGGTGAAGAAAGTACGCTCGTCGAGCCGAAACCAACGCTTGACTACACCGTCACGGGCGGCGGAATATCGTTCTCCTATCCTCAGTCGTTCGCCGAGACTGTCCGCGGAAAAAGATACCTGCGGCTGATCGGGGAAATGAATCTCTCCGATGCTCCTATCGAAGAACAGACGGAGGCGCTTATGCTCCGCTACGGCATAATGTCGTCGGAAAAGAACAAAAAGACGAACAAGCCCGAATACTTCTACAACTACTCCTACGAGATAGCGGCAGAGCTGCTTGAGATACGGCTCGACATGGAGCTGTCGGGATTTTCTCCCTCTCAGTCGTACAAAATGGCGGACGACGTTTCGATCTCGTTCATCTCTGCCGCCCAAGAAAAATATATGCGCGGTCTGATCGTTTCCGTTGAAGCGTCGCGCGTGTACGAATACCCGGGCTACGCAACGCACATCCTCGGACGTATGAGCAAGATCCCCGGCGACCGTGCGGAATACTACACCGAAAAGGGCTATCCGCTTGACGCAACAGTCGGCGTATCCGGCGCAGAGGCGGCGTTTGAAGATTATCTCCGCGGCATCGACGGCACGCTGACCGTCACCGAGGACGAATACGGCAACGTCATCTCCACCGAAGTAACGAAAGAACCCGTCGCAGGCAAGGATATTTACCTGACGGTCGACATAAATATGCAGATGCTCGCCGAACAGGCGCTCGCCGAAAACATCATGCAGATACGCGCGGAAGCCAACCCGAACAAAGCTCTGACAGGTGAAGACGCTTCCGCAGGCGCACTCGTCGTCGAAGACATCGCCACGGGTGAGATGCTCGCCATGGCGTCTTATCCGACGTACAATCTCGCCACGTTCTCCGAGGACTACTCCTCCCTCGCCGCAGACCCGACGTCCCCGTTCCTCAACAGGGCACTGAACGGACGGTACGCACCAGGCTCGACGTTCAAGATAGGCGTTTCCGTAGCCGCGCTGTCCGAGGGAACTATCTCAAAAGACACAGTCATCGACGCGCAGGGCGTCTACACCTACTACGCCGATTCCGGCTTCACGCCGCGCTGCTGGATAAACCTCCTCTACGGTCAGAAGCACGGTCCGATCAAGGTCGTCGAGGCGATACAGGAATCGTGCAACTGCTTCTTCTATGAGGTCGGGCGGCTCCTCACGATCGAAACGATGAACGAATACTGCCGCCACTACGGTCTCGGTCAGCCCACCGGAATGGAGCTCTCCGAATCAACGGGCATTCTTGCAGGTCCCGACTACAGAGCAGAACACGGGCTTGGTCAGTGGTCCCCCGGTGACACGATAACCGCGGCTATCGGTCAGTCCGACAACCTTTTCACTCCCGTGCAGATCTCAAACTACATAGCAACCATCCTCAACAGAGGCACGCGGTACAACGCGCACATCCTCAAAGAAGTCCGCGAGTACACGGGCGAAACATCGCTCGCCGTAAAGCCAACCGTCGCCGACAAGATAAAAATCTCCGCCGAAGTCCTCTCTACCGTAAAAGAGGGGATGCGCGGCGTTATGGACAACGGCTCCGCTGCATCCGTCTTCAAGGATTACGAAGTCTCGGTCGGCGGCAAAACAGGTACGGCGCAGGTCTACACCGACCGTTCCGACAACGGCGTCATGGTGGCGTTCGCGCCGTTCGACAATCCTCAGATCGTTGTAACGAGCGTCATCGAACAGGCATCCGGCGGCACGGAAGCCGGCTACTGCATAAAGGACGTATTCGATTTCTACTTCGGACTTGACGAAAACGGTACTGACGAAAATGAAACAGAAAATGAAAACTGAAACAAAAACACCGGACATACATAAGATAATCTCCGTGCTGAAAGAACGCTATCCTGACGCGGAATGCTCGCTCGACTATTCCGGAGACGCTTTTCGTCTCCTCGTGGAAGCACGGCTTTCGGCTCAATGCACCGACGCGCGTGTGAACATCGTCGCCGTTCCGCTTTTCTCGAAATATCCGACAGTTTACGATATGGCTACGGCGGACATCGGAGAGCTTGAAGAAATAATCCGTCCGTGCGGACTGTATCACACAAAAGCCGAAAGCCTTATCGGTATGGCGAAAATGCTCGTCGCGGAGTACGGCGGAAAAGTGCCGGACACAATGGAAGAACTGCTCGCGCTTCCCGGAGTCGGCAGAAAGATAGCAAACCTCGTCCTCGGCGACATTTACGGCATCCCCGGCATCGTCGCGGACACGCACTGCATACGGCTGAACGGACGCTTCGGCTTCTACGCGGAGGAAATAAAAGACCCCGCAAAGGTCGAAAAAATACTCTCGTCCGTCGTTCCGGCAGAAGAACAGTCGGCGTACTGCCACAGAATGGTGCTGTTCGGCAGAGAGATATGCGACGCGCGCTCACCGAAATGCGGAGAATGTCCGCTGAGCGGCGAGTGCCGGCATTTTAGCTTGAAATAACAAAATACATACAGGAACAAATGAACGATATGAAACAACAATCGTTTTCGATGCCGCTTCCCGAACCCGTTATGTTCGTGCTTGATCGGCTGTACGCGGCAGACTACACAGCATACTGCGTCGGCGGATGCGTGCGCGATTCGCTTATGGGGAAAGTGCCGTCCGACTACGATGTGACGACCTCCGCGCGCCCAGACGAGATGAAATCAGTCTTCTCGGGTGAGCGAGTAGTCGAAACGGGACTGAAGCACGGCACGCTGACGGTGGTCCGCGACAAAATGAACATCGAGATAACGACGTACCGCATCGACGGCGACTACGGAGACTGCCGCCACCCCGAAAGCGTGACGTTCACCGACCGTCTCTCCGACGATCTGTGCCGCCGCGACTTCACGGTAAACGCCATGGCGTACTCACCGCGCGACGGACTTGTCGATCTGTACGGCGGTCAGGCGGACATCCGCGCCCGTGTGATCCGATGTGTAGGACGGGCGGAGGAACGCTTCTCCGAAGACGGGCTGAGGATACTCCGTGCGCTCCGTTTTTCGTCGGTCCTCGGCTTCACGCCGGACGAAGAATGCGCCGCCGCCGTATACAGTCTCACGCCGCTTCTCTCGAAAATATCGCGCGAACGCATATACGCAGAGCTTACAAAGCTGATCTGCGGTCGTAATGCCGTAGCGATCATGCGTGACTTTGCTCCGGTCATCGCGTTCTCCCTTGGCACAGACGAAACCGCCGTAAAAAATGCGGCTGATTCATACGAAAAAGACAGCGGCACGCCCTCTGCGGTGATGCGTTACGCGCTCTTACTCTCCGACTGCGACGAAAAAACGGGCGAACGGATCTTTGATTCGCTCAAGCCCTCACGAGAAGAAAAACGCGCGGTCCTGCAGTTCCTCGCATACCGCGACACACGCACGCCGGACGAATACACCACTCGTAAGCTGATCTCGGAGACGGACGACTCCTTCCCCGAAAAGCTCGCGCGTTTTCGCTATCTTAAAGGCAAAACCACAGCCGCGGAATACGATACCGCCGTTCGGCTGAGTGAAAAAGTCAGGAGCGAGAACAAGTGCCGTTCGCTCGGAATGCTGGCGATAAACGGAAACGATCTTCGCGCCCTCGGCCTCACGGGAGCAGAGATCGGACGCGCGCTGTCGTTGCTACTTGACGCGGTAATGCGTGAGGAGACCGAAAATTCAACAGATAAACTGACTGAATATGCAAAATCGTACCTGAAAAATGAAGTAAATGTAAAATGAAAACGAAGAAAATGCAAAAAAATGCGCCTACACCTTGTGAAACGTGCGCGTATTATGATATAATCGACGATGACGGAACATACGGCTGTGTCGTGGACGTTGACGAGGACGATCTCTACAGGGAACGCTCGGACACACGCGCCGCCTGTCCGTTTTACAAATTTTACGACGAATACAAGTCCGTGCAGAAGCAGATCTGAGAGAGGAATGGTCTATAATATGGGCAGAAATCTTGTAACCGAGCTGACAAACGAAAGAAACGGCAAGGTAAAGCGACTGAAAAACAGCGACGACAAAAAAGTCGCGCATTTCATAAATCCCGTTTCGGGCAGTCACCGTTTCTATGACGCTACGAGAAAGGCAGTCGACGAGATCGGCGGCAAAATTTTCGTAAGCGAAAGAAGCGGTCAGATCACGGAAATGGTCAAGGACGCGCTCAGAAAAGACCCGTCCACGCACGTTGTCGTTTACGGCGGCGACGGCACTGTCTTTGAGGCAGTAAACGGAATCATGCAGTCCGGTCACAGCGACACCGCCGTGCTGTCGATAATTCCGTCGGGAAGCGGAAACGATTTCTCGGCGTTCGCCAACGATTCGGGCAGACTTCCGCGCGGAGAGAAGCACAAGATCGACCTCATCAAGGTCACCTGCGGAGACGACGTACACTATTTCGACAACATGATGAATATCGGCTTCGACTGCGACGTCGTATACGAAACGTTCAACATCCGCAAAGCAGGGGTCATAAAAGGCTCTGCCGCGTACATAGCAGGCGTTGCACGGGTGCTTGCAAAGAAAAAGACCATGGCAGTCTCGCTCACTCTGTCGGACTGCGTTGACATCGCCGACGGATCAAAAGCACCCGATTACTCGGTCACAAAAAATCTGCTTATCACAGCCTGTGCCAACGCGCCGTACTGTGGCGGCGGATTCAACGCGGCTCCGCTCGCAGACCTCAGCGACGGTCTTATGGACGTTCTCGTCATAAGCGACGTTTCGAGAGCGAAATTCGTTTCTCTGATCGGAGAATACCGCTCGGGTACATACATCGGCAAGGACGGCAAGCTGAAGCCGCAGTACAAGAATGTACTCGATTATATCAGATGCGGAAAAATGGCGATCACCGGTCCCGTACGTTACTGCCTCGACGGGGAGGTATTTGAAACGTACGGTAAGCCGATAACCGCCGAAGTGGTGCATGAGGCTATAAACTTTATGGCAATATAAGGGAAGTGAAGTTTTTCACTTCGTGAAAAGTGAAGTATTCGCGGGGGCAAAAGTGAAGTTCGCCTACGGCGAGTGAAGTTGTGCCTCCGGCACAGATGAGGTAGAAAACGTCCCCGACGTTTTCAAATTATTCTGCGTATGTATACGCGACGGACGAGCGCACATTTGTCCAAGCCGCACGGTTGGATTCGGGATTTGTCCTGACGGACGGTCCATAAGCCGAGTTCACTCCGTGAACTCGACGAGATGCTCCGCATCTCGGTGAGTCACTTTCGCGGACTCCTTATGAATCCACACGACCAAAGGGGGAAGGACTGGCGTCAATTCCCCCTTTGGAATCCCCTTTGTTGCAAAGTGATTGCAATTATTAAGCGTATCTTTTCATTTATAAACGATTAAGTTATACTATGTAATGAGCGACAGCGCGCTATTACTGACGACCTAAATCCTCTTCACCGTCGCATTCGCTTTGCAACAAAGGGGTGTTTCCAAAGAGGGGGAATCGGAACGAAGTGACTTCCCCCTCTTTGGTTCGGTGATTGACAAGAGCGTCGAATCACGCTCTTGTCCGCCGTCCGCGTAGGACAAATAGATTAAATCGAAAACGTCCCCGACGTTTTCTTCCTTATCTTTCGACGAAGTCGAATACTTCACTTGCGCGCAGCGCATACTTCACGACGCTTTGCGTTACTTATCTCTGCGAAGCAGAACTTCACTTTTCTTTCTTCGGTATCAGCGCAATTATGACCGCCACAAGTGCCGCCGCGAGAAGTATCGCAATTATTACCGCCGTCCACGACATGGCAGAGCCGCTTTCGCTCATGTCTGCGCCGTTCGATGTGCCTTCGGAGATCGGCATAGTTCCGTCCGCGTTTGCAGTTCCGTTTGCGGAACGTCCGCCCATTGAGCTGTCGCCTGTAGTGTTGCCGCTCATAGAGCTGTCGCCTGTAGTATCGAGCACGTTGTCGTCGCTCATAAATCTCATTCCCTCGTCCCTCAAACCGGTTTTTGCGCCGTTTTCGTTTTCAATAACACCGTCGCCGTCAAGATCGCCGAGAGTTGACGTATCGGGGTCGTCCGCCGGACAACTCTTTCCGCTCTTTCCCATAGACGAGCCGGATTTGCCGCTCATGCCGAACATACCGCTGTTTTTCTCCATGCCGGTCGTGCCGGTGATGTTGTCGACTACCGATTCACCTGCGTCGGTCATATCCTCCATTATTCCCGCGCTGACGGACAGACAGAGAACTGCCGAGAGAGACAAAGCGGCAAGGACGCGAATCAAATAAGTTTTCTTTTTTTTGTTATTCATGCTGATTACACCTTTCGGATTGAAGTGATTTCAGCATTATTTTTTACAGAACAAACGGTTTTATTCACATTTTTTCGCAAAAACGGAGTGTTTTATGGAAACAAAACGTTTCTCAAAGAACGATGCATCGTTCGTCTGCGCGAACTGCGGCTTTGAAGTGCCGCCGCTCAGGTACACGTCGCGCAACCACTGCCCCGTGTGCCTCTGCTCGCTCCACCTTGACGTGAATCCGGGCGACCGTGCGGCGGACTGCGGCGGGATAATGGATCCCGTCACTGCTGAACCGGACCCGAAGCGCGGCTTTATCGTCACGCACAAGTGCCGCAAATGCGGTGCGCTCCGGCGCAACAAGGCGGCAGACGACGACGACAGGGACAAGCTGATAAGGCTGACAGCGGAGCACTGACGGGAGTGAAGTTTTTCACTTTGTGAAAAGTGAAGTATTCGCCGGGGCGAAAGAGAAGTACACCTTCGGCGAGTGAAGTTGTGCCTTCGGCACAGATAAGGAAGAAAACGTCTGCGACGTTTTCAATTTATTCTTTTTCCGCATATGTATACTCAGCGTACCAGTGCAAAATTTATCCAAACCGTCCGCGTAGGACAAAACAAATTATATGAAAACGTGAAACGTTTTCTACCTTCTGCCTATATAAAGAAAGTTCATATCATTTATTTTCCAAAGGAACTACAACCATGTCTGATAAAAACGAACGTACAGAAATGCTTCTCGGCCGGGAAGCAGTCGAGCAGCTGAAAAAGGCGCACGTCGCAGTCTTCGGGCTCGGCGGAGTCGGCGGACACGCGGCAGAAGCCCTCGCGCGTGCAGGAGTCGGCGCACTTACCCTCGTCGACGGCGACCGTGTTTCCGTCTCGAATCTCAACCGCCAGCTTTTTGCGACGGTATCAACGGTCGGCATGAACAAAACCGAAGCTGCGGCTATCCGCATCCGTGAAGCCGCGCCCGACTGCCGTCTCACGCTTGTGAATTCGTTCGTGCTTCCCGAAAACATCGGCGGCTTTGATTTTTCGGCTTACGATTACGTCGTAGACGCGATAGACACCGTTTCAACCAAGCTCGCGCTGATCAAAGCGTGCGATTCCGTCGGTACACCGATCATCTCGGCGATGGGCGCCGGAAACAAGCTCGATCCGACGCGCTTCGAGGTCGCCGACATATATTCGACTTCCGTCTGTCCGCTCGCCGCCGTCATCCGCCGCGAATGCAGAAAAACCGGAGTGCGTCGGCTCAAGGTCGTCTACTCGCGTGAAGAAGCGGTAAAGCCCGAATTTCTGCCGGAGAGCGACGGAGAAACGAAAAAAACTCCGCCGGCGTCGTGTTCGTTCGTGCCGTCTGTCTGCGGTCTGATAATCGCAGGCGAGGTCGTAAAGGACATTTGTGCGGACGAGCTTGCGCGATCCTTGGAGGCGCGGAAAAATGGATGAAAAAATAACATCGTCAATACTGAAAAAATACAGAAAAGAGATCTGGGGACCGTTCATCTCCGCGCTCAAGGAATACGAACTGATACAGTCCGGTGACAGGATAGCGGTCTGTATCTCCGGCGGCAAGGATTCCGCACTGCTTGCCGTGCTTATGCGGCAGATACTGTCCCACTCGGACGTGCCTTTTGAGCTTGAATACATCGCCATGGACCCCGGCTACAGTCCCGAAAACCGCGCACGGCTCGAAAAAAACTGCGCTCTGCTCGACATCCCCGTGAAGATATTCGAGACGAACATCTTCTCCGTTTCCGCAAAGCAGGAGAAAAATCCGTGTTATCTCTGTGCGCGGATGCGGCGCGGCTACCTCTACACCTATGCCGCCTCTCTCGGGTGCAACAAAATCGCGCTCGGTCATCACTTCTCGGACGTGATAGAGACAACGCTCATGGGAATGCTGTGGGGCGCGCAGATACAGGGTATGCTCCCGAAGCTGCACAGCATGAACTACGACGGAATGGAGCTTATCCGCCCGATGTACAAAATACGCGAAGACTCGGTGATTGCGTGGGCGCGGTACTGCGGTCTTGAATTTCTTTCGTGCGCGTGCAAGCTAACCGAATCGGCGGCAGTGGACGAGAACGCATCAAAGCGGCGCGAGACGAAAGCACTGTTAAAATTCCTGCGCGAAAACGGCAATCCAGATGTAGAGAAGAACATTTTCAACTCGATCCACAACGCGAACATCGACACGCTCGTCGGCTACAAAACGGACGGCGAAGAGCATTCGTTCCTCGAAAAATACCGAAACGGCGCAGAAAAGGGAAAATAACGGATGAAACGGGTAAAAATCCCGTCAAAATTCGTATTTTCCCCTTTTCTTTTTGCGCATTTTATATTATAATGTAGAGTGGATAATAGGAGAAATATTTACTTTGCGAATCATGCTCCAATTTCAAGGAGGTTTTATGGACAACTACACGAAAAAACGTTACAGTGTCACCGTGGCAGGCGTTTCTCTCAACATTCTGACCGAAGAGAGCGAAGACTTCGTAAGAAAAACGGCGGACGAGCTTTCGGCTGAGATCAGAATGATAACGAATCACGTTTTCAACGCATCTAAGCTCGACGCGGCGATCCTCTGCGCCCTTGACGCAAAGGGAGAGGCCGCAAAAGCAGAATCAAGGCTCGCCGAGCTTCAGGCAAAGCTCGACGTAATGGAGCTTGACGCACAGAATATGCGTGTCGAGCTTGACGCACTCCGCGACAGATGCGCTCCGTCCAAGCCGAACGAAAACTTAAAAAGCATAGAATCTTTTCTTGAGCGCAAAGTAAATGGCTGATAAACATATCCCCGAGCTTCTCGCGCCAGCAGGAAGCGAAGAAGCGCTCCGTGCGGCTCTTGCAAGCGGCGCAGATGCCGTATATTTCGGCGGCTCGGCGTTCTCGAACAGGATGAGAGCGAAGAACTTTGCCGGAGAGACGATACGCGACGCGATAAAGCTCTGCCACTCCGTCGGTGCGGCGGCGCACATCACGGTCAACACGCGCGTCTCAGACAAGGAGCTTGACGGCGTTCTCGCGTTTGCCGAAACCATCCTCGGCGGCAAAGAGGACGAGAGAGCAGACGCGCTGATCGTCGCCGATCTCGGTGTGGCAAGTGCGATAAAGGCGGCTTTCCCGCACGCTGTACTCCACGGCTCGACTCAGACCTCGATGATGTCGCCCGACGACTGCCGCGCACTTGAAGAACTCGGCTTTTCACGGCTCGTCGTACCGAGAGAAATGTCGCTCGACGAGATCCGCGCGCTCGTCGACAAATCCCCGATAGAGATCGAAATGTTCATCCACGGCGCGCACTGCGTTTCCTGCTCCGGTCAGTGCCTCATGTCGTATGTCATGGGCGGCAGAAGCGGAAACCGCGGCGAATGCGCACAGCCGTGCCGTTTGCCGTACAGAATGACGGACGGCTCACGGCAGGTCGGCGGAGATTATCCGCTCTCACTTGCCGACATGATGCTCGGCGGTCACATCCCCGAAATAATCGGCTCGGGCGTTGCGTCGCTGAAGATCGAAGGACGGCTCAAAAGTCCGTCTTACGTCTACGGCGTGACCTCGATATACCGCCGTTTGCTCGACGAGGGCAGACGGGCAACGAAAGAAGAAACAAAAGCACTCGAAGACCTCTTTACACGCGGCTTCACGGACGGTTATTTCGTCTCGCGCTACGGCACAATGGGCGGCGTGAAATCGTCGGAAAAACAGATCAATGCGTCGGCGGTGCAGAGAGAGATCTCGCAGGCGTTCTCCGCGCGTCAGTCCGATTTCCGCGCAAAACAGAAAGAAAAAACGTCGGACGCCACGCCCGTCAAAGCGCGGTTTGAGTTAAAAAGCGGCTCACCGGCTGTGTTTGAGCTGTACTGCGGCAAGTACGTCGGACGTGCGGTCGGTGCAGTTCCGTCCCCGTCGACAGGAAACCCGATAACGGCGGATAGCGCGGCAAAAAATCTGACAAAGCTCGGCGGAAGCGGCTTTTCGCTCTCGTCCGAAGATATAGAATATTCGCTCGACGGTGGGCTGTGGATGCCGCTCTCCGCACTGAACGCACTGCGGCGTGACGCGGCAGACGCTCTTGCGGCACAGCTCGGTGAGGAGAAAAAAGAAGAAAATTCCGAAGATAAAAACAAAGAAAAGCGTAACACCGAGCGTCCTTTGCCTGACAAATCGGGCAGAACAGAGAAAAAACGCGAGACGGTGGCTGAGATATTCTCGCTCGCGCTGTTCCTCGCGGACGTGGAAGAAAACGAACGCGCGGCACGGCTGGAGGAGTTTGCGGAAAAATTCGACAGGTTATATATCCCGCTCGGCGACTGCGAAAACACAGCCATAAAGCAGGCGGCACGGTGCGAAAAGATCTCAGCCGTTCTTCCGCTTCTCACAGGAAAAGACCTTGAAGAAAAGCTGAAAGCCGTATACGGATACGGCATCCGGCGTGCGCTTTGCCATACTGCCGGACAACTCAGACTCGTCCGCTCGCTCGGATTCGACGGCGACATTTCGTTCCGCGGAAACGTGACGAACTCGGCGGCGGCTGACGTATACGCATCGCTCGGCGCGTCGTCGGTCGTTCTGTCGCCGGAAGTCACGCTCGCGGCGGCAAGAGGGATAACCGCATCGGCGGGCGCACAAACGGGGCTGATCGTATACGGGCGCATACCGGTGATGCACCTCTCGCGCTGTATCATAAGCGGCGGAAACTGCAAAAAAGGGAACAGGGGCGGCAGGTACGTCGGTGCAAAGCCGCACGTCTGCGCAGGTGAACTGTGCGACCGTCTCGGCGAAAAATTCCCCGTCGTTGCAAATTCCGACTGCACAAATGTTATATACAATTCCACGCCTATATGGATGGGCGACAGGCCGGAGGACATCGCACCGGGCAGAAACGCGGGTGCGTCGG
The DNA here is from genome assembly GCA_045643285.1 of Eubacteriales bacterium. GTDB lineage: Bacteria > Bacillota > Clostridia > Oscillospirales > CAG-272 > UMGS1696. Next base: position 110,217 of record JAZUKN010000058.1, read on the forward strand.
TGTTCCTCTTCACGGTGGAAAACATCAAGGAAGCGGAAGACGTTCTCCGTGCATACAGAGCCGGAGAAAAGCGAAGCGGAAGAAGAATACAATAAGAGTGAAGTTTTTCACTTCGTGAAAAGTGAAGTATTCGCCGTAGCGAATGTGAAGTTCGCCTTCGGCGAGTGAAGTTGTGCCTTCGGCACAGTTATGGTAGAAAAATTATCTCCGATAATTTTTCTTCCTTATCTTTCGACGAAGTCGAAAACTTCACTTGCGCGCAGCGCATACTTCACGACGCTTTGCGTTACTTCACTTTTCGACGAAGTCGAAATAATCCACACGGGAGACTATAAAATGAACGTACTACTCAAAAAACTCGTCCCCTCAGCGATCGTTCCGCAGTATCAGACAGACGGTGCGGCGGCGGCTGACCTTTATGCGTGCGTCTCCGAGCCGGTCACGGTTGCAGTCGGCGGCAGCGCACTTATTCCCACGGGAATAGCGATCTCTATCCCGAAAGACACAGTCGCGCTGATATTCGCACGCAGCGGTCTTGCAGTGAAAAAAAGCATATCCCTCTCGAACAGCGTCGGCGTTATCGACTCCGACTACAGAGGAGAGATAAAAGTCGCACTCGTAAACAACGGTAACGAGCCGTTTGTCGTGAACAGCGGCGACAGGATAGCGCAGATCGGGTTCTTCCCCGTATATCAGGCGGCGTTCACGGAAACGGACTCGCTCGACGAAACAGAACGAGGCTCCGGCGGCTTCGGGCACACAGGAGAAAGATAAGAAATGATGTATTCGCGTGTGCGAATACGATGTATAATTTCACAGCAGGCAATTCATCCAAACCTAACGTTTGGCATCGGATTTGTCCTGCGTATGTATACGCGGCGGACAGGCTGCACAAGAGCGTCGCGTCGGTTTCGACGAAGTCGAATACCGGCTTGTCCGCCGTCCGCGCAGTGAAAAAAGAATAATTTGAACACGTCCCCGACGTTTTCTTCCACAATGTTTGCCGCAGGCAAATATATCATTCACACGAAGTGTGAACATCATTCGCGTAGCGAACATCATTTTCACAAAGTGAATCCACACAGGAGATATAACAATGAACACAACCCGAAACTTCATTCTCGCTTCCGCTTCTCCGAGGCGGCACGAGATCTTAGGGCGCGCAGGTATCGCGCACACAGTCATCACCGCCGACGCGGACGAACGTTCGATAAAATTCGGGCAGGGCAAGCCGGGGGAATACGTCCTCTCGATAGCCTCGCTCAAAAATTCGGCAGTCTGCGCCACTCTGCCGGACGGCGACAAATCCGTCGTCATTTCCGCCGACACTATCGTATACTTCCCCGAAGAGGGTACGCCTATCGGCAAGCCGAAGAACGAAGAAGACGCCGTGCGTATGCTCTCGTCCCTCTCCGGCAGAGTACACGAGGTCATCACAGGCGTTGTCGTACACGATATGGCAGACGGTCGGACGGAGAAGTTCTACGAAGTGACGAAAGTCCGCTTCCGCACGCTGACGGCGGAAGAAATACTCGAATACGTAGCGTCCGGCGACCCGATGGACAAGGCAGGCGCGTACGGCCTGCAAAGCGGCGGATGCGTATTCGTCGAGGGGATAGACGGCGACTTCTTCAACGTCGTAGGTCTGCCTGTCTGCCACCTCACCGAAGTCCTCAAGAAATTCAATATATAACGGAAATAACCTTAAGAAAGGTACAGATACAAAATGAAAAGCATAGGAATTGACCTCGGCACCGCAAGCACGCTTATATATGTAAAAGGGCGCGGCATAGTTCTCAGAGAGCCGTCCGTCGTCGCGGTCGAAGCAAAATCGCGCAACGTCGTTGCAGTCGGAAACGAAGCAAAGCTGATGCTCGGCAAGACTCCCGGCTCGATCATAGCGATGCGTCCCTTAAAAGACGGTGTTATCGCGGAATTTGACATCACGGCGGCAATGCTCCGCCACTATTTCAAGAAGATCTCCGGCAACACGCTCATCAGCCGTCCGAAGGTCGTTGTCTGCATACCGTACGGCGTTACGGAGGTTGAAAAACGTGCAGTAGAAGACGTTACGCTCGAAGCAGGCGCACAGTCCGTCGCGCTCATAGAAGAGCCTATCGCGGCGGCTGTCGGAAGCGGTCTTCGCGTGGAAGGTGCGCGCGGTTCGATGATAGTCGACATAGGAGGCGGCACTACCGAAGTCGCGATCCTCTCGCTCGGCGGTATAGTGCTGTCGAACTCACAGCGCGTCGCAGGGGACGAGCTTGACGAAGCGATAACGTCTTACATCAAGCGCAAATACAACATCCTGATCGGCGACACGACGGCAGAACTGCTCAAAAAGAAAATCGGCTCCGCGCATCCCGCCACGGACCACGGCGCTATGGAGATACGCGGCAGAAACCTACTGACCGGACTTCCGGCGATAGTCACGGTCACGTCCCCCGAAATACGCGAGGCGATGCAGGACGAAGTCTTCCACATAGTCGAGAGCATACGCTCAACGCTTGAAAACACGCCTCCGGAGCTTGCGTCCGATATTTACGACACGGGCATCATGCTCTCGGGCGGCGGTGCGCTCCTCGCAGGACTCGATATGCTCATTCAGCAGGCAACGGGCATCCGCACGCTTGTCTCAAAGTCACCGGTCGACTGCGTGGTACTCGGTATCGGAAGAATGATCGAGTCGATAAGCGACCTCAACGGTATAGTAAACTACAGAGCGAGATAAAATTATAGAAAATGAAACAGTTTTTTAAGAACAAATTCTTCTACATAATAACGGTAGTTGCACTCGTTGTCGCCATAGTGCCGACGGTGTTCTACTCCATGGGTGTGACGTTCGTCTTCCGTGATGCGGTGGGCGTTATCCTCGCGCCTGCGCAGAAGATGTTCAACAACGTCACCGAGGCGATAGACGGCTTTGCGTCGTATTTTTACAAATTCGACGAGCTTGTCGAAGAAAACAACCGCCTCCGCGAACAGCTCTCGGAATATCAGTCGCAGATCTACGACAACGCCGAGATCGAAGAAATGTACGTCTGGATGAGCGATTTTCTTGAGCTGAAAATGAGCCATACAGACTTCAAGCTCCTCTCGTCCTCAGTCATCGGGCGTGAAAGCGGCAACTACTCAAAGGTGCTGAACCTTGACGTCGGCTCGTCTGACGGCGTAAAGCTGAATATGCCCGTCATCACAGCGGAAGGCGTCGTCGGGCAGATAACCGAAGTCGGGCTTAACTGGTCAAAGGTCACGACGATCCTTGAATCCGGCTCGTCCGTCGGTGCGTACATCGAACGCACGGGCGACTCCGGCGTCTGCACCGGCAACTATGCGACAGCGTCCGACGGGATAGTGGCTCTGTCGTACATCCCCGAGGACAGCGGTGTCTCCGTCGGCGACAGAGTACTTACCTCCGGCTACGGAAGCATCTATCCGCGCGGACTCGTTATAGGGTACGTTGAATCAATCGAGCAGAATCCGTATTCGCGCACGCTCGATATAAAGGTAAAATGCTCCGCCGAATACTCCTCTCTGACGAAAGCCATGGTAATAACGTCGTTTGAGTCCTCATCCGTTCCCGCGTCTTCGCTGACAGACGGTACCGAAGGAGACAAAAATGAGTAAAAACATATCTTTCGGCGTTGATTCCGGAATGACCGAGAGGGAATTTATAGAAAACAAAAATCCCCTCGACAAAATACGCGACAAGATCGCCGCTTTTTCGGTAGACGGCGAATCCGTATTCAAAGCCGTAGTCTGCGGCATCCTGCTCGTCGTTTTTGCGCTGTTCCAGACGACGCTGTTTGCGCGTTTCCGTCCGTTCGGCGTTGTTCCCGACCTCATTCTGCCGCTTGTTTGCGCCGTCGGAATGTCGGAAAAGGAAAAATGGGGCGCGGTCTTCGGCGTGGTCGCGGCGTTCGTCATCGAATCGCTCGGCGGCGCGACTCTGACGCTTCTTCCGCTTCTCTATATGCCCGTCGGGTACGTCTCCGGCATACTGACAACCTATTATTTCCGTGACTCCATAACGGTGCGCGGTCTGTACGTTGTCGGCTCGTCGGCGCTTCGCTCGATATTTACGATAATAACGCTCCTTGCAACAGTCGGCGGCATAACGCTCGGTGCGGTCTTTGTAAAAGCCGTGTTTCCGGAGCTTGCGGCGAACATCGTGTTCGGTCTGATACCGCACTACATAACGAAGCTCTGTCTCCGTCCGTTCAACAAGACGAGAGCGGAAAAGGTCAAATAGCCCGTTTGATAATGAAGAAAACACAAACCGAAAGTTTGGTATTTTCAAACGTCATTTGTGCCTTTTGCCCCCAAAGGGCGTCAAATTCAACGAACCGGCACAAATGAAAAGAAAAGGCATAATAATATGGATAATGCAATATTCTGCTCTCTTGCGCCGATGGCAGGGTACACCGATTCCGTCTTCCGCTCGATCTGCGGACGGTTCGGCGCGTCCTCGTCCACAAGTGAGATGATCTCATCGGTCGCGCTCGTCCACAGTGACGAAAAGACGGGAGCTTTATCGAAAATAACGGCAAACGAGCCGCCTGTTTTTCTCCAGATATTCGGCCACGAGCCGGATATTATGGCGCAGGCGGCTGAAATACTGCTCACGGGAGGCTTCAAGGGATGCAGCTTTGAAAAACAGCCCGTCGGGATCGACATCAACATGGGCTGTCCCGTGAAGAAGATCGTATCATCCGGCGACGGCTCGGCACTTATGAGCGATTTGCCGCTCGCCGAAAGGATAGTGTCCGCCGTCAAAGAGGTCTGCGTCCGTCACGGGGTTTTGCTCGGGGTAAAATTCCGGCTCGGCAAGGACGACAGCTCGATCAATGCGCCCGAATTTGCGGTCGGCATGGCAAAGAGCGGTGCGGACGTGCTGACTCTCCACTGTAGGACGCGGGCGCAGATGTATATGCCGTCGGCGAGGCACGAATACTGCCGCGAAGTGAAGAATGCGCTCACCGAAAGCGGTTTTTCGAGCGTTACGCTCATCGGAAACGGAGACGTGGAGTCGCGCGCGGATGCGGAAGAATATCTCGCGCTCGGGTGCGACGGAGTAGCAGTCGGGCGTGCCGCGCTCACGAATCCGTGGCTGTTCTCGGAAATAGCGGCACCGGAGACGTTCGTTCCGCCGTCGATCGACGAGCGCGTTTCGCTGATACGCGAGTACATCACGGCAGTTGTCGGTGAAATGGGAGAGGTGCGCGGCATACGTGAGTCGCGTTCGCGTGCGGCGTACTTACTACACGGAGTCCGCGGCGGTGCGAAAGTACGCGACGCGCTGAACCGTGCGGAAACGCTCACGCGGTTTCTCGCGGAGCTGGAGCGCGTGCGTGGGTGATCTTGCGCGGAGCGCAAAACTTGCACGAAGTGCAAACTTCACACGCCGGATGCGTACTTCTCTGACGAAGTCAACTTCACTTGCGCGGCGCGCATACTTCGTTTTTCTTTAACTTGCACAAATTCTACGGCTACAAACCGCACGAACGCCTCAAAAAGCCTCCCTTGTGTAAAGGGAGGTGTCACGACTTGTCGTGACGGAAGGATTGTTGTAAAGAAGAAAACACTTCGTGTTTTCAAATTATTCTTTTTGTCCTGCTTGTTTACAAGCGGTTCGTTTACGAACGGTCGGACAGGCGCATATTCATCCAAACCGCACGTTTGGCATCGGTTTTTCCACTGCGCGTGGGGCGCACAAGAGCGTACCGCGACGCTCTTGTGAATCACCGCGCTTAGGGGGAAGGTCGCTTCGCTCTATTCCCCCTAAGAACCCCCTTGTTACAAAGCGACTGCGACGTTATCGAGGATTTAACCCGTGAGGATACAGCGCGCTGCCGCTCATACGTTCGTGTATACAAGACTTTCGTGCAGTGAATTATCGCTTTTTTCTTGATTTCCCCTTTGTTACAAAGCAACTGCAAGATTTTCGTTCGCTCCGTTCAATTATTCATTATTCACTATTCATCATTCATCATTCATTATCTCCGAAGGAGAATCTTTATGTCTCGCGTAAACTGGAAAGGCTCTGCCTTACTTGCTCCGCTTCCGTCGGTCATGGTGACCTGCGGAACGGCTGAAAAAGCAAACATCATCACAATAGGCTGGTGCGGCGTTGTCGCCACCCGTCCGGCACGCATATACATCTCCGTCCGTCCCGAACGCCACTCGCACGCCCTTATCTCGGATTCCGGCGAATTTGTCGTCAATCTCGTTCCGTCCTCGCTCGTCGAGGTCTGCGACTACGTCGGCACTGTCACCGGTCGGATCGTCGACAAGGCGGCAAAAACCGGGCTGACTCTCATCCCGTCCGCCGAAGTATCCGCGCCGACTATCGCCGACAGTCCGCTCTCCCTTGAGTGCCGCGTCGCCGAAGTCCTGCACGAGGGCACGCACGATATGTTCATCGCGGACGTCGTTTCCGTCTCCGTCGACGAATCGCTGATCGACGAAAGCGGTAAACTGCGGCTCGACCGCGTGAAGCTGCTCGTCTATTCGCACGGCGAATATTTCGAGCTTGGGCGAAAGCTCGGAAAGATCGGGCTTGCATACGAAAACGGCAAGAAAGGCAAGCGTGCCGTCGTAAAGAAAGACGGGGATCAAATCTCCGGCACAAAGCAGGTAAAACCGCGCACCGAAAATAAAACAGGCGCGAAAGGAGACAAACACAGTGAACGTCATCATAAATGAGCTTGAAAGCACGTCCGCGCTGACTTATGCGGAGTTCACGGAAATATATTCCTCCCTCGCTTCCCCCGAAACGGTAGGTTTTTCCCGTCTTTACGCCGACTTTGTTGCGCCCGACGTGACGGAAAAGCTGTATATCATCTCCGCCATGCTCATCGTGAACGCGAAGAAATTCAACCTCACGTCTATCGTTGAGCCGCGCGAGGTCATCCGCAAGCACATCATAGATTCGCTCATCCCTCTCGGGCTTCTCGCGGAACGAGGCATCACACCGCGCCGTATGATCGACGTAGGCACGGGAGCAGGCTTCCCGCTTCTTCCCATGGCGGCGGCACTGTCGCGCATTTCTCCGTCGTCCGCGGCTATAGGGCTTGACTCGACCGGCAAAAAAATCGCGCATATCACAGAATGCGCGAAAAAATGCGGACTCGCATCCGTCTCAGGCATACAGGGGCGTGCCGAGGAAATATCGCACGACATTCTTCGTGAAAAGAGTGACTTATCCGTCGCGCGTGCCGTTGCTGCACTGCCGGTGCTGGTCGAGCTTTGCGCGCCTCTTACGTCAGTCGGCGGACATTTTGTCGCGCTCAAATCCCACGCCGACGACGAGATCGCCGCATCGGAGAACGCCGCGCGGCTATGCGGTCTCCGTCTTTCGGAGAAAATCGACTACGTACTCCCCGGCGGCGACACGCGCACTCTCGTAATTTACGATAAAATCGCGCCCACTCCGACTCTCTATCCGCGCCGCTACGCCGAAATCACAAAAAAGCCTCTTTGACTTGTCCGTCCGCCATTCACCGACGGCAAAGCACAGGGATATATAATTCCGTCCGTATTTTTATGAATTGGACGGGATTTTTTCTTTTCCTCCGAAAAATAGTCAGTTATTTCCGTGCACCGTCCGACATACTATTTCCGTCCGACATGGTATAATCGTCTCACCTCGGAAAACAACACAGTCAAAAAGGAGGACGTAAAAATGTTTTGGGGAAAGACAAAGGAATTAAGCCGCGCGGTACGGGAGGTACCGACAGACAGGATCACCGTTCCGGAGGGGAGGATACGCCGTATCGTCTACGACGAGGGACTTCGTGCGCTCGCCGACAGCATCAGGGAACACGGGATCATCGAGCCGCTTATCGTCCGGCGTGAAGAGGACGAGTGCGACGGGGAACGGTTTTCGCTCATCGCAGGAGAGCGGCGGCTCAAGGCGGCGGAGCTTGAGGGGATACGGTCTGTGCCGTGCGTTTCGGTGGAAGCCGGTGACATTGACGCCGCCGTCATTGCGATCATCGAAAACTTACACAGGGAAGACCTCAATATGTTCGAGGAGGCGGCGGCTATCGCGTCCCTGATCAAGCTGTCGGGCATGACGCAGGACCAGTGTGCGCGCCGTCTCGCGGTCAGCCAGTCGTACATAGCGAACAAGCTCCGTCTGCTTCGTCTCACGGAGAACGAGCGCGAGCTTATCCTTGACAGAGGACTCACGGAAAGGCACGGGCGTGCGCTTCTCAGGCTCACCCCGGGAAATGAGCGCATGGCGGTACTTCGGATAATGATAGACCGCGAGATGAACGTTGCGGCGGCGGAAGATTATGTTGAATCGCTGATCTGCGCGCAGTCCCGTGCCGCGGAGATACGCCGTCAGCCGGACAGGAGCGAGCAGAAACAGCGGCTCATCTTAAAGGACATCCGCATTTTCTACAACTCTATCGACCACGCCGTCGACATCATCAAAAAAAGCGGCATCGCCGTTTCGTCCTCGCGCGAGGAGACGCCGGACGGAACGCTCATCTCGATCCTGCTCCCGAAATCGTCATAATAGCGAAAAAACGGCGGCTCGTGCCGCTTTTCACTTGACTTTTTCCGCGTTTTCCGATATAATATAGTGAAGTTTTATGTATATTCACATGGGAGCGCGAAAAATGTCAAAGCCGTATGTAATTGCTTTTGCCAATCAGAAAGGCGGAGTCGGAAAGACAACGTCGTGCGTCAATATTGCAAGCTCTGCCGCGTCGCGCGGTCTGAAGGTCTTGCTTATCGACTCCGATCCGCAGGGCAACTCGACAAGCGGCGTCGGTATATCGAAAAAGAACATCTCGAAGACGACGTACGACGTTCTCATCGGAAATGCCACCCCCGAAGAAGCTATCATAAAAACGGACTATGAAGGGCTGTCGCTCCTGCCGTCTACTATCTCTCTCGCAGGCGCGGAATTCGATCTCATCGACGTAGAGCACCGCGAAAAACGGCTCTCGGATTTCAGTGAAAAATGCGTCGGCTATGACCTCGTCGTTATCGACTGTCCGCCGTCCCTGTCCCTCCTCACGCTCAACGCGCTGTCCGCCGCCGACGGTGTTATCATCCCGATGCAGTGCGAATACTACGCGCTCGAAGGACTAACTCAACTCATGCTGTCCATCCGCCGCGTGAAGGAGCTTTACAACAAGCGGCTGACCGTCCTCGGAATCCTCATCACGATGTTCAACGGACGGCTCAATCTCTCTGCCGCCGTCCTCGGAGAAATAAAGAAATATTACTCGGACAAGCTGTTCAAAACTGCGATACCGCGTTCTGTCAAGCTCTCGGAAGCTCCGTCGTTCGGCGAACCTATCAACTACCACGACAAATATTCCAAGGCGTGCGAGGCGTACGACAGCGTAACGGCTGAGATCCTCGGGCGGATCGGACTGAAATAAGAAAAACTGTTTCACGTGAAACAATTCAACGTGTACACTCTATAAAAAACGGAGATATGATATGGCAAAATCAAAAGCTCTCGGTCGGGGACTTGACGCGATCTTCCTCGACAATTCCGTAAGCATCGGCGACGAAAACGAAAAAAGCTCGATGAAAATGCGCCTGCCGCTCTCGTCGGTCGACACGAATCCCGATCAGCCGAGAAAGACGTTTGACGCAGAAGCTCTCGCGTCCCTGTCGGATTCTATCGCCGCGCACGGACTACTGCAGCCTATCCTCGTCCGTCCCGTCGGCGAAAGATACGAGATAGTCGCAGGCGAGCGCCGTTTCCGCGCGTCCAAAATGGCAGGACTGACCGAGATCCCGGCTATGGTCATCAACGCCGACAACAAGAAAGCCGCCGAACTTGCGATAATCGAGAACATCCAGCGCGAAAGCCTCAATCCGTATGAGGAAGCAGAGGCGTACTCCTCGCTGATGGACGATTATTCGATGACGCAGGAGGAAGTCTCCGAGCGGATCGGCAAGTCGCGCAGTGCCGTCGCAAACTCGCTCCGTCTCCTTGATCTGCCTGACGCAGTCGCAAAAATGCTCGTCGACGGAAAGCTCACCGCCGGTCACTGCCGCGCACTTCTCGGACTCGTCGACAAGTCGGGTTTCCCGCTGACCGCCGAATATGTCGCCGAAAAAGGTTTGTCCGTCCGCGATACCGAAGCGCTTGTGAGACGCGAGAACCGCGAATTTGCCGCGCGTGTAGCCGCAGAAAACGCACCGATCGAGCCTGTCCGCGTCAAGGTCGACTACGCGAGCGCGCTTGAAAACCGCTTTACTAAGCTCACGGGCAGACAGTGCAAGATCACCGCAACAAAGAAAAAGAAAACGTTCACCGTCGAATTCCGCGACAGCGAAGACCTCGAAGCTATCATAAAACTGCTCGCAGGTGACGACGCGCTGAACGATTTCACCGTATAACCGGAGAAAAACATACAATGGATCTCTTTTTCGAAAAAATCTTTGATTTTCATTTTGACGGAGGCGTTCCGTCCCTGCCGCTCGTCGTCTGGGCGGTCTACGTCGGCGTGATGATCGCCGTACTGCTCGCGCTGATTTCGCGTGTTACATCACACCGCGTCGTCTATGCGCTTCTTTCCGCTAAAGCCGACACACGCGACAGTGCAAAACAGCCGTCCGAGCTTGGCTTCGGCAAGAATCTCGTTTACAGGTACATCCTGCGCAAGTCCTCGCCGCTGCGGAAATATGTCAAGTTCTGCGAGAACGGACTGTACCTGTCCGAAGAAAAACGCATCGGTGCGGAGCTTCGCTTCTCACGGGAAAAGCACCCGATCATGACGTTCGTCTTCGCGGCAGTGCTGTTCTTCGTCGCAGGATGCCTCATCATCGTATTCCTGCCGCAGATCATCGACGCTTACAAATCAGCCTGGCAATAATTTTCCGCTCCTGCGGATATAACGGAGATACAATTATGGCAAAAAACAACTACACACCGAAAAAAAGACGCTCCCTTGCGTCGATCCTCATCACGATCTTCATAATCGCCGTGCTCGTGCTCGCGCTCGTGGTATTCCTGCTCTATATGTCCGGCGTGAGATACTTAAAGTATGACTTATCCGACGGCAGACAGATCAAATTCCTCGGTCAGGTCGACGACGAAGGCACTCCCGTCAAGGGAAAGATCATCTATTCCGACAACATCTCGGCGGACGTGAATCTGAACGACGACAGCCGCGAGACGGTCTACTCGAACGGTGACGTTTACACGGGCGGCTTCAGGAATCTGATGAAAGACGGAGAAGGCACGCTCAGATATTCGGGCGGCGACGTTTACACGGGTTCGTTCTCCGGAGACTTGCTGAACGGCGAGGGTGTATACAGCTTCGCAAACGGCGACAAGTACGAAGGTACGTTCGTGAACGGCGTAAAAACCGGTGAGGGAACGTACACATACTCCGACGGCTCGGTCTACACGGGATCGTTTGAGAACGATATGCGAAACGGCTTCGGCGAATACGTCTATGCGTCGGGCGACAAGTACGTCGGAAACTACCTCGACGACATGAAGAACGGCTCCGGCGTCTACACCTGGGCAAACGGCGACAGCTACACGGGCGAATTCAAAGGCGACTGCCGCGAGGGACAGGGAACATACGTCTGGGAATCGGGCGAGACTTACGAAGGCAGTTTTGAGGCGAACGTGATGTCGGGCTACGGCACATTCACATGGCCGAGCGGACGGACGTACACCGGTTACTTCAAAAACGGTGTGATCTCGCGTGAAGAAGAGGGCACAGAAGAAAGCACAGGCGAAGAAACCACCGCTCCCACAGACGAAAAAGACGCTGAATAAGGAAAAAATAAAATCTCACTGAGCGGTATTCAGTGAGATTTTTTGTTACAAGTACAATACATTACTTTTCTTTTCAGCGTATTCGGCAATATCACGAGCGTTACTTGCAGGATAATGAGCATAAGCAATCACAAAATCGGTGTTATCAACTGCATATCTGTTCGCACGGATTATTGCCGCTTTAGGTGGCACTTTTTCCTGCCCGTCAGGATAAACAGAACCGTCAAAAAATAATGGAATATCGACTTTTCGGACTGAAGGATGATATGGAAGTAACATCAAAAGCTTAATAAACGGATAATGTTGTTTTATCTCTGTTACAGCGCGTGTTGCCATTCGGTCAAAATTTCCGTAATTACCAACAATAAACTCTGTAACATTCTCCTTCTCAATCAAAATAACAACGTTTTTCAAAACGTTTTCATAGATACTCTCCGGCGCGTCTCTGTGACCTATAAAAAAACACTTTTTTTATTCATACGAACAATCACCCCTTTTGAATTAATTATAACTCATTTGGGTTAAACTTTTCAAGAGAAACTTGTTATTATTTTCTTGAAAAGGGGTGACTTTGTTTGACGATCGGTGAAGCAGTTCGGAAAAGAATTCTTGATTTGTGCCGCGAAAACGGGATAACGATAAACCGTCTGTCGATTCAAAGCGGCGTTACACAGTCTACTGTAAACAACATTGTGAGCGGACGGAACAACAGCGCAACTGTTTCGACGGTGAAAAAGCTCTGCGACGGTCTCGGAATAACGATACAGGATTTCTTTGATTCGGATGTATTTGATGATCTCGAACAAGAGATAAAATAAAATCTCACTGAGCGGTATTCAGTGAGATTTTTGTTTGTATCTGTGTTTATTATACCTTACCGTGTTTTTTCTCATAAATATTGTTTCACGTGAAACATTTTTTATTTTCCGACGCAGAAGCGAGAGAATATCTCGCCGACGATCCGCTCGTCCACTCCTCTGCCGTCCGTTTCGTCGAGCGCGGCAAGTGCTTCTTCGGCAAGCGTGCATACGCAGTCGATCGAGTCGCCGCCGCGAAGTCCGTCAAGTGCGGATCCGAGCGCATTTCTGGCGTGGGAAAGCTGTTCTCTCTGCCGCACGTCCCAGATCACCGCATCGGTCGACAGGTCGATCTCCCCGCTTCCGAATATCTCCGCAACTGCCGCAGAAAGAGCCGCCGCGTCCATTTTCTCGCCGCCTGCCGCAGTTTTTACTACCGTCCGCGAGAAGGTTTCTATAGCCTTTTTTTCTTCATCCGTGAGCCTTTCTCCCGCGTCCGACTTGTTTATCACACCTATCACCGGCGCGGACGTACTTTTGAGCTTTTCGATAAGCAGGCGGTCCTCGTCTCGGAGCGGTTCGCTTCCGTCGAAAACTGCGATGACCAGCTCCGCCGACTCGATTTCCGCCTCCGCTCTGTCGATGCCGATCTTCTCGACCGTGTCGCCTGACGCGCGCAGCCCTGCGGTATCGGACAGCCGTAGTGTCACGCCGCCGAACGAGACGGTTTCCCTTAAAATATCCCTTGTCGTTCCCTCGACCGACGTTACGATAGCCGTTTCTTCGCCGGTCATCACGTTGAAGAGTGAGCTTTTGCCGACGTTCGGGCGTCCGCATATAACGCACTTCACGCCGTCGGACACAGCTTTACCGACTTTATAAGTCGACAGCAGTTTTTCCACCCGTGCGAGCGATTTTTCGAGCGTGCTTTCGATCTGCCTTTCTCCCTCGTCGCCGACGTCCTCTTCGGGATAGTCAATAGCGGCGTACAATGCCGTCATCGTGTCGAGCATTCCGGCGGATATTTCGCCGATCTCGCGGCTGACGTTGCCCCTCAGCGCACCGGACGAGAGGCGCATCCTCTCTTTTGTGTCCGCGTCAATGAGCAGTCCGACCGCCTCCGCCTCCGTCAGCGACATTTTGCCGTTGATGAATGCCCGGCGAGTAAATTCCCCCGGACCTGCCGCCGTTGCACCGTGAGCGAGAGTCGACAGGTACACCGTTTCCGTCACCTGAAGACCGCCGTGACAAGTTATCTCCACCGTATCTTCGCCGGTGAACGACGCAGGAGCGCGATAAACCACCGCAACGCCCTCGTCGCACTGATCGTCTCCCTCGTCAAGGATCGTGCCGAAAATCGCTTTTCTCGCCTGCTGTTCGTCGAGCGGCTTGCCGGATTTCGGCAAAAACATACGCGACGCGACCTTTACGGCGTCAGTTCCGGATATTCTGATAGTTGCGATACCGCCTTTTCCGCGCGGAGTCGACACCGCCGATATTGTTGATGAAAGCGAATACATTCGTTTCCCCCGTTTCAATAAAAAGGCCGACACATGAGCATCGACCTTTTCTGTTTTTTATTCTTCGCTCTGGTTTACGCCTGCGCCGTCGAGAAGCGTCTTGTCTCCGTCGAGGATGTCGCCGATTTTATCAATAGAGACCTTCTGGATCTTTCTCGGACGTCTGCGTTCGGCGTTCTCTGCGCCGTTTTCGGAAGCAACGGTCGGCAGTACGGTCTTTTCGCCGCTCTTCTGCTGTCTCTGACCGCCTCTTCTTCTGCGGTTTCTCTGTTCCGTCTGCTTGTCTGCGCCCTCGTAAGTGATGATGATCTTACGGTCTCTGTCCGCGCCTACGGAGTGTGTCGAAACGTCGGGATAGCTCTGCAGTTCGCTGTGGATGATGCGTCTCTCGTAAGCGTTCATCGGCTCAAGGAAGACGTTTCTCTTATATTTGACAGCCTTAGCCGCCATTCTGCGTGCGAGAGCCTTGAGAGTAGCTTCTCTCTTGTTGCGGTAGTTCTCGATGTCAACGACGATCTTTACATAGTCGCCGTCTTTCGACTTCGATTTACGGAGCGACGAGAGGTTTACGAGATACTGTATAGCGTCGAGCGTTTCGCCGTGGTGACCGATGAGGATTCCGGTGTCGTCTCCGGTGATCTCGATGCGCGGATAAACGTTCGCGTCTCCGACAGGCTCAAATTCTTCTCCCTCGGGGCATTCGCACTGTACAGCCTTTGCGGAAAGGTTGAGGTCTGCAAGCAGCATATTCGCAAACTCAAGCGCGTAATCCATTTCCTGCTGAGTGATCGGCTCTCTCTTGCGCGGTTCGGGTGCGGGAACTGCTTCTTCCTTTGCGTTGGTATCCGCAAATCCGAGAGCGGAGCGCGCTTCGTTTTCGAGTGCGGCTTCGTCTTCGCTTATCATGGATTCGATATTCTTATAATCGTCGTCCGATTCAGCCATATCGTACTTTGAGAGACGCATTTTTTCGTCTGCCTTGTCCGCGCTGACCATCGGCTTTGCCGGTTTCTTCTTGCGGATGTCGTTCGACATGGAGCCGCCGGAGCGTTCGGACGAGCCGAAGCCGCCCTTTTTCTCCGACACGAAATCCGTCAGTCCCATGGGAGTGCCGACTGTAACGGACGCGCCCTCGACTTCTTCGCCTGGCGTGTGCTTGATCTGCTGTCTTGTGTTCGGCTTTGCACCGTTATGAAGAGCGGAACGCTGTTTCTGTTCCTTGTTCTGCTTTTCTTCGGGCTTTACGGCGTCGTTCTTATCTTTGACCGGTCTGTCGTCTTTCTTCGGCTGGTTGTTCTGCTGTTTTTTGCCGTCAAAGTTCTTTTGACCGTCATTCCCGCGTTTGTCGTTGTTCTGCTTGTTCTTCTGGTTATTGTTTTGGTTGTTCTGATTTTTCCGGGACTGAGGCTGATCAGGCTTCTGCTGAGGCTTGTTTTCCGGCTTCGGCTGGGATTTTTCCTGTCCGTCGCCGCTGCGGTCCGTGTATTTCTTCATTTTCTTCATATCGGAAACGATAGAGCCGAGCTCTGCGCTTGCCGAAGAAGTTACGGTAACTTTGATCTTTGCGTCCTTTGCGCCGAGTCCGAGGAAGCCTTTTTTTGGCATCTCGATCACTTCGCAGGAGACTTCGTGGTTTTCGTCGGCGTATTTTGCGTTAGCTTCCGCATAAGCCGCTTCGACCGTCTTCGCTGTTATGATGTATGTATCCATTCCTGTAAGTTTTTCTCCGATTATTGTAGTTATTTTAGTCTTTACTTCTTTTCTTCATCGGTCTTTTCTTCATAGGTCGTTTTTTCGTCGTTCTTTATCGGCGCGGGAGCGTCCTTTGCCGCCGTCGTCTTGCCGAGTCCGAACTTCGGGGTATACTTCTGAGCTTCCCGTGCTTCTTCAAGCTCTTTCAGCTCTTCTGCGTGACGTGCGATGTAATCTTCGTCGTCAATGTAGTGGAGAGAGCGCACGAACGGTCTGTCGCCGCTCCTCTGCTGAGCCTCGCGCTTTCTCTGTTTGTTCGACATATTTGCCTTGCGTTCTTCTTCTTCGTACTCTTCCTTTGAGATAACGGGAAGCGGCATTATCTTCGAGATAACGAACTTCACGACTACCTGTACGATGTTTCTGAAGATCCAGTATACGCCGATAGCGGCTGCGAACTGGAACTCGAAGAAAACGGAAAGAAGCGGCATCGTCCACGTCATGATCTTCATGGACGGGTTGTTCTGCTGTTCTTCGGTCATCGGGTCTCTGTATGAGAACTTCTGCATGAGCTTTGTGGAAAGCACCATTATAAAGAACGTGAGAACGGGGATGAGAAGGAGCCAGTCGAACGGAGCGAACGAAATGGACGGAGTCTTCGAGAAATCGAGTCCGAATACCGTAAGGTTCGGGATGTCTGCGCCCTCAAGAGCCGGTGCGACTGTATAGAAGTCGGAAATGCGGTTCTTGATCACGTTGATCATCGAGAGCTGACCTGCGCCCGCGTTGTAGAGGGGCTTGTCAAGTCCGGCGTTCAGCGCGTCTGCGAGAGCGGTGATCTGTTCCTTCGGGATATTGCAGAGATAAGTGAGCGGCTGCTGTACAACGAAGTAGAGAGCCGTAATGATCGGAAGCTGAATGAGAAGCGGCAGGCATCCGCCCATGGGGTTGAAGTTTTCAGCCTGGTACATTTCCATGGTTTCCTGCTGCATCTTTTGCTGAGTTGCCTGGTCGTTCCGTCCGGCGTATTTTTTGCGGATGGCGGCAGCTTTAGGTGCGAGACGCGCCTGTTTGATCTGGTTTTTCTGCTGCTTTATTGCGATAGGGGAGAGGATTATCTCCATAACGAGAGTAAAGAGCAGTATCGCAAGAAGATAGTTATGCGTAAGCATATACGAGAACTTCATTACATACCCGAAAGGTATCGCGATAAGTTCAAAAAGTTTTGTCATCTTTTGTGACCATGCCTTTCTTTGCATCTGTGCCTGCGGATTAAATTGAAGCCCTATGACGTCAGGAGGCACAAATGATGTCCGAAAAAACAGACATACCGTTATGTCTGTCGGACCTTCGGACTTGTTCCTATTAAATGCTTATTGCTGTGCTTTGTTTTCGTTGTCCGGTTTGTTTTTTCTCCACGGCGGAGTCGGTACGGGGTCGTATCCGCCCTTGCCGAACGGATTGCACCTTAGTATCCTCCACAAAGAGAGCAGTGTTCCGAGAACTATTCCCCACTGACGGACTGCTTCAAGCGCGTACGCTGAACAGGTAGGGGTAAACCGGCATGTGGACGTGCTTTTGAGCGGAGAGAGGTACTTTCGGTACAGCTTTACCGGAAAGAGCCAAATCTCACGCACAGCGTCCGATGCTTTGATCAGAAATTGAGCCGGTTTATTCATTTGTTTCGGTCTTTTTGTCCGCTTCGTTATTTTCGGTAACGGTTTTCAACGGCTGAACGTTTTCCTGTTGAATATCAGCGTGATCTTTTCTGTCCGTCTTCCCGCACAGCATATCAAGGGAAGTGAGACAGTACAAAAGATCACGGTAAACGTTGCCTTCTTTCGAGACCGTACATTCCGTTCTCGGGCATATAACAACGAGGTAGCCTTTTTTGACGCCGAAAAGCCTGTCTATCTGTCTGTAGGCCTCGCGTATGAGTCTTTTTGCCCGGTTCCTGTGTACGGCGTCTCCGACTTTTTTAGAGACTGAGATACCGATCCTGTTAAGCGGCTGTTTTAATGGATTTTGTTTTTCGAGAGTTGCGGCGGCTTTGTCCTTCAATACGAACACCGTGAGCGTACGGGAAGATTTGCGCGCGCCGTTCTTGTATGCCTTTCTGTAAAGGTAGTTTTCCCGGATCGCATAGAATTTCATAATTCGATTTTTGCCCTTCTATCCATTTGTGCCGGTTTCTCTGAAAAACGGCTTTCAAAAAATTATAACCTCCGGAAGTCATACTCACGCGGAGGCTATAGTTCTTTTGATATTGTCTGACTGCACAGTCAGACCGTTTCGTTCACTCAGTGAGTAAGTCTCTGGCGACCTTTAGCACGTCTTCTCTTGAGAACCTTGCGTCCGTCTGCCGTTGCCATTCTCTTTCTGAAACCGTGAACTTTACTTCTCTGTCTTTTCTTAGGCTGATATGTTCTGAGCATGATCACACCTCCTTTGATTATTCAAAAAAATTACCTTTTCGGCTGCGGATAACTTCCGCACAAATAGACAATGTAATTATATAACATAAGTTCTTCATTTGTCAAGGTGTGAAATGAATTTTTTCCGCAGAAAACGAAAATATTTTTTCGCCGTCCGTATTTCCTCCGCCGTTTTCCACAGTCGCGGAACAAAACAGTTGACAACCGCAGATGAATATGGTATAATAGTGCAGTATATTATATAATGTAAATAAAAAAATTTTCGGAGGGAAAATGATACCTCAGAATAAGAACGAACTTGAACTGATCGAGCAGATGCTCGACTCCAGAATGAGAGAAAGATATACCGGCTCCGACTCGTCATATTCGCTGTGGCTTTCGGGAATGAAGCTCCGCTCACTCGATGAAAACACCGCCCATTTTGACGTTGACAGCCAGATAAAGGCCAATTTCATAAACAGCAAGCTGCTCGATTTTATCTCGGAAACGCTGTCATCCGTCGTCGGATACGATCCGAAGATAACAGTCGGCGTGGACACATCCCTCGCAAAGCCGATAGAGGACGACGGTACGGTAATTTCTCCGCTCAAGGTACTGAAAGAGCGTGAAGAAAGAGTAAAAGCCGAAGAAGCCGCGCTGAGGCAGTACGAAGAAGAGAATGATGACGGCGAAGACGACAGTTCTACTCCGTCGGGTGAGAAGAGGCTCCGCTACAACGACAAATACACGTTCGAGAACTTTATCGTAGGAAACTCGAACTCGTTTGCTCATGCCGCCGCGCTGAACGTCGCCGAAAACGCAGGCAAGAAAGCCGCGAGAAGTGCGAATCCCTTGTTCATTTGGGGACCGTCCGGACTCGGCAAGACGCATCTTATGTATGCGATAGCGAACCGCGTGCTTGAAAAAGACAGCAAAAAGAAAGTAATATACGTCAAGGGCGAAGAATTCATGAACCAGCTAATTTACGCGATCCAGAGCGGCAAAATGCGTGAATTCAGAGCAAAATACCGCAGTGTGGACATGCTCCTGATCGACGACATCCAGTACATAGCCGGCGCGGACTCGACGCAGAGAGAATTCTTCCACACATTCGACGCGCTCTACGACGACGGAAAGCAGATCATAATCACAGCCGACAGACCGCCGAAGGATCTTACGGCGATCGTTGACAGAATCAAGAGCAGATTTGAAGCCGGACTGCTTGCGGACATTCAGCCGCCGGATCTTGAACTGAGGCTTGCCATTCTGAAAGACAAGATCATAAAAAGCCAGCTTGAGATAACGCTCGACGCAGTGGACTTTCTGGCGAAGAACCTGAGAGAAAACGTCAGACAGCTTGAGGGCGTTGTAAACAAGCTCGCTATGACGAATCTGCTGACAGGCGGCACTGTCAACACGGAAATGGTAATAAACACGGTTCCGGAGTATCTGAGAGAATCTGAGCCGGTAACAGACGCAGTCGAGCGGATAATCGGAGTCGTGTGCCGTCACTTCAGCGTAACGCCGGAGGACATCAAAGGCACGCAGAAGATGAAGAACATCAAGGACGCGCGGAATGTTGCGATGTATGCGATAAAGGAAGAAACGACGCTGTCGCTGTCGCAGATAGGCGAATTTTTCGGGCGCGACCATTCGACGGTCCACTCGAACGTGAACAGAGTAAAATCGCAGATGAGCACCGACCCGGTATTTGAAGCGAAGGTCGGGGAGGTTATGAAAGAAATAAAAAGAAAGAGCTGATCTTTCTTCACTCATACGTTTATTTTGCTTATGGTTTTTGTTTTGTGCATTCGGAGTGCTTATTTCAGACTTGTGTCAATTATTCATTCTTCATTATTCATCATTTATTATTCATTTTTTCAAAGTGAATAATCGCCTTATGTTCGCTCTGTCTACCTCTTACTTCAACTTATCAACACACTTATAAACGTATATGAAATTTGTAGAACATACATTTTTCAAAAAATCAAAAGCCGACGGCGGTAATTTCAACAACCTGTTGAAAACGGTTGTTGATAAACATAAGTTATCAACAGGCTGTTGACAAGTCTTGTTAATAATTAGCTCGTCAGGCGTGTTTTTGCCATTATTTCCGCTGTTTTACGGCAATAATGACTACACAGAATATATATTTTTCATTCGTAGAAGCTTTTGATAAACTATCGTAAGTTTGCCGATTGTAAAGAAAACAACCCCTTTTTCTACAATCGAAAGTCAATAAAAACCATGTTTGAAATGTTGATTTCAGTGAATAAAGTCAACATCAAAATAAAAAGTCCTCATTTTACGTTTGACGCATTTCTGTTTGTTTTTTTGTGGATTTCTTTTATTTTGTATAATCCGCAAAAAAACAAAACGAGAACAACGACCGATAAAACAGACAGATTTTTCTTGAACAGTCCGTCAACCGGAAACGGTGGACAAAATTGCCGGTTATCAAAGGCTTTTATCCGTGTAGAACGACCTCGAAAAGCCGATGAACAAAGGAAAAATGAGGGTTATCCACACTGTCAACATCCCCTACTGCTACTACTACGATTATATTATACTTAATACCTAAAAGATAACCGTATCTTATACGGCGCGTGCCGCGATACGGGAACAAAAAGAAAACAAATCAAAGGAGAAATAAAAAATGAAGGTAACATTCGACAAGCAGACTTTGCTCAATGCTCTCACACCTGCGGCAGGCATTTCGCAGGCAAAAAATACTCTCGTTTCGGTTGACGGACTTCTTTTCGAGTGTCCTCCGAATCCGAAATTCGGTGACATAGACACCGACAACAAGAACAGTTGCCGTATTTCGGCGTTCGACCTTGAAAAAGGTCTGAGAACAACTATCGAATGCAACGTATATGAAGAAGGAATGTGTGTTATCAACACGGTGAAGATCCTTCAGATCGTCCGCGCGATGCCCGACGGCAACATCACTATTGAAGTAAACGACGATTGTCACGTCAACATCACTGGCGGTATGTCACACTTTGAAATAATGGCGTCGTCCGCCGACAATTTTCCGACAATGCCTATGTTTGTCGGCGACAAGGTCTACTCCATTCCGCAGTACAGACTGAAAGACGTTATTTCCGAAACAGTATTCGCAGTCGCGCAGAACGACCAGAGAGCTGCTTTTAACGGCGCGCTGTTCAAGGTAAAGGAAGGATCTCTCACGGTAGTCGGATGCGACGGAAACCGTCTCGCGGCGTCTTCGTTCTCTCTTAAAGAAAACAACGACAACGTTACAGACGGCGAAATAATCATACCCGGCAAATTCTTACTTGAGCTTCAGAAGATGCTCCGCGACTCGGAAGACGAGATCACAATGATAATAGGTCGCAAGCACGTCATTTTCCGTCTCGACGAGATTTACTTCTTCACGAGAATGCTTGAGACTGAATACATCAATTACGAAAAGCTGCTTCCGACTTCGTATATGACTGAGGCTTACGTTTCGCGCAACGAGCTGCTTTCGTCCATTGAAAGAGCGGCGATCGTTACGGAAGACAAGCTCGGAGGAGCAGGCAGAGCACCGCACGTCAAGCTCGATTTTTCCGACAAGGTGATCGAAATGTCGTCGGTATCGTCGAGCGGTTCGGTTTACGAAAGAGTGCCTGCGGCGATCGACGGTGCGGATGTTTCGATAGGTTTCAACTGTCGGTTCTTACTTGAGGCGCTGAAATCGTGTCCGCCGGAATGTGACAGAGTGAGAATAAGACTGAACACGCCTCTCATGGGTGTGCTTATCGAGCCTGCAGTCGGACCGACGTTCATAAACGCGCATCCGGATGCAACTGTATACGGCGAGAGAGCGAAAGACATAAATCCTGCAAATCCGCCGCTCGGAGAAGGCGACAAAGAGACGAATATGTTCATGTACTTTGTGATGCCCGTAAGGATGAACAAGTAATGTACATCCACATAGGAAACGGGCGTGCGGTCAGAGACAGCGAGATAATCGGATGTTTTGACATGGACGGGAAGTGGGATTCCGACACGACGAAGGATTTTTTGCGAAATGCCGAGAAAAACGGGCGCACGGAATCCGTCGGGGAAGACCTGCCGCGGACGTTTGTGCTGACGGACGGCGGTGTGATATTCACGCACATATCGTCGGTGGCGATAAGCGGGCGGTAAACTTGCGCTGAGCGCAAACTTCACACGCCGGAGGCGTACTTCACAGCCGAAAGCCACTTCACTTGCGCGAAGCGCATACTTCACTTTTCTTTAACTTGCACATATTCCACGGCTACGCACGAAATGTCATTTTCCACCGTAGAGCGGGGGGCTTGTCTCCTGCCGCCGGATTTGCACGAACCACACGGCTACAAATCAAACGAACGTCTTAAAATCTGCCTCCCTTGTGTAAAGGGAGGTGGCACGGCTTGCCGTGACGGAAGGATTGTTGTAAGGTAGAAAGCACTTCGTGTTTTCAAATAATTTCTTTGTCCTGCGTATGTATACGCGGCGGACGGAGGCTTAATTTATCCAAACCGAACGTTTGGGATCGGGATTTTCCGCTACGCGCGGGGCTGCACAACCGAGTTCACTCCGTGAACTCGGCTTGTCCGCCGTCCGCGTAGGACAATTAAATTAAATTAAATCGAAAACACGCAGTGTTTTCTTCCTCTATTCTAATTATTGAAAAAACATTTTTTCTTTTGTATTATTTTTTTTGGAGATATATCTATGGAAGAACTTGAAAACAACGTAACACCGATCACCGAAGAATATGACGAAAATCAAATTCAGGTGCTTGAAGGACTTGAAGCCGTTCGCAAGCGTCCCGGTATGTACATCGGTACCACCTCACAGCGCGGACTGCATCATCTTGTCTATGAGATCGTCGACAACTCTATCGACGAAGCTATGGCAGGCTGGTGCACGAAGATCGAGATCGTCCTTCATCCCGACGGATCCGTTTCAGTTGAGGACAACGGGCGAGGTGTTCCATCCCAGATGCACAAAAAAGCCGGTCGTCCCACCCTTGAAGTCGTATTTGCCGTACTTCATGCAGGCGGCAAGTTCGGCGGCGGCGGTTATAAGATATCCGGCGGTCTTCACGGCGTCGGCGCGTCTGTCGTGAATGCTCTTTCCGAGTGGATGGAGGTCGACAACGCCTACGAAGGACGCCGTTACACTATCCGCTTCGAGCGCGGCAACATCGTTCGTCCTTTTGCAGACGAAGGCTCTACGGACAGGCGCGGACTGTACGTCAGATTCAAGCCCGATCCGGAGGTGTTCACTGATACCACCGAATTTGACATGAATCTGCTTCTCACACGTCTCCGCGAGCAGGCGTTCCTCAATGCGGGAATCGAGATCGTTCTCCGCGACGAGAGGCACGAAAACGTCGAAGAGGACATTTTCGGCGAAAAAGCAAACATGGCTCTTCTCGAAAACAAAGCCGAAGAATACAAAGAGCCGGACGAAGACGACGGTGATGATGCTTTTGCCGATGAAGAAGAAAACGAAGGTTCCGCGGCAAAAGAAAAGATCAAATTCGAGGACGAAGAAGACGAAAACATCTCGCGCGGCAAGTACACTGAATATGATCTGAAATACGACGGCGGTATCCGTCAGTTCGTCGAGCATCTGAATCGCGCAAAGCACGTCGAGGTCATTCATCCGCAGGTCATTTATATGAAAGCGGAAAAAGGCGACATCACGGCGGAAGTTGCGATGCAGTACAACGACAGCTACAACGAGACTATCGTCACTTTTGCGAACAATATGTCGACTATCGACGGCGGTACCCACGAAACAGGCTTCAAGAGCGCAATTACGAAGGTACTGAACGACTATGCACGGAAATGCGGTGCGCTCAAGGATTCCGATAAGAACTTGTCAGGAGAAGACGCGCGTGAAGGTCTTTGCGCCGTCGTATCGGTAAAGCTGCCGGACGCGCAGTTCGAGAGCCAGACAAAAGCAAAGCTCGGAAACTCCGACGTTCGCGGCATAGTCGAGAACATCGTAAGCGAAAAGCTCGCCGAATTCTACGAAGAAAATCCGGCAGTTGCAAAGGCAATAGTCGACAAATCACTCTCTGCACAGAGAGCAAGAGAAGCCGCACGCAAAGCAAGAGAGCTGACGCGCCGCAAGTCGATTCTCGAAGGTTCTACACTTCCCGGAAAGCTCCGCGACTGCAACGACAAGCGCGTAGAGCTGACTGAATTATACCTCGTCGAGGGAGATTCCGCAGGCGGCTCTGCTACACAGGGACGTGATTCGAAGTTCCAGGCTATCCTTCCTCTGCGCGGCAAAGTCCTCAATGTCGAAAAGACGCGCGCGGACAAGGTTTACTCCAATCAGTCGCTTATCCCGATCATCCAGGCTCTCGGCTGCGGTATCGGTGAAGAATTCGATATAGAAAAGCTCCGTTACGGCAAGATAATCATTATGGCGGATGCCGACGTCGACGGTGCGCACATTCAGATACTTCTGCTTACGTTCTTCTTCAGACAGATGCCGAAGCTCATCGAAGAAGGGCACATCTATCTCGCAATGCCGCCGCTTTACAAGATCCGCAAGGGCGGCAAGCAGAGGTACGCATTCTCCGACGCCGAAAGAGACGAGATAATCGCCGAACTCGGCGGCAACGTTGAAGCCGAAAGATACAAAGGTCTTGGTGAAATGGACCCCGAACAGCTCTGGGAAACTACAATGAATCCCGAAACGAGAACGCTTCTCAAAGTCGAGATCGAAGACGCAATGGCGTGCGACGAAACGTTCTCAACGCTCATGGGTGACAAGGTCGAGCCGAGAAAAGAATTTATCGAAGCCAACGCGAAGTACGCCGAAAACCTCGACGTTTGATGAAATAATATGAAAATAATAACACTTACTCTCTCTCCGGCTGTGGATGTTGAATTTCATCTCGGCGGTGACGTGGATCCCGTCGGGCTGAACCGATCCGTCGATCAGCAGATCACGGCAGGCGGCAAGGGAATAAACGTCAGCCGTTCGATAATGAACGAAGCGAAAAAGGACGGCGTCGGCACGGATTTTCTCGTAACAGTCGCACCGGTAGGCGGCGTCTGCGGCGAAATCATCGAAAGGATTCTCGCAGATGAGGGGATTCCGCTCACTGCCGTAAAAATAGCTAACAACACGCGGCTCAATGCGTCTCTCATTCCGCCGGACGGCATGAGTGAAGAGATCAACGCGCCCGGCACACCGATCGGAGACTCGAAGGACGAGATAGAGAAAGTCGTTCTTTCACTCGTCGGAAAAGGGGACACGGTGATAATCGCCGGAAGCACGCCGAAAGACGTTGAAAAGTCCTATCCGGCGAAATTGATCGCAGAGATACACAAGCGAGGCGGTTATGCGGTTCTCGACTGTGACGGCGAGGCGCTCAGGCTCGCTGTTACGGGCGACGAATCGGGCAGACCGGATCTCATCAAGCCGAACACAGACGAGCTATGCGAGCTTACCGGTATGCCGACGAGTACGGTCGATGAAGTATTCGCGGCGGCAGGCACGCTTTCCGGCATCACGGTCATCACGACCATGGCAGGCGACGGCTCGGTTCTGACAATCGGCGGAAAAAGCAAGTTTTATCCGACGGAAAAGCGGCGCGTCGTTCGTCTCAAAGGGGCAGGTGACACGTTCCTCGGTGCGTTCGTTTACGCGAACAGGTACAAAGGACTCTCGCCGGACGGTGCGATGACCCGTGCAAACGCGACAGCATCCGCGTACGTCGCAGGAGAGTAACACGAAGAGGACGCGGAGAGGAACGCGGCTTTTTCGAGAAAAAGCCTGGCAAAAAGCTTCATATCGGAAAAGACAAAGGTGCGTCGCCGAAAGGTAGTAAAATGTTTCACGTGAAACATTTTTATAATAGCTATATTTACTTAAAAAACTGAAATCTCTGAAAAATGGCTCCCTCCGGGAGGGAGCTGTCTGCGAAGCGGACTGAGGGAGAGTGCGTAACAAAGAGATGTGCAGAATCGAAATTTCTACAGTCACTCCTTCCGTCACGGCAAGCCGTGCCACCTCCCTCGGAGATGGAGGCTTATATATCCGCTTATGCAGCTTATTGCCGCAGAGATTGAGCAAATCCTTAACAGCATTATCAAACAAATACGATTATTAAATAATTAACATAATTGGAGCAAGACATGGCAAAAAACGGAAAGAACCTTGATTACAATATCGAATTTCCGGATCAGAAGATTCTGCCGGTGAACATGGAGAAGAACGTCAAGAAGTCGTTCATTGAATACTCCATGTCTGTCATCGTGTCGCGTGCGCTTCCGGATGCGAGAGACGGTATGAAGCCCGGTCAGCGGCGCGTGCTGTACGCAATGTACGAGGACAACCTCACATACGACAAGCCGTTCCGCAAGTCCGCGACGACGGTCGGTAACGTTCTCGGACGTTATCATCCTCACGGCGACTCGTCCGTTTACGGAACAATGGTCAGAATGGCTCAGCCGTTCTCGTACCGCTATACGCTCGTAGACGGACACGGTAACTTCGGTTCGGTCGACGGAGACCCGCCGGCTGCTTACCGTTATACGGAGGCGCGCCTCTCGAAGCTGTCGAACGAAATGATGTCCGACATCGACAAGGACGTTATCAAATGGGATATGAACTTCGACAACTCCCGTAAGGAGCCGTCCGTTCTTCCCGCACGCTTCCCGAACCTGCTCGTAAACGGTGCTATCGGTATAGCAGTCGGTATGGCGACGAACATTCCGCCGCACAACCTCGGCGAAGTCATCGACGGCACGCTTTACTATATGGATCACCCGGACGCTGGCGTCAAGGAGCTGATGCAGTACATCAAAGGTCCCGACTTCCCGACGGGCGCAGGCATCCACGGCACTGCCGGCATATTCGAAGCATATTCGACGGGCAGAGGACGCATCGTAGTCCGCGCAAAGGCTGAGATCGAAGAAGAGCACCACCGCTTCACGATCACCGAGATACCGTACATGGTACAGAAATCGGAAATGATCAAGTCTATGGCGTCGCTCGTGCATGAAAAGCGCGTCGAAGGCGTCACGGAGATCAGGGACGAGAGCGGCAGAGACGGCTTGAAGATCGTAGTTGAGTGCCGCAAGGACGCAAATCTTCAGGTCATACTCAATCAGTTCTACAAATACACGGAGCTTGAGTCGACCTGCTCGGTCATCATGCTCGCGCTCGTCAACAATGAGCCGAAGATCATGAACCTCCGTCAGGTTCTGTCCGTTTACGTTCAGCACCAGGAAAACGTCATCACGAACAGAGTAAAGTTTGACCTCGCAAAGGCGCTGAAAGAGGCGCATATCAATGAGGGCTACAAGATAGCGACGGACAACATCGACGAAGTTATAGAGATAATCAAGAAGTCCGCCGATATAGCGGACGCACGCGAAAATCTAAAATCGCGTTTCGGTCTGTCCGACGAGCAGGCACAGGCGATAGTACAGATGACGCTCGGACGGCTCTCCGGACTTGAAAGAGAGAAAGTTCTCCAGAAATTAAGAGAGCTTTACGCTGCTATTGAAGAGTACCGCTCTATCCTCGCAGACGAATCGAAGATCAAAGAGATAATCCGTAACGAGATGCTCGAGATCAAGCGCAAATTCGCCGACGAAAGACGCACGACTATTGAAGAAGCCGAGAACGAGATCGTCCTCGAAGACCTCATCGAACGGCATAACGCCGTCATCACGCTCACTCATGCCGGATACATCAAGAGACAGCAGACGGACGTATATTCCGCACAGAAGCGTGGCGGCAAGGGCATCATCGGCATGACGACCAAGGAAGAGGACTACATCGAGCGCGTGGCTATCGCATATTCGCACAGCTATCTGATGCTGTTCACCGACCTCGGACGTGTGTACCAGATCAAGGCGTACCGCGTGCCGGAAGCAAGCCGCACGGCGAAAGGTACGAACGTCGTGAACATCCTCGACATCACGCCTGACGAAAAGATAACCGCTATGCTGTCTGTACCCGATCTCGAGGACACATCGCTGATCGACGAGTACGGCGACAAGAACTACCTTGTCATGGTAACGCAAAAGGGCGTCGTAAAGCGCACGCGGCTCGCTGACTTTGCGATAATGCGTAAAGGCGGCAAGATCGCACTTTCGCTCGACGACGGCGACAGACTGATATTCGTAGGACTGACGCACGGCGAGTCCGATATAATGATCGCCACACGCAAAGGCATGGCTGCACGTTTCAGTGAAGACAAAGTCACGGTAATAGGACGCACGGGACGCGGTGTTCGCGGTATCTCCCTCAGAGGAGACGACGAAGTCGCAGGCGCGTGCATAATCGAGAACGACGAGGGCTGGGCGGACACGCACTCTATCGTCGTAATAAGCGAGCAGGGCATGGGCAAGCGGCTGTCTCCGGATGAGTTTGCACCTAAGGGCAGAGGTATCATGGGTATGATGCTCCAGCGGCTCTCCGACAAGACGGGCGACGTCTGCGGACTTGCAATAGTCACGGAAGACGAAGACCTTCTCATGATAACCGACGACGGCACAATGATCCGCACGCCGGTCGACGGCATCCCGATGTACGGTCGCAGCGCTGCAGGCGTTATCGTAATGCGCCTCTCGGACGGCAGAAAACTCGTGAACTTCACGGCGATGGACAAAGCCGAAGAATCCGATGAACAGGATGAATCGGAAGACAGCGAAGACGGCGAGGAAACGACCGCACCGGATGAAGGCGAAGAGATATAAATAAAACGAAAAGGGACTGACACCGAGTGTTCTTATGGACAGTTTTATGAGATAACCACCACAAAGCGTGGTGAGTAAGTACACTTCATAAAAAACAGGTTGAAAAAAGAAAAGTCAACCTGTTTTTTGTCTGGCAAGAGAAAAAGGAAAAAATCTCACCGATATAATTTTTATACTTGAGGTTGAATCGGGGTTTACCGACAATACCTTTACAAAAGCCGGAATTGTGTTATCATATAAACAGAAGCGGACGTCGGCTTACTATTATAATAAATAAAGCGGAGGATTATTATGGATATTTCCATCGGTAAAAATATTAAAAGGCTCAGACAGGAAAAAAACATCACGCAGGAACAGCTCGCGGAAGTAATGAATGTGACCTGCGCGGCTGTCAGCAAGTGGGAGAGGGGAGAGACTTATCCCGACATAACGCTGCTCCAGCCGCTCGCATTCTTCTTCGGCGTAACACTTGACGAGCTTATGGGTTACAGCGAAGAAAAGATAAAAACCGATATAGATAAAGTCACAGAACAATTCTTTGAACATCGGCAGGACGATAAGAGGCACGAGATCATCACAAAAGCGTATCACGATTATCCGAATGACTACTCGATAATGCACTACTATATGTGGGACACTGCCGGAGATATGGCAGATAACGATCCTGCCGTTCTTCTCGCGCATAAGGATGAATTTCTCCCGATTTGCGACAAGATCATTAACGGCTGTACTGAAGAGACGATCCGGCTGAACGCATGGAATATGCGTGCGAAAATCCTTCACGCCGAGGGAAAGACAGACGAGGCGCTTGAGATATTCGACAAGAAGTTCGCGGACTGGTATTCGACAACGGGACAGAAAAAAGAACAGCTTTTTGCGAAAGGTACCGACGAATACTGCTATTATGTCATAAATAATATGTATGAGCTTGCCGAATTTGCGGCAGATAAGCTCGGCAGGGCTATTGTGTTCGATACTTCCATGACAACGGAAGAAAAATACACGCGAGCGCTATACTGCGGTGAAAAGCTCCTCGATATTTTCGCCGAAACAGGAGAGCCGTTTTTCCTTATAATTGCCGAATCGCTGTACGGGAGAGTCGAAAACGATTTCGTCTATCGCGGCGGCACGGATAAGCAGATAGTCGGACTTTTGGAAAAATGGCTCGACGCGGTAAAAACGGTTGAGGAACAGCGAGGGAGCAACGCGCCGCTTGACGGGCTTTATTCGAGCCGCGGGAACGGCAGCCGTGAAAATTATCTGAAATATTGCATTGAAAATCGGCTTGGAGCAACGAGCGAGAGGCGTAAAGAACTGCTCAAAAACACCGACTACAAAGCGGTGCTTGAAAAATATATGGCATAATAAAAACGGTGCATTCCCATTTTTGGGGTTGCACCGTTTTATGTGTTTATTTTTTCTTTTTGACTAAGCCGAGAGGGATGAAGAGATTTTTTGTCGCGTAACCCTCACCGCAGTCCGAGACGGAGAGCGCTTTATTACTTTATTTCGCTCATTTTTTCGGCGGCACGCATTATCGCAAGACGCGCGCTCTCGTACGTCAGTCCGCCCTGCATATACGCAGTATACGGCGCACGCATCGGACCGTCTGCCGACAGCTCAATGGACGAGCCGCCCGTGAACGCGCCGGCTGCCATGATAACGGGATCGGCGTACCCGGGCATTTCCCAGTCGACCGGTGTGACGTGCGCGTCGATCGGGGACGCCGACTGTATTCCTCCGCAGAATGCGGTCAATCCGGCCGGAGACGCACATTCTACCGTCTGAACGATGTCAAAACGCCTCTCGTCCCATGCAGGCGAGACTTTGTAGCCCATTCTGTCGAACATATATGCGGCGAGGTGCGCGGTCTTCATCGCCTGCGCTACAGTGTGCGGCGCATAGAACAGCCCTTTTATAAGATTCCGGTTCTGACCGAGCGACGCGCCGACGTCAAGTCCCACGCCGGGGCATGTGAGCCTGTTTCCGCAGAGGCGCACGGCGTTTTCTTCGCCGACGATGTAGCCGCCGACGTCCGCCATTCCGCCGCCCGGGTTCTTTATAAGCGAACCGACGATCACGTCTGCCGCGCATTCGTCCGCTGAAGAATATTTGTCGAAAAAGCACGGCTCTGTCGTTTCGGTGAATTCACCGTAGCAGTTGTCGACGACGAAGACCGGCTTTTTTATTTTCAGCTCCGCCGCAGTCTTTTTAACAAACCACGCGGCGTTTCGGATCTGCTCAGCCGAGAGCGTCGGACGGTCTGCGTACCCCTTTGAGCGCTGGACGTACACCATTTTCAGCCGCTCGCCGTATTTCTCCATAGCCTGACGCACGGCGCGAAGGTCTATCGGTTGATGTTTGTCGTCCGACAGCTCGCATTTGTCAAAAGTAACGCCCCAGTCGATGAGCGAGCCTTCTCCTGCCGGATTCGTGCCGATTCCGATAACGTCGAGCAGGGTATCGTACGGCGTGCCGGTGGCGCAGAACATCACGTCCCCCGGTCGAAGAATGCCGAACAGCGCAACGGTCAGCGTGTGCGTTCCCGAAAGAAGCGACGGACGCATGAATCCCATCGGTGCGCGGAAAACTTTTGCCGCAAGCGTGTCGATAATGTCGCGTCCGCGGTCGCCGTAGCCGTAGCCGGTCGACGGAGTGAACAGTGACTCCGACACCTCGCATTCGGCGAAGCAGTCGAGCACGTGCTCTGTGTTTATTCTCGAAATATTGTCGATGTCGGCGAATATCTCCGCCATATCGCGCTCCGCCTCAGCCGCAAGCGCACGTATTTTGTCCGATATTTTCATATTGTACCTCTGTATGAAAAATGTTTCACGTGAAACATTTTTTGTGATATCTTTGTTGTTGGGACGCTGTCCCAAACCCAGCCACCTTTTGAAAAAGGTGGACGAAAACTGTATAAAGGAATTTTAAAAATAAGTCCGAACGACTTGCACTTTCTCTGCTATGTCTTTTCCCCTATAAAGTTCTTTGCCAGGCTTTCTTTCAAGAAAGCCGCGTTCTCCCTTAACTCTTCCTCGTCTGTAGCCAGATCATCAGCACGGATATGTCGGCAGGATTGACGCCGGAGATGCGCGCCGCCTGACCTATCGTTTGCGGACGGACTTTTGCGAGCTTTTGCGCCGCTTCGAGCCTTAGACCGCGAATTTCGGAATAGTCGATATCGTCCGGCAGGCGCTTCGTTTCTGCTTTGTGCTGGCGGTTCACTTCGTCGAGCTGGTGACGGATGTAGCCTTCGTATTTTATCTCCGTCTGGACTTTTTCGCACTGACTGCGTGAAAGCGTTGGACGTTCGGGATCGTACTGCGCCGTTTCGCCGTAGGCGATCTGCGGACGGCGGATAAGCTCGCATAGCGTTGTGCCGCTCGTCAGCTCTGCCGTGCCTTTTTCGACGAGCAGGGCGTTTATCCCCGACGACGAGCCGATGTTAACGTGCTTCAGCCGCTCAACTTCCGCCCGTACTTCGGCGATCCTGCCCATAGCGTCGGCGTATCTTTCTTCCGAGAGAAGACCTGCGTACCTGCCGTATTCGGCGAGCCGTTCTTCTGCGTTGTCCTGCCTTATAAGTATGCGGTATTCGCTCCGCCCGGTCATGATGCGGTACGGCTCGTTCGTGCCTTTCGTCACAAGATCGTCGATCAGCGTGCCGAGGTACGACGAATGGCGCGGCAGAATGATCTGCTCCATTCCGCGAAGATAGAGCGACGCATTCATTCCGGCGAGTAACCCCTGCGCGGCGGCTTCTTCGTAGCCGGACGTGCCGTTGAACTGACCTGCGCCGTACAGCCCGCCGATCTTCTTGAACTCAAGCGTGCCGTATAATTCAAGCGGATCGACGCAGTCGTATTCTATCGCATAAGCCGAGCGCATTACTTCCGCGTGCTCGAAGCCTTTCAGCGAGTGGAGCATATCCCACTGTACGTCCGCCGGAAGAGACGACGAAAACCCTTGCAGGTATATCTCGTCCGTATTCTCACCCATAGGCTCAACGAAAAGCTGGTGCCGTTCCTTGTCGGCAAAGCGCACGACCTTGTCTTCGATAGACGGGCAGTAGCGCGGTCCCGTGCCGTGGATCTTGCCCGAATAGAGGGGCGAGCGGTGGATGTTCGCGCGGATTATCTCGTGCGTCCGCTCGTTCGTGTAGACGACGTGGCACGGTATCTGCGTGATTTCGTTCAGTTTTTTCTCGTCAGTACGGACGGAGAACGGTACGATGTATTCGTCGCCGTACTGAATGTCAAGCGCGTCAAAGTCAATAGAGCGGCGGTGGATTCTCGGCGGAGTGCCTGTCTTGAACCGCATCATCGTAATGCCCTTGTCCTTGAGATTCGGCGTCAGCCCGGTAGACGGAAGCGAATTGTCCGGACCTGACGCGCGTGCAACATCGCCGACGTGCGTCTTTCCGCCGAGATAAGTCCCCGTTGAGATAACAGCGGCGCGGCAGCCGTATTCGCCGAACGGCTCTGTCATTACACCGACGACGTGCGGTTTCCCGTGCTCGTCCGGTTCGGTGAGGATGTCCGTCACTTCCGCCTGTATGACGATCAGGTTTTCGGTGCGCTCGATCGTCTGCTTCATAAGATCAGAGTATTTGCGCCGGTCTGCCTGTATGCGCTTAGACTGAACAGCCGCACCCTTGGACGAGTTGAGCATACGCGACTGCATCGTAACACAGTCGGCGGCGTAGCCCATTTCGCCTCCCATTGCGTCGATCTCGTAGACGAGATGACCTTTGCCCGTGCCACCGATCGACGGATTGCACGGCATATTCGCTATTGCGTCGAGCGAGAGCGTGAAAAGCGCGGTTTTCATGCCGATCCGTGCGGCGGCAAGCGCGGCTTCGACTCCGGCGTGTCCTGCACCGATCACTGCCAAATCAAAATTCTGTAACATCGTAAACCTTCTGTATCTTGAATATACTTTTTATTGTTGGGACGCTGTTATGTTGGAGCTCCGCTCCAAACCTCAGCTTAGAAAACTTTTTCGAGAAAAAGTTTTCTAAGGACTTTCAAAAAGCTTTATAAAAAATAGCTTTTTAGTTTTTTCGGGATTGTCAAGTACCTTTTTTTCAAAAAAGGTACTTGACCGGGGTTCGGGGCAGAGCCCTGACTGAATGACGCTGTTTTTTTGGAGCTCCGCTCCAAACTTCAGCTTAGAAAACTTTTTCGGGAAAAAGTTTTCTAAGGACTTTCAAAAAGCTGTATGAATTTTCCCTTATAAAGTTTTTTGAAGAGTCCAGAGGAACTTTTTTTCAAAAAAGTTCCTTTGGAAAATAATTCAGCTTATCTCAATGAGCATAACCACATGGCATACGAAACGACGGGAACGATAGTCACGGTCGAGAAGAGCGAGGACGTACCGACGATCTCAGCCGCAAAGCCGGGGGAAATGTGATAGAGTTCGGCGAACATCGTTACCATTGCCGCAGACGGCATCGCCGCCATTACCGTGCCGAATATAACGACGATGTCCGGCAGACCGACGAGCCACAGTACAGTCGCGGCGGCTATCGGCATCACGACCAGCTTGAACGCCGCAGTGTAGTATATCTTCGGGTCGGTGAGCATCTTCTTCACACTGCGCCGCGCGATGTTCGCACCTGTGATGAGCATCGAGATCGGTGTGCATAATCCGCCGAGATACGACGTCAGCGTGCGAATGAATCCGGGGATCGGAAGCCCGGACACGAAAATCGCAAAGCCGATGAGACACGGTATCGTGCCGTAGTTGACTAAGATTTTCACGGGCGTGATCTTTATGTCGTCTCTGCCGCGCGAGAGAATGAACAGCCCGAGCGTCCACGTCAGAAGGTGGAACGACATTATGTAGAACGCACCGTAGAACAGCCCGTCCTCACCGTACAGCGATTCTATGACGGGGAAGCCCATGAATCCGCAGTTCGAGAAGAACATTGCAAATTCGGCGAGCTTCTTTTTGTCGGCGCGCTTGAACGGCTTCGATGCAAAGAACGCTATCACCCACATCCCGACCTGCAATAACAACCCGAGGACAAAGAACATAAGTCCCGTGCGGAGCTTTTCGGGCGTGCATTTCTGCGTGATTATCGAGTTGATTATCAGAAACGGCTGACCGATCTTCACGATCAGCGTAGACAGCCGCTCCGTTGAGGTTTCGTCTAGAATTTTTGCCTTGCCTTCGATAAAGCCCGTTGCAAGAAGCAGAGCAAGGCACGCGATCACCGATAAAAGGGATGTGAATTCCATAATTCAGCCAATGTTTCTCCGTTTTTCTTTTTTGTCTAACAACGACCAAACGTCGTATAATCAAGGTAAGTACGACCAAACGTCGTTTATTGCCCAAAACATAATCGTCACTCTATAGGTTTCGGATTGTTGGACAAAGGGTTTCCGTTTTCATCTCTGTTGATCGGGATAGCTTTCAATTTGAAACGAATATTTCCATACGGGCAAGAAACATCCATTTCGTATTTGTCTTTTGCACCTCTGTATGTAAAGTCACCGCCACAACGAATCACTTCACACCAGGTATAAATTTCAGACATAACCTTGGGACACAATCCCGCAGGACATTCATATGAGAATACAAACGTGTCTCCTTTTTCGATACCCGATCTGCAATCTGATGCTTTTCCGTTTACGGCAGTCAATTCAAATTTCCAATCTTCGACAATCCATTTTTTCATATCATCACCCGCTTCCAATTCTAATTGCCTTCTTTTGATTTCACGGTTTTACAGGAGGCAATCAGCATTACACGAATCGAAGTACACTGTTCATTCAGTTCTTTGTATGTCTGTTCTTCAATATAATTCGTGCGGTACAACAGTTCGAGCCAATATCCCGTTTCGCTTGCTTCTTTCAGCGCAATTTCAAGTTTAGAGACAAAGTCTTTTGTGCCTTGTGCATAATTTGCTTCGTAAATATTCGCTCCGATGGAAGTGCCAGAACGTCCGATTTGATTAGAGATGACTGATTCGTGCTTTGATTTCAGGTCCTTGACAAGATTGATGATCTGAACGGAAAAAGACATGGACAAATCACGGAGTTTTGATTCGGACATATACAGTACCTCGCTTTCGACGATATTATAACATAAAAGCAATGCTTTGTAAAGTGATGTTTGCCCTGACGGGCAAG
>JAZUKN010000059.1:0-45707 GCA_045643285.1 Eubacteriales bacterium
GCCGGATCATAGAATTATTGCTCAAGTAGTAACTATCTTATATTATCTTCATCTAAAAACTTTTCCTTTATTTCATCCGGAAGATATTGAGCAAGTTGCTTAACCAACTCATATATTTTTGTTCCGGGTGCGATGTCGGTAGGAGTTTGGTGTCCATGTTCGCTAATAATGCGTTCCGCATACCGAATTGCCAATTTGGGATTACCGTATTCTAAAAGGATATCAAAAATATTCGACATATTTTTCTTATATTTCCCGATTTTAAGTTCAGCAAATTTTTCATTTAAAAAACGAATGTACATCGTTCTGTGATTGTTGGAAGTATAGTAGGCAAAATGCAATAAGAACCAGAACTCAACACACTCATTGCTCCAAGCAGAATGGTATTGTACATCGGGGTCATTCTTATTCAAAGTTTCTGCCCTTTCAGTAACGCCATTAAAATCTGAAGCAGGGAAACTGTCTTTATCATATACACACCATATCTGCCCACGCTGTATTTCATTTTTACGAACATAATCTTCAGCTTTCCCAATTACTCGCATGGTCTCAGCTCCACAAGGCTCTATTTCAATCTGCACCATGTTTTTGTATATTGGGTTGCCTTCAATTAGGCGTTTAAATCCGTAAAAATATTTCGGCTCTGTCTGCTCACCTTCACAGAATATGAAATACCGATAATTAATGGTATCTAAGTATTCTTTTCTGCGTTCTTTCTTCCATGCGTCTTTTCTTGAAGTTTTAGGCATTGATCTCACTCCAATCAATTATCTTTTTTAGATATGGATCAGCGCCATACTTTCCTTCCAAATATTGTTTGTCAAATTTCGAGTCTTTTCTTACGCTTTCGCCGTCTTCATTTTTGAATTCAACCAATGAATACAGCCTGGAATTCTGCTCATTACCTTTTGCCACAAACCATATTTCATCTCGTCTAAAAATCGAATTATTCATTGTAGACAAATCATGTGAAGTAAAAATAAGCTGTGCGCCATTACGATTGACAGATAAATCATTAAAGAGCGAAATAATATATTTTAGCAAAATTGGATGAATTTTTGCGTCTAACTCATCAATTACAAGAGTTGTTCCATGAACAATACTATTTGCTATAAACGGAAGAAGTCCAAAAAGCTTTTTTGTACCATTCGATTCTTCGTTTAAATTCAAATTAGTACTGTAACCATTAACGATATGCTTGGTGTATACTTCAATATGGTTATCGTCTTTCTCATCTACATAATAATCTTCGATATCCAAATCCAGTTCGCGAATCATTTTCAATACTAATTCTTTAATTTCTTTGGAACTGGCTATTGCAGTACGCATTTCTCGGCGAGGATTTCCATAGTTCAGAAATACAATAGATTCTTCAAACCACTCAAGAATGTCCTTGATAATTTCATTTTTTGTATAAGTTATACCGAGATAGGAAAGCAATGGGAGAGTTGAAGAAATGTCCTCGCTTATTTTTAACTTTGCTATATCGCCTTTTAATACTATATCATTTTCAGTTCTCGTAAATAATGCCGATACTCTACCAGTATCTATTTTAATACGATCAAGACTTTCAAAAATTATATTGTCATTTTTTATGTGCAAAACATATCGATACTCGGCTATTTTAGTTCTAAAAAATATTTCAAATAGTGTCGGTGCGTTTTTTGATTCATCAGAAAACGCAAATGGCTTTACTGGAAGATGTGGTATTCTTAAATTCGATGCGTCTTCGATTTTAGTTGCAAAAATCGGCCGCATCACTTCAGAATGCAATGTATAAATTGCTTCTAATACATTTGACTTTCCGCCACCATTGGGGCCATAAATTGCAGATATAGGAAGAAATTTTTGATTATCACGATCTACTATAACGCGTTCGATGTGTTCGGAAATGGAAGTTGCTTGCATATCAAAAGTTGTTTCATCTCTGATACTTTTATAATTCTTAACAGTAAACTGACTCAACATAATTATTATCTCCTTTCATTCCTCCACTACTTATTATACTCATGTTTTCTGTTTTGTAAACAGTTTTTGAGAAAATTTCTCAAAAAAATGTTCCGAAATCAGATTATTGCGATGCACATAGCAACTCAATTTTGAAAATCGATGCAATTTGTTCGAGGGTTATTTTTCCCGTAAGTCTCCATATCCTCCCTTATTTTCCCGTAGGTTGCTGCCAGACGTGCAATGGTCGGACCGTGAAAAACGGACTTGAACTCGCTGGATTTTTGACTCAAAAAGTGTTCCGTTATCTTCCTCTATCTTCCAATAGCGATCAGAAACTTCCCATATCTTCCCGTATCTTCCTAATTGGTCTGACTGTGAATAACGGACTTGAACTCGCGGGATTTTTGCATTAAATTGTGTTCCGTTATCTTCCGCTATCTTCCCATAACGACCTGTAAGTTCCCGTAACTTCCCGTATTTTCCTAATTGGTCGCGGGGGATGGACTTTAATGAGGTGGCGTTTGGAGGGGAAAACTGTCATATGGCAAAGAAGGGCATAGAATACGAAGCATTTGTGAAGATAGTCTATGTTAATTGAATTATTAAAAAGTTTTATGCTCTGTTTAACACTTATCCGCCTTCTCGCCCGTTTAATTCGTCATATCCGGTAGAGCACCTGACTGTTAATCAGGGTGTCACTGGTTCAATGTCCTACGCACATCTGCGATGTGCTAAAGGCGGACATCAAAAAGCATCACTTACACAGTGGTGCTTTTTTGCCTTGTCTCTATTGACATTTTCCGACTGAATGGTATAGGATTTTTTATGTTAATGGAAAAATCCGCAGTCAAAAAGTAAGAGAGCACAAAACAACAACTTTAAAAAATTCATTAAAATTACAGGAGGACAGTATGGAAGAACAGAATAAAAAGCCGGTTGAAGGATTAAGACTTGTCGTGGAAAACGGGGAAGTGGTACTGAAGAACAACGTGAACGGTGCGGAGATCACAATGCACTTTGCAAAGGAACCTCCGGCAAGAAACGCGAAAGAAGCGTGCCTGAGTATACTGACGAATCAATATCAGTAAAAATCCTAAATAATTTAGGGTATTGACGAACACATTTGATTATGCTATAATTATACAAAGGAAAACGAACGTTAACTATGCATAAGCCACAAAAGGAGAAAAACATGAAAAGAACACTGTCAATTCTGCTCGCAGTCGTAATGCTTCTCGGCGTACTGCCGCTTGCCGCTTCGGCTGTAAAAGCAAAGAAAATCAGAAACATAGTGATCACTGACGTCGACGAGCCTATTATCGGAGAGACTCCCGATTTTAACATTACTGTCGAAAATGCAGATGAGGAGGGCATACACTGCGCTGTGTCCTGGCGTGAGGAGGAGTCTTCCAAGATTCTGTCGGCGAGCGATAAGTTTGAAAAGGGTAAATTCTATTATTGTCTGATCATGCTGTATACTGACGAGAAAGACCGTTTTGATACAGTGACCGAACAGGTATTTGTGGAAAAAAAGTATTTGGGAGAACATACGGATTTTGACGGATCAATTTCGATCAACGGCAATAAAATAAAAAGGGTAAGCGAAATAGATGTATCGGACAAGAAATATAGGGGTTACAAATGCTTCGTGAATTACTCTTACGGCAGATTGGGCTGTAAAACAGAGAATACGGATAATCTTGTCATAAAGTGGTGGTATGGGAATGCCAAAGAGGGCACATACTACACCGTTACATTTGAGTCGAACGGATACGGAGACAGTATAGAACCGAAAACCGTACTGAGCGGAAAGACAATTAATAAACCCAGATTCCAATACGTCCGTGATATGGAATTTGAAGGCTGGTACTCCGATCCCGAGTTTAAGACCAAGTACGATTTCGAAAAACCCGTAACGAAAAACATAACACTATACGCCAAGTGGAGCAGAACAGATCCCGTTTCGTCAGGCGAAACAGAGCCGGTCACAGAACCGGAGCCTGTCGTTTCCGATTACGTCTGCCCGTTCGTAGACGTGCCGGAGAACGAGTGGTACTTCCCGTGGGTGGGCGGCGCACACAAAATGGGACTCATAAACGGCAAGGACGACACGCACTATAGTCCCGACGATCTCATGACCTACGCAGAAGCTATAAAGCTCGCTGCGTGTATGAACCAGCTCAAATATAACGGCGAGATCACCCTCACAAACGGTGAGGAACACTGGTACGACACTTACGTCGCGTACTGCCTCGAGAACGGAATCATCTCCGAGGGCTATTCCGCAGTGATAAACGAAAGCATCGACCGTCAGACTTACGCGGCGATCTTCTCGAAGGCACTTCCGGCGGAGGCACTTGAGGCGAAAAAC
Organism: Eubacteriales bacterium; assembly: GCA_045643285.1. Lineage (GTDB taxonomy): Bacteria > Bacillota > Clostridia > Oscillospirales > CAG-272 > UMGS1696. The sequence continues at coordinate 4,322 of JAZUKN010000059.1, forward strand.
GATATTCCCGATGGCTCTATCCCCGACGTGCAGAACGACAACCCAAATTACGACGCGATATACACGCTTTACAGAGCAGGTATAATAAACGGAAGCAACTCCTATGGCGCATTCAACCCGACGAACTTCATCAAGAGAAGCGAAGTCGCCGCCATTCTCAACCGAATGATGGACGCATCCGTCAGAGTCGACGCACCGGCGGAGCTTCTGAGATAAGCCGAAAAAACAGCATCACGGGCAGTGGTGCAGTTTGTCAATAATTTGCACTATGCGGCTTGATCCGAGCCGGTGATCAACTCAGGAGAAAAATGTATGAACAACAGAAAAATTATAATAATTCACCGTATTGTACGATGAAAATGATTTGACTTTATGGTCATGTGACGGAGATGAATCCTATAACGTTTGGTATGATGAGCAGGCAATATCCGAGTTCAGAAACGGTGACAGACTGCTGTTTGAATTTCTGGAAGATAACGCTTCATACGATACACAGGCGGACCTCACTTCTCGCGGCTTGACGATCTATGACGGCGGAAATATTATCGTAATCAGCCGCGGCAAGACCTTTGAAGAGCGGTATGCTCAGTGGTGTAAACAGAACTGACAATAAATCGCTATCGTTCGGGAGCCTTTCCGAATTATCATTTTCGCAGGGGGATTTCAGATGAACAGCAATTATGATCGCCTGTTACTGCGTTATATCAACGAATTAACGGTGTTGATGTGTATTCTGGGGATCGTGGCAGTCATCGTTGTGTTTTTGGGTGTTGACTGTTTCAAAAGGCATAAAAAAGGTGACGGCATAGCCTGTGTTTGCGTTGCCGTGATCGGAACAGCTGCTATTATCGGCGGCAGTTTGTACCTGAAAAGCTACAGATCAGACGTAAAGAACCAATCATATATCAGATACGAGGGAGTATTTGAGGTGACTCACGGAGAATTTACGAGAGCCGGGATACGTCCGTTCGTGCAGTTTGAAAATGAAGAAAAAAGTACACAGTATTATGACCTCTGCGGCAAATGGCTCGCAAACGGGCAGCACGAAGGCTACATAATATACGCAGAACGCTCAAGGGTAATAGTGGAATGGCGTTGTTACGACTGTGAAGTGGAAGAGCAGTAGCGTTTATCGACATTCTCGGAAAAAGGAAATGGGTGAATAACATAGCTTATGAGTTACATGAGAAAGGATATGGTACAGATTATGAGTGGTTTCTTACCTACACCCAAAAATTTAATTCTCCGAAGAATAACTTCCCTATTATTATTTAGTCTTCTGATTGTCAGTCTATGTGGCTGTAGCATTTTGCGGTGGAATCCAAGAGGAGATTGGCAATATTCAGATTTACCAAACGGATATTCACTTTACCGTGTGAACAGTGAATCAATTGAGTTGTGTTACCATACACGCGGTACAAACGCACAATCATTCCTGCCGACGTATATCTCTGCTATTTGCAACAATGAGCGGTATATTGCAGTTCGTTGGACAGATCCGAACGAAATTGATTTTGAAAATATAGAGGATCACGATTTCAGCACAGCAAAGTATTATATTGTTGACAGCTCAAACGACAGTATTTACGGTCCTTTTGATTCTGAGGAAGAGTTTGTAAGGCAGTGCGAGGAATTATCGGTCGGTGCTTTATCTGAGTGGATCAGTGTGTTTGATATGCCCGAAATTTTAGGAGACGACTATTATAGGTGATCGGGGGAATGGAAAAAATCATACAGAAAATTCTCGGGAACAAACAGGAGGGCAATCTATGAAAAAAATATTTGCGAAAGTCATTACAGAAAAAACAGCATCACGGACAGTGGTGCTGTTTTGCATTTTTGCGCCGTATGTGCTATAATATCAAAAAACAAACGAGGTATTATTATGTCAGAACGCAAAGCAGCAGTTTTTATTCTTCTCGGGCAGTCGAACGCCGTCGGTCACGCACTTCCCATGGCGGAGGAAGACAAGATCACAACGCCGCTCGGACACGTTTTCGGACTGTCGCGCGAGCTTAATCAAAGGCTTGATCTTGAAAGGCTCATGTTTACGGGCTATCTGTCCGCCGGAATGAATCTCGCCGAGACGCAGGACGACACGTATTCTCTCGCAAACTGCCTTGCGTCCGTTTGGGAAAGGGAAGCGGAGAATGATCCGTCCCTGCCCGATCTATACATCGTTCAGATCGCAGTCGGCGCGCAGGGAGTCAGCCGTGAATATATGTGGAATCCCGAATATCCCGTAAAGCTCGTACCCGGTCCGCTCGGCACTGTAAGGATATCGCTTTTCCCGTACACAGAGCGGATACTGTCGCTCATAAAGCCGTATTTTGACGAACGCGGGCAGGAGTACGACATTTTCTCGCTCCATTGGAGAGGCGGAGAGAACGATACAGGCATCGGAACGCCCGATCATGTACTTCCGCAGATAAAGCCGGTTTACAGGCAGCTGTTCGATATGTTCCGCCGCTCGCTCGGTGAGATGCCGCCGACGGTTTTATACGAGATCGAGTTCGGTGAGAAGAATTATAAGCGCACTGACGGCGTGAACACCGACAATATGCGCGCGACAACGCCGGAGATAAACCGTATGTTCCGCTCCTTTGCCGAAGAAACGCCGGAAATAACGACGTTCCACCCGTTCTCGCTCTCACTTTACGACAAGGACGAGCCGGAGACATGGGGGATATTCCTCCCGACGGACGGCGTGCATTATTCGGCAGAGGCAAACCGAGAGATAGCCGATAGAATTATTGCAAAGGCAGTGGAGAGGTACGGCAAGTAAAACAAAGACAGCACTCATTCAGGGTGCTGTCTTGTTGTTATTCTGCCCATAACTTCGGTCTGTACTTTGTGCGATTCGTACAATATCAACATTGACAAACGTCGCTTGAAACTATATACTATCACATTGTCGGGCATTTATGCCGGAATAATAATGTGAAAAGAGAACATCAATGCAGCACGTTCAACCGCTCCGCCATCATCTGATCGGGCTGAATCCGCTCGCTCGGGTGTGGCAGAGTATAATAAATTTCATAAAGAAAAACACCGTAACCGTTATAGCGTTCGTCGCGGCGGTGGTAACGTCGACTGTCGTCAAGCCTGACAGCGATTACCTCGGCTACTTTGACTTGAAGACGCTCACCTGCCTTTTCTGCGTCCTCGCAGTGGTGTGCGCGCTCAAGAATATCAACTTTTTCTATATGCTCGCGCATAAGATAGTCGAGCTGTTCAAAAACGCGCGGATGTGCGTTCTCGGACTCGTCTATATCACGTTCATCGGTTCGATGCTCATAGCGAACGATATGGCGCTTCTCACGTTCCTGCCGCTCGGATATATCGTGTTGACTGAGACGCACAAGGAAAAGTACATGGCGTTCACGTTCATTATGCAGAACATCGCCGCAAACCTCGGCGGAATGCTCACACCTTTCGGCAATCCGCAGAATCTTTATTTGTACACGAAATTTTCTATCCCGAACGGGGAATTTATGGCGATCATGGCGCCGCCGTTTGTGTTTGCAGTCGCGCTGATCACCGTGTGCTGTCTCGTGTTCGTAAAAGCAGAGCCGATGACGGTTTCGGGGGAGAAGATCACGCTTGAGCCGAAGAGAACGGTTTTGTATCTCGCTCTGTTCGCGCTTGCGATAGCGATAGTATTCCGCGGGATTCCGTACTGGATCGGGCTTATCGTGATTCCGGCAGTGCTTATCCTGACGGATGTAAAGGCGCTTAAATCGGTGGATTATCCTCTCCTGTTCACTTTTGTGTTCTTCTTCATTTTCGCCGGAAATATGGCTCGAATCGACGCTGTACGCGATTTCTTCTCGTCTCTGATGTCGAAGAGCACGCTTCTGTTCTCAACTCTCTCGTGCCAGTGCATATCGAACGTGCCGTCCGCGATCCTGCTCTCGCAGTTCACCGACAACTACCGCGATCTGCTCGTCGGTGTGAATATCGGAGGCGTCGGCACGCTTATCGCATCGCTCGCAAGCCTCATTACGTTCCGCGAATATGTGAAGCACAATCCGGGCAAGGCAGGCAGATACATTGCCGAGTTCTCCGCGTTCAATTTCGGATTCCTCGCCCTGCTTATCGGGTTTATGGTTGTTGTGAAGATGATATAAAGGAAAAAGTCCTCCGATCAATGTGAAACTACACTGGTCGGGGGACTTTTTTCACTGAATAGCCGAGTGACAACGGATTATTGTTATCCGTTTGCGGCAAGGAGGTCTTTAATTATCAGACGTATGTGCGCCGCCTGCTCCGGTGTGAGATTTGAAATATCGACCGTGTTGTCGAGGGCGCGTCCGAGGAGAAAATCCGTCGACACGACGAAATAGTCCGCGATTTTCACGAGCATATCAATCGACGGGAGGACATTATCGTTTTCCCAATTCGACACACACTGTTTTGATACATTCAGCGTTTTTGCAAGCTCAACCTGACTTATCCCGTTCGCCATACGAAGTTCTCTGATGTTTTCATTAAGTAAATTCATCTGTTCAAACCTCTGTTTTTGTCAATTATTACGATACTATTATATAATTAACACTTGACAAAATAAAAATACTATAGTATACTAATGGTGGACTAAAAAACAAGGAGGAATAAAAATGAAAAGAAATGGTGAAGCAATAGGAAGCGGTGCAGGTGCATTGGCAGGCGCGGCAGCAGGAGCAAAGATAGGTAGCGGAATCGGAATTGCCGTAGGCGGACCGGTAGGTGCAATTGTCGGCACGATACCATGTGCGATAGTTGGTGGGATCATCGGACTTCTCGGCGGTAACAAGATCGGCAGCGAAGTTGACCGTCACAAAAATGAAAAATAAAAGTTGATCTTTCGCACAATAGTATAGATTTTTTGTAGAAAGATTCCGAAAGTCACTTGTCGAAAACACCCAGCAACACAAAAAACTCCCTCGATCAATCGTGTAATACACGCGACCGAGGGAGTTATTTTTCTTCTTTCTTCTTACTTCTTGAAGAATCCTTCCGGTACCTTAGAATCCCATGTCGGGTTGCCGGGTACGCCGAGAGCTTCGCAGGTGATAGCAGGAATGTTGCGGATGAGCATATCTTTTATTTCCATTTCGTTCACGCCATTGCCGGCAGCACCGAAGAAGACGTACTTTTCTTCATCGGATGTACCGCCGTGGAAGTGGTCGATCCCGCCGTGGTCAGCCGTTACGATGAACAGCGACTCGTCGGCGATGCCTGCTTCAACGATAGCGTCGTAGATCTGTCCCATATAGCCGTCGATCTCGTGGAGCTTTGCGTAGTAAATGTCGTTGTTGTAGCCTGTGGAGTGACCTACGCCGTCAACGCTGTCGTACTGCACGAAGAAGAGCGTCGGCTTTTCCGCCTTGATCTCAGCGCAGATCTTGTCTGTGAGCGCCTGGTCGCCGCCGCAGTCGAAGTGTACGTCGATGTCCTGCTCGATGATACCGTCGTTGATAGGAGTCCAGTTCGAGAACGCGGACAGCTTTGCGTCGGGCATAACGTTGCGGACGAGCTTGAATATCGTCGGAAGCTCCGCTTCTTTCGGACGGCGGACAAATTTCGAGGGATTGAGCTTGTCATTCCGTGCCGCGCTGTTGTAATATCCGTTTGTGCCTACGATGTCGTTCGTCAGCTCGTGTACTTCGGGAGTTACGCCGATGAGGAGAGAGCCCCAGCATTCCGCGCTGATCGTCGGGATAGCGGTGAGGCAGTCGTAAGTCGTCGCTCCGTGAGCGAAGATCTCATCCATACGGGGCGTGTCGGCATATTTGAAGCCGTGACCTGCGCCGTCGATACCGATAATGAATACGTGTTTGAATTTTGCCATGATGTTGCCTTTCTTTATGTGAAAAGATTATGTATTAAGTCAGTCGCCGAAAACTTCTCTGAGATATGCGTAGCACTTCGTCGCGGTTTCGGTGAAGTCGCCGTCGAATCTGCCCTCAACGCTCATGCGTCCGTTGTAGCCTGCCGCGTCGAGCGCTTTTTTGATAACGGAATAATCGTATCCGTCGTCCGGAAGCGGTGCTGTTCTCGTCTCGGGACGGGAAATGTGCAGGTGCGTGAGGATAGCTTTCTCTTTTTCGACTATCGAGAACGGCTCGTTCTCCTTTGCTACATGGAAGAAGTCAGCCATTACCGTGATGTACGGATGTCCCACGCGGCGAACTGTTTCTGCCGCCTCTGCGACGGAATTGAGGTTGTTGACTTCACCTCTGTTCAGCGGCTCGATAGCGACGGTGATGCCGTATTCTTTCGCTCTTTCGCCGACAGTCCAGAACATTTCGTCGAGCTGTGCGGTACAGGACGCTATGTCGTCGCCCTCTTCAAATCTTCTTGCCGTGCCGCTTCCGAGAACGGACAGCTCAACTCCGAGCCGTTTTGCTTTCTCGAATGCGATCTTCGTATATTCGTCGACCTTTTCGCGTCTGTAGTCCTTGCCGCAGAGACGAAGCTCGCCGGGGAAGAAACCGTTCGTTGTCTCGGCTTTCAGTCCGCAGTCTGCGAGGATCTTTTCTGCTTCTTTCAGCTCGCTTTCGGTGAGCGGCTGTACGTCGAAAAGCGCGAGTTCCGCATAATCAACTGTCCCGGGTTTCAGCTTCAAAAGCTGCTTTACGGGACCGCAAAGTCCGAATCTCATTTTTGTAGTCTCCTTTTTATTTATCACCGTTTCCGATGAAAATTTGTCTTAATTTATCCATAAGTTCTTCTGTCACACCGCAGTCGCGGAGGAAAGCAAACACACGCTCGTCGTTCGTCTTTCCGTCAAATTCCGAAAGCACTTCCATGAATAAGCCCCACCCCCAGCCGACTTTGGAACGGCGTCTGTCTCCCCAGACAGAGAGCGAGGTTATTTCGTATTCGGCGAGACGGTCTTCTTCGCTTACGCCGAGTATCGTCTCAAGAACGTACATCAGCGTGCCTGTTCTGTCAGCGCCTGCCCAGCAGTGGACGTATATGGGATAATTCTCCTCGTCTGCTAAAAATTCGAGCAGCGGACGGCAGTTCTTTGCTTCAAGGAACGTGTGGTATTGCAGGCATGGCACATTGACATACCGTACCGTGTCACCGAGAGGGGACGTGACGCATCCCTCGGGCGCATCTCCGCGTACGTCAAGGTCAGTTTTTATGCCGAGAGCGAGCAATGCCGCTACACCGTCGGGAGTGATTTCGTGGTGTACGTCCATTTCCGTGCCGCGGTAGAGAAGTCCCTGCTTCAGTCGCCGCCCGTCCGCTGTTTTAAGAGATCCGACGTCACGGATGTTCGATGCACCGTCGGCGCGTATCATTCTCACGAACGTGTCGGCTGTGCAAAACGACCGCGACCTGCCGCCGTTCACGCGCCAATAATAACGGGTGCCGGTCTTGAGGTTGTATACCTCCGTCGGGGAAACACATTCGCGCGAAACAACGACGGCGGAGAAATCCTTCGTCTCCGACAGCTCGAACAGTACCGTTTTGCTCGAATCCCACGCAAAACGCACGGGCTTCGGGACGGATAAGTCTTCGCGGTTCTTGCGCTTGTCGACTTTCATCCAGTTCGGGATCAGATCAGCCGGCGCATTCCCGACAAAGTCGCGGAATATCGCCTGCCGCCGCGAAGCAATGGAGACAGTCGCGCCGCTTCTCGGATGAGTCAATTTTATGTTAGGCATAATACTTTATTTTTCTTTCGACGTTCTTTCGGCAAGGCCGAAGAAGAATGCGCGCAGATCGTCTGCCGCAAGAAAAGCGGAGTTCGTCTGATGAGCGTCGCCGTTTTTCCACATTACGAGAAGCGTGTAGAGCGTCTCGTCGGGCGAAATGTCGCGTTCGGTCACGGCAGGAGAATCGTCAGCCATCAAAAAATCGCTGAGATAGTGCTTTTCCGCAATTTCGCGGACGACGTCAAGCTCGCTGTTGTCGACCGTGACGCCCGTAAGGACGATCTTCTCGCCGCCATCGGTTGTGCACCACGCGGTGAACTCGACCGTGCCGTCTTCCGCTTCCTTAATGGTGAACGCGAACGAATCCGCGTCAGTCGGAGCCGCGCAGGTGTAGCCGATGTAACGGATGTTCCTGTCTTCGGCATAACGTTCTTCTTCCGTGGGAAGAAGACAACCGACGAGCGAGAACGACGTGACCACGAGCGCGAGAACGAGCGAAAGTATTCGAATAATTGTCTTCATTTACTGAACGTCGCTGTCGTCGAATCTGTCGCCGCATTCGGGACAGAATTTCGGCGGATTCGACGGGTCTTCCGGTTCCCAGCCGCATTTGTCGCACTTGTAGAGCTTTTCGCCTGCGGGTTTCTTTGCGCCGCATTCGGAACAGAATTTGCCCTTGTTGATGTTGCCGCAGGAGCATTTCCAGCCGTTTTCGGGCTTTTTTGCGCCGCATTCCGGGCAGAACTTGCCTGTAGCGACTGTGCCGCAGGAGCATTTCCATTCATCGGCTTTGGGTGCCTGTGCCGCCGCCTGCTGTCCCATGGCGTAGAGATTCTGTGCGTTTACCCCGCCTGCTCCCATAGCCATGTTCATTCCCATGAATCCTACAGCCGCGCCGCCAGCGTTGTTTGCCGCGTCCTTCATGGCGTCTGCCTGTGCGCCGACCATTGTAGCCGCCGCCATTGTGGGATCCTTGAACATTGCGTTCTTCTGTGCCTGCTTCAGAAGCTCCTGATCCTCTTCGGGAAGCGTGAGCGAGCCGATAGCGACGGACACTACTCTGATACCGCGAAGCTCGCCCCACTTTGACGTGAGAGCGGCGTTCATTGCGTCTTCAAGCTCGGAGTTGTGAGTGACGATCTGATTCGGTCTCAGCTCAAGATCGGACAGTCTGCCGAACGCCGGCTGAAGCGCGGAGATGAACTCCGTTTTGAGCTGTGCGTCGATCTCGTCGCGTCTGTATTCGCCCGATACGTTGCCGCATACGTTGGTGTAGAACAGGATCGGGTCTGCGATCTTGTAGGAATAAACGCCGTTGCAACGGATAGACACGTCTACGTCAAAGCCGATGCGCGAGTCAACAACGCGGAACGGAACGGGATTCGCCGTGCCGAACTTGTTGTCGATTATTTCCTTTGTATTGAAGTAGTATACTCTCTGATCCTTTGCGGCAATACCGCCGAACGTGAATCTCTTGCCGAGTTCCTTGAACGTTGCAAGGATGCTTTCGCCGAGGTTGCCTGCGAAGATCGAGGGTTCGAGGTCTGTGTCGTATTTGAATTCACCTGGTTCCGCACAAAGCTCTGCGACCTTGCCGTTTTCGACGATGATCATGCACTGACCGTCGGCTACGGCGATGACAGAACCGTTCGAGATAACGTTTTCGTCGCCCTTTGTGTTGGAGGAACGACCGTTTACTTTCTTTTTGCCTTTTGTGACAAGGACGTCCTTGTCGATGGCTTCACAATAAAAATACTCTTTCCACTGATCGGCAAGTACGCCGCCGAGGACTCCGAGTCCTGCTTTGATAAGTCCCATAGTAAGTTTCTCCTTTTATGTATAGATTTTGATTTTTGTTCAGCGTCCCACAGGGAGGAACGGTTTTTCACTTTGTGAAAGTGATGTTCGCCTTCGGCGAGTGAAGAGTTGCTTCGCAACGTGATGTTGTGACTTCGTCACAGTGAAGTTTTTGCCTTCGGCAAAAGTTAAGGAAGAAAAAATATCGAGCAATTATCTTATGTTGGCCAAACAAATGATTTGTAGCCTTTGATAATAATTTCATAGGTTATACTTTCTGAAATAATTACACCGTTTTTTTCAACCTCTGCTTCAATCACAAGATCATACTCTTTACCGTCCGCCACTTCCAAAGAGTCCGCTGTAAATGTTCCTCCGTCAATCAATCCCTCATATATGGTTTTTTCATTTTCCTTAAATTCGATTACCTTATCTATTTCATTGGTAAACAAAACGGATTCTTTTTCTTTCAAAACCGCCTTATTTATTCGGACTGTTTCATTTCCGCTTTCGGAATAAACTGAGATGTATAAAATATATACTCCGTGATTTATTTCCTTGACTTGGGGGATAATTGCAACATCCTGAAGCCTTGCAAAAGAAAAATTCTCCGATGTAAAATAATCATCGTTTAGATTATCAGTTATATTTTTGATAAAAAACTCTTTGTAGCTTTCCTCTAAACGACATGAGCATAAGCCTAAGAGCATACATACAGATAACGCAGTAATTACTACGTTCTTTAGTGTTTTTTTCATTCAAATCCCTCCTGATTGAATAGAAAAACATAAAAAACTTTCAATAACTGTCACGAAGTGACAATTTCACATCGCACAGCGATATTTCACTCGCCGAAGGCGAACTTCTCTTTCGCTCCGGCGAATACTTCACTTTTCACGAAGTGAAATACTTCACTTTGAGACAGACCTGTTCTGTCTCAATACTTCATATCCGAGTACCGTTGCCGCGGATGCCGCCGAGAGAGAACCCGAAAACTCGCGTCCGTAGTCTATCCGCACGATCTCGTCTGCCGCGTCGAGCAAAGCCGCCGAGATGCCTCGTTTTTCGCCGCCGACGATCAGGAGAAGCGGTTTTTTCATGTCCGCTTCAAAGGACGAGTGCGAATTTCTTATGCCAGCGCAGATCACTCTGTAGCCGAGACTGCGGAATATTTCGGCCGCTTCGGTCGGTTCGCTCACCGATACGGGCAACTTTTCCGACGCGCCTGCCGACGAGCGGCAAACCACACCGCCTGCGCTCATCCAGTTCCGCGGAGAAAGCACTATCCCGTCTGCGCCGCACGCATACAGTGAACGGATCGCGTAGCCGAAATTGTACGGGTCTTCTATTCCCTCAAGCATAACGTAAAAACCGTCGGGCTTTATCATTTCCGCCGTGAGTGTCGGCACGGTGCGTTCCGAGCATTCGGCGACGATACCGCCGTGCGTGTTGCCGGTAGTCAGTGCGTCTATTTTGTCGGATTTCACGTATTCTATCGTAAATCCGGTCTCGTCCGCGCGGTGCGAGAGCCACGAAAGCTCCTTTGAACGAGCGCCGCGCCGCTCTTCGTCGACGAGTACGCGGAAGATTTGCCTGTCGTTCACTCCGTCCGCGTTTCCGGCGATTATTGCGCTTATCGAGGTCATTCCCTCGAAGACTGTGCCGGGGACGGTGCGAGATTCTTCTTTTTTCATTTTGTTCGGCTTATTTGCCCTGCTGTGCGGCGTTCATCTTGAGGTAAGCGCTGATGAATCCGTCGATCTCGCCGTCCATTACCGCCTGAATGTTGCCGTCTTCGTACTGCGTGCGCGTGTCCTTTGCAAGCGTGTACGGCATGAAAACGTAAGAGCGTATCTGTGCGCCCCATTCGATGTTCGTCTTAACGCCCTGGATGTCTTCGATCTTGTCGAGCTTTTCTCTCGCTTTGATCTCCATGAGCTTTGATTTCAGCATCTTGAGCGCTGTTTCCTTGTTCTGGAGCTGGCTGCGCTCTGTCTGGCATCCTACGACGATCCCCGTCGGGATGTGTACGATACGGATAGCCGACTCGGTTTTGTTGATGTGCTGACCGCCGGCACCCGAGGACTTGTGCGTCGTTATTTCGAGGTCTTCGTCCTTGATCTCGATAGAGCCGTCGTCGGTGAATTCGGGCATTACTTCAACGGATGCGAACGATGTCTGCCGCCTGCCGGATGCGTCGAACGGAGAAACTCTGACGAGGCGGTGAACGCCGTTTTCGCCTTTGAGGTAGCCGTAAGCGTTCTCGCCCTCGATCATAATGGTTGCGGATTTGATGCCTGCCGCGTCGCCGTCGAGCCAGTCGATGAGTTTTACGTTGTAACCGTTTCTCTCACCCCAGCGCGTGTACATACGGTAGAGCATCTGCGCCCAGTCCTGCGCTTCCGTGCCGCCTGCGCCCGGGTGGAACGAAAGAATGGCGTTGTTCTGGTCATATTCGCCGGAGAGGAGGACTTCGATCCTCTGCTTTTCTTCTTCTGCCATAATGGCTTTCATTTCGCTCTCGACCTCGGGGACGAGCGACTCGTCGTTTTCTTCGATTGCAAGCTCGGCGAGGGTGATCGTGTCTTCGAGTTTCTGTTCAAGCGCCTCGTAGTTCGAGATCTTGTCTTTCATGCGCTTGATCTCTTTCAGCACCTTGCCGGAGTTTTCCTGGTCGTTCCAGAATTCCGGCTCAGCCGTTGTTTTTTCAAGATCGGCGACCTTTTCGCGGAACTCGTCGATACGGAGAGAGCTTTTCAGCTCGGCTATGTCGGCGCGGAAGTTTTCGAGATTGTATTTTGCTTCTTCAAGTGCGATTATCAAGGGTATATCCTCCAAAATAAATTATTCTGATTCTTTTTCGTCCGGCGTGAGTGGTACAAACTCAAACTCCGGAGCTTCTCTGAGCCGTTTCGGCTCGCGTTTCATCGGGTCGTAGGAGAAGCGGCGGCACTTGTGCGAGGACGATACTACGCCGTATTTGTCACACAGCATGGTGTCTGAGTCAGAAAGTGAGCGAGCGTTCTCACAGAATTTGCAGTATTTTTCGATTCCGTCCTTTTTCACGATGATTCTCCCGACGATACAGTATTACAGATTAGTACACCTTATTATACAATAAGAAGTATGAAAAAGCAATAGCGGAAGAGAAAAACCTCACGGCTACGCACGAAACCCCACAGATTTTCGATAGGGGGACGGCGCCAACGACGTCCCGCCGATCTCGGCAAACCTCACGGCTTCGCACGATACTATATTGACCACCGTAGGGCGGTGCGTATGTATACGCGTTGCTCCCGCCGTGGATTTGCACGAACTCCACCTTTTAACCGTAGGGAGACCATCGGTCTCTTGCCGCGGACTTGCACAAATCTCACAGCAACAAACCGCACGAACGCCTCAAAAAGCCTCCCTTGTGTAAAGGGAGGTGGCACGGCTTGCCGTGACGGAAGGATTGTTGTAAGGAAGAAAACGTCTGCGACGTTTTCGATTTGTTTTTTTGTCCTGACGGACGGTCCATAAGGAGTCCTTTCGCGGACTCCTTATGAATCCACACGACCAGAGGGGGAAGGGACTTCGTCCAATTCCCCCTCTGGACTCCCCTTTGTTGCAAAGTAACTGCAAATCATTTCTTCAATTTGCCACTTGCAACTTGTCTCTCTCTTACCTCAACGCTCCTCCCATTATTGCCGCCGAAACCAGCTTTACCGCCACTGTTTGCCATACGGGGATGTTGTGTTTGCCGATGTGGTTTTCCACCTGCATCAGTGCCGATATGCCGCCGAATCCCACCGCAAACGCACACGCCGCACGCGATCCTGTTTCCGCCGCGTACTTCACTCCTCCCGAAAACTCCGTCACGAGCGCGAGAAATCCGTATATTTGCAGAAACAGCGCGCCGACCGACGCCGTCACCGTGCGGAAGAAAACTATATATCCCACCACCGCCACGCACGCCGTCGCGGAGGACGTGACAGCATCGCAGAAGACTACGGCAGGACGTTTTTCGTCCACCTCGCACGTCTGCGACAGTTTCGTGCCGTCGTCCGGCGCAAAGCGGAGCAGAACACCGCACAAGAGCGAGACTGCTGTCCCGACGAGCCACAGCCGTATGCCGAACGCGCGTGAGCCGAACAGCGGTCCTGCAACTCCGATGAGAAACGCCGGACTGACCGACGACGAAACAGCGGTGAGCCGTGCCGCTTCGCCTTTTGTCAGCAAGCCGCGTTCGTACAGGTCTGCCGACAGCATCGCACCGACGGGAAAACCGCCGACAAGTCCGCATAGCAGGGCAGGTGCGGCACAGTCGGGCAGCCCGAGCGGTTTGTGTACGGGGAAGAGCTTATAAACGATCTTCGGAAAGCCCACAGCCGACAGGCATCTTGCCAGAACGGCGAACGGAAACAGCACGGGAACGACAGACACGGCGGCAAACTTCAGTGCGTCAAGTGCGGCGGCGCGCGAAACGTCGGCTGAATACAGAGTCAAGGCGAGAAGCGCACACACAGTGACCGACGCGAGCGAATACGCGAACTTTCTTTTTATCAAAATCTTCCTCCTTTGAGAATCAGCGCGGATAATTCGGCATAATATTCATTGATTTACTTAATCATTATGCGGCGGAGGTGGGAGTTTTGCACAAATCCGAGAACAGGCGGCGCACTCTTTACGAAGAAGTCGCGGACGCTGTCGAATTTCCGGTGGATGCAGTCGCGCGGATACCGGTTTTTACGGTGCGCGGACTGCACGAAGCGGAGATCGACGGCTGCGACGGCATACTTGAATACGGAGAGACGCTCGTCGTTCTGTCGGCAGGAAAGACTGACGTGCGCGTCGACGGAGAATATCTCACGCTGTCGGATTTCCGCGAGGGACGGCTGACGGTCCGCGGAAATATCCGGAGCATTGATTTTTCGGGAGGGACGCCTTGCTCAGACGAATCCGCAGATTCATAACGGGACACCGCATTGTCACCGTGCCGAAGGACGAAGCGTGCGCCGCGTTTGACCTCATCTACCGCGCAGGGCTGACGTTCACAGGGGAAAGACGGACGAAAGACGGCGGCATCCGCATTACGATGACCGAGAGGGACACACGTGATTTTATGCACCTTTCTTCCTCGCGCGATATGCACGTCCGCTTTTCGCCGCCGCACGGGCTTTTCGTCGTCCTCGACTATATAAAGCACCGCCCGATGATACCCGTCGGGCTTGTTCTTGCGCTCGTGTGGTCGCTCTACACCGAAAAGACCGTGTGGGACATACGCATTTCCGGCAACACGAAAACGCCCGACAGCGAGATAATCGAGCGGCTCGACTCGCTTGGCTTCGGTGTGGGGATTTTTTATCCGTCGGTCAACTTCAACAAGCTCCACGCAGAGTACGCCGCGTCACAGCACGATATTGCGTGGCTGTCGGTCTATATGGACGGGACTGTCGCCGATGTGCAGGTCATTGAGGAATGGCACGACGAGCGGGAAAAGCACGCCGAACAGGTTTACGCGAACGTTGTGGCGACGCGCGAGGGGATAGTCAGACAGGTGAACGTGACTGAGGGAGAAGCGACCGTAAAACCGGGTGAGACGGTGGAACCGGGACAGGTGCTTATTTCGGGAGTCATGCGTATGAGGGAAGAGAACGCCGTGCGGTACGAGTACGCCGAGGGAGAAGTCATTTGCTCTGTCGTCGAGCCGATAAACGTGTCGTCGTCGGTGAAACGGACGGAAAAATGCTTCACGGGACATGAAAAGACCGAAAAATCAGTGAAAATTTTCAAAAAATCGGTAAATCTTTTCGTAAACGGTGGAAAAGAGGTGCCGTCTTGTGATAAAATAGAGACGGTGAAACAGCTCTCTCTCGGAGGCAGGCTGAAACTGCCCGTATGGGTGACGACGGTGACGTGGAAAGAATACGAAATGAGGGAAGTCACGGCGTCTGCCGATGAAGTGACGGCGGAAGTTCTGTCAGAGGTCTCGGCAAAACTCAAAGCTCTCTCACAAAAAGGCACGATGACCGAAAAGCAACTCACGGCACAATACGAAGACGGTGTGTATTCAGTGCGCGGTGAGGTGACGTTCGACGAGGACATCGGGCAGACGGTAGAATTCAACGCAGTAAAATAGAATATCGCAGACATAAAAAACACAGGAGTAAAAATGGCTGAAAGAAAAATAAAAACAAGCTCGTCCGACGTGACGGCGCGGCTCTTCGGGAACTTTGACAAGAACGTGCGTCGGATCGAAGAAGAGTTCGGCGTGCGTATCTCGAACACGCAGAATCAGTCCGACGACGGCGACACGATCCTCATCTCCGGCGACGGTGACGCCGTATCAATGGCGGCGGACGCACTCGATTATCTGAAACGGATAGTATCGTTCGGAGAAGAGCCGACGGATCAGAGCGTCGACTACGTTATCGGAATGGTGAAAGAGGGGCGCGTCGGTGAGCTCGCGGACTTTGACGACGACTGCTTTTTCGTCACGGCGAAAGGCAAGCCGATCAAGGCGAAGACCGTCGGTCAGAAGAAGTATATCGACCTGATCCGCAAAAACACCGTCGTTTTCGGCGTAGGTCCTGCCGGAACAGGAAAGACGTATCTTGCGGTGGCGGCGGCGGTAAAGGCACTGAGGGCGCACGAAGTCAGCCGGATAATCCTCACCCGTCCGGCAGTTGAAGCAGGCGAACGGCTCGGTTTCCTGCCGGGGGATCTGCAATCGAAGATCGACCCGTACCTGCGTCCGCTGTACGACGCGCTGTACGAAATGCTCGGCGCGGAATCGTGTGCGCGGATGCTTGAGAAAATGACGATAGAGATAGCGCCTCTCGCGTATATGAGAGGGCGCACGCTCGACGACTCGTTCATCATTCTCGACGAAGCACAGAACACAACGCCGGAGCAGATGAAAATGTTCCTGACCCGTCTCGGAGGCGGCTCAAAGGCGGTAGTCACGGGCGACCTCACGCAGACCGACCTTCCGCGCGGTACGAAAAGCGGACTGTCGATCGCTGTGCAGATACTCTCGAACATCGACGACATCGGCGTGAACGAATTCAACGAGCGCGACGTTGTGCGTCACAGGCTTGTTCAGCGGATAATCGTTGCATACGACAAATACGAACGCGAGCGCAAAATCAAAGAAAACGAACGCGAACACAAGAAGTTCCGTCCGGCAAGGAGAGATGACAAATGATAAAGATTTATTGGGCAAACGAGCAGGACAAGCAGAAAGCAGGGCTAAGGCTCCGTCGGCTCGTGAAAAAGGCGATACGCGGCACGCTCGAATGCGAGAAATACGACCGCGACGTTTCGGTTTCCGTGACGTTCACCGACAACGAGGGCATTCGTGAGAAGAACCTCGAATTCCGTCAGATAAACGTGCCGACCGACGTGCTGTCGTTCCCGATGTACGACTGGAAAAACGGCGACACCCCCGATGAAGAAGGTGTGGTTGAGCTTGGCGACATTGTGCTGTCTCTTGAGAAAGCGGCGGTGCAGGCGGAGGAGTACGGTCACAGCTACGAGCGCGAAGTGGCTTTCCTCACGGCGCACTCGATGCTTCACCTGCTCGGCTACGACCACGTCAATTCCGAGGAAGAAGAGAACGAAATGCGCGAACATCAGCGCGTGATAATGGCGCATATAGGGTTAGAGAGATAACGTGTTTGGTAAATTTGCATCTCCGGTCGGCTCCCTTGTGTAAAGGGAGCTGTCAGTCGGAGACTGACTGAGGGATTGTCTACCCGATCGAAAACAACAATCCCTCCGGCACTTCATGCCACCTCCCTTTGCACAAGGGAGGCAAATAATAACGGCAGTTTTGAAAAAAGACATTCCGATTGTGCAAATCTCACGGCTATCAACAAATTGTTCTCTCCCGGCGAGGTTCTCTTGTGTAAAGGGAGCTGTCAGTCGGAGACTGACTGAGGGATTGTAATACATCGGACAAAAACAAAACAAAGGAAATAAAAACTATGACAAGAACAGCATTTATAGCAATAGTAGGGCGGCCGAACGTCGGCAAAAGCACACTGATGAATCACCTGCTCGGCGAAAAAGTGGCGATAGTCTCGAACAAGCCGCAGACCACGCGCACGCGCATAGCAGGCATACTCACAGAGGGAGAAGACCAGTTCGTCTTCATTGATACGCCCGGCGTACACCACGCAAAAAACAAGCTCGGCGAATATATGATGAAGACAGTCCGCTCGTCGGTCGGCTCGGCTGACGCGGTCATTCTCATAGCTGACGCGGGACATCCGGCAGGCGAGATCGAGAAAAACCTCATCGGGCAGATTAAGAAAGCGGAGCTTCCGTCGGTGCTCGTGCTCAACAAGATCGACCTCATCAACCGCGAAAAGCTCGCCGAAACGATAGCCGAATACGCCGCACTGCACGATTTTGATGCGGTCGTCCCGACGTGCGCCGAAACCGGAAAGAACGTTGAAGAAGTCCTCGAAGAAGTGAAGCCGTTCCTTTATGAGAGCGAGTGGATGTTCGACGAAGACAGCCTCACCGACCAGCCGGAAAGACAGATCGCGTCGGAGATCATCCGCGAAAAGCTGCTTCGTTCGCTCTTTGACGAGATACCGCACGGTACGGCTGTCATCATCGAAGACTTCACCGAAGACGAGCGCATAATTCGTATCCGCGCGGAGATATACTGCGAAAAGAACTCGCATAAGGGCATTATAGTCGGCAAAAACGGCGAAACGCTCAAGAAGATCGCAACATACGCCAGAGAGGATATGGAGGCGTTCTTCGGGATGAAGGTGTACCTCAATCTGTGGGTCAAGGTCAAGGAAAAGTGGCGCGATGACGCACTTTCTCTCAACAATTTCGGCTTCAAGCCCGAAGATTTTCAGTAAAAATATGGTTTAATTTCGTACAATAAACAACGGAGAACGAACGGGTATGACGGAAGACATTGAAGTTACGGGGCTGGTCGTCCGCGAGACGCAAACGGGAGAGGCTGACAAGGTCATCACCGTTTTTACGGACAAGCTCGGGCGGATAACGGTCAGCGGCAAGGGCGTGTCGAGCCTCAAAAACAAATACGCCGCGAGCGTTCAGCTTTTTTCGTACAGCACGTTCGAGCTTCGCAAAAAAGGGAACTTCTACTACATCCGCGACGCTTATTATATTGAGAATTTTATGAATATCCGCTACGATATAGAAAAGCTCGCGCTGGCGAATTATATAACCGACGTGGTGTGCGATTTCGGGCAGGAGGAAGCTGAAGACAACGAGCTTCTCTCACTCGCGCTGAACACACTGTACGCGCTCTCGAACCGTGATCTGCCTCTGGATCTGATAAAAGCGGCGTTTGAGTTCCGCGCGGCTGTCATTGAGGGCTTCATGCCGGATCTTTCGGTTTGCGGACGGTGCGGCTGTGAGCTTGAGGGAGACGCGGTGATCGACGTAATGAACGGGCGCGTGCTTTGCAAAAAGTGCAGGGGCGAGATCGAGAACGATCCTGACTTAATCCGCGACGACGCATCGCAGAAAATCATGATAAGACTGTCGCCTGCGGTGCTTGCCGCGATGAGATACATCGAGAGTGCACCCACGAAGAAGTTCATATCGTTCACAATAGACAAAACCGAGCTTCCGCTCTTTTCGCTCGTCTGCGAAAGGTATCTTCTCAACCACATGGAACACGGCTTCTCGTCGTTGGAGTATTATAAAAAGATAAAAATTTAGCCCACACCGTCAGAATAAACAAAAACAGCCGTCTGTAATTTGTACAATGTGGAGAAAAATAGTTTTTTCCCAAAAAGTCGAAACTTTTTCGCAAAAAAATTGTCTATATAAAAGAAGCCATTACAAAGCCATGATACAAACAGGAGGCAATAATGAAAAAGATACTTGCGCTCATTCTCGCGGCTGTCATGCTGTTTTCTCTTGCCGCGTGCAGAAAAGACGATACCCCAGCACCCGACACGGACTTAACCGAAACGAACGACGCGGAAAATCCGGAGGAAGAAAGGGCAAAAAAAGCCGCACTGTTGCTTGAGGAACTGCGTTCAAGACCTTTATACACCGAGGTGGAGACGATCGAAAACGATCGCTGTTATGTCATCCGTGGGTATTTTTCGGGAACGCCGGACGGAGTGACAGACGATATTTTTGTCGTCTACAAGTACGGCGGGACGAGAGATATTACCTCCCTCGTCTATCAGTATTTAGACTCCGTCGACAATATCGTTTTTTCCTTAGAGAAAGACTATGTGCTGACGGTAACAGGGCGCGTGCTGTCTGAGGACAAAGAAAACTATACAGACTCGACGGTGAGATTTAACATTTATTCGTATGAAAAAGAAGACACGAACGTGCCGGGAGAATCGACAGATTTGCCGGAAGAATCAAAAAAACTGATCCGTTCCATGTTGCGGTGGGACGACCCAGGTGAGCTTTACAACCGCTATGTGGACAGACTTGTCTATGTTCCGGACACATTTCCCGTAAAAGCATCAGAGTACATGGAAAATTATACAAAAATCGAGGAAGAGTCGGAACACGACCGTCCTGCATTGCTGTGGTATCTCGCTCGGGAAATGGATCTGACGCGGAAGGACTTCGAGAGATATTTTGCCGCTTTTGATTCGCTTCGTACCGACTACGATAACAGCGATAAAGTTCCAGAGATCATCTACGACGGACTTATGGCGGACACGCTCGAAGAGTCGATGCAGCTTCTCAAATCCGAATATGCGTTCTATAATGACGGCAAGCTGTACACGATCAACGAAATCGGCGAAATGTACGAGAACGGCACGCTTCCGTTCGACATAACCGACTCCGCTTATGACGAGGTGTGGAAGAATATCAGCAGCTATTTTGAAATGCAGAAGTATAGGGATTTGCCGCGTGACGTTTATCTCCTTGTACGCGAGCGTGCGCATGATCCCGTCAAACGCATTTATTTCTGGCATTCAGGTCAATACGGCTATAACATGGCCTCATCATACTCGTTGGGCAGCGGCAGTAACTATTTTTCGATACTGGAATGCAATTCGTATGAAGCGAGTGTGGGCAGTATGAACGAGCGATACGCACCCATAATTGACGGAACGGTTTTCATTTATGATTATCTGAACGGCGAAAAGGTATGCGATATTCCGATCTCACCCGACGGATGCCACATTGATTTCATCGAATATTCAAGCGAGGATTTCCCGCGGTACCTGACTGTTACCCCGAATTTCAGAACGCCTGACCACAATACGCGGCTGTACGATATAGAAAAGCAGGAGTTCATACTGGATGGACCGTTCGCCTCGTGCGTCATTCCCAAGGGGACCGACCTGCTGTGCAGAACGGTAGAATCCGACGAAAAGTACATAACCACGGCGTACCGCGTCGGAACGCTTGAAGAAGTTTTGTCAGTCGAGGGAATGATCTATTCGGCTGAGATCGAGGGAAAAACAGTCCTTACGGTCACAGAAAGGAATGCTTGGTCAAAAGGCGTCCTCGCGTTTTACGACACCGACGGAAACGAACTCTCCGGACTGGACGAATACAAAACCGGTTTCGAAGTCGCGCCTCGGTTTGATCATATCATATACTATAACAACAAGTAAATCACAGGACGATGTTTTGTTGGGGTTTCACCCCAAACCCTGATTCAAGGAACTTTTTCGGAAAAAAGTTTCTTGAAAATCTTCAAAAAGCTTTGTTGGACTATACCAATATAGTTTTTGAGGATTCCAAAGGGACTTTCTTCAAAAAGTCTCTTTGGCAGAGTCCCCGGCGGAGTCTCAACATCACATTATTTGGAGAAAACATGAATCAAAAAGCAATTTTTACATTAGAGTTTGATAAAATACGCGAAATGCTCGCCGCAGTGTGCCAGACAGAGGGCGCGGCGGCACTTGCGAGACGGCTCGAACCGTCGTCCGACATCGAAAAAGTGCGCCTCCGTCAGACACACACGACCGACGCGAAGACGCTTATCGGTCTGAAAGGGCTTCCGTCGTTCGGGCATATCAAAGACGTGCGCGACTCGGTGGAAAGAGCCGGAAAGGACGCTGTTCTGTCCCTCAGAGAGCTTCTCGACTGCGCGACTGTGCTGTCGACTGCACGGGGACTTTGCGATTACGTCCGCGGTGACAGAACGCCCGACACGTCTCTCGCCGAGATTTTCGAGCGGCTCATCCCGAACCGTTCGCTTGAAGAAAAAATCAAGCGTTCGATCGTCGCCGACGACTTTGTCGCGGACGAAGCAAGCCCGACGCTCGCCGAGATCCGACGCAAAAAACGCGCGACCGACAACCGAATCAAAGAGATATTGCAGAAGTACGTTTCGAGCCAGTCGAAGTATCTTCAGGAAAATATCGTTACGACGCGCGGCGGAAGATTCGTCATCCCCGTCAAGGCGGAATACCGAAATGAAGTCAAAGGTCTGATACACGACACTTCTTCGTCCGGCGCGACGCTGTTCATCGAGCCTATGGCAGTCGTCGACGCGAACAACGAAATGCGCGAGCTTGACGCAAAAGAGGAACACGAGATCGAGCGTATCCTCCGCGATCTTTCGGCAGGCGTTGCCGTTTCGGGAGACGCGATCTCGCTCGACTACCTCAATATAACGGAGCTTGCGTTCATTTTTGCGTGCGCGGAGCTGTCGTATCAGATGAACGCCGCACAGCCGATCATTTCCGACAAGCAGGTCATCGAGCTGTACCGCGCACGGCATCCGCTGCTTGATAAGGATAAAGTCGTGCCGATCTCGCTCACTCTCGGCGGCGGTCAGCAAATGGTCGTCATCACCGGTCCGAACACGGGCGGCAAGACCGTCTCGCTCAAAACCGTCGGACTGTATGCACTCATGGCGCAGGCGGGACTGCACGTTCCTGCGGACGACTCGACAACGCTCGGCGTGTTCGACGAAGTGTTCTCGGACATCGGCGACGAGCAGAGCATCGAGCAGTCGCTCTCGACCTTCTCGGCGCACATGACGGCTATAGTCGGTATCATGGAAAAAATGACCGACAAATCGCTCGTGCTGTTTGACGAGCTTGGCGCAGGCACGGACCCCGTCGAGGGCGCGGCACTTGCTACGGCTATCCTCGAAGAGACGCGCGAATCGGGTGCGCTTTGTGCGGCGACGACTCACTACGCCGAGCTGAAAGCGTACGCGCTTGAAACAGAGGGTGTGGTAAACGCGTCGTGCGAGTTCAATGTTGAGACTTTGCGCCCGACTTACCGCCTTATCGTAGGTACGCCCGGAAAATCGAATGCGTTTGCGATATCCGAAAAGCTCGGTCTTTCTCCTGTCATCGTGAAGCGTGCCGAGCGGCTCGTCGACACAGGCTCGCGCAACTTCGATTCGGTGATCTCGAAGCTCGAAGAGACGCGCTCGGAGCTTGAGGCGGAAAAATCCTCCGCCGAAAAAGCGCGGCGCGAATTTGAAGAATACAAGGCAAAAACCGAAGCCGATCTCAGGAAAAAACTCGCGTCTGCCGAATCGGATGCCGCAAAAATGCGCGCAAAAGCGGAAGAACTGCTCACCGGTGCGCGTGCGACGAGCGAATATGTGCTCTCGAAGCTCGAAGAAGCGAAGCGCGCAGAGAACGCGGATAGGCTCGCCGAGGCGAAAAAGAACATCCGCCAGCGCGTGCGCGAATACGACGACCGCATGAATCCCGTCAGCGCGGCTGATGACGACGAAGAATACGTTCTTCCGCGTCCGCTCGTCAAGGGCGACTGCGTCATCCACCGCAACCTCGGAACGCGCGGAAATCTGCTCGACGCGCCCGACAAGCAGGGAAATGTGAACGTAAAGTTCGGTAATGTCAAAATGCGCGTGAACGTGAAAGACCTGCGGCTCATCGAGAACGCGGAAAACGCCGAAAAAGCGAACGCGAAAGCCGTAGCCAAGGTGAGAAGCGAAGTGACGAAAAACTTTTCTCTCGAATGTGACGTTCGCGGTATGACGGGCGAGGAGGCATGGTCGGTGGTAGACCGCTATATCGACTCCGCTATCGTCGCGGGCGTTCACTCGGCGACCGTCATCCACGGCAAGGGAACGGGCGCGCTCCGTGCGGCTCTGTGGCAGAGATTCAAGGGAGACAGACGCATTAAATCGTTCCGCGCAGGTGCGTACGGCGAGGGCGACTACGGCGTGACGGTCATCGAAGTGTAACGGCGGCGAAAACGGCAAAAATAACGTAAAACAAGTGCGAAAAATGTGTAAATCCTGACCGGAAAGACACTTTTTCGCACTTTTCTGTTGCAAAACACGTTCGGCTGTGATATAATTTATAATGTAGTATTTTGAGAATCGGAGAAAAATCTCCGTACTCTTACAGGAAACAGGAAAATAATCTTACGAGGTGAATAAAATGTTAAAGTTCAGAATCAGCGCATTCGCAGACGAATTTTCGTCAAATATCGACGAGCAGATCGACGCACTTCGCGTCAATCACGTATCAATGATCGAGCTTCGCAACATCGGTGACAAGAACGCCATGGAGCTTTCCGCAAAGCAGATAGGCGAGGTCGCAAAGAAGCTCTCCGCCGCAGGACTGCAGGTTTCTTCGTTCGGCTCGCAGATCGGTCGTCTTCCGATCACCGAGAACCCGAAGAAGCACTACGATGCACTCAAAAAGGCGTGCGAGAACGCAAATACCGTCGGCACAAGCAGAATGAGAGTATTCTCCTTCGCTACTCCGGACGGCGAGCATGATAAGTACAAGAACGAAGTCATCGAGCGTATCGGTACAATGCTCGGTATCGCAGAGGAATACGGTATCAAGCTCTGCCTTGAAAACGAGAGCGGCATCTGGGGCAACACCGCGGAGCGCACCGCGGAGATCTTCGCAGAATTCGGCACAAGACTCGGATGCGTTTTCGATCCGTGTAACTTCATCTACAACGACACCGTTCCGTTCCCGAATGCGTATGAGCTGCTCAAAAAGTACATCACATACGTTCACGTCAAGGACTGCGTAAAGGCAACGGGTATTATCGTGCCTGCAGGACGCGGCAACGGCGGCATTCCCGAAATGTTCGCAGTCATGAACAACACAATGGACGGCGAAATGATCCTCACAGTCGAGCCGCACCTCAAGGCGTACAGCGATCTCGCACCCGAAGACATCGAAAGATACAAAATGGCAGGCGCGGCATACCCGACATACGCCGACAAGTTTGAAGCCGCTATCAACTACACACGCTACTGCATCCCGAGAAACGCAGAGTGCATCTGACCGACAATAAAATCATAACATACAGGGAGAAACGACATGGCTGAAAAGAAAATGCTTGCTATCGACCTCGGCGCTTCGAGCGGAAGAGGTATCATCGGTAAATGGAACGGAAAAACCATAACGCTTGACGAAAATCACAGATTCTCGAACGATCCCGTTATGATGCCCGGCGGATTCTTTTGGGATACCCTGCGGCTTCTCTTTGAAATAAAGCAGTCGATACTCAAAGCGTCCCACGACGGCGGTATCGACACCATAGGCATCGATACATGGGGAGTAGACTACGGCTTCATCGATAAGACAGGCTCGCTCCTCTCCGTTCCTCACCACTACAGAGACGCGAGAAACGACGTTATGCCCGAATACGTCTTCAATAACTGCATCTCGCGCAGTGAGCTTTATAAGATAACCGGTATCCAGTCGATGGACTTCAATACCGTTTATCAGCTCGCCGCAGATATAAAGGACAGACCGTGGGTAGTCGAGAACGCAGAGTCGCTGCTCCATACGCCCGACCTGCTCGGATACCTGCTCACAGGCGAGAAGATGAGCGAATATACGATAGTTTCGACAGGCGCGGTGCTTGACGCGAAGAAGAGAGAATATTCGAGAGTGGTTCTCGAAAAAGTCGGCATCCCCGAAAGGATTCTTTGTCCTGTCGTAAAGCCCGGCACGACGCTCGGTTCTCTTATGCCGTTCGTCGAGGGTGAAACAGGTAACACTCACGCAAAAGTCGTAAAGGTCGGATCGCACGACACCGCAAGCGCAGTCCTCGCAGTTCCGGCAAAGAACGAAGACTTCCTCTACATATCGAGCGGCACATGGTCGCTCATGGGTATCGAATCCGACGAGCCGGTAATCAATGAGCTTTCCGAAAAGTACGACTTCACGAACGAGGGCGGCGTTTTCGGCAAGATCAGAGTGCTGAAAAACATCATGGGACTGTGGATGGAACAGGAATCCCGCCGTCAGTGGACACGCGAGGGAACAAAATATACGTTCGACGAGCTGTCCGAAATGGCACTCGCGTCAAAGCCGTTCCAGTCGTTCATCGATCCCGACGATTCGCTCTTCTCGGCGGCAGGCGATATGCCGAAGAGGATCTGCGACTACTGCCGCGCAACGGGACAGCACGTTCCCGAAAACGTCGGCGAGATCGTAAGATGTATTTTTGAATCTCTCGCACTCAAGTACCGCTGGACAGCCGAAAAGCTCGAAGAGATCACCGGTAAGAAGTACGGCACGATCAATATTGTCGGCGGCGGCACAAAGGAAGAAATGCTCTCGCAGTTCACCGCAGACGCTACGCATAAGCACGTTTCCGCAGGTCCCGTTGAGGCGACGGCTCTCGGCAATATCGCAATGCAGACGATAGCCGCAGGCGAGATCGGCGATATATGGGAAGCAAGACAGGTTATCCGCGCGTCCTCCGAGATGAAGGAGTACGAGCCGAGCCGCGAAACAGCCGCCGCATGGGATGACGCATACGAAAGATTCTTAAAGCTACTGTAATTTCCGCATAAACTTAGTTTTACTAAAGTTTTCGATCAAACCTTTTCTAAAAGGTTTGCAGGGTGTCGGGACGGAGTCCTGACTCGACCTCCGCAGAGGTCGAAATACCCCAAGGCGTCGAAAGAGTTCCTCTTTTTTGTTTCTCGACTTTCAACTTGTTGAAAGCGGCTCCTCGATAAAGGAGAAAAAAGAAAGACAATGTTTCCAAAAGGAGATAGATATATGAGCTGTTTTGATAACGCAAAAGAAATATACGCAAAGTACGGCGTAGACGTTGACGCGGCACTCGTAAAGGTCGCATCCACACCCGTTTCGATCCACTGCTGGCAGGGAGACGACGTTCACGGATTCGAGAATCCCGACGGTGACCTCACGGGCGGCATCCAGTCGACGGGCAACTACCCCGGAAAGGCGCGCAATATCGACGAACTCAGAAAAGACTTCGGGTTTGCGAAGAATCTTATCCCGGGCAAGAAAAAATTCTCACTCCACGCCATTTATCTTGACGCAGGCGGCAAAAAGGTGGAGAGAGACGAGATAGCACCCGAGCATTTCGCATCGTGGGTGCAGTGGGCAAAGGAAAACGGACTCGGACTTGACTTCAACCCGACGTTCTTCTCGCATCCGCTTTCTGCTGACGGCTTCACGCTCTCGCACGACGACAAGAACGTCCGCGACTTCTGGATCCGCCACGGTATTCAGTCTCGTAAAATTTCCGAATACTTCGGGCGCGAGCTCGGCGAAGTTTCCTGCAATAACCTGTGGGTACCCGACGGCTTCAAGGACACTCCCGTAAACCGCGCGAAGAAGAGAGAACAGCTCGCCGACTCCTACGACAAAATTTTCGCCGTAAAGACCGACGACCGCTATAACCTCGACTCAGTCGAATCAAAAGTGTTCGGCATCGGCGCGGAGAGCTGCACGATCGGCTCACACGAGTTCTATATGGGACTCGCTATGAAATACGGCAAGCTCCTTACGCTCGACACCGGTCACTTCCACCCGACCGAAGTCGTTTCCGATAAGCTCTCGTCGTCGCTTCTCTTCGTCAAGGGAGTTATGCTCCACGTTTCCCGCCCCGTTCGCTGGGACTCCGACCACGTTGTCATCCTCGACGACGAGCTGAAAGCTATCACCACCGAGATAAACCGCGGTGGATTTTACGACAGAGTACATATCGGGCTTGACTTCTTCGACGGCTCGATCAACCGTATCGCCTGCTGGGCAATCGGCGCGCGCAATATGCAGAAAGCACTGCTCTGGGCCGCGCTTGAGCCTGTTGAAATGTTACAGAAATTCGAGGCAGAGGGCGACTTCACGTCCAGACTCGCATACCTTGAAGAGATCAAGACTTTCCCGTTCGGCGCGGTATGGGATCACTACTGCGAGACCGAGAACGTTCCCACCGGCGACGGCTGGATAAAAGAAATGAAGAAATACGAATCAGACGTTCTGTCTGCCCGTTAAGGTGAACGTTATGAACCTCTCAAAAAAGATCGCGGCTGTTCTGGCAGTGACAGCCATGCTGTTCTCGCTCGCGTCGTGCGCTATGTCGAACAGACCGGACCCGTCGGAGAGCGGTGACGTTCCGCAGCTAAAGCTCGCAGAAAAGGTCAACACCGTTGAGACGGGCGACGTTGCACCGAAAGAGACGAATAAAGCTCCGGCAGTCGAAGAAAAAACCGTGACAGTCGCACTGACAGGGGATATAAAGCTCTCCGAAGCGATGATAAGCGACGCTCACGCACAGGCGGCTGAGGGCAAGGAGTATTCGTTCCTCCGTATGTACACGGGCGCGTACAGAACGCTGAATGGCGCCGACCTTGCAATCGGAATGTATTCGGCACTCGGTCAGCCGTACGGCACGGAAGCGGAATACGAGCCGCCTACAGAGCATATTGACGCGCTTTCCGCTCTCGGACTCGACGTTCTCGACATATCCGGCATGGGAAGCGATTACGCTTTGTTAAACGAGCGCAGTATCAAAGGGATCTCGTCATCCGAGAACACCGACGCCGTTCGCACGGTCGAGGTCGGGCAAATGAAGCTGTCCTTTGTCGCGTGCGGATATGAAGATACGCTCGCGCAGTGCTATTCTTCCGATGATTTTTTGAAACTCATCGAAGACAGCGACGGTGAATGCGATTCACTCGTAGTTTTTGTCCACTGGGACAAGGATATGGGAAAAGATCAGAAGCGCGAAGCCGTTATGCCGCTTATTGAAGCAGGCGCGGACGTTGTAGTCGGAGACGGCGAGACTGTAGAAGCGGTCGAGCGCGTGCCGTCCGACTCAAACGAAGCCGTTGTATGCTATTCCCTCGGAAATCTTCTCTCGGACGCAAACGAAGCCGTAAATCTCGTCAGCGGTATCCTTACTTTGACTTATCCCGAAGACGGCGCGGCATTACCGGATGAGGTTGCCGTAGTTCCGACGTTCGTTCACTATTCCGTTCACGAAGACGGCACGAGAGGCGATTATTCCGTCTACCGAGTCGAGGACTACACCGCAGAGCTTGCTCATTCCCATTCCTGCGAGGTCGATCCCGACGGACTCACGGGATATGTGAGATCAGTCTTTGCTTCCGGACTTCTTCCGGACGCACTGAAGTAAAAAATAACGAAAGAAAAACGATATGAAAAAAAGAGTATTAAGTCTCGCGCTCGCGGCGGCCATGTGCCTTTTCGCTTTCGTTTCATGCAATAAAAAAGAAGCGCAGGAGGACAAAAAAAGCCCGCATGAGGAGAGCATTCCCGCGTCGTTTTCCGCAAATGCGGGAGTAGAGCGTGAATCCGCCTCAAAATACAATCCCACGAAAATCGACCAGCGGGACAAAACGGGATATACTGTCTGTGTTGACCCCGGTCACGGATTCTATGACGGCGGATGCGGAGAGGGATTCTATTCCGACGGAACTCTTGAGAAAGACATCACAATGGCAATCGCAACAAAGCTCACAGAGCGGCTGTCTCTTCTCGGATACAACGTCATCCAGACGCACGACGGCGTGAACGAACCGGCACAAGACACGAATATGAATCATATCTTCTCGGCGTCAGAGCGCGTTATTTACGCAAACTCGCTTGATATAGATTATCTTGTTTCCGTTCATGTCAATGCGCTTGACAGCGACACAAGCGTGAAAGGAATGCACATCTACTATCAGCAGAGCAGTGTGAAGCAGAACACCTGGGGTTCGGCGGCGTGCGATTCTATAGCAAAATCAATAGTCGAAGAGGTCCCGGGAGCGAAAAAGCCGATTATTAAGGACGGCACCGACCCGAACACCTCGTTTGCGCTCACCCGTGACGTAATAGCCGCGTCGTCGCTCATCGAAGTCGGCTTTGTGACGAACGAAGAGGACGCCGAAAATATGATAGATCCCGACTGGCAGCAGGTCGTTGCAAACGCGATCGCCGACGGTATCGACAACTTCTTCAAAGGACTCGCTGAACAGAAATGATATCGAATCTTCTCTACAGCGTCAACGCAGTTCTGCCGATCATCATACTTGTCCTGCTCGGCGCACTGCTCAAAAAATGGTGCAAGCTGTCGGACGCTTTCTGCGACAACGCCGACTGGCTTGTTTTCAAGGTCGCACTTCCTATACTCCTTTTTAACGAAGTCTCGTCCTGCTCGCTCGAAGAAAACGCAGACGCGCGGCTCATCCTGTTTCTTGTCATAGCGGTGACGGCGTCGTTTATCGTCGTGTCACTGCTGACTGTCCTCTTTATGAAGGACAAACCGAAGCGCGGCGCGTTCATTCAGGGGATATGCCGCTCGAATTTCGCTATCCTCGGAGTACCGCTTGCCATGAATATGTTCGGGGAGAGCGGCGGAAAAGCTATCGCTATCGTGATGCCGTTTGTCATACTGATGTTCAACGCATATTCCGTCGTTATCCTGTCCGTGTTCACGACGAACAGCGAAACACGGCTTGACGGCAAAGCGCTTCTCGGAATACTCAAAAACGTTGTCACGAATCCGCTTATCATCGCCGTACTGCTCGGCGTGCCGTTTATGGTGTGGAGTATTCCGCTTCCGACAGTTGCGACAAAGACGCTCGGTTACCTCGGAAACCTCACGACTCCGCTCGCACTTCTCTCTCTCGGTGCGAATTTCAAGAAAGAGAGCCTTAAAGGTCGTGCGAAGTACGCCGTTATAGCCGCGCTTCTTAAAACCGTGGCGTCTCCGCTCGTTGCAGTTACAGCCGCGGCACTTGTCGGACTTCGCGGACCGTCGCTCGGAGTGGTGCTTATATGTTTCGGCGCACCGACTGCCGTTTCAAGCTACATAATGGCGAAGAAAATGGACAACGACCACGAGCTTGCCGCAGAGATACTCATTCTTTCAACGATGCTCTGCGCGCTGACAGTGTTCATCGGCATATTTATACTGAAAACCCTCGCTCTCATATAGAGTGAAGAAAATAAAAAAATATTTCAGATTGGAGATAAAACCATGATCAACCTCGAAAAAGAAATCAGAGAACAGCCCGAAGCCCTCGCGCGCGTCATCGACCTCAACCTCCCCACGATCCGCGAGATAGTTGAGAACGCAAAAGAACGCGCCGTTCGCCATATCTACTTTGCGGCTCGCGGAACGTCCGACCACGCCTGCGTATACGCACAGTACCTCTTCGGCATCTTCGCAGGAATCCCCTGCACGCTCGGCACACCGTCCGTTTTCACAAAGTACGGCGCACACGTCGATCTCTCCGACTGCCTCGTTGTAGGCGTTTCCCAGTCCGGTAAGGCTGAAGACGTTCTCGCAGTTCTCGCATCCGCAAAGGAAGACGGCGCGACTACCGTTTCCGTAACGAACAACGAAGAATCCCCCATGGCAAAAGCCGCCGATTATCACCTCTTCTGCGCGTGCGGATTTGAAGCGTCCATCGCCGCAACAAAGACATTCACGACGCAAATGGCTATCTTCGGCACAATGGCTGCCGTATGGGCAGAAAACGACGCACTTCTCGCAGAGCTGAAGAACGTTCACACCGCGGCTCAGTCACTTCTCGACACAAAGTTCGACGACATCATGAAGTTTGCAGATAAATATCAGAACATCCCGGGCGCTATCCTTCTCGGACGCGGCGTTTCGTACTGCATCGCACTTGAGGGCGCACTCAAGATGCTTGAGACGAACAAGCTGAAGATGAAAGGCTACCCGACCTCCGACTTCCACCACGGTCCTATCGCACAGGTAAAGCCGGGCGATCTCGTATTCGTTATCGCGCCGACAGGCAAGACAGGCGACGACTCCGCAGAGATCTGCCGCAAGCTCCTCGCAGTCGACGCAGACGTCGTAGTCCTCACAGACGACGCGAAGAACGCACCGGAAGGCACAACGCCGTTCGTTCTCCCCTGCACCGGAAGCGAATTCACGTTCCCCTATGTTGCCGCTATGTTCTTCCAGCTCACCGCTTGCTGCATGACGCTCGTTCGCGGCATCGATCCCGATAAAGCCGGCGTTATCAACAAGATCACAATTACAAAATAAGATAAAGACAAACAGAAAAGGCTGATTTTAAGTCAGCCTTTTTTGTTGTTGTATAGCTTCTCTTGCCATTGTCAGCGCACGCTCGACGGTCAGCCGCCTTATCTCGCCGCGCTCTGCCGAATTGGGAAAGTGAACGGTCTCCGTAACAGTGCCGCGTTCTGTTGATACGCCTAAGCACACCGTTCCGACGGGCTTTTCGGCAGTGCCGCCGCCGGGACCTGCTATCCCCGTGACAGATACTGTGGCGGACGCACCCGTGAGCCGTCGCGCACCGTCCGCCATATAGCGCGCACATTCCTCAGATACCGCGCCGACTGACGCGAGCACCGATTCCGGCACGCCGAGGACGTTTACCTTGACTTCGTTCGCGTATGATACGATGCCGCCGAGAAGCACGTCCGAAACTCCGGCGTAGTCGCCCATTTTTGCCGCTATCATTCCGGCAGTACAGCTTTCCGCCGTCGCAAAGGTCATTTTCTTTTCACGCAGTACGTCGATCAGCGCGCGCGCCGCAACGTCTGTGCGTTTGTCAAGCTCGGTGTAGTCCATAGTGTCCTCCTGTGGTTTTATGACAAAATAATTATACTCTGTTCCCACCGCCGCGTCAAGATAATGCGTTGACAAAACGGCGGCAAAATGGTACAATAAACGTCGGAATACGACCGAAAGAGGTTTTACGTAATGAAAGAGATCCACCTTATAGCGAACGCGCATATCGACCCGGTCTGGCAGTGGGAATGGAACGAGGGAATCGCCGCCGCACTGGCAACATTCCGCTCCGCCGCCGATCTTGCGGACGAATTCGACTACGTTTTCTGCCACAACGAAGCGTCGCTTTATAAATATATCGAAAAATACTCGCCTACTCTTTTTGAGCGCATCAAAAAGCTCGTCCGTGCGGGAAAATGGAAGATAATGGGCGGCTGGTACCTCCAGCCCGACTGCAATATGCCCTCCGGAGAGTCGTTCGTCCGCCAGATCATGATGGGCAGACGGTATTTTACGGAAAAATTCGGCACTTTCCCGACGACCGGCATAAACGTCGACTCGTTCGGGCATTCGTTCGGTCTTCCGCAGATCATGAAAAAATGCGGACAGGACGCATATATAACAGGACGGTGCGGACTTGACGAATATACTCCCGGCTCGCAGTTTTTGTGGGAAAGTCTCGACGGAACGAGCGTCAAGATCAACACTGTATGGCACGGATACGCAACGGGACGCACGGGAGTCACCGACAAGATAAAGTATCTCAACGAATTCTTCACGGAAGAGGACGCGATCTGCATTCTGTGGGGAGTCGGCAATCACGGCGGCGGTCCGTCGAGACAGAATCTTCAAGAGATACAGGCACTCATCGACGAGGGAACGCTCAATGTGATCCACTCCGATCCCGATACGTTTTTCGCGCGGCTCGATCCGAAGAAGGTGCTTTCGCGCAGTCTTCGTACCGTTATGCCGGGGTGCTACACTACTATGTCGAAGCTGAAACAACGGCACGCCGCTCTTGAATCCGCACTTATGACTACCGAAAAGATCTGTTCCGTCGCCGCACTTCGCGGACTTATGGAATACCCCGAAAAAGAGCTTGACAATGCGTGCAAAGACTTACTGAAAATCGAGTTCCACGACTCACTTCCGGGTACGGTGATCGAGTCGGCATACGAACAGTCGATGAGGTTAGCCGATCATGGGCTTGCAATTCTCGAAGCGGCACGGGACGAGGCGTTCTTCGCGCTCGCATCACAGTTCAAAAAAGCGGACGCAGGAGAATACCCCGTGCTTGTGTTCAATCCGCATCCTTACGAATGGGAAACGGAGATAACCGTCGAATTTTCGCTTGCCGATGCAAACGACACGGACATTGTTTCGCACATGAGAATATACGACGAAGAGGGGAATACGCTCGTCGGTCAGCTCACAAAGGAAGCATCGAATCTTTCAATGGACTGGCGAAAAAAACTCGTTTTCCGCGGAAAGCTGAAGCCGCTCGGCATGACGAGATTCTCAGTCTATACCGATTTTCTCCCGAAAGACGCAGAGCCTGCGCTTGACGGCAATGTTACCGTGGACGCAGGGAAGCTTCAAGTTGAGATCGACGCGGAAACGGGGCTTATGAAGTCGTATAAGGTCGACGGACGCGAATATCTCGCGCGCGAGGCGTTCTGTCCCGTTATGTTCGAGGACACGGCAGACCCGTGGGGAATGGCTCCCGAACAGCTCAAGGGAATGGGCAAAGATCCGACGCGCTTTACGCTGATGAAGAAGCCGGACGGCATTTTCGCCGGTATGAAGCCGGTACAGCTCATCGAAGACGGACCGATCTACACCGGAGTTGAGGCGTTCTTCGAGTGCGGACAGACGAAGGCAAGAGTTGAATACGATATTTACAAGAAAGACGCCTATGTGGACGTAAAGGTCGACGTTTTCTCGGCTGAGATCGACAAGATGATCAAGCTCGAAGTGCCTTATGCGGCAGACGGGCTGTATATCGGGCAGATCGCCTACGGTACGGAAAAGCTGAACATGGACGGACGTGAGGACGTCGCGCAGAGATTCACGGCGATAGAAAAAGACGGACACGCCTTCGCGCTTATCAACAAAGGCACGCACGGCTCGTCGGTAAAGGACGGCGTGATATGGCTCTCGCTTATCCGCAACGCCGCGTACTGCGCTCATCCGCTCGGTGACGACAAACCGCTTCTCCGTCCGGGCAGATACATCAGACGCATAGACATGGGCGAAACGTCGTTCTCGTTCCGTATGTGCGCCGCAAAGACGGACGAGCTTGAGAGAATGGCGACGGAATTCAACGAGCCGCCGTTTGCGCTCAATGTTTTCCCGATCGAGAGTGAAATAAAAGCTCCCGAATGCGGAATAATAGTATCGGACAAAAACGTCGTTCTTGTGACGGCGAAAAAGCGTTACGGCGCGGATTCATACATACTGCGTCTGTTCAACAACTCCGCCGACGGAAAAGACGTTACCGTAAAAGTCGGGGACAGTGAGATCGCGCTGTCGTTCGGCAGATACGAAGTGAAGACCGTCGAATATAAGGACGGCAGACTCACAGAACAGTATATGATGCTTATATAAAGTAGAAACAATATGAAACAGATAAACGAAAGAACGATGACGGCTGTCACGGCGGCACTGCTTGCGCTGTGCATATGTGCGGCTGTCCTGCTCGGATTTGTCGGATATGGCAGAGAAGAGAATGAACAGACGGACGGCGGCTCGCATACAATAACAGAAGACGCGCCGCTCGACGGAGTCTTGTCTCCCGACGAATCGTTTGACGGAACGCCTGAGGAAACACCGGATGACGGAGAGAGCGGCGAAAATCGACCCGATGAGGTGGAAACAGTGCCAACACTGACGGATTTTCTGCGTGCCGCAATGGAGCCTGTCGGACAGTGCTTATATATTTACGGCGGCGGCTGGAACGAAGCGGACGACGGAGCCGGAATCGAAGCGATGACCAAAGGCGTCAGTCCGCGCTGGAAGGAATTTTTCGACGCGCACGACGAGTGGTACAACTACGAAGACTATCTTTACAATATTCACGACGGACTTGACTGCACGGGACTGCTTGGCTATGCCGCATATCAGGTGTTCGGGGACAGATATTCCGCCGGCGGATATGTTTTCACGTCCGGCACAGTCGGAGAGAACTATCTGAGGCTGTTCGGCGGCACGCTTACACCGGCTGACGAAACAGATATGCACCGCGCAGGGGATATTATGGTAATAAAAGGTCACGTCTGGCTGTCGTTCGGTGAATGTGCTGACGGAAGCGTGCTGATACTTCACTCATCTCCGCCGAATCCGACGTTCTCCGGTACTCCCGTACCCGGAAAGCAGAACGGACTGTCGGTTTCCCTTGCCGAACGTGCGATGGCGGCATACGCGCCGGAAGCATACGCGCGGTATCCGCACAACTGCGTTAGGGACATGAGCTTTCTCACCGACTACGACCGCTACACATTCCCCGAATCCGTTCTTCCCGACAAAGACGGACTGAGAGATATGACGGCTGACGAAGTTGTCGCATTTTTGCTCGGAATAAAAGAATAAAACAAAGCTCTGTATATCTTTTCGGATGTACAAAGCTTTTTTGTGTTCGGTTAAAAATCGGGTGTGAATCTCGCGGTGGCTGACGAGCGTTCCTGCATGAAGCCGTCAAACCCGAGCTGTACCGCTTCATCGGCGACCTTTGAGTATTCGTATGTCGTTATCTTGCGGCGCAGTTCTGCGAATCTGTCGGGCGAATTTTCACTGACAGGCGGCAGAAAATCGGGAGTGTACTGCGCCATAAGAGAGAGTATCACTTTGTCGGGCTGCACTGCTTCGGCGATTTTTCGGAGAACGGCTATCGAATCGTCGCGGTGAGACGGCAGAACAAGGTGGCGCACGATAACGCCGCGCTTTAACATTCCGTCGTCTCCGTAGACCGGCTCGCCGACGGCTGAGAACATCGCACGAAGTGATTTTTCGGCGTATTCGGGGTAGTCGGGCGCACGGGAATACTTTTCGGCGAGGGACGGGGACGCATACTTGAAGTCCGTCAGAAAAACGTCGACCGTGCCTGCGAGGGACTCAATTACTTCGGGAAGCTCGTACCCGCCCGTGTTCCAGACGACAGGCACGCTCAGTCCTTTGCTCCGCGCGATCTTCACGGCATCGATTATTTTGTCCGAATATTGAGTCGGCGAGACGCAGTTGATGTTGTACGCGCCTTTTTCTTCGAGCGAGAGCATTTCGTCGGCAAGTTCATCGGGTGTGTACCGCACTCCGACGCAGTTTCCGTGGCTTATTTTGCCGTTCTGACAGTAGACGCATCCGAGAGGGCAGTGCGTGAAGAATATCGCACCCGAACCGCGGCTTTTGTCTTGTCCGCTGATCGGCGGTTCTTCCCAGACGTGAAGCATCGTCTTCGAGACTTCGACTGTCCCGTCCGCGCCGCAATAACCGCGCCTTTCGCTTCGGTCAACGCGGCATCGCCTCGGACAGAGTGAGCACTCAGTCGTCAAGCCCATTTTTGTTGCCCTTGATGTACTTCGATACAAGACCGTACTTCAGATCCCACAGCTTTTGCGAGAGGTCGACGTAGTAGTTGTGCGGATTCTCGAAGCGGAGGACTTCGTTCCACATCGTAGCAAGCTCACGCGCACAGTGATCACGTATTTCGGAGAGCGGAGGAAGTTTGTATACGAGCTTGCCGCCCTCGAAGATC
Organism: Eubacteriales bacterium; assembly: GCA_045643285.1. Taxonomy (GTDB): domain Bacteria; phylum Bacillota; class Clostridia; order Oscillospirales; family CAG-272; genus UMGS1696. The sequence goes on from JAZUKN010000059.1 coordinate 41,228, forward strand.
GGCACGAGCATTTCGCGTGCGGTGAAGTTCGTCAGCGTAGTGCGCTTCCAGGTGTACTCCTGGTCGAATATCTCGAGCGGCTTCGAGTCGTCGACCGTTTCGCCGTCCATGACGATGAGGTCAGCCATTGCCTGGCTCGTTTCATTTGAATAGAAACGGTACAGGCGCTTGAAGCCCGGATTCGTGATCTTTGCGGCGTTTTCGCTGACTTTTATGCGCGGTCTTACAGTGCCGTCCTCGTCTTCAACGCCTGCGAGCTTGTAAACGCATCCGAATACCGCGTCGCTTTTTGCGGTGATGAGCCGCTCGCCGACACCGAACGCATCAATGCACGCGCCCTGACGTAAAACTTCGTCGATGATATATTCGTCAAGCGAATTCGAGATGACTATCTTGCAGTCGGGAAGCCCGTTTTCGTCGAGCATCTTGCGCGCTTTCTTCGTCAGATATGCGATGTCGCCGGAGTCGATACGGATAGCGCACTTCGTGATACCTGCGTCCTTGAATGCCTTTATTGCGTTAGGAAGTCCCGAGCCGAAGACCGAATAAGTGTCGACGAGCAGGGTGGGATTGTCGGGATAGAGACGGCAGTAGGTCGAGAAAGCGTCGTATTCGCTCTCGAACATCTGTACCCACGAGTGAGCCATAGTGCCGCCTGCCGGTACGCCGTAGAGCTTGTCGGACAAAGTGCAGGCAGTTCCGGCACAACCTCCGATGTATGCGGCACGCGCACCGAGTACGGCGGAATGTTCACCGTGCGCACGGCGTGAACCGAATTCGGAGATCGGTCTGCCGCCTGCGACGCGCACCATTCTCGATGCTTTTGTTGCTATAAGGCACTGGTGGTTGAAGCAGAGCAGGATATAAGTCTCAATGAGCTGTGCTTCGATGATCGGCGCGCGGACGGTGAGGATCGGCTCGTACGGGAAGATGACAGTTCCCTCCGGCACGCTCCATATATCGCCCGTGAAACGGAAAGTCTTCAGATATGTGAGGAAGTCTTCATCGAAGATCTTCTTCGAGCGGAGATATTCGATGTCGCTGTCTGTAAAGTGGAGGTCGTTTATATATTCGATGACCTGTTCAAGTCCTGCCGCGATGGCGTAACCGCCGCCGTCCGGCACTTTTCTGAAAAATACGTCAAAATACGCGATCTTGTCCTTCTGACCGGACGCAAAATATCCGCGTCCCATTGTGATCTCGTAAAAGTCCGTCAGCACGGCGAGAGAGTATTCGTCTTTTCTCATGATTTATACCTCCGATTTATTGATTTTATATTTCCTGTTCGAGTACGACGGTGTCGCGCGTCTGCCATGCTTCTTCGAGCAGTGCGTCAACGTCGACACGGTTTTCTTCGCGCTTGACCTTTTCAAGCTCCGGCTGTGTACGCGGATGACGGGGAGTGAAAACCGTACAGCAGTCGTCATACGGCAGTATCGACGTGTCGAATGTGCCTATCGAGCGAGAGATCTTCACGATGTCTTCTTTGTCCATACCGACGAGCGGACGGAAAACCGGTCTGTCTGCGGCGTCCTCGGTAACGCACATCGCTTTGAGCGTCTGTGATGCGACCTGCCCGAGCGATTCGCCCGTGACGAGAACCGGGCATCCGTTTTCTTCGGCAACACGGGACGCGAGCCGCATCATGAACCGACGGAGCAGAAGCGTGAAGTAGTCTTCTTCGCACCTGTCGCGCAACTCTTCCTGAATGTGGGTGAGTGAGATTATGTGTACCTTGATCTTGCCGCAGTATTCCGTAAGCTCCGACGCGAGCGTGAGGACTTTTTCGCGTGCGGCTTCGCTCGTGTACGGGAACGAATCAAAATGAACGCACTCAATGTTCATACCCCGCTTCATCATCGTATATCCTGCGACGGGGGAATCAATGCCGCCCGAGAGGAGAAGCATACCTTTTCCTGCGGAATTGAGCGGCATACCGCCGGCACCGCGATCCTGTCCGGCATGGATGTATGCGTGCTTCTCGCGTACTTCGATCTTCACGAGAATGTCCGGCTCGTTCAGATTGACCTTGAGAGACGGCATTACTTCAAGCAGAGCGCATCCGACTTCGCCAGACAGCTCGGGGGACGAGAGAGGGAATGTTTTGTCGCTACGCCGAGCTTCGCATTTGAATGTTTTTATTCCGGCGAGTTTTTCGGGGAGATAAACTTTTGCGGTCTCAAGAATGGATTCGAGAGTTTTTTCGCAGACTGCCGCCTTGCAGATACCGGCAAAGCCGAAGATCTTGCCGACTTGCGCGTACATTGAGTCGAGGGCGTATTCCGCGTCTTCGTCGAGCGGCTCGATGTAGACGGTGCTCTGATTCGAGCGGACTGCGAAATTGCCGAGCATGGCGGCGCGTCTCTTTACGTCGCGGAGAAGCTGAGCTTCAAAGCGGCTGCGGTTCGTGCCTTTGAGGATGATCTCGCCGTACTTGCCGAGGATGACTTCTTTTATTTTTTCCATAAGCGAACTTCCTTATGATAGAATGTGCAGATAAATATACACAATAAAGTATATCACGGAAGAGGAGAAAAAGCAAGGCTTTTTCTGCACGGATGTGCGAGACGGCGTATCACGGCTTCGCAGAATATTATCCCTTTTGTCCGTAGGGCGGGGGCTTGTCTCCCGCCGCCAGATTTGCACAAACTTCACATAGGCAAGAGGTAGAAAACGTCTCCGACGTTTTCTACCTCTTGCCTATGTATAGTATGCCGAATACATTCGGCGACACCAAAAAAACGAACCGTGAGGTTCGCTTTCCTGTTTATTCTTTCATCACCGCGCGGAACCGCGTCGATTCTTCGTCGGTTGCGACGAGCATCTCGCGGAACGACTCCGCGTACTCGCCGAGGTGCTCGCGCAGCTCGGCAAAGCACCGCACCTCAAGCGTATATCCGGCTTCCGAAAACACATCGTGCAGTGCGTCGAGATTTTTGCCGCAGTAATCGGGAAGCGGCAGTTTCTTTCTGAGAACGTCGTACATTTCTTCGCGCGTTTTCACTTTTTTGAAGTTTACAATGTATCTCTTCATTTTTACTCCTCCCCGTACAGCAGAACGAACGTCTCATAGTGGTCTTCGGTGTAGTATACAAGCCCGTCATTCGAGTAAACAATCCGCTTCGCACCGCGCGCCTTTGCGCCGATCGTATCAATGTCGCACTCGTAGTACGACCGCCCGCTTTTCTTCGGCAGAAGTCCTTCGTAATTGCCGTAGTATGTTCCGCCGATCGCCTTTCCGGGGACTACTTTATATAGCGGACCGGCTTCCCAGCCGAGCTTTTCTGCTTCTTTTTTGGTCATATAGTTCTTCGGCAGCTTGCCGTAAAGGTGGATGTACAGCGCAACGTGGTCGCAGTCGTCGTACTCGCCGTCTTCTTCGACGTCAAGATCGATAATGTCGGGCTGCTCTTCTTGCTGTTGCTCTTCTTGCTGTTGTTCTTCATCTGACGGTAGAACAACAGCCATTGGCGGCTCGTCTGCGTCCGTTTCACCGCCGGTTTCGCCTGTTTCGTCGATCCCGTCCGTCAGCACGTCTATTGCAATATCTGCAAGGTCTGCACAAGATGTCAGTCCGACGCACAGCGAAAGCAGTATCGTCAGCGCAAGGATAAGTGACAATATTTTTTTCATTTTAAGCCTCCTGTGTTAATGATTCCAGAACGATTTCCGCCGTGGCGTTCGTTTTTCCGTCGTCCCTTTGCGAGCGTATGTAGAAAACGCCGTCGCTCGTGCCGGAATAATATTTTACGGTGTCGCCGAGCCGCGCTTCGTCCGCAAACGAGATCGCCAGCGAGATCACGCGCATGCCGATCATGCTCACGCCGAGAAAACCGCAGAAAATGTCGGGATATCGCGTGTTGTTCATGTGACCGTTCATGTCAATGTCGGCGTACTCAACAGTTCGCTCGCCTTTGAGAGACATCTGAACATCGTCAGGAACACGGATGCGCGACGGCAGGTCAAGCTCCAGCATCGCGTCGGTTCGGTAGCAGTTGCCAAGCTCACTGACGCGGTGGATGCGCCTGTCTTCGACTCCGATGAGCGCCCATACGGACACAGCTTCCGCGACTATAACACCGTCACGCAGCACGCGGAAGCACCGCTCGAACTGCACGCCCTTTGATTCGCACGCCCACGTCTCGACGGATATGGATTCGTGCGCGTGGATCGGTGCGTATGACGACAGACGCAGGCGGCAAAGGACAAAGGTAAGTCCTCTGTCGTAAAGCTCGTCGAACGACGGAGTGTCGTCCTCCATTGAGCGGTTGGCGGCGTCCTGCAAAAAACGGAGCAAAGCCGACGCCGAGACGATACCGTTCGCGTCAACATCGTTTATGTTTACTGAATAATCACGCGACCATTTCATAAAAAACCTCAGGACAAGTTGATAATTGCAGAAAAATGAATAATGAATGATGAAGAATGAATAATGAATAATTGGACAAAAGTCTAAAATAAGCGCTCTGAATACACTAAA
>JAZUKN010000060.1:0-1619 GCA_045643285.1 Eubacteriales bacterium
AGCGCATTCTCCGCCGTCCATTCCGAGCTGTCGAGCGTCTGTAAATTGGAGAGAAGCGTCATCAGCCGTTCCCATTCCTCCGCGGAAAGCTGAACCATTTTCGATTGTTCCGTCTGCATCTGCACCGACTCCGGCGGCAGATTCTTCTGCTTGAGCGACGCCAAAAAGTTTTTCTCTGATCCTGAATTCATATTCCATGCACCTCTTTTCATACTTCGTTTCGTGTAAACGGATATCTCGTACCCGCTTGTTTTCGCCGACGACGTAGGTGATATACTTCCGTTCCGGCTTCCAGATCACGCCGTATCCGCGCCGACGCATCAGCCTTTTGAACTCGTTTTCTGTCCGGGCGTAGCGCATGACCTCGTCGATTTCTCCGCACAAACGCATCTTCCAACTCTCGCCTTTCATCGCCGCACGGTATTCCCGCGGGCGAAGATTCGTGGACTTGACCTTCGGATCGTACTGCGGAAGGACGGATAAACCATACTTCATACAAAGCGCGTCGCTCTGATTTCTGAGGTCTGCCAGCGTGAATTTGTTCATGTGGAGCTTCTTTCCGCTGTCGATATCGTAGCTGTCAATGACGAAATGCGAGTGCAGATGATTGCTGTCAAGGTGCGTTGCGACGAGGACTTCGCGGTTTCCGAAGTACGAAGCAAGCTCCAGAGCGATGCGGTGCGCGAGCTCCGGCGTGACGTTTTCGCTCGGAGAAAAGGACTGCACGTAGTGATAAAAGCGCACGCCGTCGGGCTCGTGACCGTAGAGATTCTGCGTCGCAAGGAAGGATTCATTGGCGAGTTCGGGCACACAATTCACGCCGGAAACGTAGACCGTGCGCTCGTCCGCCTGCGTTTTCTGCGGCTGCATACAGTATTCGATCACGCCTTTCTGTGCGCTCGGCGTTTGTTTTTGTTCTGCAATATTCTCAACGATTGCTATCCGGATCACCTCCCAATGCGTGTAAAATTTGTTTGTAGCAGTCAAGAAGCTCGTTCAGATATACGACGACGATCCGTCCCTGATGGGCAAGGCGCGTCAGCTGATTGAGATTGTTGCCTTGTTTTCTCAGTTCCGTGTTTAGATTCCGCAGGTCTTCGTTGACGATGATCTGACCGTTCATGCACATATCCAGCACGAATTTTCGCATGGAAGGCGCGACCGCTTCGTACATTTTTCCTTCGAGCGCGTACTTTTCTTCCGGTGTCAGCCGGATCGTAATGGTTTCCGTTTGGGTTCTTCCCATAGATTCACCTCGTTTTTTCAGTAGTCATTTTTCTTTTGTTCAGAGTTCTTTGGCTGCCCTTTCTACGAAAGAAAGGTAAGTGGGTCCGGGCTTCTGACCGGTTTCAAAAGGCGCGCGGACAGCCGCGGGCTATGCTTGCCCCATACAAGGTCTGGGAAAAAGAGAGACGGAACTGCTTCCTCGGAATTTCCCGCACAAGCGGGCACACACGGGCTTCCCCCGACTGCCCGTGGCATTCTCCCAACGCGCCGATACGGAAAACAGAAACGGAAACAAACTCGGTTTGATCTGCAAAAAACAAGGCGGAAGAATGTAAAATTCTTCCGCCGATTGATATTCATTACTACTTGGGGCAACACGCTGAAGGTGTATT
>JAZUKN010000061.1:0-1738 GCA_045643285.1 Eubacteriales bacterium
AGAGCACGATCTCCGGGTCGGCTCCGTTGCATCCGTATTCGCACACGAGAATAAACGACTCGCACGCCACGATACCGTAGCACGGTTCCGACGTTGCCTTTTCCACCTGATTGCCGAGATAAACGTCGCTGTCGTTTAAGAATCTGACGGTCGTGCCGTTTATCAGCGGATAGTCAAGATTCACATACGCACCGTTCAGCAAATACAGGTCGTTGACCGCAAGCTCTGGGATTCCCAAAGCATTGATCTCGTCAATAAGCCCCTTTTTCAGTTCGGAAAAGTTTTTGTTTCTTTCGGCAACGCAGCTTCCCCCGAACGGATGCCCCCCGCACGCGTCACACCCACCGCACTCGGAGATTTTTTCGCATTCTTTGCAACAATCATTACCACAATAAGCCATTCTTTTTTCCTCCGTGATTTCTTTATTTGCTCATTTCTTTCGGTTATCCATATACTCATGTGCCAGAATATCTTTCAGCACGAGCATTGCGTCAAGTTCGCTGTATCCGTATTGCTCCTGCAGTTCGGTAAACATCACGCGGATCCGCTTCGCAAACGACGGGATATCGACCTCGCTCTGATACCGACCGAGAATCGGATATTTGGAGCTCCACGCTTTCGTCCAATCCGTTTTCTCTTGGTTCTCCTCGGTCGTATTTTTAATGATCTGTTCTATATTTTCCATATTGACACCTCCGCGATTTCTGATTTCGGCGCTTCTTCACCGCCATTGCCCCGGCTGTTTTCTGTCAGTGATTGACCTTTGCAAACGGGCAACGTGTTCCGATACATTGATTGTTCTGCGCCGAATGGATGCAGACGACCTTCGGCTTCTCCATTTCCACGCCGAGATTTTCTTTCACGAAGTCAACGGCGGCAAGTATAGACAGATACGAATCGCGTTTGCAACAGCGCGGACCGCCGACAGAGCCGATCGCGTCGAGCGCTTTTGATGTCATCTTATTGGCAAGTCCCCAAGGTTCTCCCGCAAGCGGAGTCGAGCCCGTGACGATGGAAACAAACATTCCGGCACTGATCCCCGCGCCGCACGCGCCCCAAAATCCGCACGCACCGCCGGGAACGCTCTTGCCGCGACTGCGCATTTCGGCAAGGGCTTTTTCAAGATCGATCTCCCCGCCCGCGTTTTTATAGGCGGTGAGAAGTGCCGCGCCGACCATCACGTGATGTTCCGGACCGTGCATGTGGCAGAACGGAAGCGCCATCAGTTTTCGCAGGATCCCGATTGGATTTTTGCTCGTTTCGGCAAGACACACGCCGAAAATGCTGTCCATCCCCTGCGTATGACATTCATTGCAGACGTAGTGCCCCTTGACGCACCGCGTCTTGCTCATTTCTTTTTTATGGCAGATCGCGCACTCCATCAGAACATCTTCATTCAGATATTCGAGCGGCGCTTTGCAAATCAAACATTCGTCTTTCATATTGTACCTCACAAATTCTTCATCACCATCGTTGCCACGCCCTGGATCTGCAATTTGTTCAGGTCGCTGCCTTTGATCACGATCGGCTGATAGTCGTCGTTTTCGGGGATCAGATGCACTTCATTCGCGCTGACGCGGTGAAAGCGTTTGAGCGTGGTCTTATCGTTTTCGTAGAGACACGCAACGATCTTTCCCTCTTCGGGAACACTCTGCTGACGGATCAGCACCTTGTCGCCGTTTTCGATACCGGCATTTATCATGGAATCCCCGTTGGCATACAGAAGGAAGAACTCGCC
>JAZUKN010000062.1:0-1609 GCA_045643285.1 Eubacteriales bacterium
GAAAGTCAAGAAAGTCGATATGCCGTTTGTCCCGTTTATGACGGTCGGGTATATCGTACCTGCCGTTTTAACACTATTACACTAAATCAAAATGCCCGGTGGGGGAAAACCTGGCGGGCATTATCTATATTATATTACGGAGAAAAACAAAATGAAAAAGAATATATTATCCCGCGTTCTTTCGCTGTTTCTACTTACTGTAACGGTGTTATCGCTGTTTACAGGATGTATGAGAACCGGTATCGGTGTAGTCATAAATCCGGACGACAGCGGAGACGTTGAGCTTTCATTCGGAATCGAAAAGAACGCATACAACTCTTTGACGGAAGAATACGGCACGGACATATTCGAGGGTAAGGAAACGACCGAATTAAAGGATAAGGACGACACATATATCTGCGTAGTCGAGCATATCCCGTTTAATTCACTCGAAGAACTTGAGACTATCCTTTCGGAGCTTGAATACACGGGCGACGAAATGAACGCTCTTTTTACAGCGGAAGATGACGGTGAGCCTGTCGAAGCGGTAGACGAGAGCGAAAACCGTATCTTCAAGTCGGTAGAGGTAGAGAAGCGAGAGCATTTCTTCTCGACTGAATATGTGATCGACCTTGTGACGAACTCGAATGTTACGGAAGACGAAGACAGCGGACTGTCCCTGTTCGGCGACGACACGTACAAACTCCTTATTGCCGTAACGCTTCCGGGAGAAGTAACGGCAGACGACGGAGCGGTCATTCAGGGGAACAGTGCGTCGTGGAAGATTGCGGACTTTTGTGAAGAAAGTGCGCTCCACGCCGAGAGCAGAGATGTGAATACCACACGGATCGTGACAACTGTTGTAATTACAGTGTGTGTCATCATCCTTCTCGGCTTCCTGATCTGGACAAGTAAAAAGAAAACTAACAACAATCACTAAACGGAGGAAAAGAAAATGAAAAAGATCATTGCAATGCTTATGGCGGCTCTTATGATTGTCTCGGCTATGTGTATTCCGGCGTTTGCCGAAACCGAAGAAGTCGGCGAACAGGAAGAACAGCTCGTTGAAGAAACAGAAGAAATCGGCGAACATGAAACAACCGAACCCGAAGAACAGACCGAAGAAGCATCAGTATCTCACGCGATCACGGTGGCTGATGAAATGATGGAGAAAGGCTTCGTCATTCCGAGCCGCAGAAACGCAAAAGAGGGCGACGCGGTCGTTCTTACGGCTTACGAAAAGGAATACACAGAAGACGGCAAAGAAATGAAGTATGAATTTGTGGCTTTTGAATGCGCGAACGCCACGATCATTCCCGTAAACCATACGACAGCGTTCTTCTTTATGCCGGACGAGGACGTCGAGATCGTCGCAAATTACAGAACAGTCGACCTTACGGAATACTACGACTGGGATTCAGTAATTGAGAAGATCGGCAAGATGAAGACAGGTTCTTCGCTCGTTGTTGATATGAAAAATGAAACCGTTGTTCCGAAAGAAGTTCTCGACGCATTCGACGGGGAAGACAAAACAATATCTTTTATGACTGACAACTGTTTCTACTCGGTAAACGGAAAGGATGTTGTGCTTGAGGTCGCAGACGAGAAAGGTTACAGCCTTTCTTATGAA
>JAZUKN010000063.1:0-18195 GCA_045643285.1 Eubacteriales bacterium
AATCTCGGTTGGAACAACACAAATCAGTAAGAATAAAAGCTCTCTCCGCAAAGGAGAGGGCTTTTTGCATATTTTTTCAAAAACCGTTGACACGATAAACCAACTGTGGTATAATATTCTAAATATTAAAATCCGAGAAAATTTACGAAAAAGGGGTTGACAGGTTTGAAGAATCAGCGTACAATGCACCTACCTACCTACCTACCTACCTACCTACAGAGCGTAGCGCGTCTGCGCCCTTTTGTCGACCCTATAAACAAAAAAACGCGATATTCTGCCGCTCAGGCTGACTGAGTGTTTGAATATTGCGTTTTTGCGTTTGATTTAGTTTTGAAAAGATTAACCTAATCCATAGAAAGGAAAACAACATGAAAAAAACAAAAAACAAGCTGATCTCACTGCTTCTGACGCTTGTCATGGTAGTCGGGTTGATACCGCTGACGGTGATACCGGCGGTGGCGGCGACAACACGGTGCGGCGTCACGGCAAACTGGCAGGGAACAAGCTCGTGGCAGTCTTCTGGCTATTATTACTTGACCAGCGATTATACAATTTCTAAATCAGGGGCAAATAACGTTACTGTTAATGGTACTTTGTATCTGGACTTGAACGGTCATACCATTACTTTTAAGGGTTTGTCAGATTATTCTGCGATTGATGTCAAGAACGGTGGCTTACTTTACCTGTGTGACAGTAGCAATGGGAGTGGTACGATTAAGAGACAAACCAATAGTGGTTTTATAACAAGTAAATATGATAGGTGTATTTTTCTAGATCATTCGACATTATATATGTATGGCGGCAACATTACCGGTTTTGACTATGGTGGCGGTGTCCATTTATATAATAATAGTGCCTTCTATATGCACGGCGGTACGATTAGCAATAATCATGCATCTTACGGCGGCGGTGTCCAGATCGAAAGCGGTAGCTTCTACATGTACGATGGCACCATCTCCGGCTGCAGCGCATCCAACGGCGGCGGTGGTGTCAATGTTCATGATGGGCAGCATTTTTATATGTACGGTGGCAAAATCACTGGTTGTTCGGCAAATAATGGCGGTGGCGTGTCTTGCGGCGGCGGTTCCCAATTTAATCTGCAGAGTTGTAGTATCCGTGAAAACAATGCAACCAACGGCGGCGGTGTTTTTTCTTACGGAACAGTTAATATGTACAGTGGCACTATGTATAGTAATAAGGCTAGTGGTGACGGTGGCGGCGTACAGCTTGAAGGTGGTACTATAAATATGTCCGGCGGAGATATTTACAGCAATACCGCCGGATTGAGCGGCGGCGGCATCGGATGCCATAGCGGTACAGTTAATGTTTCCGGAGGACTTATTGATTACAATTATGCAAAAGATGATGGCGGCGGCGGTATCGGCGGCTGGGACAACGCAACGATTAAAATATCCGGATCGGCACATATTTATGAAAACAGAGCAACGAGCAATTCCGGTCACGGCGGCGCAGTAATGGGACGCAGAGGTACTACGGTTACATTTAACGGCGGACGGATAGGCAGTGGCAACTCGGCTCCGTACGGAAGCGGTGTTTACTCGGATGTAACCCCGACTTTTAATTCGGGAAGATTTTATACGGCAAGCGTTTATACATCGTCAATACCAACAAACAAGTATAGTACGATCACATTTAATCAAAACAGCGGTAATAACGGCACAAGCAGTATTAGTTATCAATACTGGAATTCAAACTTGCCGAATATCACGATACCGACTCGTGCAGGATATACATTTAACGGCTACAAAAACAGCAACGGCGAATGGTATTACAACGCCAACGGTACACCGTATAATAAATCCGGTGACGGTATTAAATGGGACTACATCGGCGCACAGACCTTGACCGCCCAGTGGACTCCGATTACATATACCATTGCCTATGACACCAACGGCGGTGAGGGTACAATCAACAGCACAGCGGCAACGTATGACGCAAATGCAACGCTTGCTGCTGCGCCGACAAGAACAGGCTACACCTTTAACGGTTGGAACACAGTAGCAGACGGCACAGGCACGACCTATCAGGCAGGTGCAAGCGTGAGCAACCTGACTTCTACCAACGGTGCAACGGTTACCCTCTATGCTCAGTGGACACCGAACACCTACACCGTTACGTTGGACAATCAGAGCGCGACAACGGAGGGAAGCACCTCCGTCACGGCAACGTATGATGCTTCAATGCCGACGGCGACCATGCCGACAAAGACGGGCTATACCTTTGGCGGTTACTTTGACGCGCAGACCGACGGCACACAGTATTACAACGCCGACGGCACCAGCGCAAAGGCTTGGGATAAGGCAGAAGTCACCACCCTCTACGCCCAGTGGACACCTAATAGTTACAGCATCACCTACAAAGACAACGGCGGCGCGGACTTCTCCGGCGAGAACGAAACCGACGCTCCCACACAGCACACCTACGGCACAGATACCGTGCTGAAAGGTGCAACAAAGCGCGGCTACACGTTCGGCGGCTGGTATGCAACGACAGATTGCTCCGGCTCCTCGGTAACGACACTCGGCGCGACAGCATACACAGAGGATATCACTCTCTATGCTCAGTGGACGGAACACACCGCAACGTTAAGCTATAACGCCAACGGTCACAGCACGGCTCCGCAAGCTGTTGAAATGAAATACACGGCTGCGACCAACGCGGCGGCGGCACTGAGCGAAAAAGGATTCGTTTTCAACGGTTGGAACACCAAAGCGGACGGTACTGGCACTTCTTATGCTGCCGATGCTGTAGTAAAAGAAGCGAATGTTGAACCCACTGCTACCACCCTCTACGCCAAGTGGCTTACCGTCACCGACGCACACCTCGAAAGCGGCAATTGCGATTCCTACGACGGCAAGGGCGGACTCATGGGACATCAGTATAGTAAGGGCAGCGAAACCGTCGGACGCACAATAATCGGTCTTACGCAAGCTCAGCTTGATTCAATCGGAACCAAGCTCGTTATCGTCGGCGGTGACAAAAACGCACAGACAAAATATGATATCGACTGCGCGTACACGTATTTCTACGATGACAACCAAATAATCACAGCCGAAAGCGTGGGCGTTGCCGCATTCGTCATTATTCAGGATGACAAAGACGGTAATCCGATCTCCGGCTACGGCTACTACAGACTGTATAACGACAGCGCGGACGAAGAACACTTCATGTTCGACGCAATGTTCAAGAAACCGGTCAACAACTGAGGAGGGAGAAGAAAATGAAAAAGTTTATAAATCCCGAACTTGAGCTGATCGAGCTTGAGGAGAAAGATATAATTACAGCGAGCGGCGAGATCCCGTTTGACGAAAACGCGCCGGAAGCCACACACGGTGAAAATTCTCCGGCAAAATCACTGAACTGGACCGGACTCGGCTGGAACATAAATCAGTAAAGATAAAAGCTCTCTCCGCAAAGGAGAGGGCTTTTTTGTACAAGAAACAAAAGCCGAATAAAAAAAGACAAACAGTATATTAACGACCTGTTGATTCATAAACAACTGATTGATAATTGTTTTTTTGTTTTTTTCTGCTATACTAAAAATGTAAGCTTACGATAACAACAAAAGAGAGGACATAAAATGAATTTATCAATCGGAAATAATATTAAAAACCTTCGCACAAAGAAAAAATTCACTCAAGAACAACTTGCAACATTTCTCGGTATAACTTCTCAGGCTGTTTCGAGATGGGAGAACGGCACGGTTTATCCCGATATAGAAATGCTGCCCTCTATCGCAGAATTCTTTGGTGTTTCCACTGATGACCTCTTTGGGATCAACAAGAACGAAAAAGAAAAAAGGCGTGATGAAATATACCTTGAGATCGAAAAAGGTTATGAATCAGGAAAAAATATCGGTGAAGACGCTGTGAACACCGCAAGACAGTACGCCGCGGAATTCCCGGCAGACGAATGGATTGTGTTGAATCTTGCCAATACGATCTCACGATCGTATATGTGGAAAGAAGAAACTTGCGAACCGCGTTATCTTGCAGAGTCGGAAAAACTGTATCAGACGCTGATCGACACGGCAGAAGACAGCGACATACGATTCAGAGCGATACAGAATCTTGCGACTTTATATACGGTCGGATATGACAGTGACGAAAAGGCTGATGAAGTCCTTAGTAAACTCCCGCCCATGAGGTTCAGCAGGGAATGGATCGGCGCACTTCTCTGGGACGACTCCGGCCATAATATCGGAAGATGGCAGGACTGGGTCGCCAGAACGACAAATTCGCTTTGCCTTGAATTAACGGAATACATTATTTCTTTGCCGAATGATCCGGAAACATGGGACAAAAAGATCGAAATGTTCAAAAAGGTGATCACGATCTATGAACTTGTCTTCGGAGAGGATATGCTGGTTTATCATTCCGGTGCCGAAAATATTTGCAGAGTTATCGCAACCTACTATGTGGCGCAGGGAAGATATGAAGAAACAATACAGTGGCTTGAAAAAATGACATACCACATCAAAGAAAGAGTAAAAGTGAAACCCGGAGATCATTATACCTCTCCTTTTGTGGACACCATGTCCGTTCCCGAAGATGATCCGCTCAACAGGCGATACCACGAACTGATACTACACAATGAAGCGTGGTATGTTCTGAATCATAAACTGACGCAAAGCCGCTATGATCCGATCCGTGATATGGATGGATTCCGTGCAGTTGTCGATGAACTGACGAAAATTGCAGAGTAACAAATCCGCACAAAATCGGTCTTCACATCAGTGAGGACCGGTTTTTGTTTATTTTCACAATAGTATCAATGCTTTCGATCAAATGACAAATTCAGAGTCGTATTTTGGATTTGACATAGTATTTTCTTATGCTTTTGTATGTTGACAAAAAAAGGGTAAAATGTTAAAATAAAACAGTTTATCTGACCTATATCAGTCGATCCTCCGTTTCGGAAGATGATCCTTTTTTACATAATTATGCAGATCATTTGTAAGGAGCAGCTCAAAATGATGAAAATCGTCTCGGCAATTCTTGCATTCACTATCTTGTTTACCTCCGTATGTATTTCTCCCGTTTCGGTAGGCGCAAAAGAGCCGGATAATGGCGGAAAGGCTGAAACCATGCCCCTGCTTGACAGTGAAGCGGATTCAGACACCGTTACCGGAACTTGCGGAGAGAACATCACATGGTCTTTGTCGCTGTCAGACGGTACTTTGACGATCATGGGCAGCGGAGAAATGCCCGATGATTTTCCGTGGTCAAGATATCGTGACCGGATCACAGAACTCGTCATCGGTGACGGCATAACGAGAATTGCGGATAATGCGTTCAGTGATATGATGAACCTGAAAACGGTAAAGCTCGGCTCCGGACTGAAAATAATCGGCAGATATGCGTTTGCATACTGCGAAATGCTTGAATCACTGACTTTGCCCGAGACTCTCGAAGAGATACATGGCTTTGCTTTCCGTGCTTCCGGACTTAAATCAATCGATATTCCCGCATCGACTGTTTATGTGACAGACGCATTCAGGGAGTGCGACTGCCTTGAAGAAATAAATGTCGATCCCGAGAATCATTATCTCAGCTCGGTCGACGGCGTTCTTTTCACCGCTGACGGAGCAAATCTTCTTCTGTATCCTGCCGCAAAGAATGGCGAATCTTATACGGTTCCCTGTGAGGTGTATGAGCTTGGCGATTATTCTTTTTCAAACTGCCGTAACCTTAAAACCCTGACTGTCGGAGAGGATGTTTCGTATATCGGATATTCGGCTTTGGGCGGCGGAAACAGCATCAGCGAATATAAAGTCGCGGAAGGAAATACATACTTCACCACTGAAGACGGCGTGCTGTTCAGTTACGACAAAACAAGCCTTATCCGTTATCCGTCAAACAAAGCGGGAAAGACTTATACAATTAACGGAAACGTGGAATTCATATCGGCGTTTGCTTTTTCGACGGTAAACGCACTTGAACAGATCACTGTTTCCGATGGAGTTAAAGATATCGGGATACAGTCGTTTGAGAGATGCAGTAACCTTTCAAAGATCAACTTCCCGGATTCTCTTGTTTCCATAGAGAGTATGGCATTTTCGTTCTGCAATCTCTTAAAAAGCGTAAAACTGCCGGCATCGGTAAGCTGGCTGTCATCAGATACTTTTATGTCTTGTCAGTCCCTTGAAAGGATCGACACAGATGAGGACAATACCGAATACTCCTCGCTGGACGGTGTTCTGTATAATAAAGACAAAACGGTCCTGATGTGTTATCCCGCAGGCAAGACGGACATTTTCTTCAAAGTGCCGGAATCTGTAGAGGATATACAGAAAAGATCGTTTGCACAGTGCGTCAACCTTGCGGAAATATATATTCCCGGAAAAGTTGCGGTAGGAAACAACGCTTTTATGGCGTGTGACAACCTGACTATACTCGGTACAGAGGGAAGCCCGGCTGAACAGTACGCCGAAAGATACGGTTATAACTTCAAAACAGTGTATCCGGCTGAATCCATTCAGAAGGTCGAAGTCGGTATAATGCCGGAAAAAACGGTGTACGGGATCGGAGGGACTCCGAACTATAAAGGACTTGTTCTGAAAATCACGTTCAAGGACGGAGGAGAACAGACGGTCACCGACGGATATTCCGTTCTCGGCTATGATTTCAGCGTTGCAGGCGACACTGTCATTCGCATGAGTTATGTCGGATTCGATTTTTCCGTTCCCGTAACGGTTGACGAAAATATGATCATATATCCGGAGACTTCGCATCCGGCAGAGAAGAGACGTGTCAACGGTTATTCGTATACACACAAAACGGATGCGTATATGCTGAGCATCACTTTTTCCGAAGAAACCGATCTCGGACAGGACGGCTGGCTTGATCTGTTCGACGGCAACGGAAGATTCGTTGAGGAATATTTCGGAACCGAGCTTGCCGGAAAGACAATCGAAGTAAACGGAAATAGTTTTTCTGTCGAGTGTTGTTTCTTTGAGAGCGTCTACGGCTTCAGCATTGAAAAGATCGAAGAGGTTGAAGACACCCGCACGACGTCCGGTGAATTCGGCGACGGAAACACGTGGACTTATGATAAAGAGACAGCCACGCTGACTCTCTCGGGAGAAGGCGAAATATATGAGGGCGACTGCCCGTGGCTCGACTATTATTCCGATTCTGTCAGAAAAGCCGTTATCGAAGAGGGAATCACTTATGTTCCCATGTTCGCCTTTGATAACTGCAAAAAGCTCACCGAAGTATCTGTTCCGTCGACTGTGGAATATATTTCGCCGTCGGCTGTTAACAGATGTACTTCCTTTGAAGCATTCAATGTCGCGCAGAATAATGAGTATTATTCATCGGATGACGGTATCCTGTACAATAAAGCAAAAAATCGGCTTTTGGTTTATCCGTGTGCAAAAGAGGGAGAGACATTTGACGTTCCGGAATCGGTAAAAACGATCGCATCCGCTGCATTTGAGGAGAACAAAAATCTTCTTTCGGTTTCCGTTCCGGACAGTGTTACGACAATTGAACTAATGGCATTTTCACGCTGTCGGAGTCTGAAGTCTGTCTATATCGGAAGCGGTGCGGAACAGATTTCCGATCAGGTGTTTTGGGACTGTGAGAACCTTGAAGCCATAACGGTATCGGAAAACAACAAATCGTACTGCTCTGTGAACGGCGTACTGTTCACAAAGGATATGACAAAGCTCCTCGCTTATCCGAGTGCAAACTCGAGAACAGAATATACAGTACCGTCTGCGGTAAATGAGATAGGGGAAGCGGCATTCAACAACTGCAAAAACCTTGTGACCGTTGACCTTGGTGAGAATCTCGAAAAGATAGGCAGCTCGAACCTGCGTGAATGCGATAACCTCGAAACGGTCGTACTGCCGGATTCTCTGACCGAGATCGGAGAAATGGTACTGTACTTCTGCAATAATCTCAAAAACGTCAATATTCCTGCCGCTGTGACGAAGATCGGGGCAGATACTCTTTATCCGTTCGACAACGACAACCTCAGTGTTTCGGTTTGTCCGGGAACTGCAGGTGAAACGTACGTGATCGAAAACGGCATAAAACATACTCTCGTTTATGATTCTTCCGAGATCATTGAAGTCACACTGAATACTCTGCCGAAGAAAACCGTATACGCTGTAGGAGAGCCTTTCGTCCCGTACGGTCTTGTCCTTGCGGCAAAATACAGCGACGGACAGGTGTCCTTTATCAATTCCGGCTACACCGTCGGCGAATACGATTTCTCGACTGCCGGAGAAAAGCTCATCTCTGTAACCTATAACGGCTTTGAAGTAAAGATACCCGTGACTGTCGATGCGTCCGCCGCCAAATATCCCGAATCGGCTCATCCGCTTACGGCAGGCGAATGGACGTACACCGTCGATACTCCCGCAGTCGGGCTTAAGGTCACGTTCTCCGAAGGCTGTGACCTCGGAGACACTTACGCGGGAATTTACGACAGTAACGGCGGCTGTGTCGACATTGTGTACGGCACAGACCTCGCCGGTAAGACGTACACGATCGACGGAAATTCTTTCCGCATCGTGATAAACGATGTTTATGAAGACTGCTTCGGATTCATAATCGAAAGCATAGAATTGATCAACAGCGGAAAATGCGGAGAAAACACCCGTTGGAGCTTTGATCCGGAAACAGGTGTATTAAAAGTGACCGGAGAGGGCAGTATGGACGACACCGAATACTCCGGAAAGCGCGGCTGGTACTCTCTTATGCCGTATATCAGAGAAGTTGAGATATGCGACGGAGTGACATACATCGGAGCATGGAATTTCGAGTCATCATATATCGACTCTCAGATCGAAAAGGTCACAGTTGCCGGCTCCGTAAAGGAGATCGGTACTGCTGCTTTCTCCGGCTGTACAAAGATGAAAACAGCCGTACTGTCGCAGGGACTTGAGACTATCGGTGAATCTGCTTTTGCCGGCTGTTCCGCACTTGAGAATGTCCGACTGCCTGACAGCCTCAGAACTGTCGGAAAAATGGCGTTCCGTTCCTGCGGAAAACTGACCGAGATAGTCATTCCCGAGGGAGTGACTCTGATCGACTCGATAGCGTTCGACTTGTGCGACAATCTGACGACATATTATTTCCCGGCATCGCTTGAGACATTTGAGTCGCCTTCATTTACGTCCGAGAAAAAGACCACGGTCTACTTCGCCGGAAAATATACAAAGGTCGACGAATGGACATACGGATACGGTTTCACAGGCAACGGTGAAATAGAGCTTCACTACACGCACTGCGAGCAGTACGGACATGTATGGGACGGCGGCAGAGTCAAGACAGATCCGACCGATACAGACGGCGTAATGGAATACCACTGCCTGTACTGTAATACAGAACGCGACGAGCCGATACCCGCCGTAGAGTATCCTCATTATAAAAAAGGTATAGACAATAACTACGACGAAACTCCGCTCTCTTGGACTTATACGTATTCCGAAAAAGCCGAAGCACTTGACGTCACGTTCTCGCCGGAAACATATACAAATCCCGATTTCAAAGACATCAGCTATTATAACATTGTAATACTTGATCACGATGGTAAGACGGTCGGAGAATACAGCGGAAGACGGCTTGCAAACCGTACGATAACGGTTCCCGGTAACTCATTCAGTATCGTTCTGAACACAGACGACGGAAAAACTGTCCGCACGTATGACGATTTTGTCTTTGCCGTGACAAATGTACGTCCTCACTGCGATCACGTTTATACCGTCACCGAGAGGGCAGAACCCACCGATACGGCGGACGGCTATATCGGATATACCTGTGAGAAATGCAAGGATTCGTACCGTATTCCGATGAAGTATATTGTTCCGAGTAATGCAGACAAAGGTCCGGAACTGGATTTTTACTACTTCAACCGTCATAACACCGATGCCGAAACACTCAGATTCAACGAATACGGCAATGCGCTCTATCTCGGAAACGAAAACGATCCGTATGTTTATCTTGTGAGTGCGGCGTCCGACGACATCGAGACGGTCGATATTGCGCCGACCACGAGGATCATCGGTTCTTATGCGTTCAAGGGCTGTCATAACCTTACATCAGTCACCATACCCGAAAGAGTTGTGGGAATAAAGAAAGGCGCTTTTAGCGACTGTATAAATCTCACCGAGCTGAATATCAATGCCGCCCACATGAAAATGCTCGACTATAAAACCATGTCGAGCGAAAGCGGATATGCTTTCACAAATGCAGGAACCTCATCTTCCGGTATCGCCGTTACGTTCGGCGACAGTGTTGACACGATACCAGAAAATCTGTTCAACTGCGGATATTTTGAGCCGGCGTATATCACATCCGTTACGGTAAGCAGCAACGTCGAATTCGTCGGAAAATACGCTTTTGACGCGCCGCTCAGTGTTGAGTATAATAAATTCGATAACGGTCTGTATTTCGGCAACGAAAGAAATAAGTATGTTATTCTTGTCGATACAACGTCGGAGATCATAACATCTCTCACACTGCCCGAATCCGTAAAGACCTTCTATTACAACGTGTTTGAAGACTGCACAAGACTCAACTACAATAAAACCGTGTACGGCGATTATCTCGGCACGGCAGGGAACAAATATTTTGCTCTGATCAAGGCTCATGCAGACAACTCGGGATATTTCGAGACTGAAAAAACCACAAAGATGATATTCTGGGACGCCCTCGATCATTCTCCGAGGTCGTTCATTACGGATTCCGTAACTCACTTTATGGATAAAGACATTCATGTGTATGATGTCTTCTGTAACAGAAACAGCTATACTTACTCTTTCCTTCACACGATCCAGCGTGAACAGTATTATGAAATATTCAGAAAATACGGAAGCGATGACACTGTAGACTCCTTTTTCAACTTGCATCTCGTCGACGGATTTACTCCCGACGGACTCGGCTGGCATTTTGATGCGAAGACGTTGACTCTTACGGTCAATGGCAAGGGTAAAATGGCAGATAATGATAATGTTGGATATAACGGAGTCGGACCTTATGGCTTCATTTATGGATTTGTCGAAAATCTTGTAATAGACGACGGAGTCACATATATAGGCAGCTACTCATTTTACGGTATGGACAATCTGAAAACGATCACCTTTGCCGAGTCCGTAAAGACAATAGGAAAGAGCGCTTTTGGAATGTGTCAGGGACTTGAAAGAGTCGTGATAAACAGCGGCGTGGAGACGATCGGTGCATGGGCGTTCCGCGATTGCTTTAATCTTAAAACGGTAAAGCTACTGGCACCCGTAAAGACAGTCGGCGAATACGCATTCTATGGATGCACGAATCTTTCGTCCGTAACGATCGAAAATACCGTAGAGACGGTTGAAAATCACGCATTCTATGAGTGCAAGAACCTCGACTCCCTCTTTATCAGCAAGTCCGTAACATCCTACGGGGATAATTCTTTTGATATCTGCGGATTCAACTACCGCTATGAACAACATGAAATAACGGACGTGTTCTTTGACGGAACGGAAGACGAATGGTCGAAGCAGTTCCACGGCTGGTTTAACGAGTATTTCGGAAGAGTACACTATAATTCCGTTGATCCGGACTCGTCGTATTATTTCGTATACAACGGAAGAGGACTGACCTTTGATATATACGATTACAGCACGGCGAACGGGATATACGGCGTTGATATTGCGATAAACGGAAATGAGATCGAGTTCTCGCATAAGGACTACTACACACTCACATTCCCGATAGAGTCGCTGACGTATACCGACGAGGAGGTTGAGATCTGCCTTGTCCCGACGTCGACAAACTCGAATGTTGCAGGCGTACACAGCCGCAGAAAAGACGGCCTTATTCATAACGTCGTTGCGACAAAGGAAAATAACGATAAGCTCGATATCAAGGTATACGGCGCAGAGGGCGCACAGGCATACAGGCTGTACCAGGTGAACAGCCTTATTGCCGAAAACGAAACGGGAGAATTTACCGTTGAGGCAGTGAAGCTGATGGAAAAATCGTTCAGCGTTCAGGTCAAGGACAGTAAAGGAAAATGGGGCAAAAAGATCGCAACCGATATCGAGATACTGAACAGCGTTGAGATCGACGTCGATATGGAGGACCTGTTCGACTTTGATATACCCGAAGAAATACCGCTGATCGGCGGAAAGACAATGTCAGTCAGCCTGAAGGACTGTCCGATCGGTGTAAACATCGACCCGGATAATCATTCATTTGCGATAGCGATCGGTATAAAAAAGGATCTTATAGACACCGGAGACGACGAGCGGAAAACGAATGTACAGAAGTTCGGCGAGAGCTTCAAGGAGAGCTTTGAAAAACTCGGTGATGATTTTGACGACTACGTTCCGCAGAAGTTCGGATTGCAGGAAGCAAAGCCGTGGAAGTGGGGGATTTCGTTCACTTATGCAGGCTTTATCGAGGGTACGTACGCGAATGACGGCATATTGACGATATCCGGCAACGTATTCTTTGAGCTTAAAGGAAGCGGAAAGACTTCGTGGCAGTTCGTCGTGCTTGCAGTGCCTGTTACCGTATCGCTTAAGATATCTGCCGGAGTGGCGGTTGTGCTCGGTATCAAGTATGACGGACTGAGGGTCAAAGTTCTTGCGCCCGATGTAATGATCACACTTCCGAAGATCACCCTTTCGGCAGGTCCCGGATTCCCGCTTCTCAATGCGTCGGTATACGGCGAAGTGGCGAATAAGATCTACATTTCGCGCGGCAATACCTCTGCATCCCTCAAAGGCGAATGCGGAGTGAGCGTAACCGCACTTATCATCGAAGAACAGATCCCGATAGTCTCCGGCGAGTGGGTGTACTATAATTCCGCCGGAATTAAGTCGAGCGCGAAGTCGCCGCTGTTGATGAGCGGCACTGTTCCGGTAGATTACTATACCGAGATGCTGTCGGATCCGAATAATTACAGAATAAACACCGCGGCGAATACGTCCGCATGGCTCGGTGAGCGAAAGCTGAAACAACTTGAAGCCGGACCGTCCGCACTTGACGGCGACAGTATCACGACCGTAACGCTTCAGAAGAACGTTCTTACGTCTGCCGAGCCTGTCATAGCAGACGCCGACGGAGCGCGCGTTATGGCATGGTGCGAGACTGAAACGACACGCAGCGCCGCCGACAGCTCACGCCTCGTTTACTCGGTTTATGACAGCACAAATGACTCCTGGTCTTCTCCACGCCCTGTCTCTGACGACGGAACAGCCGACTGCGATCCCGCGATCGCAACGGACGGTAAGGATATATACATCACATGGATAAATGTTGACTCAAAGCTCGCCGGTGAAGTAACCCTTGAAAACCTCGGCGAGCACCTTGAAATATCTGCCGCAAAGTTCGACAGCGTAAAGGGAACATGGCTTGACGCCGTCTGCGTGACCGACAATTCCGTTTCGGATTTTGCTCCCACGGTATATGTTGAGGACGGAAAAGCATTTGTCTCATGGATCGAAAACGAAGACAACTCCATTCTGCTCCTCGACGGAACGAATAAGATCTGCTTCGTGACCGTCGACGGCAAAAATGTGTCCGCCGTAAAGACGCTCAGAGCAAAGACTACGCCTGTTTACGAAGTGCAGACAGGACGTTTCGGCTCGACGGTTTGCGTGGCGACCGTAAGTGAGGACGGCATTCTCGAATGCGTCGACACCGACGGCAACCTGCTTTATACCGGACGGTCGACCGGCAATAACGTCAGATTTGTTTCCATGAACGGCGAGAACGTGTTGCTTACGAACACAGCCGACGGATTTGCCGCTGTAAGGGCAGACGGAACAGTCACAATGCTCGCGGGGGCTGACGAAATACCGGCGCAGTTTGAAGCACTCGACCTGCCGGACGGAAAATTCGCAACTCTCGCCGTCCTCCCGGGAAGTAATTCCGACGGGGAAGCCGGAAGCAATATTTACGCATACATATTCGACGGCGAACAGCTCGGCGAGCCTGTCAGACTGACCGACAGCGAAAAATACACGACCTCGCAGAGCGGCGTGTACTCGGACGGCTCGATCGTTACAGTATATACAAACGCTTCCGCAGTCATAACGAAAGAACACGTCGACACAAAGGCAGACCTCTGCGTCACTGCGGCACGATTTGTCCACGAAACGGAACTGCTCGCTCTCTCGTATGATTATTACACCGCAGTCGCCGGCAAAGACACTGCCGTAACAGCAGAAGTCGCAAACCGCGGCTTCTTCACGGAAACCGAACTGCTCGTCACCGTCACGGATGAAAACGGAAACGTTGTTGTCAATGATACAGTCGGATGCAATATCCCTGCCGGAAGCACACGCGAAATCGGTATTTCCGTTCCGATCGGTGAAGAGCTTCTTGAAACCGCCGACTATACTGTGACCGTTCAGGTGGCGGACGAAGGACTCGCATCCGATAACACCCGCACGATGAAGTTCGGACTGTGCGACCTCACTGTTGAGCTTACGCCGCTCAGAACGGGTATGGCGTCTGCCCTCAAATCCACCGTAAAGAATCTCACCTCGTTCACGACGGACGCAACGCTCGTTGTCCGCTCGGAAAACAGGGACGGTGAAGTTCTTGCGGAGTTCGGGATCGGAGCTGTCACCGGAAGTGAGGGAACGGACTATATCATCAATTCAGACACGCTTTCCGCTCTTGCAAAGGACGGTGACACACTGTATATCGAAGCGGTATCGGCGAACGAAGACTGTAGCTCCGGCAACGATTCCGACATCACGCTCGTGCGGATAGATGAAAGCGCGGAAACGGACGGCGTCACAGTATCGGGCGTTGTTACGTCGTACTGCGCCGAAAGAAACTTTACCGTTGAACTCAGTCAGAACGGCGAAGTTGTGTACAGGTCTGAATTTGCGAGCGGAGAGAGAAAAAACGATACAGTTACGGGACAATTCTCGCTGGACGGCGTATCCCCCGGCATATACGATCTCACCGTGAGAAAAGCCGGACATCTTGCATATACAGTAACGGGCATCACCGTGGGTGATAACGATATCGACCTCACCGCTTCTGCCGGACAGTATTCAGAGATCAAGCTGATCGCAGGTGACGTTGACGGCGACGGACTCGTGAACGGTACTGACGTGCAGAAGATACGCCTCACGGCGAATATCAACCATGCGGTGGAGGAAGCCGCCGATGCACTCGCTGACGTGAACGGCGACGGACTGATAAACGGCAGTGATGTGCAGGTCGTGAGATTTGTTTCCAATATAAATAAGAGCGAAACAGACTGTACCGCCGAATATAAGGGCTGAAAAAGAACAAAAAGACTGCTGCCGCAACAGGTAGCGGTCTTTTGCTATAATAATGCAAAATTATCCAAATTTTATAGAAAAAAGTATTAACATTCTTTTCTGTTTATGATAAAATATTTTCAACTATAAATGGGTTCATTATGGCCAAATGAATCCACTGTAGAAATATACATTTCATGGAGGAAATCATGAAAAAAAAGACTTTTGAGCATCATTCTCGCGCTCATAATGATCGTGGGACTGATCCCGATGTCGGTGATCCCGGTATCGGCGGCACCGACTGAGTACGGCATTTGGGTGAACGGCGAACAGTTCACGTCGGATAACGCCACCACAGGCATTGCCTGCGGTGACGGTAAAGCAACACTTGACACAGCAACAACACCGTGGACGCTCACACTCGACAACGTAACGATCACCGATCCTATCAAGGATGAAGGCAGTGTTCGCGGAATCAAGTCGAAGAAAAATCTCACAGTCAACCTCAAGGGAGAAAACAAGATCGAACTCGTTGACTGCGCCGAGAAGGCCGGACAGAATCAGAACATCGCATTCGATGCTCCGAATATGGCTGTCACATTCAACGCTGAAGCCGGTGCTTCTCTCCTTGCAAAAGCAGGCGGCAATTCCACCTATTCCATAGGTATCCGTGCAGGTGATATTACTGTCAATGCAAAGGATATCACAGCAGCCGGTCTGAACTTCGGTATGAAGGCAAACACGCTGAAAGTTGACGAAAAGATCGCACTGCTCGGCTATAACGATACAACATGCACAGACGCAGATCTCGTTGAAGCTACTCTCGACACAACAAAGAAGGCAGTAGTTGTAAACGATCCCGCAGAAGTAGCAAAGTATGCAAAGACAGTTCTCAATTACACAGTAAACACACCCGTTTACGAAAATTCCGTATTCGTTGACAAACCGACAAAGGTCGGCAATAAGGGCGTATCCGTAACAGGTCCTTTCGGACTGCCCGTTGACATGAAGACTCTCAAGGATTATGCAGAGCAGTACATCCTCGATACATACGGCAAGGACAAAGACGGCAACCTCTACGGTGAATACGAAATAGTCAACCCGGGTTCTCATCCGGAAAAGATCCCGACAACATACGGCGAAAAAGGCATCAACTGGCAGCACAATAACGCAGGTAAGCCTGTAGTATACTACGCGAAGATCAACGTAAAGCCGTACTACACCGTAACAGCAACGATCTACGAAAACGGTCAGGGAACTGAATACTCCACAGGCAAACAGATCTCCGTAAAGGGAGTCAAGGGCGACGCAGTTGATTGCGACACGATCAAGGAATTCGCAGAACAGTATATCATAGACACATACGGTTCTCTTGACGGCGTAACATACGAGATCGTAAAGGCTGGCTCGAACCCGACAAACGTTCCTCAGACATACGGCGTTGAAACAACAAACTGGAACAATATGCAGTTCTATGTAGCCGTAGTAATTGACTCCGACTACACATTCATTGCAGTACTGAACGACAACGGCACAAAGAACGCCGCTCAGAAGAAGCAGTACGGCGTAATGAACGACGTCATCGACTACATAGCAATCAAGGACTGGGCTCAGAAATGGGCAAACACCAAGTACGGCGAAGCAGCAAACGTAGTTGAGATCAAGTCCGTATCGAATACAGACGATCTCCCGGCAACACTCGGCGACACAAACTTCAACTGGTGGAGCCCGGATAAGTACTACGCAAACGTAAACGTAACATCGACATACGATGTAGCATACGTACTCGACGGAGCATCGTTCGGCGGAGATAAGGTAACAGTAGCAGAGTTCCCGACATACACAGTAAAGGATGCAGGAACAAAGACCGGCTATACATTCTCCGGCTGGTACAAGACACAGGAAGAGCTTGACGGGAAATATTAACCACAACGTTTCCGAAGCTGCAAACGCGCTTGCCGATGTTGACGGCGACGGACTCATAAACGGTAAAGACGTACAGGTCATACGTCTTGTTACGAACATTAACAAAGGCACAACCGACTGCACGTTCGCATATTGAGAACATATCAACATAAAATCGCTGCCGAAAAAGGCGGCGATTTTTTTTTGAAGATTGTACGAAATTGATTTATTTGTCAGACTGAATTTTCATTATTTTCCAAAAATAATATATTCAATTTGTTGAAACTATACAATAAAACGGTGAAAAATTAAAATTTCTGCACAAATAAATCAAAAAATGGGTTGACAGAATCGCGGTCTTGGTATTATAATAGTACCGAAATAAAACCGAACAAGGTTTCATATTATATGTTATTGATGCCGCGAGGTGTTAATATAATAAAATCATTTTAAGAGGTGTTTTACTATGAAAAAAATTCTCGCAGTACTCCTTGTAGTTCTCATGGTAATCCCGTTCTCCCTTATCGGTTGTAATAAGGCAGGCGGCGACAAGACAGAACTCAGCGCAACTCAGAAGATCATTGCAGAAGCACAGACAATGACCCTCGAAGAGCTCGCAAAGAAGGCAATCGAAGAATCGAACGGCAAGACATTCTACGGTGTTGGTAACTCCAGCCGCGGCAAGACAGCTCTTCCGCTCTTCATCGCTTACCTCCAGACGATCGACCCGAATTACAATATGGAATTCGAGTGGCAGCAGCCCAAGAACAACAAGATTTTCGAGCAGCTCTCCGCTGACTCTCTGAAGGACACCGGTACCTTTGCTATGACCTTGATTCAGGATGGTAACCAGACTGAAACCAAGATGGCCCAGACCGGAATCTTAAAGACCTACATTCCTAAGGAATGGGCAGAAGCGAACGGCACAACCTCTGATGCATACGTTGGATATCTTCCTCTGCAGACACTGAACAAAGTATTCGAGTATAACTGTGTAGGCTCCAAGGAATACACAAACTGCTGGGATTTTGTTGATCAGGATG
>JAZUKN010000064.1:0-6720 GCA_045643285.1 Eubacteriales bacterium
TATATGCCGCAGAAAGTGCTTGAAGAAAGCAAGGTTCCGGTCGCGGTAGAACGGTATCTCCGTGAATATCCCGACACCAAAACAATCATTTTACACCTTGATAACGACTTTGCGGGACGGCGAGGTGTAGCCGGAATGCAAGCACGACTCGGGTGTAAGTACGAAGTAAAATACGTTCCCGCGCCTGCGGGAAAAGATTTCAACGACTATCTGAAAATGCAGAAAGGACTATATTTCAATGAGCAAAAAGAAGAATTACAAGGTAACGATCACCGAAGTTCTCAAGAAGACGGTCGATGTTGAAGCCGAGGACGAGTGCGAAGCACTTCAAACTGTATCGGACAAATGGCGTAATGGCGACTATATTCTCGACGCCGACGATTTTGATGGCGTCGATTATGATGTCGAGTACGTTGAAAGATTGAGGGACGATTACGACCGATGAAAGGAGATGTGTCGGCGGGGACGAATGTCTTTCAGTCTTAGCAAGCACTGCTTTTGTCATGACAAAAGCGCTTGTTAGGGTGTCCCCTAATACCCCGCCGACGAACAACGCATGAGAAAAAGAACACATCCAGTGCAGATCTATCTTGATGATCGAGAATATCAGAATCTTTGTGAGTGGTCTGACGCATGCCGCATGAGTATGAGCGTCTATCTTCGTCAGCTTATCAATGGTTTTCGCCCGATTGAGTTTCCTCCGCTTGAGTACGAAAAGATAATGGAGGATCTTCAAAAAGTCGGCGTAAATTTGAACCAGCTTGCTGTCAAAGCGCATTCGCTTGGATTTATTGATGAACCCGAATACAGAAAAAATGCCCAAGTGGTTTGGAAACTGTGTGCGGATATGACAGAACAACTTACGGAGCGAGGTGTTAGATTTGGCAGTCACGAAAATATGGGATGTCAAGAGTCACCTGACTGAACTTGTGAAGTATGTGTCCAATCAGGAGAAAACGGATGCGAGGTATAACGAGGACACCCTGAAAGCACTTGTCTCTTACGGAGTCAATGACTTGAAGACCGAAGAAAGAAAATATGTTTCCGGCATCGGTTGCAAGACGGAAGATGCTGCCAAAATGATGGTGCGATTAAACGCATTATCGAGCAGTAAATCCGATACGGTTGCATATCATGGCTATCAAAGCTTTGCACCGGGAGAAGTAACGCCGGATGTTGCGCATTTGATCGGAGTGGATTTGGCAAGGGAACTGTGGGGAAAGAACTTTCCGATAGTGATTGCGACACATTTGGATCGAGGACACATTCACAACCATTTTGCAATAGGGGCGACCGCTTCAGACTTGACAAGATTTCACGACTGCAAAGACAACTACGAAAGGTTGAAATCGGTGTCCGACCGTCTTTGCCGGCAGTACGGCTTGTCGGTCGTTGAGCATCCGAAGCGGAAACAGACACGGGACATCGGCGAAATCAAGGCAGAGGAGGAAGGACGCTACACGGTCAGAGGACAGATCCGGCGTGACATTGACATCGCGGTCAGTCAGCGTGACTCGTGGCAGTATTTCGTGCCGACTTTTGAAGCTCTCGGTTATTCGATGGAGTATCGCGGAAAGTATCTCCGCATCCGACCGGACGGGAGCAGTAAGTGGTTCCGTATGGATAAGCTCGGAGAGGGATACACGGTTGCTGACGGGAAAGAGCGTCTGCGTGAAAACTTCCTTCGCGGTCGGTCAAGATACTTCCAGCCGTTTGAACCGAAGAAGTATGAGAAGCCCAAAGGTCTGCGGGCGCTGTATGTTTACTATCAGTTCTTGCTCGGTCATCTTCCGAAGACAAAACCCGAAAGCCGGCTTGCCTATGACCTGCTCAAAGAGGAGTCCAAGAAAGCACGGCTCTATTCCCGCGAAGCAACGCTTCTCGGTCAGCATCATATCGACACGGCAGAGGATCTGCGGAATTACACGCAACAGATCAGCGAGCAGTTTATATCACTTGCCAAAAAACGAGCGGGACTTCGCAACCGTCTGCGCAGGATGCACGACACGGAAGCCATGCAGCCGATCAAGGACGAGATCGCCGGGATCACGGCAAAGATGGCAGAATTCAGACGGGATATGAAGCTCTGCGAAGATGTAGCCGAGCGGAGCGGGGCAATGGAAGCCGTCATCAATCTCATTTACGATCCTGCGAAAGAGCAGGAGTATATCAGAGAACAAGAAAGAAAACGAAAGGAGAAATCCAACGATGAACACATCAGGTGAAGCCGCCGATCAGGTCGTGCGGATGATGCTTGAAGGATCAGAGGTTCTGATCAAACTGTCGGGCAGTGGTGCAAAGAACGCCGCTGTCCTTTTGTATTCTATTCTGCGGGAGCAGAAGAAAACGAACGGAGCGGCGAGACTTTCCAATATGCTTCGTTCCGGCAAGCCCTTGAAGGTCTATACGTTCAAGGATCGTGACCTTGCCAAATTCAAGGAGGTCGCCAAGGAATACGGTGTCCTCTATACCGTCCTCAAGGACAAGGATAAAACGGACGGCGTGTTCGACGTGCTTGTCCGTGCCGATGACGAGAGTAAAATCAACCGCATTGTCGAAAGGTTCAAGCTCTCACAGGTGGATACCGCCACGCTCCGTGCGCAGGTCATCAAGGAGAAAGCCGAAAAGGAACAGGCGGAGAACCCGGAGGCACAGTCCGAAGCAGGGAACGAAGAAAAAGAAAAGTCCGACGAATCGGATATTCCCGAACCTCCGAGGGCAGAGGGAGAAAAGGACGAGCAGGAGCTTGACCATCCCGAACTGTCGGCAGAGGACAGAATTGTGGAGGATCTGATGAGAAAGGACACAAACAAAGAAACGCCGACAAACGCAAACCCCGCCATGGCTCGGGCAGACCTCCCCGCGTCCGTTCCGTCAACCTCGGAGACAGAATCCCCGAGTTCCCCGGAAGCGTCGGTATCCGAAAGCCCGAAGACCGACCGTCCGTCCGAGCCTTTTTCCGAACCCACAAGAAGTTCTGAGGGAAAAGAGGGACAGTCGGGCAAGAAACCTTCCGTCCGCAAAAAGATGGAGGACATCCGCCGCCGTCGTGCGGAGGAAGAAAAAAGCAAGCCGGTCATTCCGGTCGTATCCAAAGAAAAATCAAACAACACAAAGGAGAGATAAGCAATGAGTGAATTTGACACTATTCTGAATCACACGAAAGAAACCGAAGCCAAAGCACGAGAGGGAACCGCTGACGGCGGAAAGAAGATGACCGACGAGGAAAAGAAAAAGGCGTTTGCTGAAAAGC
The DNA here is from genome assembly GCA_045643285.1 of Eubacteriales bacterium. GTDB lineage: Bacteria > Bacillota > Clostridia > Oscillospirales > CAG-272 > UMGS1696. The sequence continues at coordinate 3,254 of JAZUKN010000064.1, forward strand.
AGAAGGAGAAACGCACACAGTGCTATTCTCTGATCGACGATGCCTGCCTTTCCTCGGTGTCCTCGCCCGAAAAGATGATGAGCTTTCTCGGCGTTCAGAGCCACTTTGAGAAGTATTCCCTGAACAACAATCTGCTCATTTTCAGCCAGCGTCCGGATGCAACGCAGATCAAGTCCTTTGACGACTGGAAGAAAGCCGGACAGAGCATCAAGGCGGGTTCCAAGTCCTTTATGATCCTCGAACCCCACGAATACAAGGCGGGCGAAGAGGTGAGAACCGGGTACAACGCAAAGGATATGTTCGACGTTTCTGATCTTCAGGAGCAAAAAAACGAGCCGAGGGTGGCACTGGAATCCAAGGTTCTGCTCCGTGCCCTGATCAACAAAGCTCCGGCTTCCATCAAGATTGCCGACAACTATCCGGCAGATAAGAGCGAGGGAGCGTACTACGATCCCAAGACCAAGACGATCTACGCAAGACCGCGTATGGAAAACGACGCGATCTTCACGGCGGGTGCCGGTGCGCTTGCCCACGCGGGGCTTGGCAAGAGCGACGAGAATTACCGCACCGCCGACCACGACTTTACGGCGCGTTGCGTAGCGTATTCTCTTGCCGAAAAATACGGTGTGCCGACCGAAAGCGCGACGATCTACTCCATTCCGCCCACCTATAAGGGTATGGAAGCCGAAGACGTGAGGAACACGCTTTCCGACATTCACACCTGCATCAAGGGTATCTCCGAGCGTATGCGTGAGTATATCGAGCCGTCCCGCGAGAACGAAAAGAAGAAGGACGACAAGGGGGCGAGATGATGAACACCACCTGTACGAGAGTAATCGAAGTCGATGACTTTGAACAGCGGGTGCTGATGAAGATTCTTGCCGACAAACGCAACGAGTGCATCGCCGAAGAAAAGCCAACCGAGGATGTCAGCGACCTTCTTTTGAAGGTCATTGACGCACCTCCGAAGAAAAAGAAGGACAGGGACAGAGATGAGAGGTAACGACGAGAGCCAAAAGAAACTCACAGTCGTTTTCTCCATCCTCGGCGGGTTGCTCGTCCTTTGGTTTGCACTTCTGATCGCTCCGCACCTTGACGGCGGGATTTGGAACGCCGCGCCGGAGCTTGCAAACGCTTTGAAAATACCGTTTCATCTTGAATGGTGCGGGCGTTCGCTTCCGTGTGCGGTGCTTCTTGTCGGCATTTATGCCTTTTCCTTATTGGTTTACCACTACACGAAACCCAAGTACCGCCGCCGTGAAGAACTCGGCTCGGCGGAATGGGGAAGTGCCAAAGAGATCAACAAGAAATACCACCAGTCGCCGGAGAATCAGAACAAGATCATGACGCAGAACGTGAGCATCGGCTATGATGCTCACGCTCACCGCCGAAACCTCAACACGCTTGTGGTCGGCGGTTCCGGTGCGGGCAAGACGAGATTCTACGCCAAGCCGAACATTATGCAAGCCAACACTTCTTTCGTGGTGCTCGATCCGAAAGGCGAGATCGTCAGAGACACCGGAAATCTTCTCTGCGAAAAAGGGTATGAAGTCCGTGTGCTTGATCTAATCAATATGCAGAAGTCGCATTGCTATAACCCTTTCGTCTATATCGACAGCGACAATGACGTGCAAAGACTTGTCACCAATCTTTTCAAGTCCACGACACCGAAAGGAAGCCAGTCAAACGATCCGTTTTGGGACACGGCCGCAAGTATGCTGCTGATGTCCCTGATCTTTTATCTCCACTATGAAGCACCGCCCGAGGAGCAGAACTTCTCAATGGTGATGGAAATGCTCAGAAACGGCGACGTGGACGAGGAACACGAAAAAACGCCGAGCGTTCTTGACGAACTGTTCGCGGGACTTGAAGCAGTCAACCCCGGTCATATCGCCTTGAAGTATTACCACGCCTACCGAAGCGGTGCGGCGAAAACGCTCAAATCCATTCAGATCACACTGGCATCCCGCCTTGAAAAGTTCAACCTTGACAGTCTTGCTTCTTTGACGGCGACTGACGAACTGGATTTGAAATCGCTCGGAGAAAAGAAAGTCGCACTGTTTGCGTTGATTCCGGATAACGACACCTCGTTCAACTTCCTTGTGTCTATCCTTTACACCCAACTTTTTCAACAGCTCTTTTGGGTGGCGGATCACAAGTACGGCGGGGCTTTGCCGGTTCCGGTACACTTTCTGATGGACGAGTTTGCGAACGTCAGTCTGCCGGATGATTTCGACAAGATCCTTTCTGTCATGCGTTCCCGTGGAGTGAGTGTCAGTATCATCTTGCAGAACCTCGCGCAGTTGAAAGCACTCTTTGAAAAGCAATGGGAGAGTATTGTCGGCAACTGTGATGAACTGGTATATCTCGGGGGAAACGAGCAGTCCACGCACAAGTATGTGTCCGAGCTTCTCGGCAAGGAAACGATTGATGTGAGCAGCTACAGTCGTTCGGACGGTATGCGTGGGAACTTCTCAACGAACTTCCAGTTATCAGGCAGAGAACTGATGACACCGGATGAAGTGCGGCTTCTTGACAACAAGTACGCCATTGTCTTCATTCGCGGGGAAAAGCCGGTTCTCGATCTGAAATACGATCTGCTCGGACATCCGAGCATCAAGCTCGGTGCGGACGGCGGAGCGGAACCCTACGACCACGGCAAAGTCGAACACGAAGGGCTTGGCATTGAAATCGTTGACATCGCGGACTATCCCGGTATGACGATCAATGACTTCCCGAAGATTGACGAATACTTTGCCGATATGTACGCTTTCGACGAAGTGGAGGTCGAAACACTCTGTGAGTATCTTGAAACAACAAATAAAGAAAAAGAACAGGAGAAAGCTTGAAAAACGGATCGTTTTTCAAGCCGCAGTTGCGCCTGACGGCACAACTGCCTACGCCAAAGTTAAGAAAGGAATTTAACAAAATGAAAAGAAATCAGATGAAAAAGCCGATGCCTGACGGTGCGAAGAAGGTTCTTCGCGTATGGTGTTCGATTGTGCTTGTCGCCCTGCTTCTGTCCGCTATGGCGGTCACTTGTTTTGCGGCAGATGACGATCCTATCACGGTCGTCAACAACCTTTCGGATTTTATGTTCGGGCTTGTCCGTGCGGTCGGTATGATTATGCTCGGCTTTGCGGTCGTGCAGATCGGTTTGTCCCTCAAATCCCACGATCCCTCGCAGAGAGCGCAGGGCTTTTTGACGCTTGCGGGCGGCGTTGTCATTACCTTCGCCAAGGAAATTCTGACGCTCATCACCGGTGGTTGATGAAAGAATAACGGTCGGCGGGCGGAAAAGCCCGCCGATTAAGACAGGAGGAGATCAATGTCAAACAACTGGGTTGTAGAAAACATTGAAAATGCTCTGAACACTTGGAACGACAAGCTTGCCGAAATATGGCGGCTTCTGACCGAAACGCCGGAGAGCTTCAAGGGCGGGACGATCTGGAACGTGATGGTGAGTA
>JAZUKN010000065.1:0-1937 GCA_045643285.1 Eubacteriales bacterium
GGGATTTGTTAGTTTACCTCAACTCCGTTAATATCGAGAAATACATACTCTGACGGAATGGAAGAAACATAGAATACATAAGGGATTGTATCTTTTTGAATAACTTCTTCAATCACTTCACCATTTTCAAGAGTGATATTAACTGTAGCAACTTCTGGGTTATTTATCAAGAAAGCATAACCCCTGTTCCAGTTGACTATTGCGATATCTTTGGCTCTGTCTGTCATTGGTTTATATGTGTGAATAAAGGTATAGTTCGCTCCATTACCCTTTATTTCTATTTCCATTGGCAAGTAATAATGTGCTTGATACTCATCGCCAGAAATAAACCATGCTATTGCCTTGTTATCCTCTCCACACATTCCAGCATACTGTATATCAACTGTATCAGCATTAGAAATTGGAATTTCTTCTCGTGCTTTTTCCATCAATTCATCTGTCCCGTGATAGGTTTTAGAACATCCTACAAGACTAAAACAAAGTAAGAAAATCAGAATAATACTTGTAATTTTTCTCAATCAAAACACCTCCACAAATTCTGATTTGTCAACATATCGTATCATTGATATTACAGAGCAAATCAAAAAACATCCTTATCAACCCGTGGCATTCCGGTCGGGATTTTGATTCAGAGTTCCCCGATGCCCTCGGCGACGCCGAGTGCGACGATGCCGGCGATGACTGTGGCAACGGCGGCATACTGGGCGGATTTCAGCTTTTCTTTGAGGAAGACGCGCGAGAGGATCACGGAGACGATGCAATACGACGCGATCATCGGCGCCGCAAGCACCGGCTTCGCCGCCATCGCATAGACGTAGAAGACTTGTCCGATCTCCTCAAACAGCGCCGCCGTGCCTTTCGTTTTCACGTCGCGGAGCGGATTGTACGGTTTTTTCTCGCGGATCAGCAGAAACACCCACGACACAAGTCCGGCGAAGAAAAACGTCAGCCCGTAAAGCACGATGACGTCGATCTCGCCGAGATCAAGCCCCGACTCCTCGCTGAGAATGATGCCGTCGGCCGCCGTGCCGATCGTATCGAAGAAGCAATAGAGCAGCGGAAACAGAAGCGCCAGCGCACCGAGCCGGTATTTGCGCTCCGCTTCCGGCAGCTCGTGTTCCTCGACGGAACCGCGGTGCTCCAAAACGGCGAGAGAGGTGACACCGCTGCAAATGAGAAGCACGCCGCCGAACAGAAGCATATTGGAAACGAGCGCAAGCCCTAAAACATCGCCGAAGACGAAGCCGGTCGCGTCTGTGATCGCGTCGCGGACGTTCTCACCCCGGAGGGCGAAGAAGACCGTCATCAAAACGGCGGACAGGGCGCCGGACGAGTTCTGCACGGGCGAGAGGATCGAGATTTCGAGATAGCGCATCCCGGCGTAGCCGATCACCATGGAGATGATGTACGCAAGGGACGCCGGTGCGTAGCGGACTATGTTCGAGAGCCGGAGGACACCTGCGCCGTGCTCCGCGAGCGGCAGAAGCGCCAGCGCCGCGACGCCCATGACGAGCCCCACCCACACCGCGATCCGCAAATGCGAGTACCGGTCATTTTCGTCGGAACTTTTCTTATAGAACAGATCCGCAAGCCCCCAGCCGAGCGTTGCCGCGAGGGCAAAAACAAACCACATAAATGGATCCCTCCGGGGATACAGGATGGCTTCATTATAGCGAAAGCCGGCAGATTTGTCAAGAAAAAAGGCATCGCCCCGAGAGGCGATGCCTTTGGCTTGTGCTTTATCTTCTCGGCATTTTCTTATCGAATGCCGGGTTATACCCGTAGAAATTCCGCTCGTCGCCTTTCTCCTGCGCGATGCGGAGCGCATCGCCGAAACGCTGGTAATGCACCAGCTCGCGTTCGCGGAGGAAGCGGATCGCGTCACAGACATCGGGGTCATCAATCAGGCGAAGGATATTGTCGTAAGTCACTCTCGC
>JAZUKN010000066.1:0-43187 GCA_045643285.1 Eubacteriales bacterium
TTAACTATATGCAAAAACGCAATATTCAAACACTCAGTCAGCCTGAGCGGCAGAATATCGCGTTCTTTTGTTGAAAAGGTTGACAAAAAAGCGCAGTCGCGCTACGCTTTGTAGGTAGGTAGGTAGGTAGGTAGGTAGGTAGGTAGGTAGGTAGGTAGGTGCATTGTACGCTGATTCTTCAAACCTGTCAACCCCTTTTTCGTAAATTTTCTCGGATTTTAATATTTAGAATATTATACCACAGTTGATTTATCGTGTCAACGGTTTTTTGAAAAAATATGCAAAAAGCCCTCCCCTTTGCGGAGAGAGCTTTTATTCTTACTGATTTGTGTTCCAACCGAGATTGGTCCAGTTCATTGATTTTGCCGGAGAATTTTCACCGTGTATGGTTTCCTGCGCGCTTTCGTCAAACGGGATCTCGCCGCTCGATGTAATTATATCTTTCTCCTCAAGCTCGATCAGCTCAAGTTCGGGATTTATAAACTTTTTCATTTTCTTCTCCCTCCTCAGTTGTTCGGTTTCTTGTACATTACGTCAAACATGAAGTTATTTTCGTTGCCGTTGTAAATCCTGTAGTAACCATAGCCTGAGATGTCATTGCCATATCCGTCTTTCTCGATGATGACGAATGCAGCACATTTCATACTTTCTGCTGTGATCATTGTGTCGTCATCATAGAAATATGTGTACGCACAGTCAACTTCAAACGTTGTCTGCTCGCCTTGGTCACCGCCGACGATAACGAGCGTGTCGCCGACTTTTTTAAGCTGTTCTTGCGTCAGCGGAATGATAACTCGTCCGATTTCAGGATTATCAGATCTTTTCTGATGTCCCATGATTTCGCCCTTGCCGCCGTTGGAATCGCAATTACCGCTTTCGAGGTGTTCGTCGGTCACTGACTGCCACTTTGCGTAGAACGTCTTATCACCGTAATCGGTTTTCGAAATCTCAGTCACCTGCGAGCCTTTGAAATCTTTGTCGATGTACCAACCTTTAAACACATAGTTACTTGCATCCGGGATCGGAAGCGTTGCCCCGGTTTGGTAAGTGTACGATGTCATAGCATCGCAAACCGCATTATCAGCATTCAGATTCAAGTGAACTTTATAAGTGGTTGTGTTGCCGATTTCCAACTGTTTGTCAACATCGCGGAAAACACCATAGCCCGCTCTATCAGACTGGAAATAGTCAGAATAATCTATATCCGCCGCGGTAGAGAATTTACCGGTGGTGGAGTAGAGCGCCACACCGACATTCATACCGTCCTTCGGTGCGTCATCGCCCGTGCCGAGCACGATCATCTGTGCGCCGGAGTTCAAATAAACATTGGCAGCAGTCTTTGTTTTTTTAGCGGAGTCCCATGCCATATTTCCGGTGATCTGAGCACTGTCGCAGACATAAAGCTTCTGTCCTTTGCTGCCGTTGCTGGCAAGCTGAATTATATAACCGTTGCCAGCTCCGCCTGCCCAACCTGTGTTGTCCGTGATGCTTGAATTGTCATACATATACAGGGCACAGTTTGTGCCCTCCATCAAGATCAGGGCGCGACCGTCACTTCCAGCTTGAACACAGTCATGAATACAAGCATTGTCATACATTTCGAGGCGTGAGTTTTCACCAACGAGATGAACTGCAGAGCACCAGCTACTGTAGCATTCGGAAACTTCCGAATTGTCGTTCATAATGACGGCGTCGTTTGCACCTTCAACAACGAATGCGGCGGCACCGTCACCAACACAGTGGTAAAGACATGAGTTGTCGTTCATAATGAACTGAGAACCGGCATCCAAGAGAGAAACTATGCCTCTGGAACTACCGTCATCACGGAAAGCGGTGCAATACTGCATGCGGGCGTTGTCGTTCATAGAAGCGGTAGCGGCACCGCCGTATCCGACAGCAACAAGGCCTCTGAAATGACCGCCGCCGTTGCCATGCCAGTCACGCTGTGCACAACCGGTAATCGTACTGTTTCCGTACATATTGAATGAACCGCCGTTGCCGACCTGAACAACAGAGCCTTTTCCTTCATCGGGACTGGAACACGGGTCCTTATAGCATCCGGCAAAGTTTCCGCCGTACATATTGAACGTTCCGCCCGTAACTCTTACACCCGCACAACCTTCGGAAGTCGTTTTTACCGTGAAAGTAATGTAACCGCCTGTCAGCGGAACCGATGTTGCACCTGACGGTGCGGTTCCTTTATGCCACAAAGAGTTTTTTACAACGGTATCATTTGTGGGAAAATCATCATATACCGGGTAAAGATATCCCGGAATGACCGTTTCGGTGAAATCGTAAAGATTCAGCGTTGAACCCTTATTGATAACCATAGGATAAACCGAGTTTGATGTGAACGTAATGCTGTGTCCGTGGAGACAAAGGTTGACCTCACCGCTCGGAACCGTCCACGTGCTGCCGCAGGTGACGTCGCCGGTCAGGCAGTAGTTGCCCGCTTTGTTCGGGAGAGAATTGGTCGATGTCCAGTCGGTAAAATCGGAATGTTTGAGCGGAGTTTTCCACTTGGCGTAGAGCGTGACGTCCACGTCGAAATAGTCCCAATTCTTCGCGCTCTTGCCTTTGCCGTTATAAAACTGTTCGCCGCACTCGTCGAAATAGCCGAGGAACTCAAGCTCGCCGTTGGTCGGCACGGCAACGGCAGGCATGGCTTCGCCCCACGTTGCCGTCACTTTTGCGGTCTGTCCGCCGACGCCGCCGTTCTGATCGAATGTCACGGTGCTTGTGCCGGTTGGTGCTGTAAACGAGATACTGTTACTGTCGAGCTTTCCGCTACCGGAAACCGTGACGGTGTAAGAATCGGTATTGTTGATTTTTCCGACACCGGAATATGCAACAGTTGCCGTGTTGGGACCGATCTCGCCGCCTGTCATAGTCAGCGACGATCCTCCGATCAGTACAACGCCGCCGCCGTAGTTCGCGGTATTATTATAAATCTTTGCCGTACCGGAAACGGTAAAGTTTGCTTTGTTCCATCCGCCGATACCGCCGCCGCCGTAGTTGGAGGTGCTTGTCGCCGTGACCGTATTGTTGTAGATCTCGCCGCCGGAAACAGTGACCGTGCCGCCGTCGGAAGAGATACCGGCACCCGTATAACCACAGGTATTATCATGGATCTTACCGCCGGACATTTCCACGGTACCACCAGGTCTAGCGATCACGGCACCGCCGTCATTTATACCTTGACAGTTTGCGATCTCGCCGCCGTATATATACAATTTTTTGTTGTTGCTAACGTATATGGCACCGCCGTTCTTGCCCTGGCAATCGGTGATCGCGCCGCCGTACATATACATTGTGCCGTCATTTACGCATACCGCACCGCCGTCCTGGTTGGAGTTCTTGAACCCGGTAATGGTACCGCCGTACATATAGAAGGATGCACCGCCGCTTACCCAAACACAGCGCTGATAGCCGGTGCCGGTTCTCAGCAATTTTCCGCCGCCGACGCAGTCATACAAATAAAAGTTTTTGTTTGTTCCGAGGTCGATCGCACTTGCGTCCACACTGCCGCTGAACTTAACGGTATGTCCGTTCAAATCCAGATGCAAATTGCCTGTAAGAGCGATTTTGCCGTTTAATGTGACATCTTTCATCAGATAATAGCTACCGCTCGTAGGCAGGGAGACGCTGTCGATCCACGGCTCGAAAGTGACATCTGTTCCGCTGTCGTTGTGGAGGTGACCCCATTCGGCATAAAGCGTGACGTTCGTGTTGAAATAATCCCATGTTTTTGCACTAGTGCCGTCAGCATTATAATACTTTGTGCCGTCTTTATCGAAGTATCCCACAAAGCCGGCACCGTCTTTGGTAGGCACTGCAACGGCGAGCATCGCATTGCCCCACGTTGCCGCCACGGTTGCGGTCTGTCCGCCGACACCGCCGTTCTGGTCAAACGACACGGTGCTTGTGCCGGTGGGAGCCGTAAAGGAAACACTGTCACCGCCAAGCTTTCCGCTACCGCTGACTGTCACGGTGTAAGCATCGGTATTGTTTCGTGTGCCGACGCCGGAGCATCTGACCGTAGCTGTGTTGTCATAGATTTCACCGCCGGTCATAGTCAACGACGATCCCCTGATAAGTACTACGCCGCCGCCGATGTTAGCGGTATTGTTGTATATCTTTGCGGTGCCGGACACGGTGAACTTTGCGCTGTCCCAGCCGCCGATACCGCCGCCGCCGTATTCATTTGTTCTATCCGATGTGACGGTATTGTTATAAATCTCGCCGCCGGAAATATTGACCGTGCCACCGCCGGAAGCGATACCGCCGCCCGTCCAGCCGCAGGTATTATCATGTATTTTGCCGCCCTTCATTTCAAAGGTGCCAGCAGACGCAACCATCACGGCGCCGCCGTCTGTTGTGGTGGTATTGTTGCAGATTTCGCCGTCATCCATAATCATCTTGCCGCGATTTACGCATACACCGCTGCCTTGCGTGTCTTTGTGGAAGCCGGAAATCGTACCGCCGTGCATATAAAAGTAAGCATTTGTACTATCAACCCAAACAGCCCGATGATAGTCGTAAGCATTCGCGGCTTCCTCTATTTTTCCGCCGCCGACGCTGTCATACAAATCAAAACCGTAATTTCCGTTAATAATGAACGCTGAATTACTGTTATTGCCGGTAAACGTAATTGTATGCCCGTTCAAATCCAAAGATAGATTACCATTAAGTGTTACCACTTTTGAATTCATTTGTACATCCGTATTCAAATAATATGTACCACTACTGGGCAGGGAGTTTGTGCTGGTCCATGCCGTGTATCCCGACATTGCCGCAAACACCGACACCGTCAGCGGTATCATCCCGACTACCATGACAAGCGTCAGGAGCAGTGAGATCAGCTTGTTTCTCCAATTCTTCATCATGTGATGTTCCTTTCTATATACAGGTATAATTTAACTATATGCAAAAACGCAATATTCAAACACTCAGTCATTCTGAGCGGCAGAATATCGCGTTCTTTTTTTGAAAAATGGGTCGACAAAAGGGCGCAGTCGCGCTACGCTCTGTAGGTAGGTAGGTAGGTAGGTAGGTAGGTAGGTAGGTAGGTAGGTAGGTGCATTGTACGCTGATTCTTCAAACCTGTCAACCCCTTTTCAAAATTTTCTTCGATTATAATATTTAGAATATTATACCACAGTTGATTTATCGTGTCAACGGTTTTTCGGAAGTTTTCTTGCCTTTTTTCGTTTACCTATTCACTATTACTTCAAGTTGTTGCTTTTTCCCCCATGCTTTCCAGCTTTTTTGCTTACTTTACTCGCATCGCCTTGACTTTGTCCTCGTCCGGTGTCACATACGCCGTCCAGTTCGTCGTGTAGATCACAAATCCCGGCTTCGAGCCTGCCGGCTTCTTCACTTTCGCCACTTTCGTGTAGTCGACGGGGATCATCACGCCGCCGCGCGCCTTTGAGTTGTACGCCGCGATCTCAGCCGCCTCCGTGAATGCCACTTCCGACGGGTCGCTTTCTCCCTCGAAGCATTCGAGAACGACGTGCGAGCCTGGCTGATCCTTTACATGGAACCACCAGTCCGAACGTGCCGCCAGCTTCGTCGTGAGATAGTCGTTCGAAACGTTGTTCTTGCCGCAGAGGACGGTGTGTCCGTCGCTCGTTCTGTACCGGTCGACCGTCGGCGCGGTCTGCTTCTTTTCGGAGTAATTCTTCATTTTTGAGGCGTATCCCGAACGGTACAGCTCCGCGCGGATCTCGTTAAGCTCGCGTTCTCCGTCGGAGCGTGTGAGCGCGTCGAGGACGGTATAGACGTACAGAAGCTCCGCTTTTGCGGCGTCTATCTGCTCCGTGAGATGCACGCGCGCGGTCTTCAGCTTCGTGTATTTTTTGTAGTATTTCTGTGCGTTCGCCGACGGGGAGAGCCGTTTGTCGAGCGGAAGCGTGACGTTCGGGCAGTCTTCTGCGGAATAATCCGGCACGGTCACGGATTCCATGCCACGCTTTATCTGCCACATATTCGCGGTGATGAGGTCGCCCCACGCCCTGTATTTTTCTCCCTCATCACATTCGGCAAGCTCTTCCTCCTGTACGGCGATCTTCTTCACTATCCTGTTTTCGGCGTTCGAGAGGAGCTTGAAAAGATCTGCGGCTTTCTTATGAACGCGCTCTTCCCGTCCTCTCTCGCCGTAGTATTTGTCGAGCAGGTCGCCGAACGTCGGGTATTGTTCAGCCGTGCCCTCGCCGTACTGCCTGATATCTGTGAATGCGTACTCTATCGGTGCGCCGTCCTTGTTTTTGACAAGCACGGGGCTTCCGCAGAGTGATTTTATCTCATCAACTGCGCGGAAAAATTCGCGTGTCAGAGTGTGCGAGCATTCGGCGAGTGTGCCGTCCGATTTGCCGCACGCACGGTACGCGATCTCTCTTGCGATAAGCGGAGCGATCCCCGAAAACGTTGACATAATGAATTTTTCAGCCGATTTGTCCTGTTCGCACTCGGATGCAAGGCGGTTGAAGAGCCGTTCGTCCACGTCATCGGACATTGGGTCGTACTTGTCCTGCTTCGGCGGAAGCTCGTACGTCATTCCGGGAAGCACCTGCCGTTTTTCGCTTGTCGTGAAATCGACGGGCTTCATCAGTCCTATCACCTTGTCGGCGGCGTCCGTCACGATGACGTTCGAGAAACGCCCCATAAGCTCGCAGATGATATGCTTCTGTGACTGAAAGCCCATGTCGTCGTGCGTGTCGAACGTCAGCCGCACCGCTCTTTCAAATCCGAGCTGTTCCGCTCCTGCGAATCTCGCGCCGGAGAAGTGCTTTCGTAGCATCATACAGAACATCGGCGGAACATCGGGGTTTTCGGGCTTCAGTTTTGTGAGGTTTATTCGTGAGCCGTTACCGCCTGCACATATCCACAGACGGTGGTCTTCGCCTGCACAGCGGACGAGCAGAACGATCTCCGTTTTCGACGGCTGATATATCTTGTCGACCTTGCCGCCCGTGAGAGTTCTGTTTATCTCATCGGTGACAAAGGCGAGCATTCCGGCGTCAAATGCCATAGTAATCTCCTGAATTAGTTATTTATCCTATTCTTCAATTTGTTCCTTTTCTTCTTTATCGAGAAGAAAAGGAACCGAAGAGAAAAACTCCTTTTACGGCTTTGAGCTTTTCGACCTCTGCGGAGGTCGAGTCAGGACGCTGTCCCGACACCCTGCAAACCTTTTGAAAAAGGTTTGATCGAAAACATAAATATCACTCGCACACCGTGCGTCAGTCTTCTTCTTCGCTTCCGTCGCGTCCGTGCTTGTAGCAGACGTACGGCAGCACGGTCTTATAAAGCGTGTACCCTGCGCTTGCGGCGGTCAGCTTCGAGAGGCGGTTGTCGTCCTCGCAGACGTATTTCACTTTTTCGCCTATCGAGAGAAGATAATCCGTGAGAAGGGCGACACATGACGCGCCGTATCCGCGGTGACGGTATTCGGGCGCACATTCGACTGTTACTTCGAGCAGTCCGTCGTTTTCGCACACGTCGTCAAGTCCGGCGTAGCAGATTATTTTGCCGCCGTCGTCGCGCACTACAGCCATTCTGTCGATTTTTTCCGATTTGTCGAGCGCGAATGCGTCAAGCTCAAGTGAATCCTCGTAATCCTCTCCGTCGAGCGTGTCGATAAGCTCGCATTCCGGAAGTATCTTTGAGGTGTCGGCATTCTCACACCGATATTCGAGAAAGATGCGCTCCTTTGCGTGTGCCGTAGAATAATCCATTTTCTCCATAACGGGCGAAATAAGCTCATCAAGGCACGCGAGCGCGTCTTCGGTAAACGGCTCGTCTCCGTGTTTTTGTTCAAATTCGCGCGCCTTGTCCATAACGAACGAATACGCGATTATCCGCAAATCTCCCGATGTTTTCTTCTCTATCTGAACGGGAACCGCGATGTGGTAGCCCGACGAGATTATGTCTCTTTCAAATTCTATGTCTTCAGCGTCGACCATTTTGTGTCTCTCTTTCGGTTTTTGTTTAATTGTAGTCCATACGTTGCCCGATTGTCAAGGGAAAACGAAAAACCGCGCACACCTTTTCGGATATGCGCGGATTTTTTGTGATCATTTACTTTACAACTACTGTTACGAAGTCGTACTTCGGGCAGGTGAATTCGATCTTGCCGCCGTTTACCGGAATATCGGCGAGCTTGTTTTCGCCTGCGTCTGCGTAGTAAGCCTGCTTTACGCCGCCTGCGACTGTGAGCGTGACTTTCTTGTCGCGTCCGTCGTCGTCGAATACGCGCACTGCCGTGCCTTCGCCGTCCTCGGAAACCTTGATAGCAGAAACCTTGACGTCTCCTGCATAAGAGAGTGCCTGTCCTTCAAGTCCGAGCTTTCCGCCGTGCTTGATAGACGCGATGAACGGCATCGGATGATTGAACTTGTCGGAGATCTCTTTCATTTCGCTCAGTCCTGCCGCCACTACGCCGATCGTGATGAACTGTTCGCCGAAGTCGGAGCACGGATCGGGGTCAGTCGCGGTGTGCATGAGCGTTACAGCCGCCATTTCGTCGGTTACTCTGTAGCCGTACTTTGAATCGCACATAATGCCGATCTTGTCTTCCGATGCGCCGCAGAGACCGATGTAGGAGATAGCCGGAACGTCGCTGTTCTGGTTCGATCTTTCGATATATCCGAACGGTATGTCGCAGTGGAACTTGCCGTTTCTTCTGTAGCTTACGGGAACCGCGAAGTTGAGCTGAGGAATGTAGCTTCCCTCTCCCTCTTCTTTCCAGTTGACGAGCGTGTCGAATTCAAGCATACGGCTTCCTTTTTTCAGCGAGACCGTGCAGGTCATCCACGAACGGCCGAAGAGTATCTCATATTTGAACTTTGAGACGATGCCGCCGCACGGTTCTTCAACAAGACGGCACTTGCCCTCTCTGTTGAGGTTCTTTATCTGCGTGTACGGACCGATCTTCCACGATGTCATGCCGCGCTTCGTGCTTTCCTGAATGAGACGGAAATAGCAGGACGGCTGAGAAATGAGCGTCTCGCCTGTCTTCTTGTCGTACAGCTCGCAAAGCTCCATTGTAACGACGTCGAATTTTGCTCTGATGAAGTCGTTTTCAAGTACAACGGGGAAGTCTTCGAGAATTTCGTTCGATCTTGTGTAAACGCCCGGATCAAGATTGAGATGTCCGTCGACTTTCTTCGGTCTGAGAATTACCGTTGTATAGCCGTATGCGGGAATGTTCACTTTGACGAGGAATTTGTTGTACTGGTGCCACCAATATCCGCGTCCGCCCTCTGTCTGGCAGTATTCGATCGGATTTCCGTCGGCATCTGCGAACTCAGCCATGCCGAGGTCGTAGTTGTAGTCCCATACCATGATCTCGGTGAACTCGTCGCGCGTGTAGCCTGTGGGGTTGAAGATGTGGATGACACGGGTGTTGCCGCGTCCTCTTTCGGTAGACGGCATACGGTATCTCTCGCGCGTTCCCGCATTGAAGCCGACGCCGCCGCCCTCGGAAACAGTGCCTTCGGAGTCGTCGTATTCGATGCCCGATGTGTTGATGTTTGCCGCGATAGCTCTCATTGAGGATGTCGCATAAGTCGAGACGTTTGCAAGCGTTTCCTGGAAGCGGCCGAGCGCAAATTCTCTCGTTTCACGAACGCCGGAGCCGGGAAGAATGTCGTGGAAGTGGTTGAAGAGGATGTTTCTCCACGGTCTGTCGAGGTGATCGGGGGTGCGCTTAGAGCAGCCGAGGATAGCGGCAGACGCGGAAAGCGCTTCCGTTTCGTTGATTCTCGCCTCCGCAAAACGGTTTGCCATTTTGATTCTGTTCTGCGTCGTGTAGCAGCCCGTGAACAGGAAGTTCTGTTCGGCTGTCACGTCGGGGATCTTCACGCCGTTCTTTTCGCTCTCTTCGATGTAGCGGAAAAAGTCACGGAAAGTGCCGAATTCAATGGTCGGTGTGAGCGGCCATGATTTGTATTCAAGGATGCGTTCGATGTCGCGTCTTGTCGGTCCGCCGCCGTGGTCTCCGACTCCGTAGACGCAGAGATATGTGTCGAGTCCGGTCTGTGCCTTGAATTCGGGAACGATCTCAAACTTAACAGGCTCGATAGTGCCGAGATAGCATACAAATTCTCTGTAGCAGAGGACTTTCTTGCCCGACGGCGAAACATAACGGTAAATTCTCGGAGCGTTTTCGTCGCCTCTCCAGTGGTACATATACTTTACGCCGGAGTTGGAGAGGATCTCGGGTACGTTTATGTTGTGACCGAACGTATCGGGAACGAAGTCCATATCAAGCGATTCCGGCTTGATTCCGAGAAGACCGGAGAGGTATTTTCTCGCCTGTACTATCTGACGGACGAGAGACTCGCCGTTCGGCATATTCTTGTCGGGCTCTACCCATTCCGTTGCGGTGACTTCCCAGCGACCTTCGGCTATTCTTTCTTTTATTTCGTCGATCAGTTCCGGCGCGTATTCTGCGGCGATCTCGTATGTAGAAGCCTGAGACTGACCGAACGTGAAGTCCGGATATTCCTTCATTAAATCAAGAACGGTGCGGAACGTGTCGCAGGTGACCGTTGCCGTTTCGTTGTAGCCCCACATCCAGTTCATATCGATGTGCGCGTGACCGATGAATTTTTCGGTGTAGCTCTTTGCGATCGGCTGGAATTCCATGAGCATTTCTTCAGCCGTTTTGACGGCGGACGCTGTGATAACGCCGTCCTTTTCGCACTCTGCAAGGATGAAGTCTGCGGCTTCTTCGATCTTTGCGTTGAGCGAATTGTCGCGGTATTTGGAAATAGCGTCGAGATAAGTGATCTCCGAGCAGATACGGAGAGCATTGCCGCTTTCGCCTCTGCGTGCGTTGAGCTTCTTCAGTTTTTCAAGGTACGTCATATTCTTTTCCTTTCGGGAGAGATTATTTTTCGGTTTTTCCTTAATATACAGTATATCATAACGCCGCGGATATTTCAAGCAGTGGGCGAAATAATCCGACGATTATTTTTTATTCGACAAAGATTGACTTTTTTCCTCAAAATGGAAAAAATAGAGAGAAAATAAGCGTGGAAAATTTACAGTTTTTGTCAAATTTACTCTTGACAGAAAGAAAGAAATATGATATACTGTATACACAGCGAAGAAAAACCACAATATATGCGAAAAAACGTAAGAAAGAGAAAAAACAGCAAAAAGGAGAAATAATATGAAAACACTCGGAACGGTACGCCATATAGATGAGCTCGGAAGAATAGTGCTTCCGATAGAAACGAGAAGACGGCTCGGACTTGAAACAAAGGATCCCGTTGAGATATTCGTCGAAAAAGACCGCATAGTGCTGAAAAAGTACGCACCGGCGTGCGTCTTCTGCGGCTCGGAAAACGCACTCGTCGATTATAAGGAAAAGAAGATCTGCAAAACCTGCCTCAGCGAGCTGACAGCAAAGTAAGAGATAAATGGCAAATTGCAAGTGGCAAATTAGGATAAAATCAAAATTCACTGCACGAAAGCCTTGTATAAAATAAAAAATCCCGACAGGTTCGACGCAATATTTACGTCATTCCTGCCGTTTTTTCATTTTTTCGGAAAAATTTCGTCCGTTTTTGCGAAATGCATCCATTTTATCACAATTATATGAATCTGATGTTTCGTAATGTTGCTGTTTTGTTGCAAATCAACAAAAACGGTTGATTCACTCGCCGATGTATGTTATCATTTATTCGCGGCGAACGACAGACGAAACAAAACGGTGTTCAAAGTCAAACAGAAGTCGGCGTCGCAGAATACCACAAAACGGAGGAATACCAATGAATAATTTCAAAAAAATACTCGCATCCACTCTCGCGGCGGCAATGGTCGCAGGCGGCTCGACTCTCACATTCGCGCGTAATTATTCGGATGTGAAACCGGAAAGTCCGCACAGCACGGAGATCTCAATACTTTCCGATCTCGGCGTGATCCTCGGGACAAGCGAAAACGAGTTCTCGCCCGAAAAGCCCGTAACGAGAGAACAGATGGCGGCGCTTCTGTTCCGTCTGATGCTCGGCAGAGACGACGCAGGACAGGTGAACTCCACGAACTTCACCGACCTTTACGAACCTTATTATAACGGAGCTATTTCGTGGGCGCACTCTTCGGGACTCATCCTCGGCGTGTCTGAGGACAGATTCAATCCGACAGGCGGCATCACAAAGCAGGATGCGATGACAATGCTCGTTCGCGCACTCGGTCACGAAAACGACAAGATGAACGCAGGTTATCCGTGGAGCTATATCAGCACTGCGGCGCGTCTCGGACTCGATAAGGGACTTGAAAACGTCGCATACACCGATACTCTCACAAGAGCAGAGACCGCGAAGATCCTCTACAACGCACTTGTTTCCGATTACGTTGTTACAAAGACGCAGAACGGCGCACTCGTTTCAGTCTCGACGTCTATCATCGAAGACGTGTTCGGCTACAGCATCGCAGACGCGACTGTTGTTCCGTCCGAATCGAACGAAGTTACGCTTAATGTGAAGATTGACGGCAAGTACACGACTATCACAGTCAAAGCGGAAGATATGGGCATCACCGGCAGCGCAGTGAATGCTCTCGGCAAGACCTATAAGATCATCTACAGAAGCGAAAACGGCAAGCACACCGTTCTCTCGGCTGTTGAAACATCCACCGGAGAAAAGTACGGCGAATTCACCGTAAACAAGAACGGCACAGTGACTATAGGTGACGGCAAATACACGCTCGGTGAAAACGGACTTATGATGTACCACATCAAGGACGACGGCTCTGCTGAAATCATCGACAGTGCGGAAAAACTCGACGCTATCCGCGGATTTGTGACGGTTGAGCTTATCAAAAACGGCGGCAAGGTCACCGCGGCAACGGTCAAGACCTACAAGCAGGGTAAGCTCGAGATCGACAAGGACGGCAAGATCAATCTGGCAGGCGGCAAAAAGCAGGACGAGATCACAGTCATCATGCCTAACGGCGTGAAGAACGGCGACAACGTACTGTACAGATATAACGAAAAGGCTGAAGAGCTTGAAGTATCCGCAGTGATCGACGTGGTCACGGGAACCGTCATCCGTCGCAGTGATGACAAGGTGACTATCGGCGAGACAGTCTACTCTATCGGCAACGACAGAGCAGGTATCACAGCGGAAGAGATCGCAAAGAAGCTCATGCCCGGCAAGGAAGTCAGCGTGCTCGTCGTTGACGGCGCAGTCATCGGCATAGTTGACGGAGAAGTGAAGTACGACGACGGACAGTATCTCGTATCTATCTCCGACGCGCGGCTCGTATTTGAAAACGGTGCATTCCGCTACGTCATGACAGTGTATGCGGACGGTGAAATGAAGAACGTTTATGTGAACGAACCGAACGCAAAGGCAGGATATATCTACCGTTACACCGTAAAGGACAGCGTATACGCGCTCACAGGAATCAGAGTGAACGGCAATAATATGGTCTCCGGAAACGGCGAATTTATTCAGAACGGCAGTGAACTCGGCTTCGTTGTAAATGAAGCGAAAGACACACTTATCACGCTCGTCGGCAACGGTATCTACACGCTCAACGCAGGTAACGCAGGTTACTACGCATCGTCCGACGGATCTAACAAGGCAGAATTTGTCACAGACGACGAAACTGTCATTGTTATCCGCGTGAACGGTGTTCTGACTACCGTAAACGGCAAGTATGCATCCACCGTCAAGGTAAACGAAGGCGCGGACGTTGTAGCCGTGATGAAGAACGAAGTAGGTGCTGTCGAAACGCTTAAGTACCTCTATATCTCCGACGGTTCGCTCGGCAACTATACGCTGAACGCAGAGACGGTCCGTGTTCTTGCGAACAACGGCTACGTTCTCTCCGACGGCAAGGTCTACAGCGAATACACGGTCTACTCGTTCGCGTCAGGCAAGGTCGAGACGATGCTTTCCGGCGAAAACGGACTTGAAATCGGCTCCGACTACCGCACCGGCAAGGACGGTACGATCACTGCGGACAAGGCTGAAGCTATGCAGTCCGGCAAGGTGAACGGTTACACTTCCGGCACAGTGACTATCGGCGACAAGACTTATACAGTTGACAGTGAAATGAAGGGCGTTCTTCTCTCCCGCGACGGCAAGACTGCGGAAGTGGCGATCCCCTCAATGTACGGTATGACTGTAGAATACGTCGCACGTGACGGCGAAGTAGTGTTCATCATGATCTACGCAAAATAAGCAGACAACAAAAAACAGACACGGCAGAAAAAAATCTGTCGTGTCTGTTCCTTTATACGCGATAGCGTATATCATCTCACGAAGTGAGATATCATACCGCAGGTATATCATAAATCCCGAAAGGGATTTATATCATTAAAAAAGACACCCTACGGTGTCTTTTTTCAAAGCAAGATACGGGAGTCGAACCCGCCTCTGAGGCTTGGGAAGCATCCGTTCTACCGATGAACTAATCCTGCACTGAAATAATTATAGTACATCGGCGCGGTTTTGTCAAGTACGGATGCGTTATTTCCTCAAAGGGAGAAAGAACCGTCTTTTCTCTTTTTCACGCGGTTCTTTTTCGTCCATTTCTTAAGCTCATTGAAGATCTTTATGAGTTCTTTCTGCGTCTTTTTGTCGGCTTCCGTCGCCTGATTCAGATAAAGCTCTCTGTCAAGCCCTTTTTTTGAATACTGGACTGAGAACATTCCGCGCCGAACGCGAAGCTGTCAACCGAGATCGTGCTGAACACGCCGAGCCTGTGAACGCCGTTGTCGAGCGGTCCGTCGATTATTCTCTTGACTGTTTCGAGGATCTCCGGAGTCGTGATGAAGTATTTTTATTTGTCTCCGAAGAAGAACACGCGCTCATCATTGATCTTTCCGCCCTCTTCAAGTGAGCCGATCGTAAAACCGAGTTTGTCATAAACAAAGCTGAAAAAATTTCTTTCGTTTTCTGCGTCTGTGCTGAAAATGTGCTGTGGATTCATATTTTTTCTCCTTTCAAAAGGTGATAATAGTACACCGGCAGTGCGGACCAGCCGTGGCAGAGCGACGCGCCGTACCACATATCGTCCGGTCCTTTGAGCGTTTCCCAGAATGTCGTTGCTCCACAGTCAAGCATCATAGTGTAGTCGCGTTTTATTTCATCGAGTATGATTTGCGCGTATTTTTCACGATCTGCGGCGAGAAGTGCGTCGAATCGGAACGAATACATCGAAAGCGACGCAGGAATGACCGTGTACGGCAAATCAGAGCTTCCGTTTGACGCAAGTATTTTCATAATATTTTCGGTGTCGTACCCGTCAGCCGCACCGCAGAGGACGCAAACCGCGTTCACCGTAACGGAATATTCGCCGTCGTGCTTCTTTCCGTATGAGCGGAAGAGACGCGCGTCGCTGTCGTAGAATTTTTTACCTATCGCACGGCGGACTTTTTCGGCTGTTCTGTCGTATTCTGCGTGCGGTTTGCCGATATCATCACAGAGATGTGCCATGGCGTCTAGCGCGAAAACAAAGAACGCCGCGAGCGGTGCGTCGACTTCGTCGGGATCGGGTTCTTCACCGCCGGCGAGAGTGTCTTCCCATTCGTAGTAGTTCCAGCAGCCCTCAAATTCCGTGAGCAGTCCGTCCGGTGTGAGCCGTGAGGAAAAAAGATCAAGAATATCTTCGAGAAGCGGAAAAACCTCTTTTACAATTGTAGAATCTCCCGTGCAGCGAACGTATTCGTATAGTTCTATGAAATACGCAAGCGAATAGTACGGGATCGGCGAATCTATGCTTGTCGGGAAAGTCAGCGTAAGGAGTCTGTCATCGCGTTGACCGTATGAGATCAGCTTCAGCGACGCGCGTGCGAAATCCGTGTTGCCGTCGCCGAACGCGTAGTAGCCGCATAGCATCTGATTGCGCGAGTCGAGCGTGTAAAGTGCCTGTTCACGCCACGGGCAGTCCTCGTAGTGATCGTGCATACAGCACTGAAGCGTGTACACCGACGTGTCGTAAATGCGCTTTTCCCACTCGTCAAGTCCGACGGGAGAGGAAAGAACTTCTACCGGATAATCCACGGGGCGAATGCCGATATAGTTTACTGTAATATCGCCTTTGACCGCAAAGACCTGCATATATCTGCATCCGATACGGCGGAGAGAAGCCGAAAGACGGTTGTTTCCTTTTTTCGCATGGAAAATGAAATCGTAGTTCCGTGTCGCGGTACGGCACCGTTCGTCGTCGAAATGTTCGCCCCAGCCGATCATCAGATCGACGTCTTCGTCTGCCGTGAAGTCAAATTCGGGAAAGCCGACGTATTCGCGCCCGAGGTCAAACATATAGTACCGTCCGTCGCAGGCGTCGCTGTATTCCGGCGAGAGAATCGCCCTTTGCATCAGCTCCGACGGACGCTCGTCCGCTTTTGTGTATGTGAAATATCCGTCGCCGATCTCTTCCGCTTTGATCGGCTCGCGCAGTACCGTCTTTTTTATCGGACGCACGTTCCACTCACACACAGGAGTCGGCATTACAGCGGATTTGTGCCATTCGCCTGCACCAAGGTGTGCGTCGTATGTCCAGCCGAGTCCGATCTGCGGAGTCATCTCTTTACAAAGACCGCGGACGTATCCTGCGGGAGTGCGGGAGAGCGTGTTTTCGTCCGATACCGCGATGATGTTGCCGTCGCCGTCCGTCACTTCATAGGCGAGATACGCCTCTCTTATGACGTACCCGGCAGACGGGTATCCGTAGTACCAAACAACGACCGTTACGGTGTTTTCGCCATTTTCAAGCACGTCGCCGAGCGGCAGAATGTCGTAATATCGGTGCTCGGGATAATCGGGGTACTGACCGAAGAACGCGAGCCGACCGCCGACGAACACATTGTAGTCCGATCCTGCGGTTATCGAGAGGTTTTTCGGATGTCCGTCTCCTGTTACGGTGAACGAAAATTCGGCATAATCGTCGGGCGTGAAGTCTTTCTCGCGCCAGATGAATTTCGATTTATCAAACATTGGGTTTCACTCCCTGCATTTTGCTCTCTTCGGTGTCAAAGAAATAGTGTAAAATGTCGGTTTTGTCGTCTCTGTCGCACCTGTCGAAGCCGAACGCACCGTCGATGCTTCCGCGCAGGTCGAGATTGCAAATCTTGCAGAATCCCTCTCGCGCGTCTCCTCTCTGCAGACCGATCTGATAGTTTGCGCTTTTCGGAACGGTGAATGAGATTTTTTCTTCTGTCCAGTCGGTGTGCGAGAAGTCCTTTGTCATGATGTATTCGCCGCTGTCAGTCTCGCGCACAAAGAGGCGGCAGGAGTTCTCACCCGTCTTCACTTCGATCCGCACCGTGCAAGGTTCTCCGCATTCAAGCCATACGCCCTGGTACATTTCCGCGTCTCCTTTGTCGAGGTGTCGGATGAAACCGAACGGACGGTCTTCCTCCGTTTTGTCCCGCGAAACACCTACCGAATCGGCACATTCGTTTTTCTTCATCGTCCAGAAGCAGTGACCGTCCGCGAAGCACGGATTCATGTTCTGTCGCATCGAGTGATAGAAGTTCACGTCGTTGAAACGGATCTTGAAGAACGAATCCTCTATCGCGTCGATTTTGTTGTTATAGAAACGGACGTGAGAGATCGGCGGAATGTCGACACGCCTGTACCATACGCCCATTGTTGCGAAGTGGTTGTCGTGGATCGAGATGTCGCGCACGTCGACTTTTTCCTGATCGGGACAGCCGTAACCCCACAAAATGAATCCGAACGCCTTGCAGCGATCCGATTCAAAATCGCAGTGGTCGATCTCGATATTATATGACGGCTCGGGATTTTCGGTAGACCACCATGTGCCGTGACCGCGGTTGTCGTTGTAGGATGAGAATATGTAGCATGAGTCGTCGCCCGTGCGGAAATTGCATCCCGTCACACGGATGTCGTGGCTGTTGCCGAGGCTCAAGCCGTCGTTGTTGTGACAACGGAAATCGCGTATTTTTACGTTTTTTACAAGCCCGTGCGCGGTGGTGAACAGCATCATTGCGTAAGAATTGTAGTCGCGTATCGTTATATCGGAGATAACGTAGTCACTCACGCGGTAAAAACCGATCGGGCAGATGTGGACTGTGTTTCCGCAGTCGTGAGTGTCGTCCATGGAGACCGTGCCGTTTCCGGTGATCTTAACGTCGTGCGTACCGCCCGGTGCGTATATGAACGGCAGATTTTTGAGCCATGCGTGATCCCAGATAACTCCCTCATGCACGAGATTGTGACCTGTTGCAGGAGAATACGGGACGTAGCTTCCGTTCTCGTATTTTGTGTAGCCGTCGTTTGACGGAGTCTGCTTCAGAACCGCGCCGTCGCCGAAGTGAAGCTCGACGTTACTGCGGAGCATTATATTTGAGATGACGAACGTTTTTCCTGCCGTCAGAACGACAGCACCGCCGCCGTTTTCAGCCGCCGTGTCGATCGCGGACTGTATCGCGCGGGTGTCGTTTGCGATGCCGTCGCCGGACGCGGAAAAAGGCGCGTCGGTAACGTTGAATAGCTTCTGTTCCATGTTTATCTCCGAGGTTGAAATTTGTTGCTTTATTATACCACAACGGAACGGATTATGCAAGAAAAAGCAAAGGTGCGATCATATAAACCGCACCTTTTTTTATTCCTCATCGAGGAAGCTGTAGAACGCCGCCTCAGCCGCACGGTCACTGTCTCTGACCGTTCCGACTGGCGCGGCATATACAGTAAACTCTTCCTCTCCGTCAAGCCCGAACAGAGCAGAGCATTCCTTGTCAAAAAACGCACCGACGCCGCAGGTACCGAGTCCGAGCGCAGTCGCCGCAAGGTACAGATTCTGTCCGATATGGCCGCAGTCGATCAGCGCGACTCTGTGAGCGGAGATACCGTAACGCCACTCCGCGCGGTAAGCGTTCATCGCCCAGAAGAATATCACGTTCGCCTTTGCCGCCCACTTCTGTCCGCACATCGCTTTGTCGACCGTTTCGGTGATGTCATCTATCGGATGAAGAAATTCGAGCGAATGTTCCATCGGCAGATAGTGATAAGCTCCCGTCTCAAATCCGTCGATGTTTATAATGAGCAGATACGTTTCGTATTCGTGTCTCGCGCCGCCGCACGGTACTGTTCTCAGCGTCGCATAGTTCTTGCCGCGGATGTCCTTTACGCCCTGCGTTGCCCAAAGCAAGAACGACAGCTCGTCTGCCGTCATTTTTTCGCCTGTGTATACTCGTGCGCTTCGTCTGTCACGGAATAGAGAAATGATGTCGTTATTCAGGGCAAGCGAGGAAAAATCACGCGACAGACGGATGTATTCTCCGTCTGTCATCGGTGCTTTCACGAGCGGCGGCTGAGGCTTCTTTAAGTCCTGATCCGACTCAAAATCAATATAAGGGTCTTCGTCCTCCGGCGGAAAACCTTTCATGAAATTCCGTCCGGCTGTGATCAGCTCGCGTTGGATCTTTTCGTCAAGCATGGCGTGTCCTCTTTCTTTTGTTTAATTCTTTGCCGAATTTACGTTTTGTTTTGAAATTGTCTGGTGTTTCGCGCGTTTACGGTTATGTAGTAGCCTTTTCTTGTGCCTCGGATGAGCTTTGCGCGGAAATATCGCTCGCATTTCGCGTTGATATGCGAAATATGCACCTTCACGCTCGTTGAATCCGCGTTTCCGTCGCGCGTGCAGAACCGTGCAAGGATCTCCGGAGCGATCTGCCGCTTTTCGTCCGACGTACCGACAAGCTCCTTCACGATCATACTTTCGGTCTCCGTGAGTATGATCTGATTGCCGTAGATCTCGACGAATCTGTCGGAAACGAACAGCGAAGGCGACAGCATAATGCCGAACGGGTACATTCTGTCTTCTCCTATGCCGAGCCTCGCCATGAGATAACTGTGCGCTTCTGTTATCGCGTCGTCTGCGGTGTCGGCTCTTGTGGCATCGAGCGCGGAATTGACGAATCCTTTTCCGATGAACACCGTGTGGCAGTCCGCGCATCCTCCGATGGAATCGAAATTGTCCGTGAACGTCATAACAAGCTCAGCCGTCGGGAAACGACGTATATCTTTGATTACGCAAACCGCGCAGGGACACCCGAGAGAAAAGAGCTTCTCCCTGAGTGCTTCTGCGCGGAGCGAGATCGTTTTGTCAACGATTAGTATCATTTTTTTATCCTTTTGGCGGTTTTTTGTTGAGGCTCTGCCTCAAACTCCGCTTAAGAAACTTTTTTGGAAAAAAGTTTCTTAAGAATTTTCAAAAAACTATAGAAAGTTTTTGGGGATCGTTAAGGACCTTTTTCCAAAAAGGTCCTTAACTCAGGGTTTGGGGTGAAACCCCAACATCTCTTTACACCGAGTGAACGCCTTCGGAAGCGTCTGCGTTTTCAGCGTCGAGCGAATACTTTTTTGCTTTGCGGTACTCGAAGAACTTTTCTGCTACCTGCTCGAAGAGTGCGTAGGAGAGAACGTCTTCTTCCTGTTCAGCGTACGGCGCGACCTTTTCGCGGAGCGTTTTCAGCTCAGGCTTGAGGTTGTCAGCCGGACGGCAGGTGATCGGCTTTTCGTCGCCGATGATCTTCTTGCGGAATTCGGCAGTGATCGGAACGGGAGTTTTGCCGTATTCGCCGCGGACGAGTCCTTTGAACTCCTTTGAAACCATTTTGTATCTCTCGCCGGATATGACATTCAGCACTGCCTGTGTGCCGACGATCTGAGATGTCGGAGTTACGAGCGGCGGATAGCCTGCGTCTTCGCGTACTCTCGGTACTTCTTCGAGGACTTCGGCGAGCTTTTCGCTCTTGCCCTGCTGCTTAAGCTGGGAAACGAGGTTCGAGAGCATTCCGCCCGGCACTTGGTAGAGCAGGCAGTTTACGTCGACCTTGAGCACCTTCGGGTCAAGCTGACCGGAGGCGAGATACTTTTCTCTGAGCGGCTGGAAATACTTTGAGACCTTGTCGAGCTGTCTGAGATCAAGTCCTGTGTCGTATTCCGTGCCTGCGAGCGTTGCGACTATCGACTCAGTCGGTGCCTGGGACGTACCCATAGCCATAGGAGAGATAGCAGTGTCAACAATATCGACTCCTGCTTCGACTGCTTTGAGGATCGTCATTGACGCAAGACCTGTCGTGTAGTGCGTGTGGAGCTGGATCGGAATTTTTACGCTCTTTTTCAGCTCTGTGATGAGATCATACGCCGTGTAAGGTGTGAGAAGCCCCGACATATCCTTGATGCAGATAGAGTCCGCGCCCATTTCTTCAAGCTCTTTCGCGTACTTTGCGAAATACTCGTTGTTGTGGACGGGGGAGATCGTGTAGCTCATGGCAGCCTGGACGTGACCGCCCTCTTTTTTCGTCGCGTTTATCGCGGTTCTCAGATTGCGTGCGTCGTTGAGCGCGTCGAAGATACGGATGATGTCAACACCGTTCGCTATAGACTTCTGAACGAAATATTCGACAACGTCGTCGGCGTAGTGGCGGTAGCCGAGGATGTTCTGACCGCGGAAGAGCATCTGTATTTTTGTGTTCTTCATCTCCGCTTTTATCTTGCGGAGGCGTTCCCACGGGTCTTCGTTTAAGAAACGCATACAAGCGTCAAATGTCGCGCCGCCCCATGCTTCAACGGAGTGATAACCGACTTTGTCCATTTCCGCGAGGATAGGGAGCATTTCGTCCGTCGTCATTCTTGTGGCGATAAGGGACTGGTGCGAGTCGCGGAGGACTGTTTCTGTAATTTTAACTTTAGCCATATTATATATTGAATCCTTTCTGAAACGTTGTATCTCTCTTGTCCGCGATCACGCGAAGTAGGAGAGGAACACACCTGCGGCGACTGCCGAGCCGATAACGCCTGCGACGTTCGGACCCATGGCGTGCATGAGGAGGAAGTTCGAGGGATTTTCTTTCTGACCGACGACCTGGGAAACGCGCGCCGCCATCGGAACAGCGGAAACGCCTGCCGAGCCGATCAGCGGATTGATCTTGCCCTTTGTAACGGCGCACATGATCTTACCCGTGAGAAGTCCGCCTATTGTGGATACGCAGAACGCGCACAGACCGAGCAGGACGATGAAGATAGTCGAGAGAGAGAGGAAGTTTTCCGCGTTTGCTGTTGCGCCGACGCAGACACCGAGGAAGATCGTTACGATGTTCATAAGCTCGTTCTGCGCAGTCTTCGAGAGACGGTCGGTAACACCGCAGACGTTTAAGAGGTTGCCGAACATCAAAAATCCGACAAGCGGAGCAGCGTCCGGAACGATGAGACATACAACGAGCGTTACGATGATCGGGAAGAGGACCTTTTCGGTCTTCGATACCGGACGGAGCGTCGTCATTACGATAGAACGCTCTTTCTTCGTCGTGAGCAGCTTCATGAACGGCGGCTGTATGATCGGGATAAGCGCCATATAGCTGTACGCCGCTATTGCTATCGCACCGAGAAGCTCAGGCGCGAGAGTTTTCGTGACAAGAATAGCGGTAGGACCGTCGGCACCGCCTATGATACCG
Source organism: Eubacteriales bacterium (assembly GCA_045643285.1). Taxonomy (GTDB): domain Bacteria; phylum Bacillota; class Clostridia; order Oscillospirales; family CAG-272; genus UMGS1696. Next base: position 22,451 of record JAZUKN010000066.1, read on the forward strand.
ATAGCGCCTGCCTGTTCGGGAGAAAATCCGAGGAAGAGAGCGCCCGCAAACGCGACGAATACGCCGAGCTGTGCGCCTGCGCCCATGAGAAGCGATTTCGGGTTGGCGATAAGCGGAGAAAAGTCCGTCATCGCGCCTACTCCGAGGAAGATAAGCGACGGATATATGCCGAGCTTTACGCCGAGGTAGAGGAAGTCGAGCAGGTTGCCCTGTTCCGCTATCTGCTGCATATTTATCGGCGAGCCGTCTTCGTGGATGAAGAAATCCATGTGGTAGAGCATCTGCTCTTCAAGAGCCGGCAGGTTTGCGAGAAGCATACCGAACGCTATCGGCAGAAGAAGCAGTGGTTCAAAGCCGCGCACTATTGCAAGGTAGAACAGTGTGCCGACTATTACATACATTACGAGGGTTTTGATCAGATGAACGGGATCGGAGAAAAGCACCGGCAAGCCCGTCGTCGAGTAAATCCCCGAGAAAAAATCAGCAATTATACTCAATTTAGTTCACTCCTGTACAGTTATTGTGCCGTAGATCAGCCGAGTGTAACTATAGCGTCGCCTGTGTTTACGGAAGAGCCTTGCGGTGCGTTGATCGCCTTGACTACGCCGTCATTCCCTGCGAAGATCTCGTTTTCCATTTTCATGGCTTCGAGGATGCAGACGAGGTCGCCGTTCTTTACGGTGTCGCCGACTTTTACGTTCATCTTAAGGATGTTGCCGGGCATCGGTGCGTTTACTGTCTTGCCGCCTGCCGGAGCTGTTGCCTTGGGAGCTGCCGGAACCGCTTTGGGTGCTGCGGGTGCCGCAGGAGATGCGACGGGTGCCTGTGCGACTGCGCCGTCTGCCTCTTCTACCGTTACTTCGTATACTGTACCGTTTACTGTTACATTATATTTTTTCATTTTTGTTTCCCTCCGTTAAATAGTGTTTGATTTTCAGTCGTCAGAGCCGATGCGGTTCTTCACACTGCGTTTTTTGAATGATACTACTCTGTAGCCGTGCCCTGCGAGTCTTTCGCTTGCGCGGTAAGCCTCAATAGCTGCCGTGATAGCGGCTATTATTTCGCCGTCGTCTGCCTGTTCTGCTGTGGATTCGGCAGGTGCGGGAACGGGTGCGGCGGTCTTTTCATTTTTGCCGAGCGATTTTGACACCGCGCCGAATATTGCGATGATAGCCCAGAGAAGCGCAAGCACGATGAATACCGTCGCCATACCGCGAAGAATCATTTCACCGGCGAGCGAGAGTTTTTCGCTCATTGAGAGCGGCTCTCCTGCCGACGGGATCTGCGAATTCACGAATGCGACTATTTCATCCCACTTTGACGCGCCGCCGGCTTCAAGAAATACGGGATATAAGTTCATTTCAAGCCCTCCCACGATCAGAGCGGCATATTTGCGTGACGTTTGCGAGCGGCGGACGCTTTGCAGGAAAGCATATTCACAGCGGATGCGAGGCGCTGTCTTGCCTCCGATGAGTCGATAACGTCGTCGATCTCGCCTGCCTTTGCGGCTTCTGCGATGTTCGCTTCGTTCTCGAGCCACTGCGCTTCGTAGAATTCACGCGGAGTTTTCTGAGTGATCTTGTTGTTGTAGAGAAGAGCGACTGCGGATTCGGGATTCATGCAGGCGACCTTTGCGCCCTCAAGTGCAAATACGACATCTGCGCCGATAGACTTCGAGCCGAGTACAGAGAAGACGGAACCGTACGCCGAGCCGCATACGAGAGTGACGAGCGCGGTTCTTGCGGATGCGTAAGAACCTGCGAGCTTTGCGATCTCTGCGGAGTAGGGGTTCTTTTCTTCACCCGCGCATACAGCGAAGCCGTTCGAGTCAACGAGCGTGATAACGGGAACGGAGAAGCAGTCGCAGAACGAAAGGAAGCGTGCGGCTTTTCTTGCGCCCTTTGAAGTGAGCTTTCCGCCGTCAACGGATGCGTCTGTTGCGATAACGCCGCAGACAGTTCCGCCGAGAGCGATGAAGCCCGTCTTTGTTTCGTTTGCGTAACCTGAGCCGAGCGCAAAGAACGTGCCGTTGTCGGCAACTGCGGATATAACGTCCGCGATCTTTCTGCCGTTTTCGTAAGCCGAGAGATCGACAGCGCGGTTTGCGTCGTCCGTGCAGTTGAGTTCTGCCGTGCCTTCTTCGTTGTTCGAGGGGAGGTACGCGAGAAGCTCTCTTGCCTTTGCGATTGCTTCTACGTCAGTTTTTGTGACGACGGACGCAACGCCGGACTTGACGGAGTCGTCAGCCTTGCCGCCGCCCACAACGAACGGGGGATTTACGCTGATCTCGCTGTCTTCCGTGGCGATGACGAAATCCGCCATGGATGCGATGACTGCGTTAGCGCCTGTAGCAACGCCTGCGACGACTGCGATCTGCGGAATGATACCGGACGCGGACGCCATTGTTTTCATTATTGTGCCGTAGCCTGCGAGTGCGCGGACACCTTCGGGGAGGTATGCGCCTGCGGAATCAAGCACTGCGACTACCGGACAGCCGTTTTCGACTGCAAGGCGGTAGAGGGATACGATCTTTTTTGCGGCGGCTTCGCTGATCGAGCCTTTTGTGCGGCTCATGTCCTCTGCGTAAGCGTAGACGAGTCTGTCGTCGATCGAGCCGTATCCGCAGATGACGCTTTCAAAGCCGTCGGGTGTCTGAGAATCGAATTCGCTCTTGCGGCGGACGGTGAACGCACCGATCTCGGTGAATGTGCCGTTGTCGAAGAGAGAAACGATCCTGTCTCTTGCCGAAAGAGCGCCTTTTTTCGCGGCGGAAGTGCCGTAAAGGTCCTTTCGGAGAGCGTTTATGGTTTTGTTCTCCATATATCCTCCAAGAATGATAATTATAAACATTTTGCGTGGTAAAGTGTGAAAGCAGCAGCGGAAATAAACATCCCCCACATATTCCCCCATTTTATCATGTATACGAATATTGTACTGCTTTTTTGCCGCTTTTTCAAGAGGGAAACGAAAAAAGTTTGGTTTTTTTGGAAAACTTTTGCGGCTACGCACGAACCACACCTATTATCTGTAGGGCAGGGGTTTACTCCTGCCGTCGAACGACTCGCACTTTTTTGTATAGGCAAAAGGAAGAAAACACGTAGTGTTTTCATCCTCTCCTGTGGGGGACAAAAATCCGACGCTTTTTCACGTCGGATTTCTTGCCTGTCCTATATTTTATTCGCTTTTCTTCTTTTTCTTCACTATCGCTCTTATGATAAAGATTATCCCGACCACCGTACCTGCGAGAAGAATTATTCCCACAGCCGTGATGATTGTCGTAAGCTTCAGCGCGTATTCCGCCGCTTTCTCGTCGCCCATGATCGCATTTATCAGCTCGTCTCCGTCGATATCTTCGTCTTCGTACCAGTCGTACGATACCGCATTTTCGTCGTAGATTGTGTACACAGTTATTGTAACGTTGTCGATCGGTGTAAAGCCAATGGACGTTGAACTGCCGTCAAATCCCTCTGCCGTTCCTGCGGTTAGCTCGGCGCGGTCGAATACATATCCGCTGCCCATCAGAAAATCCTCGATGTAAAACTCGAAGTTTTCCCCATCCGCTACTGTGCTTTCCTGCCAGCCGATAGATTCACCGTCACACATTAACTCGATATGAACTATGTAGTTGTTCCTGTACGTCAGCTCACCGCCGTACTGCTGTTTGTCAGCCTCATCCCATTCGCCGTATGTTGTGTATACTTCCGTCTTCACACCGTCGAATGCGTCACTTGCTATCTCATCCGGTTTGCCGGAGAAGACAACATTTTCACATTCCGCACCGGCAAACGCACGCGAGCCGATTATTTTGACCGATGCAGGGAAGTATATGCTTCCGCCAAGTTTCGCACCGTCGAACGCACCGGTGCCGATCTCTTCAACAGCTTCGCCGTAGAACGAAAGGAATACTCCGTCCGTGCCGAAATCCTTGAATGCGTTCTGTCCTATCGACGTGATCTCGTCTCCGATGACGATTTCCGTAACATTTTCGCGGAGCGCATCCCACGGAAAAACGTCTGCGTCACCTCTGTCGGGGATAGCGCCGTTTCCGTAGATGCAGAGCGAGCCGGCGTCATACAGTGAGCGGTAAACGGACAGATCGCCGTATACCCACGGATAGAATTCCGTTCCGTCCGCTTCTCTGTCGGGATCGGTGTATGTACCCCAGAAATCGAAAGAATAGTTTTCGTAGTCTTCAAATATATTGCCGTAGCAAGCGACCGCAACGATCTCGCCGCCGTCGAGGAAAAAGATTATCTCATTGTATTCATCCTCGGTCGAATAGTACGCGCGTGTTTCGTCGCTCATTTCGTCGTTATACTTGAAATCGACAGCCGGAACGGACACAGTGTAGCTCCCGTCGGAGAGCGTGAATTCTGTCCCGTCAAAAGTAACTGTTTTGCCCTCACTTGTGAAAGCTTTGCCGATAAATTCGTTCATCGCATCGCGGTTTCCGTCGGCGTATGCCGCGAATGTCATCGCCGAAAGAATGGTGATCAGCGCGAGAACGGCTGAAAAAATACGTTTTTTCATATAAATCTCCTTGATTTTTTCTTCATTATACCATACGGAAATATTTATTTCAAGTAATGCCGTGATATTGCCGCCGCAAGAGGGCATAAACGCGGTGAGGAAAACATATAATCTCAAAAAAGATGTGGAGGGATGAACAGTGGAGGGAGAGCAGAACATCAAGGTCAATTCGCGCTCGAAGATAGAGATCGGCGGAGTACGGGAGGTCGGTGCGTTCAGCGACACGCAGATCACGCTTGAGACGACGCTCGGAATGATGCTGATCGAGGGGAAAGAGCTGAAGATCGAGAGCTTTTCGTCGGAAAACGGGCAGATATACATAAACGGCACGCTCGACGGGCTGTGCTATTACGGCAAGGAAAGCGGCACGGAAAAGCGCGGTCTGTTCAAAAAGATATTCGGGTAAAAAAATGGCACCTGAACTTGAATTCACGAGCACAGAACAGATAAAAATTGTCGTTTTTTCTTTCATTTTGGGGTTGATTTTCGGGTTATTATACGATATAATTAGAATTGTCAATATATTATCGGGTGTACTGTCGTTCTCTGACGGAAAAACAGAGCAAAAAAAGGGGGCTTTCCCCTATGCCGCGCTGATTTTTTCGGACGGAGCGTATATGCTCGCGGTGACTGCGGTGTTTTCGGTGTTCGTCTACGCGGTGAATAACGGTGACTTCCGCTGGTTTATCGCAGGCGGATGCGCTCTCGGATGCGCTGCCTATCACGCGACGCTCGGACGGTTCGTCGTGCTTGTGTCGGGAACTGTCGCAAACGCGGTACGGACTGCGATACGGTACGCCGTGATAAAGCCGGTAAAGTTTATTGTAAAATGCTTATGCAGAGCGGCGGTGTTTGCCTGGCGAATGACCGTGGGCAGGATCTTCGGACTTGTCAGGACAGCCGCACGGGAAAGACGGGCGCGCGCATTGCTCGGAAAAATAAAAAAAGACATCCGTTTCACGTGAGAAGCGGACCGGGAAGGGGATACGGTGAAATGAAGGAATTGTTCAGAAGTACGGTAGTCAGAATAGCGGTACTCGTGATTGTGGTGTTTTTTGCGGTAGTGTTCGTTTCACTGCGCCTCAAGAACAATGAGCTTCTGAAAGAAGCGGACGAGCTGCGGCGTGAGATAGACGCGGCGCAGAGCGAGGTCGATTCGCTGAACTCAGAGCTGACAAGACCGCTTGACGACGAATATATAGCCGAGATAGCGCACGAGCGTCTCGGGATGCGGTATCCGCAGGAGATAGTCTTCTATAGCGGAGAGGGAGAAAACTGAAAAATACGCCTTCGTAGAGAAACCTGCGGAGGCGATTTTTGTTTAATGAATAATTGACAATTGATACAAGCATGATATAAGCGCTACGAATTCACTAAACAAAAAACATAAGCAAAATAAACGTATGAGCGGCAGCGCGCTATTACTTCACGGGTTAAATCCTCGATAACGTCGCAATCGCTTTGTAACAAGGGGGATTCCAACCGAGATGCGGAGCATCTCGTCGACTTCGTTTACGAAGTCGGGAGGCGTGAATGAGCTTGCTCCTTTCCCCCCTTTGGTCGTGTGAATTCACAAAGAGTCCGCGAAAGTGACTCACCGAGATGCGGAGCATCTCGACGAGTTCACGGAGTGGACTCGGTTGTGCAGCCGTCCACGTAGGACAAAAATACCGCCAAACGTTAGGTTTGGACAAAATGTGCCGTCCGCTCGTTCGCAAGCGAACAGGACAAAGAAATGAAATCGAAAACGTCCCCGACGTTTTCTACCTTTTGCCTATGTGAGGTATGTGCAGATCGTTCGACGGGAGACCAATGGTCTCCCCTACGGTAGGAAATGATAAATCGTGCGAAGCCGTGGAATTTGTGCAAGTTAAAGAAAACCGATGCCCCCGCTTCGTGCAAACGAAAAACAGCGGAGCGGTTTTTCCCGCTTCGCTGTTTTGCTGTGTCATTTGAAGTTTACTTCAGCTTTATTGCCGCTTTCGCCTTTTCCGCGATAGACGCGCCGTCAAGGTGATAGTACGGTACAAGCTCTTTTGCCGGACCGCTGCGTCCGAATTCGTCGTTGATGCCGACGCGGAGAACCGGGACAGGCTTCTTTTCTGCGAGGCATTCGCATACAGCCGCGCCGAGACCGCCGATTATTGTGTGTTCTTCGCACGTTACGATGCAGCCGCACTTTTCTGCTGCCGCGAGAACTGCCTTTTCGTCAAGCGGCTTGATAGTCGACATATTGATGACTTCCGCGGAGATGCCCTCTTCTGCAAGGAGATCCTTTGCGATGAGCGCCTGCTCGACTTCGATACCGGTTGCGATAAGTGCAACGTCCTTGCCCTCTGCGAGAGTGGACGCTTTGCCGATCTCGAACTTGTAGTCGTCGCCGTAGATGACCGGAACAGCCATTCTGCCGAAACGGAGGTATACGGGACCTACATATTCGATAGCGGCTTTCACTGCGAGACGTGCTTCAGCCGCGTCGGCAGGGTTGATGATGACCATGCCCGGGATAGTACGCATGAGCGCGATATCTTCGTTGCACTGGTGTGTCGCACCGTCCTCACCGACTGTGATACCGGCGTGAGTTGCGCCGATCTTTACGTTGTTGTGGGGGTAACCGATCGAGTTTCTGATCTGCTCGAAGCTGCGTCCTGCCGCGAACATAGCGAACGAAGACGCAAACGGGATCTTTCCGGTGAGGGAAAGACCTGTTGCAACGCCGATCATGTTGTTTTCGGCGATACCGCAGTCGAAGAATCTGTCGGGGAATGCTTTCTTGAATGTACCTGTTTTCGTAGCGGCGGCGAGGTCTGCGTCGAGGACTACGAGATTTTCATATTCAGCACCAAATTCGGCGAGCGCCTTACCGTATGCTTCTCTTGTAGCGATTTTGTCAGCCATTTTATCTATATCCTTTCGTCAGTTCGTTTTTCTCTCATCTCTCACCGAGATCAGCCATGGCGATCTCATACTGTTCGTCGTTCGGAGCGGCGCCGTGCCAGGATACGTTGTTTTCCATAAAGGAAACGCCTTTGCCCTTTACGCTGTGGGAAATGATGACCGTCGGCTTGTCTTCGCACGCGCGGGCTGCCTTGTAAGCGGCTTCGATCGAATCGAAATCGTGAGCGTCGCACTCAACTACGTTCCAGCCGAACGCTTTGAACTTTTCCGGATACGGTGCGGGATTGTTGACTTCTTCGAGCTTGCCGTCGATCTGGAGACCGTTGTAGTCAACGAGCCAGCAGAGGTTCGAGAGTTTACGGTTGCCGGCGAACATTGCGGCTTCCCATACCTGTCCTTCTTCTGTCTCACCGTCGCCGAGGATCGCGTAAACACGGTATTTTCTGCCATCGATCTTGCCGGAGAGAGCCATACCTGCGGAAACGGACGTACCCTGGCCGAGAGAGCCGGACGTCATGTCAACGCCGGGAGTGTGCTTCATATCGGGGTGGCCCTGGAGATAGCTCGAGGTCTGACGGAACGTCTTGAGGTCTTCTACGGGGAAGTAACCTCTCTGTGCGAGTGCGGAGTAAAGTCCGGGCGCGCAGTGACCTTTCGAGAGAACGAGACGGTCGCGCTCTGTCATCTGAGGATTCTTCGGGTCGATGTTCATTTCTTCAAAATAGAGATATGCGAGTACGTCGGCGATGGAAAGGCTTCCGCCGGGATGTCCGCTTTTTGCCGAATGAACTGCGTCAATGATACCGACGCGGATCTTTCTGGCTATTTCGGAGAGTTCTGCTTTTCTTTGGTTGTCCATGATAGATTCCTTTCGTGTATGATAAATCAATTAAAAACGTGAGTACGTCATCCTGTCTTTGTGCCGACAAACAGGCATAAAAACATTCTGACATTTGTATCTAATTTATTCTAATACAAATCGCATAAAAAGTCAACCGCTTTTGTTGAATCTTTGGCGGCGGTGTGATATAATTCAGAAAAACGGAGGTGCGTGATGAGTCTTGACATTACTTCACTTATAAAAAACGACGGTACGCTCTGCCCTGCCTGCGGACGGGTGCATCGGGGCAAACTGCGCGACTGCGTGATCGGCGACGGCGCGATAAACGCTTTGCCTGATCTCATCCAAAAATACGGCGGCACTCGCGCGTTCGTCCTCTGTGACAGAGACACATACAAGGCGGCAGGCGAGACGGTCACAAAAGTTCTCGACGGCGCCAAAATTCCATACGATCTGCACGTCATAGAACGCACGCATCCCGTACCCGACGAGCGGACAGTCGGAGAAGCCGTGATGTACTGCCGCGCAGACGACGATATCGTTGTCGCAGTCGGAGGAGGCGTGATAAACGACACGGCAAAGATAGTAGCCGCCGCGAAAAATGTCCCCGATATAATAGTCGGTACGGCTCCGTCAATGGACGGATTCGCGTCCGCGACCTCTTCAATGGAGCGCGGAGGACTGAAAGTATCGCTTGACTCAAAATGCCCGGACGCAGTGATAGGCGACACAGCCGTTCTCGCATCCGCCCCGAAGCACCTCATTCGCTCAGGTGTGGGCGATATGCTCGCAAAATACGTCAGCATAGCCGAATGGCGCATCTCGAACGTCATAAACGGCGAATATTACTGCCCTTATGTTGCATCGCTCGTCGAAGAATCGCTCACAAAAGTAGTCAAAAACGCGGACGGCGCACTTCACGGAGACAAAAACGCCGTCGCGGCTGTAATGGAGGGACTTGTTGTCAGCGGACTGACGATGAACTACGCCGGAGTGTCGCACCCTGCGTCCGGCATGGAACATTATATCTCGCACATCACCGATATGCGCGCACTTGAATTCGGCACACCGTCCGATTATCACGGTATACAGTGCGGTATTGCGGCGCTGACCGTTGTGCGCGAATATAAAAAGCTCGCACGGCTGGCACCCGAGCGAGAAAAAGCACTTGCCGCCGTGGCTTCGTTTGACGCGGAAAAATGGAACTGCCACCTCAGAGAGCGGCTCGGCAAAGCGGCAGAAAAGCTCATCGAGCTTGATAAGACCGAGCGAAAATACGACTTGGAGAAGCACGCTTCGCGGCTTGAGCGGATAATCGCAAATTGGGACAAGATAAAAGATATCATCGCCTCTCTTCCCGATCCCGACGCGCTTGAAAGGTTTATGAAGTCGATCGGTCATCCGACAGAACCCGAGGAGATCGGACTGACGAAAGAGGACTGGTGCGAGGCGTTTGATATGGCAAAGGACATACGTGACAAATACGTCCTCGGCAAGCTCATGTGGGATATGGGAATAGAGAAAAGTGAATAGTGACTAATGAAAAACGCACGCTCGGTGAGAACCAAACGTGCGCTTTTTGTTTTACTTTACTTCACAACCGAAGCCGACAGCCTCGACTGCCGCTTTCAGCTCATCCGCCGCGATCTTTTCCGGCACGGTGACGACTGCGCTGCCGAGCTTCAGGTCAACTTCCGCTTTCCCGAACGGCTTCAGTACGTTCTCGACTTTTGCGACGCATTTTTCGCATTTCATTCCGGTGATCTCGAGTACCACCTTTTTCTTTTTGTCAAAAAGTCCCATGATATATCTCCTTTGTATCTTGTATTTCATTCATAGCTTTATTCTTCTCAGCCGCAGTGCATTCGTTACGACGCACACACTGGAGAGCGACATCGCCGCAGACGCGATCATCGGTGTCAGCGCGATACCGAACGCCGGAAACAGCACACCTGCCGCTATCGGGATGCAGATGAGATTGTACCCGAACGCCCACGCGAGATTTTCGCCGATTATCTTCTTTGATGCACGTGCAAGCCGTACGGCACGTACAACATCCGACAGATCGCTTTTCACAAGCACGACTTGTGCCGACTCCATGGCGATATCCGTACCGCACGCAACGGCGATACCGCAGTCCGACTGAGCGAGAGCAGGCGCATCGTTCACGCCGTCGCCCGTCATCAGCACATATCTGCGCTTTCCGTCGCCGTGGAGACCGCCCGACATGATTTTTTTCACGTTTGCGGCCTTGTCGTCGGGCTTCACGCCGGATATGACCGTCTTTATTCCGACTTTTTCGGCGACTGCGCGAGCCGTTTTTTCGTTATCGCCCGTCAGCATGACCGACTCAAGTCCGAGAGCGGAAAGCTCACGCACCGCGTCGGCACTTGTGTCCTTTACTTTGTCCGAGAGGGAAACAATACCTACTGTCTTTCCGCCGAGCGAGAAAACAACGGGTGTGCTTCCGCCGCCCGAATATCGGTCAAGCAGTTCTTTTGTGTTCTCATCGAGTGAAACACCGTGCTTTTCCATAAAGTCCGCGTTTCCGCCGCATACAGCCTTTCCGTCGACCGAGCCGCTTACTCCGCCGCCTGCGGTTTGGACAAAGTCTGTCACTTCGGCGAAAGTCACGCCCTCATTTTCGGCCTTTGCGACGATAGCCGCGCCGATCGGGTGTTCGCTTTTTTCTTCGAGGGATGCGGCAAGCGAAAGAAGCTCTTTTTCGCCGTACCCGTCGGCAGGAGAGATATGCTCCACGCTCATGCGACCGTTTGTGACAGTCCCCGTTTTGTCGAAGACCGCGACGGATGCCTTTGCGAGAACGTCAAGCGCATCGGGTGATTTTATCAGGATGCCGGATGACGCGCCGCGCCCGACAGCACACATAACAGCCGTCGGAGTTGCAAGTCCGAGAGCGCACGGACAGCTTATCACAAGCACCGATATGCCGAACGAAACGGCACGGTACAGGTCTTTTGTAAAAATCAGCCACAGGATAAAAGTCACGGCGGCGACCGAACATACCACGGGAACGAAAATGCCGCTGATTTTGTCGGCGAGCTTTTGTTCCGGCGCTTTGCCCGACGCCGCGTTTTCGACAAGCTCGGCTATCTTTGCGACTGTTGTGTCTTCCCCGACCTTTGCGGCAGTGATCTCCGCGTACCCCGAAACAAGCGTTGTGCCGCAGATCAGCGTGTCACCCTGTTCTTTCGGTACGGGTATGCTCTCGCCGGTTATTACGGATTCGTCAGCCGCACCGCCGCCCGATGAAACAACTCCGTCGCACGGAACGTTCGAGCCTGCACGGATCACAACGGTGTCACCTACCGCGATGTCTTCCGACTGAACGGTGATTATCTTTCCGTCGCGCAGTATTTCGGCGGTTTTCGGCGCAAGCGACATAAGAGAGCGGACCGCGTCAGAGGTGTGCCGTCTCGCACGCGCTTCAAGCGTTCTGCCGAGCGTGATGAGCGTCAGGATCATAGTGACCGACTCAAAATACAGCTCGGATGAATACGGTGAAACGTTCTCTCCGCGTGAGGATCCGGCAATCATCCGCGCGAAAACGTAGATGCCGTAAACGAGTGATGCCGACGCACCGAGCGAGACGAGAGTATTCATGTTCGCAGAGCGCGAAATGACGGCGCGGAATCCGTCGGTGAAATACGAGCGGTTTATTATTATGACCGGCACGGTCAGAAAGAGTTGTACTGCCGCATACACAAGCGGTTCGGTTCCGTTCCCGTGCGGATCCATAAACGAGGGAAGCGGCAGAGAGAGCATGTGTCCCATTGTGACGTACATCATGGCGAACGCGAACACCGCAGAAACGATCAGCCGACGGACGGACGCGCGGTATGCGTCAAGCTCACGTCTGTCTGTTTCTTCTCGTTTTACAAATGTAGAAGCTGAATATCCAGCGTTCCGTACAGCCGAGAAGATCATGTCGTCGGTCACGGTTTTTTCGTTGAACGTGACGATTGCCGAGGACGAGAGCAGGCTGACAGCGACACTGTCCACTCCGTCGAGCGACGAAATTGCTTTTTCGACAGTCGACTGGCACGCCGCGCACGACATACCGGAAACGGAATACTTTTTTGTTATCATTACAGATCCTTAAATATCGGCTCCGTGGTGAAGGAGCTTTGAAATGTATGTAACGGCACCTTCTCCCTGAAGATTGTATGCGAGCGGTATCGGCTCACCTATTCCGGCGGCGATAAGACTGAGAGAGCAGTTGACGGTCAGCGTTTTGCCTGTGCCGATCTCACCCGACGTAAGGCGTGAGAATACCGCGTTTATCATGCCGCCGTGGGTAACTCCGATAACGGTCTTGCCGTCGGATTTTTCGAGCATATCGTCGATAGCCGTGAGCATACGGGATGCGGCTGTCGGAACACTTTCGACGTCGCCTGCCTGTTTTTCGCCGCGCGGGAAAAGGCGGTGTCTTTCGTCGAGTGTTAAACCGGCAAGAGAGCCGTAGTCGCGCTCAATGAGGTTTTCTGTCGGGAATATCTCGTCGGCGCCGATTGCACGTGCGATATATCCTGCTGTATCGGACGCACGGGAAAGCGGAGACGTGCAGACAGCGGAAAGAGAAACGCCTGCCGATTTGATTGATTTGAACAAAGCGGCAACTGTGCGAGCCTGTTCGAGTCCCGCTTCGTTGAGCGGTACGTCCTGTCGTCCCTGGAGGCGCTTTACCGTGTTCCAGTCGGTCTGACCGTGGCGCACGATTATGACGAGCGAGCGTCCCTCGATGAGATAATGAGCGGCAAGCGCAGGATGCACGAGGGTGTATGGGCAAGTGGGCAAAACTCTGCCGTGTTTGTACTGTGACATATATGACTCCTTCGGAGAAATGAAGTTTGAATTTGGGAAATTCAAAGGGAAAGGGGAAGAAAACGTCACACGTTTTCATGATTCGGTTTTTATACGGTTTTACAAGGAAGAAAACGTCGAAGACGTTTTCAAATTATTTACTTTTGTCCTACGCGGACGGCGGACAAGCCGGTATTCGACTTCGTCGAAACCGACGCGACGCTCTTGTCAATCACCGCGCCAAAGGGGGAAGGACTGGCGTCAATTCCCCCTTTGGAATCCCCCTTGTCGCAAAGCGACTGCGACGGTGAAGAGGATTTAACCCGTGAGGTGATAGCGCGCTGCCGCTCATACATTTATGTATACAAGGTTAAAGTGCAGTTATATTGGCTTTTTTCAACTTGCGCGGAGCGCAATCATCGTTACGCGAAGCGTATCATCGTTGCGATGCATCATCGTTTGCCGCAGGCAATCATCGTTTTTAATTTGCCACTTGCCATTTGCAATTTGCCATTCCGGCTATATTAACGATTAGCATTTACTCTGTAACAAAGGGGTTCTTAGGGGGAATAGAGCGAAGCGACCTTCCCCCTAAGCGCGGTGATTGACAAGGAGTACGCGAAAGTACTCACCGAGATGCGGAGCATCTCGACGAGTTCACTCCGTGAACTCGGCTTGTCCGCCGTCCGCCCGTTCGCAAGCGAACAGGACAAAAAGATAAAATCGAAAACACGAAGTGTTTTCTTCCTTACAACAATCCTTCCGTCACGGCAAGCCGTGCCACCTCCCTTTACACAAGGGAGGCTTTTTGAGGCGTTCGTGCGGTTTGTAGCTGTTGGGTTTGCTGAAATCGTTTGACGGCAGGAGACAAGCCCCTGCCCTACAGTTACGGAATGATGTTTCGTGCGTAGCCGTGAGGTATAGCGAGACATAATAATGATTCTTTTCCATATAGAATTATACATTATCCTCCGCGATATGTCAATATCGCTCCCTACTCCTTGACGAAAACAAAACTATATGCTAAAATATACCCGTACATCCATTTTTGACCGAAAGAAGGTTTTTATTCTGAATAATCAGAATTCATCAAAAGCGTCTGGATTTCTGAAAGGCGCATTTATTCTGACAATTTCCACTGCTTTCGTAAAGATCGCAGGACTTCTCTTCACTCTCCCTATCGCCAATATGCTCGGCGGCGAGGGAATGGGATATTTCTATTCCGCTTACGATATCTATAATATGCTCGCAGTGCTGGCGTCCGCCGGTCTGCCCGTCGCTGTGTCGCGTATGGTCAGCGAAACGCTCGTGTCCGGCAATACCGACGAAGCCGAACGCATCTACACCGTCTCGTCAAGGCTGTTTACGGTGATCGGTGCTGTCATCGGAGTGCTGATGTTCTTCGGCGCGGACGTTCTCGCCGATATCATCGACAATCCGAACGCTGCGCTGTCGATAAGAGTCCTTGCCGTCACCGCGTTCTGTGCGTTCGTCATGTCGTCTCTCCGCGGATATTTCCAAGGCAAGAACAATATGCTCCACACGGCAGTCTCGCAGACTATCGAAGCGTTTGCCAAGCTCGTGTTCGGATTCATTCTCGCCGCAGTTCTCGTTAAAACCGAGCTTTCTTACATCGGCGGCTCGGCAGGCGCGATCATGGGCGTGTCGATAGGTGCCGTACTGTCCGTCGTGTATCTTTCGATAATCAGAAGAAAGCACAAAAAGAGCTTTTCTCCGTCCGGTCTGAAAGTAAGAACGGATAAAGAGATCATAAAAGAGCTGTTCCGTATCGCTGTTCCCGTTTCTCTCGGCGCGTCCGTCATGAGCCTTGTGAACCTCATCGACACCGCCGTTATCATGCGTATCCTCCAGAACAAGATCGGATATACATACGAATACTCGAACTGGCTCTACGGCGTGTTCGGCAACGCGAAGAAGATATTCAACTTCCCATCGGCGTTCATTGTGCCGTTCACCGTCAGCATCCTGCCCGTTCTCACTGCCGCATTCACCGCAAAGGACTCCGACGGCGTGAAGAAAAACATGGTGAACGTGTTCAAATACTCAAATATGCTCGCTCTTCCGGCAGGTGTCGGGATCTTCGTCCTCGCCGAGCCGATCATGAACATTATCTACTTCAATATCCCCGAGGAAGCGAACGCAGGCGCACCGCTCCTTGCAGTGTTCGGCTTTGCCGTGATGCTTTACGCCGCAGTGTCCGTCACCGGCTCGGTTCTTCAGTCGTTCGGTAAAGTGAACCTGCCGCTTATCAGCCTGTCGGTCGGCGCGGCTATTAAATGCGGACTGAACTTCCTCCTCGTAGGCATTCCCGAAATAAACATCATGGGCGCGCCTATCGCAACTGTCGCGTGCTATGTCGTCATGATCACGATGAACCTCATTTTCCTCAGAAAATATCTTGTCGGATGCCGCGAGATCATACCGAATACGCTGAAAACCGTGCTGGCGTCTGCCGTTATGGGAGTCGCCGCGTACTTCTCATATAAGCCGCTCTCGTCCGCTCTCGGAATAAAGCTCGGCGGAGCGTGCGCGATAGTCTGCGGAGTGGTCGTTTACGCCGTTATGATATTTGCGCTTCGCATCGTTACCGTAAAAGAACTCAAAGGAATGCTCAGAAAAGGTTAATCAAAATTCATCATATAAACAGAAAGGCATTATCATGAGAAACAGAAAAGACATACCGGAAAAGCTCCAATGGAATCTTTACGACATCTTCCCGTCAAACGAAGCATGGGAAAAAGCGTACGCCGAATGTGACGCGATGATCCCTTCCCTCTCCTCACTTAAGGGAACAGTCGGCGCGAGCGCGGAATCGCTGTTTAACGCACTCGAAAAGGTTTACGCAGTCGAAGAAAAGGTCGTACTTCTTTATCAGTACGCATTCCTCTGGAAAGCACAGGACGGCGGCGACACAAGCGCACAGATGATGACGGACAAGTCGACGATGCTGTTCGTGAAGTTCAATTCTGCTCTCGCGTTCCTTGAACCTGAGATCATGGCTATCCCCGAAGAAAAGCTGAACGAGTTCCGCAAGTACGCGCCGCTCAAAAAGTACGCGCACATCCTTGACGACAAGACACGTCTCCGCGCGCATATCCTAGACGAAAAGAGTGAGGGACTGCTCGCAAAGATAGGCAGGATCTCGTCCACTCCGTCCGACACATACGATATGTTCACGAACGTCGAAATGGAACTGCCTATGGTAAAATCCGAAAACGGCGGCGAAGAACAGCTCTCAGCAGGCAACTTCCGTGTACTCCGCGAATCGAAGAAGAAAGAAGTCCGCGACTCCGCATCCGTCGGAATGTTCGGCACTTACGGCAAATATATCAACACGTTTGCGTCTATCTACGGCGGCTCCGTAAAGCAGGACAATATGCTCGCCGAGATCCGCGGATATTCTTCCGCAAGAGCGATGTCTCTCGCAGGTTCCAACGTTCCCGAGGCCGTTTACGATTCTCTCGTTGAAGCTATCCACAACGCGATCCCGTCGATGAGCAAGTATCTGAAGCTCCGCGCAAAGGCTCTGAAAACAGACAAGATCGACGTTTTCGACCTCTATACACCTATGGTAGACGACGTTGAATTCCCGATGCCGTACGATAATGCCTGCGACCTTGTTCTTAAAGCAGTCGCACCGCTCGGTGAAGACTACGTCGCAGTCATCCGCCGCGCAATAAACGAACGCTGGATAGACGTATACGAGACGCCCGGCAAAGAATCAGGCGCATTCTCCGACGGAGTTTACGGCGTGCATCCTTACGTAAAGCTCAATTTCGCGGACGCGCTCGACGACGCATTCACGCTCGCACATGAGCTTGGTCACGCTATGCACTCTTATCTCTCGAGCGCAAACAACGACTACGCTAACCACGAGTATCACCTGCTTGTCGCCGAAGTCGCTTCCACCTGCAACGAAGTGCTGCTGACAAAATACCTGCTCTCCGTTGAGACGGACAACAGACGCCGCGCGTATATCCTCAACCACTTCCTTGAAGGCTTCCGTACTACCGTATTCCGCCAGACACTGTTCGCAGAATTCGAGCAGAAGGCGCACGTGCTTGACGCATCCGGTACACCTATCACCGCCGAGTGTCTCTGCAAGGTATACGAAGAGCTTGAAAAACAGTATTATCCCGACGCGGACTTCCGCGACGAGATCAAGTACGAATGGGCGTTCATCCCGCACTTCTACCGCGCATTCTACGTTTACCAGTACGCGACAGGCTTCTCTTCCGCCGTTGCTATCGCTACTCATATCACCGAGACGGGCGACGCATCCGATTACCTTAAATTCCTCTCGTCCGGCGGCTCGGATTACCCGATCAACGAGCTGAAGATCGCCGGAGTTGACCTTACTTCTCCCGCAGTCGTCGAGAACGCAATGAAGGTCTTCGACGAAACGATAGACGAGCTTGCAGGAATTATCGGCTGATAAAAAACAGGAAAGCCGTACTTCACGAAAGCGAGGTACGGCTTATTCTCTTGCTTATCCCTTATCCGACCTTGAAAAATCAAATAAAAGGAAAGAACGACTATGAAAAAAAGAATCCTCTCCCTTGTGTTCTCGGTCATTATGATAATTTCTCTTATCCCGTCCCTTACCGCATACGCCGTACCGCAGGCATACTGGCCCATACAGGCGGATTACCTTGCCGCAGTCGACGCAAATAACGACGACGGGATCATCTCGGCAGTTGAGAGGCTTAATGCGCTGTTTCCGAATCCGTCGAGCGTTGACGAGGCCAACATGACTGCGTGGCCGCTCCAGAAAGCCGCCGCCATATACGAAAAACGCGGTCAGTTCGCAAAAGCCGCCGAGACGTACCGAAAATTTCTGTCACTTGTCGAATTTCTCGACAAAAACGGAACAGACTACTACGATCTCATCCGCGCGACGAAGTCACTGCTCGATCACTGCTCTGCCTCTCCTGCCGTTTACACGGTAACTGAGGACACAGTCTCGTACCACGGCGCGAAGAACGAGCCGGAGACGGGAACATTTTTCGGAAAATGCAAGGAAGACGGCGAGTCCTCTGCCTTTCTTCTGTACGCAAACTTCGGAACTGAAACGTTTGAGATGTATTCCTATCTCATCCCCTACGACAAAAAGGTGCAGATCCTCGAATTCGCGTGGAACATCGGCGACGAAACGTTTGAGTCTCTCCGCGATATAGCAGACGGCAAATACGACAGCTACATCCGCGATAACGTCAGCTTCATGTCGACTCTTGACCGTCCCGTACTGCTCCGATTTGCGGCAGAAGCCAACTGCTGGGGCGATCTGTCCGGAAGTAAGGGCGGAGATGCTTTGAGAAAAGCAGACGCCGAGACGTTTATTGCCGCATTCCGTCATGTGGCGTCGATCGTTCATTCCATGGCAGGAAATGTTGCCATGGTATTTTCTCCGAACGATATATCGAACTGGTATATGACAGCCGAAGACTTCTACCCCGGGGACGATTACGTCAACTGGGTGGGCATTTCGACTTATATGGAGTATAACGCCGGTTCGTCCTCATACGGAAACGGGAACGACGCTTTCTACGCGAGAGGGTTCTACGATTCGCAGATCGTGAAGATCAAGCCGATCATCGACGCTTTCGGCGACAAAAAACCGATCATGATAAGCGAGTGCGGCTTCAGATACAACGGAGGAAGCAAGAACGAAAACTACGCCGCAAAGAAGGTCAGAGAATTCTATTCCTACATCAATATGGTTTACCCCGAAGTCAAGACCGTCTTCTATTTCGACCACGGCGACTATATTCTCAGTGGATGTCCGTCCGTGAAATACGCTTACAATAACGCAGTCGACTGCAACCTGCCGATGAGATCGACTCTGTACGGTCCGACCGTGTCGTACTGCAAGCTCGACAACTACCGTTCGTCGACCGACAGCCTGCATCTCTACACATACGCCGACTGTCCGGGAGAAAACATAAAAGTCTCATATACGCTGAACGGACAGCAGCTTCCGTCATCCGCCGAAGTGCCGTATGACTGCACCGTGAACGCGTCTTCTCTGTCTGCCGCAAAAAACGCGCTTGTCGTTAAGGTCACACAGGGCGCGGACGAATACGAACTGAAATATACCCTTAACCTCACAGGCGGCAGGATCACGGTATCGGGATATATGCCGATAGAACAGCCGTCGTCATGGGCGGCAGGCGAAGTCGGACAGGCGATCTCTCTCGGTCTTGTGCCGGATGAGCTTCAGTCTGGTTACACGAAAGGCATTTCGCGTGGAGATCTCTCGAAAATGCTGTCGATCATCCTCGACAAAGCATACGGAAGCGCTCCGGCAGACACATCTGCGTCGTTCGTCGACACCTCGGATGATGACGTTCTCAAAGCCGCAAACCTCGGTATTATCACCGGCTACAGGCAGGAGGACGGCACGTACCGGTTCAAGCCTGACAACACGCTGAAAAGATGCGAAATGACGGCAATAGTCAACCGTGTCGCAAAGCTCTGCGGTCAGTCGGTCGACGGATTTGACGGAGAAGTCAGATTCACGGACACCGCGGATCACTGGTGCAGAAAAGAGCTTGGCTGGGCTGTTCACAACGGCATCGTAAAAGGAACGACAGATACGACGTTCTCGCCCGAAAACACGCTGACGGTCGAGCAGACTATAATCATGGTCTACCGACTGTACTCGGCAGTAGTCGGCAAGTGATGCGGATGTGTTGACAAAATCCGCGCAACGCTGTATAATGTTCTCCGCAATCAATAAAAAGTAAGGCGATCATTATGTTTACCGTAAATCATTTCATCTGGCTCGGACTGTGCGCGCTGTTCGTAACAGTCGGGCTTATAGCCGCGAAGAAGACGAAAATGTCGAAGAGAACAGCGTCGTACATAGCCGCAGGCATCTCGATAGCAAGCGAATTTTCAAAGATCATGAGCGATATGACGGACTCAGACGAGGGCGGAATGGTGCTCTCGCCGAAGTCGCTTCCGTTCCACCTCTGCTCGATGATGATATTCGTGATATTCTATCTTGCATTCTCAAAGAATGAAGAAAAAAAGGACAAGGTAGTCAGCTTTTTCGTGCCTGTAGCGCTTGCCGGAGGAATAGCCGCACTGCTTATCCCGACGAACGGCGTAGCCTTTCTTGACATCGGCGCATACCAGTGCTTTGTTTATCATGCAGGTATCGTGTGGTACGCGCTCTACTATATCGTGACGGGACAGGTCGATCTCGGCAGGCGCGCATATCTCAGGAATATTCTGATACTGCTCTGTCTGGCGTTCGGGAATATATACATCAACAGCGCGCTGTCGGCGTACGGTACGAATTTCATGTACGTCCGCAAGCCGCCGATGGACGGTCTGCCCGTACTCAATCTCGACCACGGCTGGTACGCTTATTTTGCGACGCTGTGTGCTCTCGGGATCGTGCTTATGACGCTTGTTCATCTGCCGCTTATGCTTAAAGAGAGAAAGAAAGCGCAGAAATAACACCGCGCGAAGAAAATATTTGAAAAAAGGCTTGACACTGCTATCCGACGGTGATATAATAATAAAGCTGTCGTAAGACACATCTGGGTGTGGCGCAGTTGGGAGCGCGCTACCTTGGGGTGGTAGAGGCCGCAAGTTCAAGTCTTGTCACTCAGA
>JAZUKN010000067.1:0-40285 GCA_045643285.1 Eubacteriales bacterium
TGTAACAAAGGGGATTCCAAAGGGGGAATTGAGCTTGCTCCTTCCCCCTTTGGTGGGGTGATTCACAAGAGGTCAACATTGACCTCTTGTGCGCCGTCCGCGTAGGACATCTCCGAATCCAAACGTTAGGTTTGGATAAATCAAGCCCTGCGTAGGACAAAACAAATTCCTCCATTTTTCAAGAAAAATGCAAAAAAAGAAGCCCGCGTGCATTTTTGCCTGCGGACTTCTTCTTTTTTGTTTGTGCTGCTCGGCAGACGGCCGGATACTCAGATGAGTTCCTTGACCTTCGAGGCCTTGCCGACTCTGCCTCTGAGGTAGTACAGCTTTGCACGGCGAACTTTACCGCGACGGATCACTTCGACGTTCGTGACGTGCGGAGAGTGGATCGGGAAAGTCTTTTCAACGCCTACACCGTATGCGATACGGCGAACTGTGAAGGTTTCGGAGATACCGCCGCCGTGGCGACCGATAACTGTTCCTTCAAAAAGCTGGACTCTCTCTCTTGAACCTTCTTTGATAAGGTTCGAGACACGTACTGTGTCACCGATGTTGAAGGACGGTAATGTTTCCTTCAGCTGCTCACTTGCAAAAGCGTCGAGTTTGTTCATGACAATCGACTCCTTTCATATTATAGAAGCATTCGTGCGGAGCTTTCGCAGAGGACTGCTTCGGCTATGTGCAGAGATGCACACGCAAAGCATATTATATCATATCTTTTTCGTTTTCGCAATAGTTTCGGGAAATATTTTTTTATATTTTCGGGCAAGGATTTGCAGAATTTACAATTTATTTACAAGTAAATTTTTTGTAAACTATCATAAACACTATTGTAAACAATGATTTTTCTTGAAATATTTTCCGATATAATGTTTGTTTTTCCCTTGACAAAGCGTGGAAACCGGTGTAAAATCATATACTGATATAACTTCGCCCATTTTGCATTTTTTGCGTTAAACACCCTTAAAATAAAGCATTTTGCGAAAAGGACATTCTTCAAGCCGGACAGCAAAAACCGCATCACTGCGGCGTCCGGAACAAGTTTTCAGAATGGAGTGATTTTCTCGATGGTCAAACCACAGAAGGTAGGCAAAAACATACGAATGAGCTTCTCGAAGATCGATGAGCCGCTTGAGATGCCGAGCTTAATCGAAATTCAGAAGGACTCCTTCAACTGGTTCGTCAAAAAGGGACTCATGGAAGTGCTCGAGGATGTATCCCCGATCACCGACTACTCCGGCAACCTCTTTATCGACTTTGTCGGTTACTCCCTCGATGCCGCACCGAAATATCCCGTGGAGGAATGTAAGGAACGCGACGTAAACTACGCCGCTCCGCTCAAGGTGGACGTTCGTCTCACGAACAAGCTCACGGGCGAAGTGAAGCAGTCGTCTGTTTTCATGGGCGACTTCCCGCTCATGACGGACAAGGGAACGTTCGTTATCAACGGAGCTGAGCGTGTTATCGTATCTCAGCTCGTCCGTTCCCCGGGCGTATACTACGAAAGCTCGATCGACAAGTCCGGTAAGAAGCTCTACGCGGCTACCGTTATCCCGTACCGCGGAGCATGGCTCGAATACGAGACTGACGCGAACGACGTTTTCTATGTACGCATAGACAAAAACCGCAAGATCCCGGTAACTATCCTCATCCGCGCGCTCGGCGTACAGACGAAGGAAGAGATCGAAGAGATGTTCGGCGCAGAGACAAAGCTCGCCGTAACTCTTGAGAAGGAACCCTGCGAAACACGCGCTATCGAAAACAAAACCTCTATCCGCGACGAAGCTCTCAAGGAAATCTATACTAAGCTCCGTCCGGGCGAGCCTGCGATCGTTGAATCCGCCGAAGTGCTGATGAACAATCTGTTCTTCGACCCGAAGAGATACGATCTTTATCCCGTAGGTCGCCATAAATACGATAAGAAGCTGTCCGTCGGTCAGAGAATAATCGGTCAGACTCTCTCCCGTCCCGTTGTAAACCCGTTCACAGGTGAACTTCTGTTTGAAGACGGTCACACTCTCACAAAGGCAGAGGCGTTCGACATCGAACACGCCGGCGTTTGCGAAGTATATATCCGGCTCGAAGACGGCAGCGAAGTCAAGGTCTTCTCGAACGGCGCAGTCGATCCCGAATACATCCTCGGCTACGACCTCCACGAAGAGGGTGTCAGCGAAAAGTGCCGTCTTGACGTGCTGAACGAGATCATCGAAGCCGCGAACGGCGACGAACAGACGATCCGTGCAGAAGCAAAGCGCCGCATCGCAGAGCTTGTTCCGAGACACATCACGAGAGAAGATATTCTCGCGTCGATCGGCTACCTCCTCACACTGTCCCACGACGTCGGAACGGTAGACGATATCGACCACCTCGGAAACCGCCGTCTGCGTTCGGTCGGCGAGCTTCTCCAGAACCAGTTTCGTATCGGTCTTGCCAGAATGGACAAGATCGTTAAAGAGCGTATGAACATCCAGGACAGCGAAAGCCTGTCTCCTCAGACGCTCATCAATATAAGACCCGTTGTTACCGCTATCCGTGAGTTCTTCGGAAGCTCTCCGCTTTCCCAGTTCATGGATCAGAACAACCCCCTTGCAGAGCTGACGCACAAGAGACGTCTCTCCGCGCTCGGCCCCGGCGGTCTGTCGAGAGACCGTGCATCGTTCGATGTCCGTGACGTACACTATACGCACTACGGCAGAATGTGCCCGATCGAGACTCCCGAAGGTCCGAACATCGGTCTTATCTCCTATCTCGCATCCTACGCGAAGGTATCGAAGTACGGATTCATCGAAGCTCCGTACAGAAAAGTCGTTCACGAAACGCTTGACGACGGCACTGTCCGCCACAGAGTAACGAACGAAGTCGAATACATGACGGCTGACGTTGAAGACAACTATATCGTCGCACAGGCTAACGAGCCGCTCGACGAGAATATGTGCTTCAAGAACAAGAAGGTCACTGCAAGAAACCGCTCCGAGATCATCGAGATCGATCCTGCGGAAGTCTCCCTCATGGACGTATCTCCGAAGATGGTCGTTTCCGTTGCAACGGCTATGATCCCGTTCCTTGAAAACGACGACAACTCTCGTGCGCTCATGGGTTCCAACATGCAGAAGCAGGCAGTGCCGCTTATGATAACGGACTCCCCGATCGTCGGTACGGGTATGGAATACAAGGCAGCTATGGACTCCGGTATCGTCGTGGTCTGCGAAAACTCCGGCTACGCCGAAAGCGTTACGGCTGACGAGATCGTTATCCACTGCGACGACGGTCATAAGGACACCTACCGCCTTATCAAGTTCAAGCGCTCCAATGCAGGTACCTGCGTGAACCAGCGTCCCATCATCAACCAGGGCGACAGAGTAGAAGCAGGTCAGATAATCGCCGACGGTCCCGCAACGTCCGGAGGTGAGGTCGCACTCGGCAAGAATGCGCTCATCGGCTTCATGACGTGGGAAGGCTACAACTACGAGGACGCAGTTCTTCTGAACGAACGCCTCGTCCGTGACGACGTTTACACATCTATCCATATTGAAGAATATTCTCACGAAGCAAGAGACACCAAGCTCGGTCCGGAAGAGATCACACGTGAGATCCCGAACGTCGGTGAAGACGCTCTCAAGGATCTGACTCCCGAAGGTATCATCAAGAAGGGTACCGAAGTAAGAGCAGGCGACATCCTCGTCGGCAAGGTAACTCCGAAGGGTGAAACAGAGCTTACGGCTGAAGAAAGACTGCTCCGCGCGATCTTCGGTGAAAAGGCAAGAGAAGTCCGCGATACATCTCTCCGCGTTCCGCACGGCGAACAGGGTATCATTGTTGACGTTAAGGTTTATTCACGCGAAAACGGCGACGAGCTTCCTCCGGGAGTAAACAAGGTCGTCCGCGTATATATCGCACAGAAGAGAAAGATCTCCGTCGGCGACAAGATGGCAGGTCGACACGGTAACAAGGGTGTCGTATCCCGTATTCTTCCGCCCGAAGATATGCCTTTCCTGCCCGACGGCACACCGCTTGACATCGTTCTCAACCCGCTTGGCGTTCCGTCCCGTATGAACATCGGTCAGGTGCTCGAAGTACACCTCGGCATCGCCGCAAAGAAGCTCGGCTGGAAGATCATGACACCGGTCTTCGACGGCGCAACGGAGGCTGATATTTCCGAATGCCTCAAGCTCGCAGGACTCGACAGAGAGGTGCTTCCGCTTGAAAACACACGCGGCAAGAAGCTCTTTGAAGAGCAGTTCGACGACGCCGGCAACCGTTCTCTCCGTCCTCTCACCGAGGAAGAATCGAACAACGCCGAATATCTCGAAGAAATGCGCCTCGCAGGCAAGCTCCGCATCGTAGACGGCAAGACCATCCTTTACGACGGACGCACGGGCGTTCCGTTCGATAACCCGGTTACAGTAGGTATCATGTACTACCTCAAGCTCCACCACCTCGTAGACGATAAGGTACACGCCCGCTCTACAGGTCCGTACTCCCTCGTCACACAGCAGCCTCTCGGCGGTAAAGCCCAATTCGGCGGTCAGAGATTCGGTGAAATGGAAGTATGGGCGCTCGAAGCATACGGCGCGGCTTACACTCTCCAGGAGATCCTGACAGTGAAGTCCGACGATACGATAGGCAGAGTAAAGACTTACGAAGCTATCGTAAAGGGTCAGAACATTCCGTCTCCGGGTGTTCCCGAAGCATTCAAGGTACTCGTAAAAGAGCTTCAGGCTCTCGGCCTTGACATGAAGATACTCGACGAGGACGATGAGGAAGTTCCGCTTGAAACGATAGGCGAGGACGACCTCGAAACACCGAACATCGTTTCCGCGGCTGACGACATCACCGCAGACGACATCGGCGAAACAGTCGAAACGGACGACCTCATGAATTCCTTCACCGAGGAAACGTTCGACGATCAGGAAGAACCCGATGACGCAGAGCTTTTCGCGGCTGAAGCCGCAGGA
The DNA here is from genome assembly GCA_045643285.1 of Eubacteriales bacterium. Classification (GTDB taxonomy): domain Bacteria; phylum Bacillota; class Clostridia; order Oscillospirales; family CAG-272; genus UMGS1696. The sequence goes on from JAZUKN010000067.1 coordinate 4,956, forward strand.
GAGGGCGACATCGACCTCGGTCTTGACGGGATCGACGAGTTCTGAGATAACCGCATAACAAAACAATGAGCCGGTCGTCTCAGGACTGCCGACCGAACAATATATTAAGAGAAGGTAAATTGTTAATGGAACGCAATGTTTTTGAATCTATAAAAATAGGTCTCGCGTCTCCGGAAATGATAAGAGGATGGTCCTACGGCGAAGTAAAGAAGCCCGAGACTATCAACTACCGCACACTTAAAGCAGAGCGCGACGGTCTGTACTGCGAGCGCATCTTCGGCCCTACAAAGGACTGGGAATGCCTCTGCGGAAAATATAAGAGAATCAGACATAAAGGCAAGATCTGCGAAAAGTGCGGAGTCGAAGTAACGCAGAAGAAGGTCCGTCGTGAAAGAATGGGACACATCGAGCTTGCCGCTCCCGTTTCCCATATCTGGTACTTCCGCGCCATTCCGTCGAGAATGGGTACTCTCCTTGACATTTCCCCGAGAACACTCGAAAAAGTTCTGTATTTCGCCGCATATATCGTAATCGATCCCGGAATGAGCGGACTCCAGAAATATCAGGTCCTCTCCGAAAAGGAATACAGAGAAGCAAAAGAAAAATACGAAGACGATTTCAGAGTCGGCATGGGTGCCGCAGCCGTAAAGGAGCTTCTTGCGGAGCTTGACCTCGCTGCGATCGACGAAGCACTCAAGACCGAGCTTGCGTCTTCCTCCGGACAGAAAAAAGTCCGCGTTATCAAGCGCCTTGAAGTCGTCGAATCGTTCCTCAAATCCGGCAACCGTCCGGAATGGATGGTTCTCGACGTAGTTCCCGTAATTCCGCCGGATATCCGTCCTATGGTACAGCTCGACGGCGGCAGATTCGCAACATCCGACCTCAACGACCTCTACAGACGTGTGCTGAACAGAAACAACCGTCTCAAGAGACTGCTTGAGCTTCGCGCACCCGACATCATCATCCGTAACGAGAAGCGTATGCTCCAGGAAGCAGTTGACGCGCTGATCGACAACGGCAGACGCGGCAAGCCTGTAACAGGCCCGTCCAACAGACCGCTCAAATCTCTGTCCGAAATGCTCAGAGGTAAGCAGGGACGCTTCCGTCAGAACCTGCTCGGCAAACGTGTCGACTACTCCGGACGTTCCGTTATCGTCGTGGGTCCGGACCTCAAGATATACCAGTGCGGTGTGCCGAAGGAAATGGCACTCGAACTCTTCAAGCCGTTCGTTATGAAGAGACTTGTCGAAACCGGCAAGGCCACTAACATCAAGGACGCAAAGAAGAAGGTCGAAAAGGTCGCTCCCGAAGTTTGGGACGCACTTGAGAACGTTATCAAGTCTCATCCCGTTCTTCTCAACCGTGCGCCGACACTTCACCGCCTGTCCATTCAGGCATTCGAGCCTGTCCTCGTTGAGGGTAAGGCAATAAAGCTCCACCCGCTCGTATGTAAAGCGTTCAATGCGGACTTCGACGGCGACCAGATGCCTATCCACGTTCCGCTTTCCGCAGAAGCACAGGCAGAAGCACGCTTCCTCATGCTCTCCGCGAATAACCTCTTAAAGCCTGTTGACGGACGCGCTATCGCAGTACCGTCTCAGGACATGGTCCTCGGCTCGTTCTATCTTACGATTGACAAGGCAGGCGAGACGGGCGACACAATGGATCCCGAACATCCGAGAATGTTCAGAGACTTCGACGAAGCCATGATGGCATACGAGAACGGCTACCTCGGCATCCACGCTCCTATCCGTATCCGTATGAAAAAGGTTATTGACGGAGTTGAAAGAGAAGGACTCGTCGACGGTACGCTCGGACGCTTCATCTTCAACAGCGCGATCCCGCAGGACCTCGGATATGTTGACAGATCCGTCCCCGGAAACGAATTCAAGCTCGAAGTCGAATTCCAGACAACATCCGGTAAGCTCGGAGACATCGTTGACAGATGTATCCGTACTCACGGATTCCCGACCACTGCCAAGGTGCTCGATAACATCAAGGCTATGGGTTATAAATACTCCACACGTTCCTCTATCTCCATTTCCGTCGCCGATATCACCGTACCGCAGACAAAGTACGATATCATCGCGCAGGCCGAAAAGGACGTAGACAAGATCGCAAAGTCCTTCCAGAGAGGTCTTATCACCGAGGACGAACGTTATAAGTCCGTAGTCAAGCTCTGGGAAGAAACGACAGATAAGGTTACAAACGCTCTCAAGGCAAACTTCGACAGATACAACCCGATCAAGATGATGTCTGACTCCGGAGCCCGCGGTTCCATGACTCAGATGCGTCAGCTCGCCGGAATGCGCGGACTTATGTTCGCAACAAACGGCAGAACGATCGAGATCCCGATCAAGTCGAACTTCCGTGAAGGTCTTTCGATCCTCGAATACTTCATGGCTGCAAAGGGTGCGCGTAAGTCCCTTTCCGATACCGCTCTTAAGACGGCAGACTCCGGTTACCTTACACGCCGACTCGTTGACGTCGCGCAGGATGTCATCATCCGCGAACAGGACTGCGGCTCGACTCACGGTATCTGGGTATCCGCAATGGCGTCCGACAATACGGTCATCGAGCCGCTCAAGGACAGACTCGTCGGCAGATATACGATCGGCGAAGTCGTCAACCCCGAGACAGGCGAAGTAATCGTAGAAAACAATCAGATGATCTCCGATGCACAGGCTAAGGCGATCGTCAACGCAGGTATCGAAAAAGTATACCTCCGCACCGTTCTCCAGTGCCACTCCAAATACGGCGTGTGCGCTCACTGCTACGGCTCAGACCTTGCAAACGACAAACCCGTCAACGTCGGTGAATCCGTCGGTATCATCGCGGCTCAGTCTATCGGTGAACCCGGTACACAGCTTACGATGAGAACGTTCCATACGGGCGGTGTCGCCGCGGCTAACATCACACAGGGTCTTCCGAGAGTCGAAGAGCTTTTCGAGGCAAGAAAGCCGAAGAAGACGGCTATGGTCGCCGAAAAAGCCGGCAGCGTCAAAGTCGAGCTTGTCAAGAAGACGCACAACATCACCATTACTCCCGACGACGGAAGCGAAGATATAGTCTACGCCGTTCCGTTCGGCACGAGAATCGTCGTTGAAGACGGTCAGCACGTCTCCGAAGGCGTTTCCCTCACCGAGGGCGACAAGAACCCCGCAGATATCCTCCGCATCAACGGTATCGACTCCGTATATGACTACATCATTATGGAAGTCCAGAAGGTTTACCGCAGTCAGGGTATCAATATCAACGACAAGCACATCGAAGTCATCACACGTCAGATGACGAGAAAAGTCCGCGTCACCGAAGAGGGCGACACCGCTCTTCTCTCCGGCTCCATGGTCAATGTATCCGAGTTTGAAGACGCAAACGCCGCTGTAGCCGAAAGAAAGCAGAACGGCGAATACGATCTCTGCGAAGCGAAAGCCGATCCCGTACTTCTCGGTATCACAAAGGCGTCGCTTCTCACGGAATCGTTCCTCTCCGCCGCATCGTTCCAGGAAACGACAAAGGTACTCACCGAAGCCGCTATCAAGGGCAAGGTCGACTACCTCAGAGCACTTAAAGAGAACGTTCTTATCGGACGTCTCATTTCTGCCGGAACAGGTATGGAATGCTACCGCTCTATCGAAGCCGAAAGAACGAATCCCGAAACGTCTCCGATATACGATATCGACTTCTCCGAGATCGAATACGAAGAGCCGAAGAAGGAAGACCTTTTCGGCGGCGATGACGATGACGTCGACGGCGAAGACATCATGAACGCCGATGAAGTCTACGAAGAGACTCTCGCAGGCGACGAGGAATAAACCGTAAAACCAAACAGAAAACCGGAGCGGGAAAGTGCCAGACGGCACTTTCTCGCTTCGTTTTTTGTGGAAATGTTCAAATTATTGACAATAATAGCGTAATTAGTGAATTTTCAGTTGTGCAAGTGGGAGAATATTACTTGTGCGAAAGAATTTGCTTGACAAATGAAAAAGTTGGAGTTATAATATACTGTACGTCTTTAGCGATTGCAGAAGAGGTACGCGAAAAGGTACGCGGCGAAGAAGTTATGATCACACAAGGTGCGAACGATGATGCCTGCGGCAACGATGATTGTCCTGCGGACAAACGTGCGAAGCACACATCGTTTTGCGAAGCAAATCATAACGAGCGAAGTGCTCATAACACGGCGTAGCCGTTCATAACTTAAACTGCATACGTCCGGGCGGCATTCCCGGTTGTATATAAACATTTATTGCTGATGAAAGGAGGACATCATGCCAACATTTAACCAGCTCGTAAAGCAGGGAAGACAGGACAAGACTTACAAGTCCAAAGGGCCGGTTCTTCAGCAGGGTTTCAACACCATCAAGAACCGCACAACAGACCAGAGCTCTCCCCAGAAGCGCGGCGTTTGCACGAAGGTAACGACAATGGGCCCGAAGAAGCCTAACTCCGCTCTCCGTAAGATCGCCAGAGTAAGACTGACAAACGGTATGGAAGCAACAACTTACATTCCGGGTATCGGCCATAACCTTCAGGAGCACTCCGTCGTACTTATCCGCGGCGGCAGAGTTCGTGACCTGCCTGGTGTACGTTATCACATCATCCGTGGTACACTCGATGCACAGGGCGTCGCAAACCGCAAACAGGCCCGTTCCAAATACGGTGCTAAGCGTCCGAAGACAAAATAATCGGAACGCAAAAATCTCAGTAAGATAATTCGTTTGTGAATGTCCGCATAAGTGATAAATGTTTATGTGACCGACAAACACAGTACGGGGTTAATCTTCGAGTACCTATGATTTCAAATATTTGTTGAAGGAGGGAATAACAGTGTCCAGAAGAGGTCAGATTTCTAAGAGAGACGTTCTGCCGGATCCGCTTTATAATTCCAAGCTCGTTACAAAGCTCGTGAACAATATAATGCTCGACGGCAAAAAGGGCGTTGCTCAGAAGATCGTATACGATGCTTTCGCAATCGTAGAAGAAAAGGCAGGCCAAAATCCGCTGGAAGTATTCCAGGAAGCACTTGAGAATGTAATGCCCGTTCTCGAAGTAAAGGCACGCCGTGTCGGTGGCTCTAACTATCAGGTTCCTATGGAAGTAAGACCTGAACGTCGCCAGACTCTCGGTCTTCGTTGGATGGTTTCTTATGCTCGCACGAGATCGGAACGCACAATGTCCGAAAGACTTGCAGGCGAGATCCTCGACGCTAAGAACAGCGCCGGCGGAGCTTTCAAGAAGAAAGAAGAAACCCACAGAATGGCAGACGCAAACAAGGCGTTCGCTCATTTCAGATATTGATAAATAATAATGCCGCAAAAAAATCGGCGGCATGACGACAGCACTAATCGAAAACAAGGAGAACAATACTATATGCCAAGGGAATATTCGCTTGAGCGTACAAGAAATATCGGCATCATGGCTCACATCGACGCCGGTAAGACCACGACCACGGAACGCATACTGTTCTACACCGGAAAGACCCATAAAATAGGCGAGACCCACGACGGTACCGCCGTTATGGACTACATGGAGCAGGAACAGGAAAGAGGCATCACAATCACCTCAGCAGCAACAACGTGTTTCTGGAAAAATACGCGAATCAACATCATCGACACACCCGGCCACGTTGACTTTACTGTAGAAGTAGAAAGATCGCTGAGAGTCCTCGACGGTTCCGTCACAGTGCTCTGCGCAAAGGGCGGTGTTGAACCTCAGTCCGAGACTGTATGGCGCCAGGCCAATAAGTACAACGTACCGAGAATGGCTTACGTCAACAAAATGGACATCATGGGCGCAAACTTCTATCACGTCGTAGACATGATGAAAGAACGCCTCAAGGCAAATGCCGTTCCGATCCAGCTCCCGATCGGTGCTGAGGACAAATTCAGAGGTATCATCGACCTCATGACAATGGAAGCCGACATCTACTACGATGACCTCGGCAAAGATATGAGAGTTGAGTCGATCCCGGCTGATATGCTTGAAAAAGCACAGCAGTACCGCGACGCAATGATCGAATCCATTGCCGAAACAGATGAAACACTCTTTGAAAAATACTGCGGCGGCGAAGAGATCTCCGTTGACGAACTCAAGGCGGCTCTCCGCAAGGCAACGATCGACAATAAGATCGTTCCCGTAGTCTGCGGTACTTCATATAAGAACAAGGGCGTGCAGAAGCTCCTCGATGCGATCATCGACTATATGCCTTCTCCGCTCGACGTACCCGCGATCAAGGGTATCAATCCCGATACCGAAGAAGAGGAAGAACGCCCGGCATCTGACGATGCTCCGTTCGCTGCCCTCGCATTCAAGATCATGACTGACCCCTTCGTCGGAAAGCTCTGCTTCTTCAGAGTATACTCCGGCTCGATCCAGACGGGTATGACAGCCTTCAACCCTGCAAAGAAAGCGCGTGAACGCTTCGGACGTATCCTTCAGATGCACGCCAATGACCGTAAGGACATCGACGTCTGCTACTCCGGCGATATCGCAGCTGTAGTTTCCGTCAAGAATACGACAACAGGCGACACGTTCTGCGACGAAAGCCATCCCATCATCCTCGAATCCATGGAATTCCCGGAGCCCGTTATCCGCGTGGCTATCGAGCCGAAGACCAAGGCCGGCGAAGAGAAAATGGGCATCGCTCTCTCGAAGCTCGCAGAAGAAGACCCGACCTTCCGTACCTACACGGACGAAGAGACAGGTCAGACGATCATCGCAGGTATGGGCGAATTACACCTTGAGATCATCGTGGACAGACTTCTCCGCGAATTCAAGGTTGAAGCCAACATCGGTAAGCCGCAGGTCGCTTATAAAGAGACGATCCGCAAGGCAGCGAACTCCGATCTCAAGTACGCGCGTCAGTCCGGCGGTAAAGGTCAGTACGGTCACGTCAAGATCAATATTGAGCCTAATGAGCCGGGCGCAGGCTTCGTATTCGAGAACACAGTCGTCGGCGGTGCTATCCCGAAGGAATACATCCCGGCAGTCGAAGCAGGTATCAAGAGCGCAATGCAGTCCGGTGTACTCGCCGGCTACAACGTCGTTGACGTAAAAGTCAACCTGTACGACGGTTCTTACCACGAAGTCGACTCCTCTGAAATGGCATTCAAGATCGCCGGTTCAATGGCGTTCAAGGAAGCTATGCAGAAGGCTGATCCCGTTCTTACAGAGCCTATCATGAAGGTAGTTGTAATAACTCCCGAAGATTACATGGGCGACGTAATCGGCAACCTCAACCAGAGAAGAGGACAGATCAACTCCATGGATATGGTGTTCGGCGCGTCCCAGATCACGGCATTCGTTCCGCTTTCCGAAATGTTCGGATACGCAACGGCTCTCCGCTCGATAACACAGGGCAGAGGTCAGTATTCAATGGAACCCGATCACTTCGCAGAAGTTCCGAAGAGCGTCCGCGAAACGATCATAAAAGAGAAAAAATAAAATAAAAAAATTTATTAAAACGGAGGATTTTCCAAATGGCAAAAGAGCATTTTGAGCGTACCAAACCGCACGTAAACATTGGTACCATCGGTCACGTTGACCACGGCAAAACAACCCTTACCGCTGCTATCACAAAGACACTTTCCATCGCAAACGGCAAGAACGAATTCATGGCTTATGACCAGATCGACAACGCTCCCGAAGAAAGAGCTCGTGGTATCACAATCAATACCAGACACGTTGAATACGAAACAGAAAACAGACACTATGCACACGTTGACTGCCCCGGCCACGCTGACTATGTCAAGAACATGATCACCGGTGCTGCTCAGATGGACGGTGCTATCCTCGTTGTTGCTGCTTCCGACGGTCCTATGCAGCAGACTCGTGAACACATCCTTCTCGCCCGTCAGGTTGGCGTTCCTGCAATCGTTGTATTCATGAACAAGACTGACCTCGTAGACGACGACGAACTTCTCGAACTCGTTGAAATGGAAATCAGAGAGCTTCTCTCCGAGTACGACTTCCCGGGCGACGATATTCCGATCATCCGCGGCTCCGCTCGTACGATCCTTGAATCCACATCCACAGACATCAACGATCCCGTATTCGCTCCTGTTAAGGAACTCATGGCAGCTGTTGACTCCTACATTCCTACACCTGCCCGTAAGGCTGACGAACCCTTCCTTATGCCTGTCGAGGACGTATTCTCCATCACAGGTCGTGGTACAGTTGCTACAGGTAGAGTTGAACGTGGTACAGTCAAGATGTCCGATACAGTTGAAATCGTAGGTCTCTCCGAAGAGAAGAGAACAACTGTTATCACAGGCGTTGAAATGTTCCGTAAACTCCTTGACTCCGCAGAAGCAGGCGACAACGTCGGTCTTCTTCTCCGTGGTGTTGACAGAAAGGAAATCGAAAGAGGTCAGGTTCTCTGCAAGCCCGGCTCCATTCATCCTTACACAAAGTTCGTAGGTCAGGTTTACGTTCTTACCGAAAAAGAAGGCGGCCGTCAGAAGCCCTTCTTCGCAGGTTACAGACCGCAGTTCTACTTCAGAACAACTGACGTTACCGGTACAATCGGCCTTCCTGAAGGCGTGGAAATGTGCCGTCCCGGCGATAACGTTGACATGAGCGTTGAACTCATCACACCTATCGCTATTGAAAAGGGTCTCCGCTTCGCTATTCGTGAAGGAGGCAGAACAGTTGGTTCCGGCGTCGTTATCGACATCAAGGACTAATTGATTTTCGATAAACTAAACTAACATCATGGGGCGGAATTTTCGGATTTCGCCCCATTTGATGTACAAAACGCTGCGAAGGGGAAACGCGGCTTTTTCGAGAAAAAGCCTGGCAAAAAGCTTTATTGATTTTTTGGTATACGGTATTCATACCGTATACCAAAAAATAGATAAAAGTTTCTTGCGGAGCTTCTTTTCAAAGAAGCGACATTTCTCTTTGCAGTATTTGGATATATCAAAAAGAGGTGGCATGAATGAAAAGAATACCGACGAGGACGCTTGCCGTTACCGCTATCATGGCGGCGCTGGCATTTGTTCTTATGCTGCTTGAGTTTTCCGTACCGTTTGTGCCGTCTTTTCTGAAATTTGATTTTTCCGACCTTCCGGCGTTTATCGTATCGTTTGCGCTGTCTCCGGTTGCGGGAGTAGTTGTCGAGCTGCTGAAGAATCTGCTGCACCTGCCGTTCTCCGGAACGAGCGGAGTGGGCGAGCTTGCGAATTTTCTGCTCGGCGTGGCGTATGTTCTTCCGGCGGGACTTGTGTACAAATTCCGTAAGACACGTTCGGGAGCGCTTCTCGCGTCAATAATCGGGACGCTGACTGCGGCTGCCGTGAGTTTTCCCGTGAATTGTTTCATTACATACCCGTTTTACACGAACTTTATGCCGCTTGAGGCGATCATCGGAGCGTATTCCGCGCTGTTCCCGTGGGTGAATACCTTGCCGAGAGCACTGCTGACTGTCAATCTTCCGTTTACCGTTGTGAAAGGCGCGGTGAGCGTTGCGATAACGTTCTTTATCTACAAACCGCTCTCGCCGATCATTAAAGGGTCGAAAAATAAAAAATAAAGCACAAAAACCTTGCATATGCCGCACAAGTGTGCTATAATACTACTGTACAAAATTAAATAAAACTTATCAAGAGTGGCTGAGAGACTGGCTCTGTGACGCCCGACAACCTATCGCACGGTTTTTCCGTCGACAAGGTGCCAATTCCTGACAGATGAGTATCATCGTTTTCGTTCTCGTCCTGTGAGGAATCGGGAACGATTTTATTTTTCTCTTTGAAGTCACGCGCAGGGGAGACGCGGCTTTTTCGAGAAAAAGCCTGCCAAAAAGCTTTATTGATTTTTCGGTATACGGTACGAGTACCGTATACCGAAAAATAGATAAAAGTTTCTTGCGGAGCTTCTTTTCAAAGAAGCGACATTTCTTGTGCATGGCTTCAAAGAGAAAAACAGGACCATTTTCAATCCCACACAGGAGGAGAACAAAATGAAGAGATATTTTACATCGGAATCGGTAACTGAGGGGCATCCCGACAAGATCTGCGACCAGATCTCCGATAGGATCCTTGACGAAATGCTGAAAGCGGACCCCATGTCGCGTGTAGCGTGCGAGACGTGCTGCACGACTGGACTCATCGTTGTCATGGGCGAGATCACAACGGAGGCATACGTTGACATTCCGTCAGTTGTGCGTAAAACTGTAGTCGACATCGGCTACGGCCGCGCCAAGTACGGCTTTGACGGCACGACCTGCGCTGTTATCAACTCGATCCACGAGCAGTCGCCCGATATTTCCATGGGCGTCGATAAATCACAGGAGGCAAAAGCCGGTGCGGACACCGACGAATTTGATACAGGAGCCGGCGACCAGGGACTTATGTTCGGCTACGCGTGCGACGAAACGCCCGAGCTTATGCCGCTTCCGATCTCGCTCGCGCATAAAATGGCAAAAAGACTCACCGAAGTCCGCAAGAACGGCACGCTCGCATACCTCCGTCCCGACGGAAAGACGCAGATCACCGTTGAATACGACGGCGATAAGCCCGTTCGCGTTGATACAGTCGTCGTTTCGTCACAGCACGACCCCGACGTAACGCTTGAGCAGATACGCGCGGATATAATCGAACACGTTATAAAGCCGACAGTTCCGTCCGGAATGCTCGACGGCGAGACGAAGATCTACGTCAACCCGACGGGAAGATTTGTCATCGGCGGTCCTATGGGCGACAGCGGACTCACCGGCAGAAAGATTATCGTCGATACATACGGTGGCTACTCCCGTCACGGCGGCGGTGCGTTTTCCGGCAAGGACCCGACAAAGGTCGACCGCTCGGCATCCTATATGGCAAGATATATCGCAAAGAACGTCGTCGCGTCCGGCGTGGCGAAGAAGTGCGAAGTCCAGATCGCTTACGCTATCGGCGTGGCAAGACCGGTTTCCGTGCTTGTTGATACGTTCGGTACGGCAAAAGTCGACGAAGAAAAGCTCGCGGCGTTCGTCAGAGAAAATATTGATATGCGCCCGGCGGCAATAATCGACAGATTCGGACTCCGCAGACCGATCTACGGCGACCTCGCCGCATACGGTCACATGGGCAGAGAAGACCTTGGCGCACCGTGGGAAAAGACAGACTTTGCAGAGAAGATCAAAGCAGCGAACTTGAAGTAAAGTAAATAGGTGTCAAGTTAAGATTAAGCCCAAATTCACTGCACTATAGCTTTGTATACACGAACGTATGAGCGTCAGCGCGCTGTGGCTTCACGGGTTCGCGTACCTCACCTAATAATCAGAATTAACGATTTGGATTCACGAACGACAAAACAAAGGGGATTCCAACCGAGATGCGGAGCATCTCGACGACTTCGTTTACGAAGTCGGTAGGCGTGAATTGGACGAAGTCCCTTCCCCCTAAGCGGGGTGATTCACAAGAGGACTTCGGCAATGTCCGACCGAGATGCGGAGCATCTCGACGAGTTCACGGAGTGAACTCGGCTTATGGACCGTCCGCCCGCTTGTAAACAAGCACGACAAATAGATGAATTTGAAAACGTCCCCGACGTTTTCTACCTTTTGCCGATGTGAGATTTGTGCAAATCCGGCGACGGGAGTAACCTCCCGCCCTACAGATATATGCTGTGATTTTATGCGCAGCCGTGGAATTTGTGTAAGTTAAAGAAAAGGAGGCAACAGCCATGCCGGAAGAACTGAATACCGCCGGACAGTGCTCTGTCTCCGGCATAGTCGATTCCATTATCTACGCGAACGAGGAAAACGGCTACTGTGTCGCAGAGATCGAAGACACCGACGGTCAGCCCGTCGTCGTTACCGGGATAATACCGTATCTCAGCGAGGGCGATAAGATCACGGCTTACGGCGCGTGGACGAATCACCCCACTTACGGCAGACAGTTCAAAGCGGAGACTTACGAAAAATCCCTTCCGGCAGAAGAGGGCGAAATGCTTCGTTACCTTGCGTCCGGTGCGGTTAAAGGCATCGGTCCGAAGACCGCACAGAAGATCATCGAGCGTTTCGGCACTGATGCGTTCGACGTCATCGAAAACCACGCCGACTGGCTCACCGATATTCCGGGCATAACCCCCAAAAAAGCCGAAAAAATGTCGGAAAATTTCAAGTCGATCTCCGGTGCGCGTTCTGTCATGATGTTCTGCCGCGACTTTTTCACGCCGCAGACCGCCATGAAGATATACAAAAAATGGGGCAACGCCGCAGTCGATAAGATACGCGCGAATCCGTACCGACTCTGCGAGGACTTCTGGGGAATATCGTTCTCGCGCGCCGATCAGATAGCCATGTCAATGGGAATGGACGCGGATTCCGACGAGCGCGTCATTCACGGCGCAGTGTACGTCCTCCGCACGGAAGCAGTGCGTTCGGGTCACACCTGCCTGCCGACGGATGAAGTCGTTCGGTGCGTGTGCGATCTCCTTTTCGACGGCGAAGACCGCGGGGAACGGGTGCGTGAGTGCATCGACGAGGCAGTATCACGAATGACCGTCGTTCGGCAGAAAAAGAACGGAGCCGAAGTTCTCGCAGACGCGGGACTTTATAAAGCCGAGGCGTATACCGCGAAAAAGCTCGCCTCAATGACGGCGCTCTGCCCGAAAATCGGGGAAAGAGACGCCATGCTGATGATCGAAAAGAGCGAAGCCGCCGCAGGTATCACCTACGCAAAGGCTCAGAAAGAAGCGCTGTTTTCCGCGATGTCGAGCGGTGTCATGATCCTCACGGGCGGTCCCGGAACAGGCAAAACCACGATAATCAAAGGGCTTATCTCGATTTTTTCGTCGCTCGAATATGAAGTCGCGCTCGCCGCACCGACGGGCAGAGCCGCAAAACGCATGAGCGAAGCCACATCGCACGAGGCAAAGACGATACACCGCCTCCTCGAAGTCGATTTTGCCGACGAGACAGGCTCGAAATTCTCGCGTAACGAGGATAACACTATCGACGCGGACGTGCTTATCGTCGATGAAGCGTCAATGATTGATATTTTCCTCATGGAAGCACTGCTCCGCGCTCTGAAGAACGGCTCGCGGCTCGTCCTCATCGGCGACAGCGATCAGTTGCCGTCAGTCGGCGCAGGGAACGTGCTTGCGGATCTTATCGCGTCAGGCAGATTCACGACAGTCAGACTGACCGAGATATTCCGCCAGTCCGATGAAGGGCTGATCATCACGAACGCGCACAGGATCAACACAGGTGAACTGCCCGAAACGTCGCGCAAGGATGCGGATTTCTTCTTTTTGCCGCGCGAAACGGAAGAGGGAATAGCCGCAACGGTCGTCGATCTCGTGTCGTCGCGCCTGCCGAAATCGTACGGTAGGGAAGTAATCGAAAAAATACAGATCATCACGCCGTCGAGAAAAGGGCAGTCGGGTACGGACAACCTCAACGCGGCACTGCAGGCGTCACTCAATCCGCCGTCGAAAAAGAAAACGGAGATCGTTTTCCGTGACCGCACATACAGAGTCGGCGACAGGATCATGCAGACGAAGAACAACTATATGATCGAGTGGACGACGGGCGACGGACGCGAGGGAATGGGCGTATACAACGGCGACATCGGCGTGATCGACTCGATAGACGCAGGCGAGCGTACAATGGATGTGCTGTTCGACGAAAGGCGGTGCACGCTCGACTATACGATGCTCGACGAAATAGACCACGCATACGCGATCACCGTTCACAAGTCGCAGGGAAGCGAGTACCCAGTGGTGATAATACCGCTGTACTCATGCGCGCCGATGCTCCAGTCGCGGAATCTTTTATATACGGCAGTGACGCGAGCCGAAAAAATGGTGATACTTGTCGGGAAGCGCGCGGTGCTTGAGACAATGGTCGGGAACAACACGCACGCGGTGAGATGCACGATGCTCCGCGAAATGCTCGACGCGCAGAAATAAAAAAGCCGATGTAATAAGCATCGGTTTTTTGTATGAGTCGCGTGCGAGGAGGAGCGCGAAAGACACACCTTTTTCTCATTTTTTACATCGTAGAGGAGGGGGTCCTGTCAAGAGAAACCCCTCCCCTACGGTATAAATTATGAAATGATATTTCGTGCGAAGACGTGTGGTTTGTGAAAGATAAAGAAAAACGAAGTATGCGCTTCGCGCAAGTGAAATTGCCACAGACAGTGAAGTACGCCTCCGGCGTGTGAAGTATGCGCTTCGCGCATGTTAAAACATCCACTCTTCCGCGCCGCCGAGATTCCCGAAAGACAACCCTTTCCCGATAAGATACTCTATGATCCATGTGAGCAGCTCCGGCGTCTCAGCCGACGACTCGTGCATCAGCACAATGATCGGCTCGCCTGCTTTGCCCTCGTTCGCTTTGAGACACGTCTCAAGTGAATCGGCAAAGCTCTTTTTTATATAGTCATAACTGCTTTCGTCGTCCGGCGCGAGGAACAGAACAGCGTCGTTCGCCGAAACATTCCAGTCGAATGTCCTGTAGCCGCGCGACTGAAGCATACTGTGCATTTCTTCTTTGGTGCTGTCGTCAAAATACTTACCGACTGAGCCGCCGGGGAAGCGGAACAGCTTTTCTCCGTCTCCGAGCGTGATGCCTGCGTCCGCCATGGCTTTTTCCCAGCCCACGACCTCGTCTTCAAGCGCGTAGACTGACGAATAAATCTCCGTGTAAACGTGCGAGACGGTGTGACAGCCTATCACGTGACCGCGCTCGTACACCTCTTTCACAAGGTCGGGATTTTTTTCGACGGCTGTTCCAACTGTAAAGAACGCGCCTCGGATGCCGTATGTGTCGAGTATGTCGATGATCTCCTCCGTGCGCTCCGGATTCGGTCCGTCGTCGAACGTGAGATACACGATATTGTCGCCGGTGTACGCAGTCGCCGCCTTTTTCGGTGCGCTGACGTACAGCGTTACCGCGACGGAGGGATTGATGTAGTATCCGCTTTCGTCGGACAGTCCTGCATATCTGAGCGCAAAGACTTCGCCTGCCGGTGCGGTGTTCGTGCGCGTGACGGTGTTTACCGTGATCCCGTGAGCAGTCAGCACCGGAAGAATACTGCCGATGTCACGCCCGACAAACGACGGTATCGCAGTGTACGCCGATTTCAGCTCGTCCGGCACGCTCTCGCCGGATTCCGAAAGTTCTACCTCGCCGACGGACGCGATCGTTCTCGCCTTTTCAGCCGAATTGTATGGCGACGCTATCACTTCCGTGTGCATTTCGGTCACAGGCTCGTGCGCCGATCCTGAAGCCGGAGATGAGAGAGAAACGTGTTCTTTTTCGTCCGAGCAGTACGTTTTGTCTCCGAAAAACTCGGCGATACCGCCCGATTCGGCTTTCACGAGCGCGATGTTTTCTTTTAACAGATCTACAGCCGATCGTCCGCCGAACACCGGAAGCACGAGCGCGATAACAAGCACCGCGACGACTGCGGCTGTGATGATGATTTTCTTTTTCAATTCCGTAATACCCGATTTATTCCGTAATTCTTTCCGCCGAGACGCATTTTCCCGTCTTTTCGTCTACCGTGAAGAGCGCGCCATTCAGATGCACGTTCCCCGTCGCAGGCTCGAATTTGACGGGCGTGCGTACCGTAAACTTGTGTATGATGCAGTCGGTACGGACGCCGAGTATGCCGTTCATCGAACCGCACATACCGAGGTCCGTTATATATCCCGTGCCGCCCGGGAGGACTTGCTCGTCTGCCGTCTGGACGTGAGTGTGCGTGCCGACGATTACCGATATTCGCCCGTCGAAATAGCGCGCGAAGAAGAGCTTTTCGGCAGTAGCTTCGGCGTGAAGATCGCACACCGCGATGTCGTATCTGCCCTGTTCTTTGTTCAGCACGCGCTCCACGGCTTCGGCAGGCGGAGTTACAGGCTCCAGATACACGTTTCCTGCCGCGTTCATCACCATTACGCGAACACCTCCCACGTTTTTGATGACGTAGCCCATGCCGGACGCCTCGTCGGGGTAGTTGAGCGGACGGATGATGTAGTCTTCGTCGTCAAGGAAGCGGTTGATCTCCTTGCGCCGCCATGTGTGATTGCCGCCGGTGATAACGTCCGCGCCGCTGTCGTAAATGCGCGAGGCGGATTCGGGCGTGATACCGTTTCCGTCGGCGGAGTTTTCGCCGTTGACGACGACAAAGTCCGCGCCGAGTCTGTCGCGCAGTTTTCTGAGCCGTCCGCCCGACGAAAGATAGTTTACACCCTCGGTCGAAACAACGTCGCCGAGGAACAGAATTTTAAGCATAAATAGTCCTTTCGGTGTGCTTTAGAAAATGTCCGTCTAATGAAAATGGGCTGTCGCTTGCGCGGCAAACCCACTGTTTTCAGAATATCAGATTCCGCGTCTGCGCTTGTTGTAGTCGGAACGCGGATTGACGATTTCGCGCCAGTCGAGGTCGCCGTGGTCAAGGGCGCAGATAAGCACCTCGGCGGTTGCGATGTTCGTTGCCATAGGCACGTTATGTACGTCGCACATACGGAGAAGATTGTCTTCGTTCTCGTCGAATTCGCGGTCGGGAGCGGTGCTTCTGAAGTAGAGAAGCACGTCGATCTCGTTATAGGAGATGCGTGACGCGATCTGCTGAGCGCCGCCGTGCGTGCCGGAGAGGAGCTTTTCGATCTCAAGTCCCGTGGCTTCTTCTATATATTTACCCGTGATGCTTGTCGCACACAGATGATGCTTCGACAGGATCCCGCAGTAAGCAATGCAGAACTGTGTCATCAGTTCCTTTTTTGTGTCGTCGGCGATAAGAGCTATATCCATAACTTACAATCCTTTCGTGCGTTTATTTCGGTTTTCGGTTTATCAAAGTGCTTTGATGCGCTTTTTCTGTATTTTACCCATTCCGTCGAACAGGCGTGTGTCGAAGCCGTCGATACGCCGCGCGATATTGCGGTAAGCGACAGAGGACAGTGCCTTTTCGGGCGGTATCACTCCTTTGTCCTGGGACGACTGGAGCGAGGGATCAAACGGCACAACACCGATGCAGGCGAGTGCGCTTGAGTCTATCATTTCTATTATTCCGGCGCGGTTTTCTTTCTTCACGGCTGTGATGTCGAACGAACAGATAACGAGGCGGAGAGTTTTTGCGCCGTTCTTTTCAAGCTCTGATGCGGCGTACTCGGCGGCGCGGACCGATGTTTTCGACTGTTCGGACGTGATGAGCGCGAGATCGAACAGATCGGCAACAGCGCACGGGAGAGAAATGCCTCCGCCGGTGTCGCAGATACATATATCGTACTCAAAGCCGTCGAGCAGAGTCTCAACGCCCTTGCGGACTGCCTTTTCGGGAGTCAGCGAAACGGCTTCGCATATCTCGTCTGTTTTCTCAAGCCTGAGCGCAGGGACGAAGAACAGCGACGGCTGTGCTTTCACGGGGATGATGACTTTTTCAGGCTCAATGCCGATGATCACGTCGCCGAAGTCGAAAAGTGCGTCGTCCTCGCTTCCTGTGAGCATATCGAGGGAGCGGCTCGTCGGGTCGAGGTCGATGAGAAGCACGCGCTTACCCTGTCTCGCATAAGCGGACGCTAATCCGAGCGCGGTGGTGCTTTTTCCGACTCCGCCCTTTGAAGAGGCGATGAGCAGTCTTTTGTATGACGGCATATTGACCTCCTCACCGATCGGCAGAGCCGAAAATCAGAATTTTATTAATAAATAACTCTATAATGAATTATATCACCAAATTTACCACATTGTCAAGAGCGGAATGAGATAATTTAGGTGGAAATTTACAGAAAAAAGCGCACCACGCGCGCTTAAGCCGCCGAACTGATTCGGCATACTTCGAGGCTTCGCACGAAACAACAAATTCCACGGCTTCGCGTGATATATCATCCTATATACCGTAAGGGAGAGGCTTCTCCTCCCGCGTAATCTGTACAAACCTCACGGTTACAAATCAAACGAATGCCTTGAAATCTGCCTCCCTTGTGTAAAGGGAGGTGGCACGACTTGTCGTGACGGAAGGATTGTTGTAAAGAAGAAAACACTTCGTGCTTTCGATTTCATTTTTTGTCCTGTTCGCTTGCGAACGGGCGGACAGCGCACAATTTATCCAAACCGCACGTTTGGATTTGGTTTCTGTCCTACGCGGACGGCGGACAAGCCGGTATTCGACTTCGTCGAAACCGACGCGACGCTCTTGTCAATCACCCCCACCAAAAGGGGAAGGACTTCGTCAATTCACGCCTACCGACTTCGTAAACGAAGTCGTCGAGATGCTCCGCATCTCGGTTGGAATCCCCTTTGTTGCAAAGTAAATGCAAGACTTTCGCTCACTCTGTCTAATTCTTCATTCTTCATTCTTCATCATTCATTCTTCATTCTTCTTCTCACTGTTTCCCTTGCTTCTTCTCCGAGCAGATTCACCGCTTCACAAAATCCGTTTGCGGTCATCGTTGTCGGAAGACCGAGCAGTCGGCAGACCTCGGCGCGGTTCTCACCTGCATCCGGCGTGCCGTTCAGTCCGAGAAAGTATAGCTCCGATTTTGTTATCTCGTCACTTTCGGTTTCGCTTTCTCCGTTGCCCGACAATTTGGGATGCGCCGCCGCAAACGCGGAAAATATTCCCTCAAGAACGCCCGAATCTATCCCCTCTACTCCGAGCAGTCCTTCCTTCGAGCGGTGAGCCTTGCGCCTTTCTTTTCCCTCGGTCTCGGGGATGTAGAGGTCGTATATCTTCACGCCGTCGAGCATCCCTTTGAGGTGTGAGCGTATCAGCCGTCCTCCTCCGTCGCTGTCGCACAGCAGGACGACGCCGTCGCGCCCGAGTTTTTTTATCAGCGCGCGTTTTTCTTCACTTGAGAACACGCCGAAGCCGTTTGTCGTGATTATCGGCGCGTCGACTATGCCCGACAGCCGCGCTTTGTCGTACTTCCCCTCAACTATGACGGGGATTTTTATTTTTATCATACTTGCGCCTTTCTTTTACTTTGCGGCGGTGCAGATGAGCCGCTCGATCGGCATATATGTGCTGATTCCCGACTTCAACAGCCTGTCCGCGTCACGGCATTTCTCCATAGCCCCTGCGAGGTACGCAGTCGTCGAATATCCGGCCGAGCGGTAGTACAGTCCGGCGCGGTATTCGTTCATTTTCATCGACTTCGTGTAGTCGGTTTTGTCCCGTCCGTCGTCGATGAACGCACGCGCGGCGCAGAGATCGGAGAACACCTTTGCGATCTGGCCGAGAATGTAGACCGGATCTTCTTTCCGACGCATTTTCACTTGCAGGCAAGAGAGCGCACCGGCGGTGTCACCGTTCATTATGCAGTTTGCAAGGGCGAAAGCGTCGTCGGAATCCGTGCGTATCACACATTCGGCGACGTCCTGCCCGTCGACTGCGGTTTTTCCTGCGGAGGCAGCGTGAGCCGCGACTTTGGCGATCTCTCCCGTCAGTCGGTACATACTCCGTCCGCAGGTGTCGAGGATCTGCCGCTCGATCCGCGTGTCAACAGTCAGACCGTAGCCGGCGAAATGGCGTTCCATCCAGCGGCAGAGCTTTGCGTCCGACTGGAGCGGAAATGTGACGGGCTTCATTATCTTCGATATTTCCTTGAGCGCGGCTGACGGTTTTTGGCCTGTTCCGGCATCGAATCCGTCGCTGTTTGCGGAGATGACGACGACCGTTCCGTAGTCGCCCGAATACTCGCGGCAGAGGTCGTAAAACGCCGTTTTCTGCTTTTCGAGGAGCGAATCGAACGACGAGAAGAAAACGGATACGAACTTCTTGTCCGACATCATCGGCGGTGCGGCGAGCGCATCCGTGAGAGCGGAAATGTCGCACTCCTTTTCTCCGAAGACGAACGAAAACGAGTTGAACGACTCCGTTTCCGGCTCTACCATGGCTGTACGGATGCGGACGGTGTAGTAGTTCTTCATGTAGTCCTCGTCACCGTAGAAAAAGTACATTCCGCCGAGCGTGCCGGTCTTTAATTCAGTCGAAAGCTCCGATTCGGTCATTTTTAAGTCCTCTTTCATTTGTTAATAAAAAACTGTTGATTTTTTCTATGCTGATGAAGTAAAATAAATAAATGATATAATAAATCCCGTGAGGTTGGCGATATGACAAATATGCTCGATTATTTACGCTGGAGAGGCGACATTCCGCTCTCCGCGTCTCCCTTCAACGAGATCGACAATATAATATTCTCCATGCTGTCGTTCATTGACTTTTCGTCCGCCGTCACACCAGATGCAGACGGGAAGCCGGTGTCGCTTGCCGAATGTCTTGAAGCACATACGGCGGAATATTCCGACGGGCAGATGTTCGGTGCGGTCATCCC
The DNA here is from genome assembly GCA_045643285.1 of Eubacteriales bacterium. GTDB lineage: Bacteria > Bacillota > Clostridia > Oscillospirales > CAG-272 > UMGS1696. The sequence continues at coordinate 25,221 of JAZUKN010000067.1, forward strand.
GAAGGACAACAACGACCTCCTCGCTCTTGCCGCAAAATCCGCGCGGTTCGGGAACACGTACGTTCTCGCGTACCGTGACGAAATAGACGAGCCGGCTGTAAAGCAGTTCGCGGCGGTGACGTTCATTCTGCCGGACAACTCGATCTTCACGGCGTTCCGCGGAACAGATGACACGTTCGTCGGCTGGAAAGAAGACCTCGCCATGAGCTATGCCTATCCGACGGCGTCACAGCGCGAGTCGGCAGAGTATCTCACGGAGATCGCCGCCTGTCACCGTGGGAAGATACGCATCGGCGGTCACTCAAAAGGCGGAAATCTGTCGGTCTACGCGGCGGCGTTCTGTCCCGAAGAAGTGCGCGAGCGGATCGTGGCAGTTTACAACAACGACGGTCCGGGATTTCTCGACGACGTGTACGAAACCGAAGAATATAAGAGCATAAAGGACAGACTTGTGACGTTCGTGCCGCAGGCGTCGCTCGTCGGGATGATGTTCAGAACAACCGACAACATCCGCGTCATCGAAAGCACGGCAAAAGGCGGCGCGGCACAGCACAACCCGTATTCGTGGGTCGTTGTGGGGAAAGAATTCAATCATCTTCCCGACCTCTCGGACGAAGCAAAGCGCAACCACGCCATTTTCGAGACGTGGATAGCAGGCTCGGGCAACGAAGACAGAGAAAAGTTCAACGAGACGATCTTTTCGGTGTTCGACGCGGCAGGCACAAAGACGCTCACGGAGTTCGGCGGAAACAAAATGCACAATATAGCCGCGATCATGAAAGCGATAGCAGGATTTGACCGCGAAACGCGCGACAACGCCATGATGTTCATAAAGCGGCTCGTCGAAGCGATCTGGAAAGAATAACGCTTTTTACACTAATATTATACAGTCGGATGACCGAAAAATCAAGCAAAACGGAAAAGGATAAAAGTAAAAATGAGTTTGTGGGAGCTGTTTGTTATCGCCGTAGGGCTGTCGATGGACGCGTTCGCGGTGTCGGTATGTAAAGGGCTGTCGGTCGGCAAGATGAAGCCGAAGCACGCGCTGATCTGCGGAGCATGGTTCGGCGTGTTTCAGGCGCTGATGCCGCTTGCAGGGTATTTTCTCGGCTCGACTTTCGGCAGATATATCGAAAAATACGACCACTGGGTGGCGTTCGCACTGCTCGTTCTCATCGGCGGAAATATGGTTCGAGAGGCGCTGACGGGAAAAGAAGAGGAGGTCGACGCATCGTTTTCGCCGAAAGCGATGTTTCCGCTTGCCGTGGCGACGAGCATAGACGCGCTCGCAGTCGGAGTTACATACGCGCTTTTGCCGGACGTGAAAATCGTGCCTGCCGTGGCGTTCATCGGGTGCGTGACGTTCGTGCTGTCGGGTGTCGGCGTGATGATCGGCAACGTGTTTGGGACAAAATACAAAAAGCCGGCGGAGATCGTCGGAGGTGTCGTGCTGATCGGAATGGGCGTGAAGATACTTGTGGAAGCGATGATATGAAAAAAGATGAAGAAAACGCCCCGACGTTTTCTTCATCTTTTTCTATGGCTGCGCCGGGAACCCCCACGGCTTCGCACAAATAATATTTAACACCGTAGGGGGAGACCATCGGTCTCCCGTCGGATGATTTGAACAAACCTCACGGCTACAAACCGCACAAATGTCTCAAAAAGCCTCCCTCCGTGAGGGGGTGGCACGGCTTGCCGTGACGGAAGGAGAATGTCGATACTTTTTGTCCTGCCTGTAAACAAGCAGGACAATATAATGAAATCGAAAACACGAAGTGTTTTCTACCTTTTGCCTATATAAAGAAAGTGCAAATTCGTTCGACGGGACGTCGTGGGCGCCGTCCCCTACCGGATAAGGTGTGGTTCCGCGCGTAGCCGTGAAGCGTGCGCACATCCGCGCCGGCGCCAGAAAAAACCGAATTTTGAAAACGTGAAACGTTTTCTCCATAAAAATGCGGCATTTCCTCTTGAATTGCCGCTCTTTTTTGTGTATAATATATCCGTAAAAAAATATTTGTTGATACAAACGGAGGAATTACTATGCCGTCAGTTTATGATATGATAAAAGAGCTTTCCGCCTGTGATCCCGAGATCGGCGCGGTCGTCGAAAAAGAGCTTTCGCGCCAGCGCGGCGGACTTGAACTTATCGCGTCCGAAAATGTCGTCTCAAAAGCCGTACTTCTCGCCATGGGAAGCCCGCTCACCAATAAATACGCCGAGGGCTACTCCGGCAAACGCTACTACGGCGGATGCCAGGTCGTCGACGTTGCCGAGGACATCGCCATAGAACGCGCAAAACAGCTCTTCGGTGCCGATCACGTCAACGTACAGCCGCACAGCGGAGCGCAGGCAAATCTCGCCGTCTACTTCGCACTTCTCGAAACAGGCGACACGGTAGTCGGCATGAATCTCGCCCACGGCGGACACCTCACACACGGCTCACCCGTCAATATGTCCGGCAAAAACTACAACTTCATTCCGTACGGCGTGAACGACGAAGGCTTCATCGACTACGATGAGCTTGAGGCGACAGTACGCGAAAACCGCCCGAAGCTCGTTGTCGCAGGCGCGTCCGCTTACCCGAGGATCATTGATTTCGAGAAGATCGCCGACATCGCTCACTCGAACGGCGCGCTTCTCATGGTCGATATGGCGCACATCGCAGGTCTTGTCGCCGCAGGACTTCATCCGTCTCCCGTGCCGTACGCCGACGTTGTGACTACGACTACTCATAAGACTCTTCGCGGTCCTCGCGGCGGTATGATAATGTGCAAAGAAGAATTTGCGAAAGCGATAGATAAAGCCATTTTTCCCGGCACACAGGGCGGACCGCTCATGCACATCATCGCCGCAAAAGCCGTTGCGTTCGGCGAGGCACTGAAGCCCGAATTCAAGGAATATCAGAAACAGATCGTCGTGAACGCGAAAACGCTCGCCGACGGACTTCTCGCCGAGGGATTCGATCTCGTCTCCGGCGGAACGGACAACCACCTCATGCTGTGCGACCTCCGTCCGTTCTCGCTCACCGGCAAGGAATTTGAGAAGCGGCTCGACGACATACTCATCACCGTAAACAAAAACGCTATCCCGAACGACCCCGAAAAGCCGTTCGTCACAAGCGGCGTTCGTATCGGCACTCCCGCAGTCACAAGCCGCGGACTGAAAGAAGACGATATGCGCTCGCTCGCTCACCTCATCGGACTTGCCGCAAAGGACTTTGACGCACAGCGCGAGTATATCCGTGAAGAGGTCACAAAAATCTGCGAAAAATACCCGATATACACCGACTGAACATTCGTCACAGACGGAAGAAAGACAGGTTTATTATGATGAAAGAAGAAAACGGAAAAACAAGAACATTCTCGATCAGACAGGAAGACATCGACAGAAAAATGCTCCTCCGCGCAGTTTATGAAGCACTCAGCGAAAAGGGCTATAACCCGATCAACCAGATAGTCGGCTACATCATTACCGAAGACCCGACGTATATCACCAACCACAAGAACGCACGCGGACTCATCCGCCGCCTCGACAGGGACGAGCTTATGGCGTCCATGATCAAGGAATACCTCGGACTGTAATGGAGAAAATAATCCCCACGTCCGTTCTGTCGCCGCGCGTACCTCCGGTCAGCCGGATCGGTGTCGGCTCGCTTACCGTGTCGGCAATGCAGGCGAACCTGCCGACCGACGAAGCCGCGGACGTGATCGCTTACGCATTTGACTGCGGAATCAACTTTATTGATACCGCGCAGTATTACGAAAACTACGGATTGATCCGCGAGGCACTCGGGCGTTGCAAAAATCCCGAAAAAGTCGTCGTCTCAACGAAGACATACGCATATTCGCGCGAGCTTGCCTCAGAAGCGGTAGAAGAAGCGCGGAAGTCGCTTGAGCGAGATGTTATCGACATCTTCATGCTCCACGAGCAGGAGAGCTACCTGACGATGCAGGGACACCGTCCGGCGTATGAATACCTGCTCGAATGCCGCGAAAAGGGGATCATCCGAGCGGTCGGCGCGTCGACTCACCACGTCGCACTTGTCGACGGACTGATAAGGCTGAAAAACGAGGGTGTGCCGGTGGACGTGTGCCATCCGCTTTACAATATGCGCGGAATAGGCATCGCGGACGGCGGAGAGCGCGAAATGGCGGCGGCTGTCGAAAAACTGCACTCAATGGACGTTGGCATATTCGCCATGAAAGCGCTCGGCGGCGGTCACTTGTCGACAACTCCGGAGGACGCGCTCCGCTTTGTGCTGTCTAAGCCGTATATCGACGCGGTGGCTGTCGGTATGCAGTCGCGCGAAGAGGTGGACGCGAACATCCGCCTGCTTGTTGACGGCGCTTTTTCCGACAGCGACAGAGAAAAACTGAAATACAAACACCGCTCGCTTCACGTCGAGGACTACTGCGAGGGATGCGGTGCGTGTGTCCGTCGGTGCGGCGAAGGTGCGCTCCGACTCGAAGAAGTAACTGACGACGGAGACGAAGCGCAGTACGATTTTTCGGCGGAATTCGCGTCGGAAAACGGCATCTCGCGCGAGAAGAAAAAGCTCCGCGCAGTACCCGACGACCGGAAATGCGTCCGATGCGGATACTGCACGAAGGTATGTCCCGTTTTTGCGCTGAAAATTTATTGAAACAAGGTCAGATAATGCACATATTCAAGGTGTCCGGCAATCAGTCGGGCTGTACATACAAAACCGAAGAAAAAATCCCCCGGGGATGCGTGCTTGCGCTTGGCTTTTTCGACGGAGTCCACCTCGGTCACGCAAAGCTGATCTCCGAGGCTGAAAGATACGCAGAAGCGCGTGAAAAACCGCTCGCCGTATGGACGTTCGATTCGCTCCCGAAAGCCGAGAGGCTCATCACGACGGCTGAAGAACGGCTTGACGCGCTGGCGTCTGTCGGTGCGGACTATATCATCACCGAACGGTTTGACACGGTGCGGTCTCTGTCCCCAGAAGAATTTTCGGACAGGTATCTCAGGGAAAACTTCTCGCCAACCGCCGTGTTCTGCGGCTTCAATTTCCGATACGGCAAAAACGCCGCCGGAGGAGCAGAAACGCTGAAATCGGCAGGGAAGAGAAACGGATATGAGGTTTTCGCTCTGCTGCCGTTCATGTGCGGTGACTCGGTGCTGTCGTCGTCGCTCATCCGCTCGCTTATCGCAGACGGAAAAGTCGACGGGGCGAACGCACTGCTCACCCACCCGTTCTCGCTGACCGCCGAAGTGGTACACGGACGCGCGCTCGGCAGAACGATAGGCTACCCTACGGTCAACCAGCATTTCCCGTGCGGTAAGCTCATTCCGAAGCACGGCGTGTACGCGACGCACGTTATTATCGACGGGCGCGAATACAGGGGAATAACGAACGTCGGCTTCCGTCCTACGGTAAACGGAGACGAAAACGATATTTCGGCGGAGACGCACGTCCTCGGATATTCGGAAGAGAGCTATGGTGATACCGTTACGGTCAGATTTATGAAAATGCTCCGTGAAGAGCGGAAATTCCCGTCCCTCGACGCACTCGGCAGACAGATCACCGAAGACAGGCGGGCGGCAGAGGCGTTCTTCTCGGAACTTCAGAAATAAAACAGGAATAAAATATGACAAAGAACATAAGAAGAATTTTATCGCTCGTCCTTGCACTTCTTGCTGTGCTGACGCTCGTGCTTCCGGTTTTTGCCGATGACGACGGCGAGACTGAAGAAGCGATCAAGACTGACGGCTCTGCTCCCGAGATCGAGCGGTGCGGCGGCGCGTATCTCTACAACTTCGAGAACGATGAGGTGCTGTTTGAGTACAATCCGAGTGCGGAATGTTCTCCGGCGTCCACCGTCAAACTGATGACGGCTATCGTTGTTTTCGACGAATTTGAGGGACGGCTCGACACAGAGATCACCGTAACATGGGATATGCTCAACGAAGTGTCCGGAAACAAGGTCGGATTCTCAGCCGGGGAAGTGGTGACGGTGCGGCAGATGCTCAACTGTATGCTCGTCAACTCCGCAAACGACGCGGCGATAATCCTCGCTCAGGCTACCGCAGGGGATACGAAATCGTTTGTCCGCATGATGAACGACAAGGCGGCGTGGCTCGGCGCGAACAATACATACTACACGAACCCGACGGGGATGTTCGACTCCGCCATGGTGACAACCGCGAGAGATACGGGCATCATCGCGCGGTACGCTTATTCGATAGAGGGCTTTACCGATATTACATCCACCCCGAAGTACGTCATGGATGCAACGAACCTGTCCGACTATCGGAGCGTATATAACCGCAACGGCCTTGTCTCGCGCTATTATAAGGGCGAATATTTCTACGTCGGCGCTATGGGACTGAACGCAGGCGCGACCTCGTCCGGTTCTTATGCGGTCTGCGGCGTTGCGACAGATTCCGACATGGGGCTGACGTACCTTGCAGTCGTGCTTGACGCGGAGGAAGACGAAGACACAGGCGACATCTACAGCTACATCGACGCGATCCGTATGTTCGACTGGGCGTTTTCGTCCTACGCCATGCGGACGGTGCTTCCGTCGTCGCGCGTGATCTGCGAGATTCCCGTGAATCTCTCGGCAACACTCGACTATGTGACGCTCGTGCCGAAAGAAGATATAACGGTATTCCTGCCGACGGCTGTCGATCTCGCAAAAGAAGTCCGCTTCAGCTACAACACGTTCGCCGATTCGCTCGACGCGCCTATAGAATCGGGCGACGAAGCCGGAACGATCACCGTACTGTACGGCGACCGCATCCTCGGTTCGTGTCCGCTCATCACGACGACTTCGATCACACGAAGCGAATTTCTCAGTTTTCTCGCCAGAGTTAAGGAATTTACGCGCGGAAGATTCTTCATCGGAATGATAGTGTCTGCGGTCGTGCTTTCGGTCGCGTACATACTCATAAAAGCGGCACTGCGCGAAAAGCGGCTCAGACACCTTTCGGGGAGAAGATGAGAGAGGATTTTTCGACCGAATACCCGTTTTTCGGATAAACCCTTGACATCAGCCTTTCCATGCGCTATAATATACAGGAATAAAAATCTATCCGGAGGATAATACAATGAAGAGAATCGAAACACTCGTAACACGCGACCTCAAGAAGAGCGTCAAGAACGGCGGTTGCGGCGAATGCCAGACATCCTGCCAGTCCGCTTGCAAGACTTCCTGCGGTGTTGCTAACCAGAAGTGCGAAAACACAAAGAAATAATCAGCACATAAAATGCCGCTTGCTCTACCCGGGGCAGGCGTATTTTATTTTAACGAGGACAAAATGATACACCAGTACAAACTAAACGGATACAATATCGTCATTGACGTGTACAGCGGCTCCGTTCACGTCGTCGATGAGGTCGCATACGACGTTATCGCAATGTTTGAGACACACACGCCGGACGAGATCGTCGCAGAGATCACGAAAAAATACGGCGTCTCAAGCGAGGACGTTCTCGACTGCATTTCCGACGTAAATGAACTCAAAGACGGAGGCAAGCTCTTCACCGAAGACGAATACAAGGACCGCGCTTTCGATTTCAAGAACAGGAACACTACCGTCAAGGCACTCTGCCTCCATGTCGCGCACACCTGTAACCTCAACTGCGAATACTGCTTCGCGGCGCAGGGCAAATTCCACGGCGAAGAAGCACTGATGAGCTACGAAGTCGGCAAACAGGCGCTCGATTTTCTCATCGCAAATTCGGGAAAGCACGTCAATCTCGAAGTCGACTTCTTCGGCGGTGAGCCGCTTATGAATTTTGATGTTGTGAAAAAACTCGTCGCGTATGCGCGCTCTATCGAAAAGGAAGCAGGAAAGAACTTCCGCTTCACGCTCACGACGAACGGTATGCTCGTCGACGACGATGTAATAGAATTCTGCAACAAAGAGTGCAACAACGTCGTTCTGTCTCTCGACGGACGGAAAGAAATACACGATTCCAGCCGGAGCGACTACAGAGGAGTCGGAAGCTACGACAGGATCGTACCGAAGTTTCAGAAGTTCGTCGCGGCGAGAGGAGACAAGAGCTACTATATGCGCGGCACGTTCACGCACAAGAATCCCGACTTCACGAAAGACCTCTTCCACATGGCTGATCTCGGATTCACCGAGCTGTCAATGGAGCCGGTCGTCTCGCCGAAAGGAACGCCGTACGCGCTGACAGAAGAAGACCTGCCCGTCATACTTGAGCAGTACGAGATCCTTGCAAAGGAAATGCTCCGACGGGAAGAAGAAGGCAAGCCCATCACGTTCTATCACTATATGCTTGATCTGTCGCACGGTCCGTGCATTTATAAACGTATATCGGGATGCGGCTCGGGTACGGAATACTACGCCGTAACGCCGACGGGTGAGCTTTATCCCTGCCACCAGTTCGTCGGCGACGAAAAATACAAAATGGGCGACGTGTGGAGAGGCATCACGAACACCGACCTGCGCGACGAATTCAAGCTCTGCAACGTGTACGCACGTCCCGAATGCGACGACTGCTGGGCGCGGCTCTACTGCTCGGGCGGCTGTGCGGCGAACGCTTATCACGCGACAGGCTCTATCAGAGGTATTTACGAATACGGTTGCACGCTGTTCAAAAAGAGAATAGAGTGCGCCATAATGCTCAAGGCTGCCGAAGCACGCCTCGGATTCGGAGACACGAAATACGAATCCTGCGGCGACTGCGAAGACTGCGAGGGTTAAAACATCAGTACAGTCCGTAGGCGTACGGAATCAAAATATAATCCATAAAGGAGACTAAAAATGAAAAAGTTCATCGCATTACTGCTCATCGGCTCAGTTCTTGTAACGGTTGCTCTCTGCGCGTCCTCCTGCAATAAAGAAGACGACAAGATAATCACGCCCGACGGTGAAGAAATCACGATCATCGACGATTCCGAAATCGACAAACCGAGCGGCGCACCCGGATCGGAGCTTGTTATTCCGCGCACTAATCTCACACTTGCAAAGGACGCCGAGATCAAGGACGGCGCGCTCGTGCTTTATTTCAACGAAGAAGCATCGCTGACCGGCAAAGAGGAATGCTACATCGGCGTTATTTCCGATTTTGAGGCGTACAGTGTCAAGGCGACTGCCGACATCGAAACATACGCAGACATGAAGACCGCGAACGATACATATAAGGGCGTGGCTCTCGTTCCCGAAGAAGCACTTGAAAAGGGTGCGTACAGATTCTCCGTAACGGTAGGCTCCTACATCGTTGAGACATTTGAATTTACAGTTGAATAAGACAAATACAGCTCCCGAAAGAAAACACGGGGGCTTTTTTGCGAAAAACGGACGTAATATACAGAAAGGGAAGTATTATGACATACGAATATGCAAGATACGCAACGGATGAGGCAGTGAAGCTGCTCTCGATCGACAGCCCGACGGGTTATACGAAAGCCGCATCCGAATGGGTGAAGAACGAATTTGAATCCCTCGGCTACAGCGCGGAGATGACGGTAAAGGGCGGCGTTGTCGTCGATCTCGGCGGAGAGGGGGAAGGACTGCTCCTCGAAGCGCACACGGACACGCTCGGCGCAATGGTCGCGGAGATCAAGTCGAACGGCAGACTTCGCGTTGCAAAACTCGGCGGAATGAGAGCAGAGAACGGCGAATGTGAAAACGTCCGCGTCCGCACGAGAGACGGTAAAGTGATCGACGGCACGCTCCAGCTCGTCAACGCTTCCGTTCACGTCAACTTAAACTACAGCGACACCGCGAGAACGTTCGACACAACGGAAGTCGTGCTCGACGAAGACGTGAAGTCAGCCGACGACACACGCGCACTCGGCGTCGAAGTCGGAGATATAGTCTGCTTCGATCCGCGCACGAAAGTGACGGAGTCGGGTTACATCAAGAGCCGCTTCCTTGACGATAAGCTGTCTGTCGGCATCCTGCTCGGATTTGCAAAGTGGCTCCGCGACACCGGCACAAAACCGACGCGCAGACTGTGGGCGCATATCACCGTTTACGAAGAAGTCGGCCACGGCGGTTCCGCATCCGTACCGGACGGAGTGACCGAGGCGATAAGCGTCGACATGGGATGTGTCGGCGAAGGGCTTATGTGCACCGAAAAGAAAGTCTCGATCTGCGCGAAGGACTCGCACGGTCCGTACAATTATGAAGTCGTCGGAGAGCTGATCGACGCCGCAAAGCGCGAGGGCGCGGACTACGCCGTCGATATTTACCCGCTCTACGGCTCGGACGTTGAAATGACGCTGAACGCCGGCTACGACATCCGCCACGGACTGATCGGCGCGGGAGTTTACGCGAGCCACGGTTACGAAAGAAGCCACATCGACGGAGTTTTCAACACGCTTAAAGTGCTGAAAGGGCTTGTCGGCTGATTTTTCGCCGGACGGGACGAAAACGGGAAAACTTTTTCCTCTCCCGTCTTGCTTTTGTCGGCGTTTTGGTATATAATAAAACACGGTCAATCAAAAATATACATAAAAGGAGTAATTTTGACATGAGCATTGAATACACACGCGAAGTAGAAGAAATGTGTGTCGTTGCAAAAGGCCCGAAGCACGGTCCCGCTCCGATTCCGGAAGAGGGCAAGTGGGTCAAGGCTTACGAAATCAAGGATATTTCCGCATTTACGCACGGTGTGGGCTGGTGCGCACCTCAGCAGGGCGCCTGCAAGCTCTCCCTCAACGTAAAGAACGGTATCATCGAAGAGGCACTCGTCGAGACTCTCGGCTGCTCCGGTATGACTCACTCCGCCGCTATGGCTGCTGAGATCCTCCCCGGAAAGACGATCCTCGAAGCGCTCAACACAGACCTCGTTTGCGACGCTATTAACACCGCAATGAGAGAACTGTTCCTCCAGATCGTATACGGACGTTCGCAGTCCGCGTTCTCCGAAAACGGTCTTAACGTCGGCGCAGGTCTTGAAGACCTCGGCAAGGGTACACGTTCGCAGATCGGTACGATGTACGGCACAAACGCAAAGGGCGTTCGCTATCTCGAAATGGCTGAAGGCTATGTAACACGCATGGCACTCGACGCAAACGACGAAGTCATCGGCTACGAATTCGTAAACCTCGGCAAGATGACCGACTTCATCAAAAAAGGCGACGAGCCGAACGAAGCGTACAAGAAAGCCATGGGCACATACGGCAGATTTGACAGCGCGGTCAAGTATATCGACCCGCGTAAACAGTAATTGAAGGAGGAAACGAAAATGGCATTATTTGAAAGCTATGAAAGACGCGTAGACAAGATCATGGGCGTTCTTTCCGAATACGGTATTTCCTCTATCGAAGAATGCAAGGACATCACCCTCGCCGCAGGTATCGACTGCGACAAGATCGTCCGCGAAACACAGCCGATCTGCTTCGAGAACGCTGTATGGGCGTACACCGTAGGCGCGGCTATCGCACTGAAAAAAGGCTGCAAGAAAGCCGCTGACGCCGCCGCCGCTATCGGTATCGGTCTTCAGGCGTTCTGCATTCCCGGCTCCGTTGCGGAGAACCGTAAAGTAGGTCTCGGTCACGGCAACCTCGGCGCAATGCTCCTCTCCGAAGATACAGACTGCTTCTGCTTCCTCGCAGGTCACGAATCGTTCGCCGCAGCAGAGGGCGCTATCAAGATCGCTCTCAACGCGAACAAGGTAAGAAACAAACCTCTCCGCGTAATCCTCAACGGCCTCGGCAAGGACGCGGCGTTCATCATCTCCCGTATCAACGGCTTCACCTACGTTCAGACAGAGTTCGATCCTTACACCGAAGAAGTCAAGGTCGTTAAGGAAACACCGTACTCCGACGGTCCTCGCGCGGCTGTAAAATGCTACGGCGCAGACAACGTTCCCGAAGGCGTTGCGATCATGAGACTTGAAAACGTCGGCGTATCTATCACGGGCAACTCGACGAACCCGACGAGATTCCAGCATCCCGTTGCAGGTACATATAAGAAGTGGTGTATCGAGAACGGCAGAAAGTACTTCTCCGTTGCATCGGGCGGCGGCACAGGTCGTACACTTCACCCGGACAACATGGCGGCAGGTCCCGCATCCTACGGTATGACGGACACAATGGGCAGAATGCACTCCGACGCACAGTTCGCTGGCTCTTCCTCCGTTCCGGCACACGTCGAAATGATGGGTCTGATCGGCATGGGCAACAACCCGATGGTCGGCGCTACCGTCGCTGTCGCCGTTGCTGTTGAAGAATCCCAGAAGTAAAGAGGCTTCCGAACCCCTCATAAAACCGAATAAGTAAAAAACCAGTTAGACCCATCATTTTTGAGAAATGGCTGATGATGGGTCTAATTTTTTTGTTTTATGAGGAGAGAACAAATGGGAAGAATCAAGATGTTATCAAACAATGAGATTACTCTTCGAGAGGGATACACAGAATATCTTCTCGACTGTAAAGCTCGCAACCTTCGGGACGGGACTATCAGGCATTACACAGATTCATTCAGACAAATCTCAAAATACATTGATGAAAACACTTTTGTATCTCAAATAACAAAAACAGACTTCGACAAGTTCATTATTGATTTACGCGATAATCCAAACATCAATGATATGAGCCTCTATTCATATTCAAGAGACTTCAAAACACTTCTCTATTTCTTTATGAAAAAGGGATTTATGCCAACATACAAAATAAGCATTCCCAAATCAGACAAGCAACCGATAGAAACATATACTGACAAAGAACTTTCCATACTCTTAAAAAAGCCAAATGTGAATAAGTGCTCTTTTACTGAATACAAAACTTGGGTAATGACAAACTTCTTATTGTCGAGCGGAGTTCGCCAAAACAGTCTTATCAATATCAAAATAAAAGATGTGGATTTTGAAGCGGAAGTCGTCAGAATTGATACAACCAAAAACAGAAAGCCATTGATAATACCACTCAATGAAGACATACTTGCCATTCTCAAAGAGTATTTGAAGTATCGTAAAGGCAACGATGAAGACTATCTTTTTTGTAATGCCTACGGCGACAAGTTAGTAAAATCAACTCTGTATCATATTTTCTATGAATACAACAAAAGAAGAGGCGTTGAAAAAACGGGTATTCATAGGTATCGGCACACATTCGCAAAAAAATGGGTAATGCTTGGCGGGAATGTTGTATCTCTTCAAAAGATTCTCGGACATAGCAGTCTCGCAATTACACAAAACTATCTGAATCTTCTTGTGAGCGACCTCAAAAAAGATGTAGATAAAACGAATATTCTTCGTGAGTTCAAAAGAAACTCAATACAAATGAAATAAATCAAAAGAGGCTTGAAAATATCATCTTCGAGCCTCTTTTATCGTGTCCTATCATCTTTCATCATCTTCATTTGTGTTTCATCATCTTATGTGGCGGACGGCGTTCGAAAAAAGTTGAAAAAATAATAAAAATTTTTTTGAAAAACATCTCTACCTGAAACGTGGTTTCATACCCCTTTTGGTATAATAGTGCCAGAAGATGAGGGAAGCGGAAACGCAAAACCGAACTTCAAAAAATAATTTATGGTTGGCTACCACAATAACAGCCACGCGCCAAAGGCGCTGAAAGGAAACACTATGGCAACACTTTTTTCTCTGAACTTTATGAAAAAAAAGATTGAAGGCACAAAGTCCGCTTTCGACAGAGCTGGCAAGGGCTCTGGCAAAACTTACGAAGAGCTCGAAAGACTTCTCAAACTCCACCCCGATTTTCAGTGTGAAATCGTAAAGCCTGAAATCAAGAGCGGAAAGAAGACTTACAAGGGACTCAACATCAAGTTTATGGAAAGATTCATCAAGGCACAGCCGAACAGCGATGAACTCATGGCAGAGTTCGAGAGGGTAAAAGCCTTCGCAAAGGCAACACAGGAAGTCGCATTCCCCTTCATCAAGAAGTGGTTTCTCGATAAGTTCTCCACAGAAGATGAAAAGTTCGATATGGAAAAAGCAAGAGAAATCATTTCCGCATACGAACAGGCAGAAGCAACAAGATATACCGCCTCTGAATCTGAGGCGGCAGCAGCGTGAAAGGAGTAAAGAAAATGGAAAACTTCAAAATTGATGTCGTGAATAAGACAATGACGATTACGAAAGCGTTCGATGACAAGCTCTCTGACACATCAAGTGCGGAGTTCAAAATATACCGTGAGTTTATCGAACTCATTCCCGACCTGAGAGTCATCCGCAAGACACACAAAACGCCGATAAAATACCACTCACCGATTGACAACCGCGATTATTCCTGTAATCAGTATAAGAACCTGACTTACGAGAATATGGAGATTTTCATCTCTTCCATACCCGATAACGAAAAGTATTTTGAGGAATACAGTGCTATTCGTTATTCAGACAAGTGTGTTCCCTCGGTTTATGCAGAAGTGAGAAGATGGTTTGTGAAGACCTTCCCCGATTACAGAACGAACCCTCTGTCTTATTTCAAAAAGTTTGAAAATACACTTTCAAACGATACACCCAAAGCCGCATAATGTGAAAGGAGAAATGATTATGCCTCGCAGAAGAACGAAACCGACGACAGTAGCTAACCAACTGACAGTAATCATCCACCGCGAAATGCCCGAAAGAGAATTCATTCAGGTGAAAAAAGAGAACTTCTACAACGCATACAGAGAACTCAACGCAACCGCAACTATACTGTATCTCTACCTTGTCGGAAACCGTAATAACTATGAACTTGCCTTGTCCCCTGCTGCTATCTTTAATGCTATGGGTATGCCCGATAGCACTTACAGAGACCAAGTGAAAAAACTCAAACGGTATGGGTATCTCGTGGAGAGAGGGACAAGCAATACATATGATTTCTATGAAACACCTCATCTTCCGCAAACGTCGCCCGCAAAAGAGTATATCTTCTAATGAGAAACGAACGCCGTTGGTGTAATCAACACGAATTTCGTGTAAGAACCACGGATTTCGTTTGAAAGACACGAATTTCGTGTTGATTACAACGGCATTTATCAGAGAAATAGATAATAACAGACACTTTCAGATATTTCATAGATAGTTATAGATAGCGACCGATTTCCAACAGAAGCACTCAATCAAGTTGAGTGTTTTTTATTTGAATGGCTATAACACCTCGTCGATA
>JAZUKN010000068.1:0-5855 GCA_045643285.1 Eubacteriales bacterium
CGACCTTCCGTTTTCCGTAAACCATCACGCTCGCGGATGGCTTTTTTAATATATCACGAATCAAAGCAAGCTCGTGTTCACGTCCGACAAATTCCTCCATCATACAGCCTCCTGTTTTTACTGAATTATTTTTCACTGAAAGCAAATTCATTATATGCTGTTTTTTTCTTTTTGTCAAGAACGAAAAGAAAATATCAAATATTTTTGAAAAAAGAATGTGTAGCAGATTCGTAAACTCTTACAAAAGTGGTTCGGGAAATGCCATTTTTTAACCGATTCGGTTGCCGTTTTTTGTTTTGGCAGACAAATCTGGCAAATTTTTTGAAATATTTTCTTGATCGGTTATAAAACCGCGTTTCTCGCTGGCTACCTTTTGAGGAGATAAATCACTCAATCAGTTCTTTGAAAAATCAATATGAGAAAAAATTTTTAGAAAAAGTGGCGGTTTTTGCGTTTCTCGTTGGCTACCACTTGAGGGGGAAAATCACTTTCAAAACTCAAAAAAGTGGTGTGGGTCAAAATGACCCAGACCAAAAAACGAAAAGAATAGTGAAAAATCTTTGAGAATTTTTCGTTGACGGTTATAAAAACGCCGTTTTCGTTGCCTACCACTTGAGGGGAAAATCACCGCTGTTGAACTGGTAAGCTAAAACTGGACAGGGGGGGTTACCCACAAACTGGACTGTCGGAGCAAAAAAGTAGGATGGATCACTTTGAACCATCCTACAAAACCCGGAAAATGTGGCCTGGGCGAAAACCACCCGGACCACTTCGGCGGAGCAAAGTGGGGTGGTTCAAAATGACCCACCCCAAAATCCGAGACGAAAAATGAAAAAAACCGAAGAAATTTCGTCTCAACCTTAAAAAAACGCCGTTCTCGTTGGCTACCACTTGAGGAGAAAAATCCACACTGTTCATTGAGAATCGAGTTTCTAAAATGATTGCTTGAAATTCGCAGAAATCATCCGCAGGGCAGTACGCCGTGACGGTCGTGACGATGGTGACGGTGTTTTCGATACCCCTTGATTCACAAAACACCGTCACCGCATGACTGCCGAGACGCTCGGATCACATTACATTTTTGATTGAAAAAAGAACAAAGCCGGCTGTTCTTTTCGATAAATATTTTTAACAAAGGAGATGATGACCGACACAAAAACCACCGAAACCGAAAAGAGAAATACGGGAAAACTCAAAAAATCAGACACGGCAAGAAAGATTTTTTGAGAAAAACCTTATATTTTGCTCCTTTTCTGTCGGAATAGTGAGGGGGGGTAAATTCACCTCACCGCTCACCCGAAACCCGAATGGCATTTCATCAAAATCAAAAACAAAAACACAAAAGAAAGGACAACAAATGATGGAAAACGAAACAAAAACCTGTGTTTCGTCTGTCTCGGACGAGACAAAACAGACCGCCGAAGCCGAGAAAAACGAGTTCGTTCCGGTCGAAAACGAGGACGAAGACAAGTCGGCGGAGGAACTTCTCGCCGAAATGAGAGAGCGCATACTGCCGGGGTACATGGACACTTTCACGATGCAGAAGCTCTACGAAAAATCTTTCGGGACGCGCACGCCGATCGTCGAAGGACTTCTTTATCCGGGGCTTTATCTGTTCGTCGGCGCGCCGAAAACAGGAAAAAGCTTTATCATGACGCAGCTCGCGTATCACATTTCGTGCGGAAAATCGCTCTGGGGCTTTAACGTTCAGAAGAACAAAGTGCTGTATTTTGCGCTCGAAGACACCGAAGAACGACTGCAAAACCGCCTCTTCCGGATGTTCGGCGACGAGGTTTCCGACAAGCTTTTCTTCACCGTGGAGTCGAGCCAGATAAGCAATGGCTTCAACGATCAGCTCGACAAATTCCTCCGCAAAAATCCCGACACGAAAGTGATCATCATCGACACGCTTCAAAAAATACGCGACGTCGGCGGCGACGGTTACAGCTATTCGGGCGACTATGAGATCATCAGCAACTTAAAAAAGTTTGCGGACGAGCACAAGATCTGCATGATCCTCGTTCATCACACGCGCAAACAGGACGCGGCAGACAAGACGGAAATGATCTCAGGCACTAACGGATTGTTCGGCGCGGCGGACGGTGCGTTCATCATGTACAAGGAAAGCCGAACGTCAAACAACGCGATAATCGAAGTGACGGGGCGCGATCAGGCGGATCAGAAGTTGTTTATCAGACGTGATCCGGAGACGTTGAAGTTCACGCTTGAACACAGCGACACGCAACTTTGGCAGGAACCGCCGGACGAAATTCTCGAATCGGTCGCATCGGTTTTGGAGTCGGAAGAGCGCACAATGTGGACGGGAACAGCGACGGAATTAAAAGAACTTCTCTCACTTCCGCTCACGGCGAATGCACTTTCGTATCATCTGAACATAAATTCTTCGCGCCTCGCTGACGAGTATCACATCAGGTATGAGCGCGGAAAGACGCACGGCGGACGCGCGATCCGTCTCACGAAAATCACGGAAGAGAGAACGGCGTGAGCGAAAAACGTTCCCCGCAAGTACACATTCCCGTTCGTTTTTGTAAAGCAAATCCGTCGCGGAGGTGAACGGAAACTCATCGAAAAAACGAAAAAACGTTACAATGATTTTCAAAAAGCACAAGAAAAACCGTCAGGAGAGCGAACGGATTTTGCATTGTTCAGTCTCGCGGGGCAAGGTATTTGGGCGCTCAGCCGCAGTGCTCAAACTCGTCTTTGTGTCTCGGCAAGCACTGAATTAGGGTGCTCAAGCGTGGTGCTCATTACTTGCTTTTTCTGTCGTCGAGTCTCAGCAAGCAAGGTATTTCACCTCCCACTCGCACCTCCCACCCAAATTCGCTTGTCTTCGAGTCTCGGCTTTTGCTGTCACTGCGTCTCAGCAAGCACTGAATCTTACCTCCCACTCAAACCTCCCACCGTGAGTTTTCGTGGGTGTCCTCGACTCTCCGCAAGCAAGGTGTTTCCGCTACAAAGTCCCCGCTACAAAGGGAGGTTTTCGAAACACCTTCTTTTAGGGGAAGTATCCCCTAATACCCCTCGCATTGTAAAAACAAAAATCAAAATCGAAAGGAAAAACAAAAGAAAAAATATGGCAATCAACATTACGGAAATCAAAACAAAAGACTGCGTCCCGTTTGACGCAAATCCGTTTGCCGTCAGAGACAACGGAGAAATGGAACTCTTAAAAGAAAGCATCAGACAAAACGGCGTGCTTCACCCGATCACTGTCCGACCGACAGGGGACGGCAGGTACGAGATCATCAGCGGACACCGCAGGGTACACGCCGCCCGTGCGCTCGGTCTTGAGACTGTCCCTGCGCTCGTAAAAGAGATGACTTACGACAAAGCAGTCATTTACCTTGTCGACTCAAACTTTCACAGAGACGGGCTTCTGCCGTCCGAGAAAGCGTTCGCGCTTAGGATGAGGCTCGATGCGATGAAGCACCAGGGAAGAACTTCTGACCAACCTGGGCAGAAGCTGACGTCGGTGGAGGAGCTCGGTCATCTTTCGGGCGAGAGCAAAACGCAGATACAGCGGTATATTCGTCTGACACATCTGAACCCTCTTCTGCTCGGTCTTGTCGACGAAGGCAGGATCGCACTGACGACGGCGGTGGAGCTGTCTTATCTCACGGAGGAAGAGCAGGACGACTTATATGAAACGATCGACAGCGAGGACTGCACGCCGTCACTCTCGCAGGCGGCACGGATGAGAAAGCTGTCGGCGAACGGGGAGCTCGACATGGACACGATCTTCGACATCATGACGGAGCAGAAGCCGAACCAGAGGGAATTTCTGAAAGTGCCGCTCGACGAGGTCAGCAGGTACTTCACACCCGGGACGAGACGTGAGACAATGGAGAACTGTCTTCTCAAAGCGTTTGAGTATTACATTCAGTCGCTCTCAAGACAGAAGAAACGCGACGGAGGTGAGCGATAATATATGCCGACAGAATTTGATGACAGCAAAATGAAGACGATGTTCACCGCATACCCGGACGTCGTCGGGATACCGGAGCTTATGAGGATGCTCGGCGTTGGACGGAACACGGCACTGTCGCTCGTGCGTTCGTCGAAGATCAAGGGGCAGATCATCGGCAACCGCTACCGCATCCCGAAAATAAACGTCGTCGCTTTTCTGACGGGCGCGAACTGAAATAAAAAATCTGCGGAGGAGAATTTCACTCTTCCGCAGATTCGGACTCAATAAAAATTTTAGGTGCGGTTTTGTACCTTTGACATGAAAGAGCGACTGTTCTATAATGTAATCACTCCGATAAAATCAAAGGACAAAACCGCAGGCAGAAGTGCGTGGGACATTCGGAAACAGCTTCCGGAAATATAACTGCCTCACGCCGCACAACGAAAGGACAGTGAATACAAATGGTTGCAGGACACCTGCAGGAAAAGAACGGAATTTATTATTGCGTACTCACCTATACGGGACCGGACGGAAAGAGACGGCAGGTATGGAGAACGACGGGACTCCCCGTGAAAGGGAACAAGAAGCTCGCGGAGGAATATCTGATCAATCTTCGCCGCTCGTACATCGTGCCGAAAAGGACAGGCGAGGACGCGGACTTTGCAAACGATATGCCGTTTGTGGATTTTATGAGATCGTGGCTTGAAGTCGTGCGCCCGAATCTCGGACCGACGACCTTCGGCGGCTATCAGAACATGGTCGAGCGGAAATTCATCCCGTATTTTGAACCGAAGCACCTCTCGCTTGCCATGGTGCAGGCAAAGGACTTGCAGTCGTTTTATCTGCACGAGGGGAGAACGCTGTCGGGCATGACGGTCAGACACGAGCACGCCCTCTTACACAAGATGCTCAAATACGCATACCGTATGGACCTCATTCCGCAGAATCCGGCTGACAAGGTCGATCCGCCGCGGACGGAGCGTTTTGAGGGGACTGCGCTCACCGAAGAAGAGCTCACGAAGCTGATCGAGACGTCGTGGGATCACAAGCTGGGGCTTCTCATCTACATGACGGCTCTGCTCGGACTGAGGCGAAGCGAGGTACTTGGTCTGCGCTGGCAGGCGGTGAACTTCGACGACAACACGATCGTCATCAATCACACCGTGACGGAAGCGACGATCGACGGAAAGAAGACGATCATTGCGGCGAACAGGACGAAGACGAAATCGAGCTACCGCTCATTTCCGATGTCGGAAACTGTCAGGGAAAAGCTGCTCGAATGGCGTGCGATACAGGCGGAGAACAGACGTATCTGCGGCAACTGCTACAACACTGCAGACAGCGACTATATCTTCACCGACGAAATGGGGAATCTCTTCAAGCCGAGATATATCGAGGACGCATTTCCGAAGCTCGTCGAAAAAGCCGGGATACGCCGAATCCGCTTCCACGATCTGCGTCACACCTGCGCGTCGCTGATGCACAAAAAGGGGTTGTCGCCGAAAGAGGTACAGGACTATCTCGGTCACTCAACGGTCGCCGTGACGCTCAACATTTACACGCATCTCGACTGGTCGAACAAGAAAAGTGCAGTCGGTGCTATGGAAAGCGTAGTGAAAGTGCCCGAAAAAAGCGTTGCCGGCGGAAAATGGGAAAGCAAGTAAAGCAGACAGGTTTTCTTTGCGAAAAAAAGCCTCAATCCCTCGGGTGAGGAATTGAGGTTTTGACGCAGGGTGTGGGATTCGCTCTCGCCTGCGGGCTCGGTCAGGGTCGGCTCTGACAGTCCACCGGACTGTCATTCACTACCGACCCGTTCTCATCCCTTTCCGGAATAAAAAAATACAATCCCTCTGATGAGGAATTGTATTTTTGACGCAGGGAAAGGGATTCGAACCCTTGTGGCATTGCTGCCAAACGGTTTTCAAGA
>JAZUKN010000069.1:0-2512 GCA_045643285.1 Eubacteriales bacterium
TGCTTGCTAAGACTCAGCGACACTTTTACCCCTTCGCCGACTCTCCTTTCTTTATCTCTCTTCTCGTTCAGCTCTGTGTCTTACCGGCTCGCATTTTGTCGCCAGAAATTCAACTCCGACGAAGTTATCGGCATCAAGAATGTACTCGCAGTCAGTCCACGCCTTGTGTACTTTCTTCTTTGCTTCTTCCTCTGTCGCCGCCTCAACGGTTACTGTTTTCTGCAAAATCTCGGTAATCGTTACGCTATATTCGATTGTGTTGCTCATCGTTTTTCTCTCTTTCTGTTCATTCGTTTTTGTGTTTTGGATCGAAAAAATACTCGGTCATTTACTTTCAGGGGAAGAACTGCTTAACGGAACGGCATCAAACCACGGTGTGATCCTGTCGTCAAAGTCAAACTTTATCTCCCCGTTTTTGTATTTTTCGCGTGCAATTTCTTCCGCTTGTTCTGCGTTTTCCGCTTCAATTTCGACTGCCGTCGTGAACCTTGCCGTCACATTCACGGCATACTTTTTTGTCTCGCTCATTGTTTTCTTTCAACCTTTCGATGTGTTTTATGTGCATCAGATAGTCGTTGTAGTCCTTCCCGTACTTCGGCGGATAGTATCTTACGTCATACTTTTCTTTGAGAATTTTGACGATCCCCTCTGCTCCGCGATGACCTGCATAATCGGAATCAAGGTGCAGATACACGGTTTTTGTCTCCTTGTGTTCATCGAGAAAACGTTCGAGAGACGCGGGAATCCTGATTTTCGTCTCGTCCTTTGCCGGAAAATATATGCCGGAGAGTGACATCAGATTGAACTTTTGGTAGTCGATCCCGCGCATTTTGAGAAGCGTTGCGAACGATAAAAGATCAATCGCGCTCTCAAATACGCTGATGCTCGGGCAATCTTTTTCCGCTTTTGAGAGAAAAAAGTAGCTTCTGTCACTCCCGTAAGAATCCTTTTTTGTCGTGGTTCCGTCCGTTGCCCGCTCCGAGCATTGTCGTATTTTCCCGTCGTCGTCTCTTCCGAAAAACAAAGCCGAACCCGTCATAATGGATTCGGCTATATGTTTTTCTCGGATAAAGTCGTCGAGAATTTCGCTGTCAATGCCGCGGTTCGTGAGATAATCGCGCACTTTTTTACACTCAAAAGTGTAGCTCGGCAGATAGATCTTCTTCACTTTTTTCTCACTGACAGGAACATCAAGTGGTATTTTTTCTTCGTTTACGACCGCTTTCACGGCTGAAACAAAGTCAAGTCCTTTCACTTTGATGAGATAATCAAGCGCAGAAGCACCGCCGATCCCGTGACTCCACCAGTACCATTTCCCGTTCGAGATTTTGAGACTGTCGTGTTCTCTCGTGCAAAATTCCTGTCCTCCGCACGGCACAAGCTCCATAGGAGACGTCGATTTCAGATACGAAAATAAGTCCACCCTACGCGCTTTCTCAACGGTTTCAGGGGAGACATATCTGCTCTCGGTCATCGCTCCTCTGTTTTTCTCCGCGCTTTCAGGAAGGCTTCGCGCAGTTTTTCATTCGCGGTCGCCGAAATCATATCACGGATATGATCCATATATCCCGACTCTGATGTTTCATACTTTGTAAATATATCGTTCAGTGCGTTATCACTTTTCAGAAGAATCTCCGCCTGCTTTTGGGGCAAGTCGTAATCTTCAAATGCATACACAATGTCCTGCTTTACGGTGTACTCATAAGCGGACGACAGTATTTCATCCGATGTTTGCGAACGCAATTCTTCCTCAAACTCTGAAAGCTCCGAACAGATTTTTTCATATAGCTGTGTATTCAGACACGCTTCTTCATCAGTCATTTTGAGATTCCTTTCTTCGTTATTCAAATATTCTCTCCACTTCCGCGCTCTCGACTTCCATGTCATGAAACAGGACACGTCCTTCTGTGACCGCTTCTTCTGCGAGGTCTTTTGCTTCTTCTTCGCAGTCGGCATCAACTTCGACGTATCCTGTCTCAACAATTTTTATCGCAATTCCGTACTTCAAGTGTCATCACCTCCCCTCGTCTGCGACCGGTGTGTCCCGTTCTTCGCGTTCCTCCTCGCGCACGTTTTCTTTGCTGTCAGTCGGTGATTCTTCACTTTCTTTCTCGTCGTCGACAAGCTCGCTCTCACGTCTGTCCATATTAAGCTCCGCGTTCAGTTCGTCAAGCCGCTTCATTTTTGTTTGCAGTTCTTCTTCTCTTGGAAAAGGTGCAGCGACTTCCGCTTCTGCGTTTTCGATCTGTTTGTGCAGTTCCGCGAGCTGATCCTTGCAGTTTCCGAGTTTAGCAGGAAGTGATTCGATCATATTATCGAGTCGTGTTATGATACCGTTTGCGTCCTGTCCGAGTGCAACTTTGTGACTCAGAGTGCCGTTCAGATTGATATAAAACTCTTTCCCGACGCTGTCGAAACCGATCTCGGTGCCAAATCCTCTGTACTCTCCGAGCGGTCGCGCATCCGGTGTAGTTATCCTCTTGCAGATCGCAAGGATCTCTTTTCCGGCTTC
>JAZUKN010000070.1:0-2775 GCA_045643285.1 Eubacteriales bacterium
CTTGTCGAGATATTCCTCGCCGCGTATTTCGCGGTGCTTGCCCGGCCACGTTATCGCGCCGTTCAGATCTGCCGCAAGACGGCGGTGGATGATGCCGTTCACAAGCGAGCTTTTACCCGATCCCGATACGCCCGTCACGCAGACGAAGCATCCGAGCGGCACTTCAACGGTGATGTTTTTGAGGTTGTGTTCGCGTGCACCGACGACGGTCAGCGTATGTCCGTTGCCTGCACGGCGCAGTTCGGGGACTTTTATTTTCCGTCTGCCGGAGAGAAAATCGCCGGTTATCGACTTTCTGTTCGCCGCCACCTCTTTCGGTGTGCCGCACGCCACGACTTCGCCTCCGCGGATTCCGGCTTCCGGTCCGATGTCGATGATATAGTCCGCTTCCTGCATCGTCTCTTCGTCGTGTTCGACTACTATGACGGAGTTGCCGAGGTCGCGCAGGTTTTTGAGCGTGCGGATGAGCTTGCCGTTGTCCCTCTGGTGCAGTCCGATAGACGGCTCATCGAGGATATACAGCACTCCCGCGAGAGACGAGCCGATCTGCGTTGCAAGGCGTATACGCTGTGCCTCACCGCCCGACAGTGTTGCGGATTTACGGGCAAGCGTGAGGTAGTCAAGTCCGACGGACACGAGGAAGCCGAGGCGGGATTTGAGTTCATTGACGATCTGCTTTGCGATGATCGTTTCGCTCTCGGAAAGAGTAAGCTGTTTCGTAAATTCAAGCGAATCGGCGACGGACATGACGCAAAAATCGTTGATATTTTTGCCGCCGACGGTCACGCCGAGCGCGTCGGGATTGAGTTTTGCGCCATGGCAGTCGGGACAGTCGCGGTCGGTGAGGAACTGCTCGTAGTATTCGGGATCCCAGCCGCCGGGTTCTGCACGTCGCTCGATCATCGGGATAAGTCCGTCGAAAGATGCAACAGTCGTCTGTTCGCGCGCACCGAAGTGACGGGTTATGGTGAATTTTGTATCCGAGCCGTAAAGAAGTGTTTTGTATGCCTTTTCGGGATAGTCGCGGATCGGCATATCGAGCGTTGCGCCGTATTCGCCTATGGCTTTTTCGATGAGCGGGCCGTTCCACGACTCGTCGCCGAGCGATTTGAAGCCGTTTACGACGACTGCGCCATCTCTGAGCGAAAGCGAATCATCTGGGATGATCTTTCTCGGCTCAACGGAGCGAAGAACGCCGAGTCCGGAGCAGGTCGGGCACGCGCCGAACGGGTTATTGAACGAGAACATTCTCGGCTCAAGCTCGCCGAAGCTGATTCCGTGCTCGGGGCAGGCGTAGTTGATCGAATATTCCGTCTCAACTCCCTCGCCCTCACGCGGTACAGTCGCGCAGATGACAAGTCCGTCGCTTTCTCTGAGCGCACATTCGACGGAATCCGTAAGTCTTCCTATGATATCGCGCTTCATCACGAGGCGGTCGATGACAATCTCGACGGTGTGGCGCAGGTTTTTGTCGAGGTTTATTTCTTCGTTCAGGTCGTATATCGAGCCGTCTATCCTTGCTCTGACGTAGCCGCTTTTCTTCGCGTCGGCGAAGACTTTTTCCTGTGTTCCCTTTTTCGCGCGGACTACGGGTGAGAGGATCATGAATCTTTCTCCGTCGTCAAGCTCCATGATCTTGTCGATTATGGTGTCCGTCGAGGTCTGGCGTATCTCGCGTCCGCAAACTGGGCAGTGAGGCACGCCGACTCTTGCGTACAGCAGACGTAGGTAGTCGTAGATCTCGGTGACTGTGCCGACGGTGGAACGCGGGTTCTTCGATGTTGTTTTCTGGTCTATCGAAATGGCAGGAGACAGTCCCTCGATAGAATCGACGTCAGGCTTATCGAGCTGTCCGATGAACATTCGGGCATACGACGACAGCGATTCGACAAAGCGGCGGTGTCCCTCGGCGTAGATCGTATCGAACGCGAGAGACGATTTTCCCGAGCCGGAAAGACCGGTAAAGACAACGAGCTTATCGCGCGGAACGTCGACGGAGATATTTTTGAGGTTATTTTCCCGTGCGCCATGCACGGAGATGTATTCGGGCATAGTTTTTGGCTCCCATTTTTTCTTATTTTTTCTATTTTTATTCAGCTAAGGGTAAATAGGGAAGAAAACACTGCGTGTTTTCTACTTGTTTTTTCCGTGTCAAAAGGATTTTTTATCTCTCATCCGCTCTCTTCATTATCTCGTCCGCTCTGAGCTTGTCGTACTTGTACGCTTTTCTGAGCAGCTCCGACGGGATGTATTCGTCGTACTTCTCGAACACTGGCGACTCGTTCGGGCTGATGAGCGAATCGAGGTCGATTCCCTCGCGGCGTATCTTATCCGTAATATACTTTAGCATATCGTCTCCGCGTCCGCCCTCGAGCTTGAAGGTCATATAGTAGCAACCCTCGAAGTCCATACCCGTGAGCTTGAACGGTCCTGCGTTATGCGTGAGGTATCTGCGCAGCGTGCGGAACGAGCGTGTTCCGAGCCACGGGAAGAGCGCCCACGTATATCCGCCGAGCGGAACGATGCAGGTCTCCGTCAGTCCCGTATTTCTTGCGACTGCACGGGCAACGCGGAGTCTTTCAAGCGCGCCCTCTCGGAGATACGGGTATTCCGTATCCTCGCGGAGCACCTGACGCATACGCTCGAGTATCCTCGTGTGAACTTCGCCGTAGTCGCCGGGCCAGCTTACCTCCATCTTGCCCTGCACTGCCTTGACGTAGATGAGATGCCGCGGAATATCAAGCTCCTCGACCTCCCACACGCGCCCTGCAAGAG
>JAZUKN010000071.1:0-2446 GCA_045643285.1 Eubacteriales bacterium
CGCCCGAAGGCGGCGATTCAGGAAGTAAATACGGCGGTGGAGTGAATGCGGTGTGCGGCTCCGATGCGATGTATTCGATAGCATAATTCATGAATACGTCGCGGCAAGCTGAACACCGTGACCGTGATTATTCCGCTCGCACCACGCATTGAAACCGTCGGTTTCCGCATGCACAATTCGTGCGGTCGCGATGCACGTTTTAGTGCGGAATATTTATGACCGTGTGAATTGAACAAGCTTCAACGACGCCGACGTATTTATATTATGACCTTTGCAGTTTTGGTCGCTGATTCAAGTCCAAGGAAGCAGCGGCTCTTTGCTGTTTGAAAGCAGCTTTACGAAATATTCCTCCACGGGAATCCCGTTGGCAGCGGCGGAAGCCGCAAGCGAATAAAACATCGCACTCGCTTCGGCACCTTTGACTGAATCGGAGAAAAGCCAGTTCTTTCTGCCGACAACAAACGGTCGTATCGCGTTCTCCGCACGGTTGTTATCTATCGGAATATCCGGGCTTTCGAGAAATCCGTATAAATACTTCTTCTCGTTTCTCGCATATTGGACCGCCTTGGCTATCTTAGTTCCCGATGACGGAGTTACTGTGTCAAGCCACGCAAAAAAGCCGTCAAGAACCGGTTTGGATCGTTCCTGCCGTTGTATTTGCTTCTCTTCGTATGTCAGCTTCTCGTATTCTTTCTCAAGCGCAAAAAGTCTGTTGCACCACCTGACTCCCTCTGCGGCTTTCGATCCCGATACAAGCTCCTTGTCTGTCGGAAGCGCTTCAACAAACTTCCTCCTCACATGTGCAAAGCACCCGCATCGCTTCACGTTCGTAAGTCTGTTGTATCCGTCATATCCGTCACAGACTATGTAACCGGAGTAATCTCCGAGAAACCTCTCCGCATTCTCTCCGCTTCTTGTCGGGCAGTATTCAAAGAGAATGTTACTCCTTTCATTGCTCTTCGGCGAAGCGTACACCCACATCCTCGACTGCGTCTTCGCTTTTCTCCCCGGCTCGTGAAGAACCTGCACAACAGTCTCGTCGATATGTATGACGCCGTTCTTCAAAAGCTCTGCCTTCATACGCTCATATACCGGCTTCACGTATACAAGCGCGGCATATATTATCCAGTTTGCCATAGTCGTTCTCGATAGCTCTATCCCGAGAGATTTGTATTCTTTCTCCTGGCGGTACAGCGGCAGCGCCTGAACGTATTTTTCGAACAATATGTGTGCAAGAAGTTCAGGTGAGCAGAAGCTGTGCGGGATAACCGGTGAAGACGCTTTTGCTTTTGCAAATACCTGCGGCGGAACATCCGGGAGATACTTGTCCTCGCTTTCGTCGCTCCCGCATGCCTTGCATTTAAGAACTTCTGCATAGTGCTTGCGGACAAACAGTCTTGCGGGCACATATACGAGCTCATCGCGTACGAATTCTTTTCCCACCGGTTCCATTTCGTTTCCGCATACGCTGCAGGTCTTGTCTTCTGCTTCGTGGACGACTTCCTCCGTGGGAAGGTTTGAAAGCATTTCTTCGTGAGTTCGTTTGGGCTTACGTTTATGAGATGCCACTTCTATTTCTTTTTCGGCATTCTTTACGTTTATCCCGGATTCCGTTTCGGCTTCATTGAACAGTGTAAGCTGTTCGGAGTTTTCGAGCACGACTTCCGTCTTTTCGCTTTTCTGTCCGTAGATGGCTTTCTTGTAGAATGCAAGCTGTCGTTTGAGGTCTTCTATCTCCTCGGCTTGTGCGGCAATGGTACTGCGATACATTGCTTCCTTTTCGGGAGAAAGAGGAGACACTTCCTCAAGGAGTTTTTCTTTGGTGAGAATCAATTCGTTATCCTGCATCATACCGCATACACCGTCCGAAGTCACTTGTTTTTGTTGTATACAGTATATCACAAACACACAAAAATGTCTGTGATTTATATGAAAACAAACATAAAACACTGTGTGAATGAGCGGAAATCAATACAAATCTCCTGCTTTTCCCGGCTTTATGGCTTTCTTTTGTTCTATCGAAAGACCTTCAAGCAGCCAGCGTATCTGCTGTTCGGTAAGACGTTTGGCTTCCGTTTCGGTACGGGGAAATGAGTATCTTCCGTTTTCGAGGCGTTTGGTCAGAAGAAGGAAACCGTCACCTTCCCAAAGCAGCCCCTTCAGCTTGCCTGCGTTTCTTCCGCAGAACAGGAACAGCGACTTATCGAACGGATCAAGAGAAAGCTTCCCTTTGACGATCTCCGCAAGACCGTCTATGCCTTTTCGCATATCGGTGTATCCGGTTATTACGTACACTGTCGTTCCGAGTGATATCTCTCTCAGCATTTCAGCGAGTTGATCACGGCTTCTATACACAAAGCCGGAGCGTCGGCGCTTATCTCCACGCGAATACCGGAAGCACTGAGCGTTATCACGGGATCCCGCCTGCCGGTGAATGTCGTCACCG
>JAZUKN010000072.1:0-1975 GCA_045643285.1 Eubacteriales bacterium
CTCATCGTACGCAACACATATCACGAAATCTATCGTGACACACGCGTGCAGTTAACAGCGACGGAACCCATCACCGACATCGAAATCGATTATCCGAACCGCAAACGCCTCGGCTTCGACATCAGCATACCGGCCAACGGCGAGAAAGAATTCGCCTACATCATTGCGACGCTTGAAAAACTTGATGACGAACCGATACGACGCACGCTTTCAGAGACGCACGACGAATTTAAGAACGTAGAGCGTTTCTGGGACGAGAAACTCGGTCACATCCAAGTGGAGACGCCAGACAAATCGTTGAATATCATGCTCAACCGCTGGTATCTGTATCAGGTTTATACAGCGCGTCTGTTCGCGCGTGCCGGTTTCTACCAGGTAGGCGGCGCGACAGGCTTCCGCGACCAGCTTCAAGACTGCATGTCGGCACTTTACAGCGACCCCGCATACGCCCGTCGTCAGATTCTTGAACATGCCGCACACCAGTTTTCTGAAGGCGACGTGCTTCACTGGTGGCACGAGACACTGCACTTAGGAGCAAGAACTACATTCAGCGACGACTATCTCTGGTTGGTTTATGTCACGCACCAATATGTTCACGTCACCGGAGATGCTTCTATCCTCGAAGAGCAGGTATCATTCTGTCACGGCGAGCTGCTTAATCCCGGCGAAAACGAGCGGTGTCTGCGTTATTCTACGCCTCAGCACAAAGTAGCGAAAACAGCTGACGAGCACGACACCGGCTTTGAATATGCCACATTATACGAACACTTACGCCGTTCCGTAAACCGTTCTATGTCGCGCATAGGCGTACACGGTCTGCCTCTGATGGGTTGCGGCGACTGGAACGACGGAATGTCTGGTGTCGGCGTGCAGGGCAAAGGCGAAAGCGTCTGGGTGGCATTCTTCCTCTGCGACATCACGCCAAAGATGGAAGAACTGACACAGTTGATGCCGTCCGCCGACCTGTCATATATCAGTGAACTTTCTGGCTTCAGGGCAAGACTCGTCGCCGCGTTACAGAAAAACACGTGGGATGGGGCGTGGTTCCTGCGTGCCTTCTTCGACAACGGACATGCAATGGGGTCACGCAACAACCGCGAGTGCCAGATCGACCTCATCTCGCAGGCTTGGAGCATTCTCACCGACGTCGCCACAAAAGAGCAGAAAGAGTCCGTCTTCCGCGAAACGGATGCCCGCTTAGTTAACCGCGAACACGAGATAATACAGCTGCTTACGCCGGCATTCCAACACTCCGAAGACAAACCCGGGTACATCATGCTTTATCCGGAAGGCGTACGCGAAAACGGCGGACAATACACACACGGCGCAATGTGGTACATCATGGCACAACTGAAGGAGGGACGCACCGATATGGCTTACTTCCTCTACTCACTCATCAACCCGACACACCGCACCTCTACCCTCGCCGACGTGCTGAAATACAAGGTGGAACCATACTGCATCGCAGCCGACATCTACAGCAACCCGCAACATCCGGGACGCGGCGGCTGGACTTGGTACACCGGCTCCGCATCGTGGGCTTACAAGACCGGCATCGAAAACATACTCGGTTTCCAAAAACACGGCGACACGCTGACACTGTCACCCAACATCCCGTCAAGATGGAACTCATTCTCAATGACATACAAATACGGAAATTCAACATACCACATCATCTACAACAGACCTAAAGATGCCGCCGCACAACCTACCGTCATCAATCTCGTTGACGACGGAAAAGAACATGAGATAAAAATTGAATAACGGAAAAAATTATCGGACAGTAATAAAATAATTCGTATTTTTACGAACATCAATGAGGAAAAAGTATTATCTTTGCCGCGAAATTTTGATGAAATGAATTCTGATTACACCGATAAACAGCAGAAATTGGCACGTTATGCAAAAGCCTTGGGCAACCCTACCCGTGTTGCAATAATGGAGTTTTTGCTTCAGCAGAAAACCTGTTTCTTCG
>JAZUKN010000073.1:0-4900 GCA_045643285.1 Eubacteriales bacterium
CCGCAAGTTCCGTGAGGGTGTCACCGAGGAGCAGAAAGAAGATCTGCTTGCCGATATCTATGACCACAAGGCAAAACAGGAGGATATTGACCGACTGACCGACAAGCTCGGCGAAGCCATCGGCAAGGTTTACGGTTGGAACTTCCCGACACCAAAGGACAAAGACAGGGACAGAAACGGACGGTGACAGTATGAGAAAAATTGATTTGATCTCCGAGGTGTACCGCGAAACCCTCCGTGATGTGACAAAGGACATTCCCTCGTGGAAGTCCTTTCTGCACACGGCGGCATTTCAGTACAAGTATCCGTTTGACGATCAGGTTCTCATCCACGCTCAGCGCCCCGACGCTACGGCTTGTGCCGAAATCGAACTGTGGAACAAGCAGTTCGGTCGTTGGGTGAATAAGGGGGCAAAGGGAATTGCCCTGATCGCGGAAGGACACGGACATCAGTATCTCCGCTACGTTTTCGACGTGGCGGATACCCACCACCGCGATAACGTTCCTTTTGATATCTGGCATAATAAGCCGGAGCAGGAAGGCGAGATCATCACCGCCCTTGAGAACCGATACGGTGAATTGCCCGAAAAGTCCACGCTTGAAAACTCCATGATGTTTGCCTGTATGAACGCGGTCGTGGACAACACGCCGGATTATCTTGAAAACCTCAAACAGAGCGTGGTCGGGAGCCGGCTTGAAAACGTCGGCGAAAAAGACCTTGCAGGGAAGCTGAATGTATTGCTGACGGCGAACGTGGTTTATATGGTTGCCGTCCGCATGGGACTGGATGCCGATAAACTCCT
Source organism: Eubacteriales bacterium (assembly GCA_045643285.1). Classification (GTDB taxonomy): domain Bacteria; phylum Bacillota; class Clostridia; order Oscillospirales; family CAG-272; genus UMGS1696. The sequence goes on from JAZUKN010000073.1 coordinate 803, forward strand.
TGGAAACAACATCTTTCAAGGGATAACCGAGTTCAATACGCCCGAAACGCTTTGCTGTCTCGGCTATGCGACCTCGGATATTGCCGAGATGATTCTTCGGGACGTGGAGAAGACGGTTAAAAGTCTTGACAGATCAAAAAATGAAATTCGCACATTTGACGCATCCTCCGAAAGAGGATATAATGATGGCGAAAAAATAAAAACCGAACAAGGAGGCAATCAGTATGGAAATGACTTACAGGGAACAGAACGGAGTGCAGATCCCGAATCTGTCCTTACCGACCGAGGAGAAACTGACGCTCGGCAAGTACGCGAGGATGCGCCTGAAATATCTGAAGGAACATCGGAGGGGGACTTACGGACAGCTTCTCGGGGAAGCGAAGCTGGAGAGACACCTGTACGAGATCGAGCAGACGGCGAAGGCACAGATCGAGGAGACGGTGAACCGGATGGCACAGACGCAGGGCGTGAACGAGCAGATGAAGCAGACGAACCCGATGAAGTGGGTTCAGATGATGAACAGCTTCAAGACCTCGGCGGAGGAAACAGTGATCGCGGAACTGATCTGCGCATAAAAACCGAGCTTCCGGGTTGCGACTCGGAGGTCATGATACAGGCATTAAGACACGGTGACTACCTTGCAAAAGCCAAGGAAGAAATCGTGTCTTTTTTGCGTTCGGAGACAAACGATGAACGCAAAGACGAGTACGTGCGCGCATTATACACGGAAGGACTTTTTGCCGAGTTCTATAAAACCGGAACGAAAGAGCATATCGGGTATCACGCGACACCCTCGGGGTTGACCGTTTACGACGGCAATTATCTGACGAGAAAAGCGGAAAGCGTTTTCTCCTGGTCGCTGACAAGAGAACTGATTGAAGCACTCATTGCGGACAAAAACTATCTTGACACACCCTTGGAGAAAGAATCCGCCCAGATCTCGCTTTTCGATGAACCGGCAGGGAAAGAGGAAAAACCTCTCCACAATGCGGCAGGGCAGTTTGCCGTGTCGCAGGAGGTCATTGACGCCTTTCTCCGTCTCGGCGGGGCGACCAAGGGAAGCTCACAGCGCATTTACTGCTTTTACAGACGGGCAAACGATCCGAAAGAGAATATCGAATTTCTGAAACGGGAATACGGCAGGGACGCTATCGGGCTTCTGCTCGGCGGAAGAAAAGCCGCAGCCGCTTGGGACGAGAACGGTGTTCGGATCGCCGAGGGCGAATCGGTTTCCGATGCAAAGGACAGTATTCTACTTTCGTGGGAAGCCGTTGACAAGCGAATTCGTGAGCTTCTCGAATCGGGGCAGTACCTTTCGGACTTTGAAGCGGAAACGGCGGAGAACGAATGGAACAAGTACGTCGGTGGAAAATTGTCGAACCTCTATTGGGACTATTTCGAGAACATTCCGGAAGAGTATAAGAAATGCTCGCCAACTCGCAGGGCGGGTTTCCCGGAAATCGAAAAAACGTTACTTTCTTATTTGGAAAGCCCCGAAAAACTTGAAATTCTGATACGGGAGATCAAGGACAATATCGGGAGGATAGCGGAATATCCGCCGCATTTTAAGTACAATTTCACAACGGATGAGGTGTTGACTCTTGCCGAAACGTATCGCCGCGATCCCGTGGATTTTCCAAAGGCAGACGCAAGTCTGTTGCCTCCCGAACACTTTGTGTCGCAGGATAAGATCGACGCTGATCTGGCACACTATGGCAGTAATATTGCCGAGAGCAAGTTCCGAATCTATTCCTATTTCTTGCAGGAAAAAGATCCGCAGAAACGCGCGTCATTCATGTCGAAAGAATACGGCATCGGCGGGCATTATACGGATCGGTGGGATGTCACCTACGACGGAAAAGGACTGATGATCGGCGGCGGTCTTGATAAAATGCGTTCGGGAATTCTTCTGTCGTGGGCGCAGGTTGTCAAGAGAATTGACGCACTGATCCGGGATGACCGTTTCCTTACGCCGAAGGAAATTGACAATCTGGAAGCGTATGAAAAGAAGCAGGTCGTTTCCAAAATTTTCGGCTTCTATCTCAATAAGGACGAAAGCATCCCGAAGCCCTTTTCTTGCAGTGCTTTCAGCAGAACCGAAAAGGACGAACAGGAGCTTGCCGAAAGAATCGGCAATCCCGAAGAACTCCGTGAGATCATCGACCGGATGCAGTCTGCGTTCGATATGGAAATGCCGGGAAGTCGCCAATACGACTACGACAAAGAGTGCCTGAAAACCGTCAAAGATTTTGCGGACGGCACGTTTGATCTTTTCCCCGGTTCGTCGTTCCTTGACAGGGAACCGCCCGAGAGAAAAGAAGAACCAACCGAGCAGGAAGCAGAACCGCAGGAGATCGCGGAAGCGTCCGAACCCGAAACCGAGCCGATTCCCGAATATGATATTCACCTCGGAACCGAAGTCTATATCGGGCAGACAGAGTGTTCGGTCATTTCCCTTGACGGCGATACCGTGGAACTGTTCGACGGAACGCTTATCCCGCTTGAAATGGACAAGGCGACCTTTTATAAACGGGTTGCCGAAAATCCGTTCAACGACCATCTGAAAAAGGCGGTCGAGAAGACGGAAGGTCAGCCCTCCGGCGAACCTACGTTCAGAACGGATGACCATATCTTTATGGACACCGACAGGAAAGAAGTCTCTTGGATTTACTACAATCCCGACGCAGATGCGGGCGGGCAGTTCGTCTGGAGCCGGCTTTCGTTTACGGTGTTCAAGGAAGCGTATGACGATTTCGTTCAGAACGGCGGGGACTTTGAGGACAAGGCGCAGAGAGATGCTTTCATTGACAGCATCAGTGAAATGGCAGACTGCGAACTTGCCGATGAGAGAACCCCGTATATTGCCGAAGCGAGAGCCGCTTTTGAAGCCGAGCCGGATTTGCTTGAGTTCACGCCGGAGCATATCAAGAAAATCGCGGATGACATCGAGAACTACTATGCTGAACTGGAAGCAGTGAAAGCCGGTGACGCATACGAAGCAGAGTTCGGTGCGGACGGAACCAGTGCCTTTCCGGGCAACGCTCCGGGACAGTCGGTATTCGACAGGGAACTGGACATTCTTGATTCCATCCTTTACCGTCTGAAAATCGACGATATGGAGCTTGACTACAAGGACGGAACGCTTGTCGCAACCGATCCTGAAAACACTTGGACGGGCAAGGAGTTCTATGAGTTCCTTGTCAATGAAGCGTTTGTCTTCACGGACGAGGGCGGCGTTCTCGGTATCAGCGACCATCTTCTGAGTGATTTCAAAGAACTGTCCGAGAGCTACGGCGTACCGCTTGGCGACAATCGAACGTTCAAAATGCCCGATCTTGCCGAAGCCCCGAAAGAAAAGCCGGTGCGTCCAACCTTTGATTCCTTTGCGGGAGTCCCGATGGACAAACGCCATAATTTCAAGATCGAAGACGAGGAAATCGGTGTCGGAACACCGAGCGAACGCTATCAGCACAATGTGGATGCGATCCGACTGCTCAAAGAAATCGAAAGTGAAAACCGTATCGCTACCCCCGAAGAACAAAAGATTCTGTCACAGTATGTGGGTTGGGGCGGTCTTGCCGAGTGCTTTGACGAGAAAAGCACCCACTACGCAGAACTGAAATCGCTTCTGACCGAGGATGAATATGTCGCCGCCAGAGAAAGCACTCTGACGGCATTTTTCACGCCTCCGGTCGTCATTGACGCGATCTATCAGGCACTCGAATCGTGGGGGTTCAAGCGTGGAAACATCCTTGAACCGTCCTGCGGCGTCGGCAACTTTATGGGCAGACTCCCCGACAGTATGAGCGAATCCAAATTCTACGGCGTGGAGCTTGACAGTATTTCGGGACGCATCGCACGTCAGCTTTATCAGAAAGCAAGCATCACGGTGGACGGGTTTGAGAAAACGCAGTTCCCGGACAGTTTCTTTGATGTGGCGATCGGCAACGTGCCGTTCGGTCAGTTCAAGGTTCCGGACAAGAAATACGACAAGCAGGGCTTCCTGATCCACGACTATTTCTTTGCGAAAGCCCTCGATAAAGTCCGACCGGGCGGCATCGTGGCGTTCATCACGTCGCGCGGAACGCTCGACAAGGA
>JAZUKN010000074.1:0-4635 GCA_045643285.1 Eubacteriales bacterium
GGACGTCCGCGCCGCACCGGATGGCTCGACCTGCCGGCACTCAAATACGCCGTCATGCTCAACGGTGTCACCAACCTGATGATGATGAAGTCGGACATCCTCAACGACTTCGACGAGATAAAGGTGGCGACGGCTTACAGACACAACGGCGAGACGATAGACTATATGCCGTTTGACATCTGCGACGAAACGACCGAGCCCGTCTATACAAGCATAAAAGGTTGGAAATCAGACATCAAAGAGAATATCCCGCAGGCTTTGGAAAACTATATCCAATTCATTGAGAAATACGTCGGAGTTCCCGTATCGCTCGTGTCATACGGTCCCGACCGCACAGAAGTCATTGAGAGATAATATATTATGCAACGGCTCGCGACATACCTGCTGTTGTTTTTCCTCGGTATAAGTTCAGTTCAGGCCGAGGAGACGGGCGACAGTATAGCGAAGCTGCATAAAAGGCCGAAGATAGGATTAGTACTAAGCGGAGGCGGCGCGAAAGGTTTTGCGCATATCGGCGTCATCAAGGTACTCGAAGAAGCAGGGCTTCCGATAGACTACGTCGCCGGAACAAGCATGGGGGCCGTCATCGGAGCATTATACGCCAGTGGCTATTCCACAGAACAGATGGAGGAAATCGTCAGGACGCAGGACTGGGAGAAGATGATGAACGACGACATTCCGCGAAGATATATTCCTTTTGAAGAAAAACTAACCTCGACACCGTATCTCGCCACACTACCCTTCTTCAACAAAGGCATCAAGGTAAAGACGGGACTCAAAGGCGGCCAGATGGTCGGGCTCTACCTCACACGCCTCACTAATCACGTCTCCAACATAAAAGACTACGACAGCATAGGCATTCCGTTCGTCTGCGTCGCTACCGATATAGAGACCGGACTTCCGTATAGAATGCGTAGAGGAGATATTCAGCGTTCGATAAGAGCTTCTGTATCAATACCGTTTTATTTCACACCTATAGAAGTTGACGGCAGACTCCTCGTTGACGGAGGCTTAACGGACAATTTTCCCGTTGACGTGGCACGCGAACTCGGAGCCGACATCATCATCGGTGTTGATGTTCAAGACGAGTTGCTTAGCAAAGACGACATCGTATCGTCGCCGGCCCTTGCGTCGCAGATAATATCCCTAATGGGAATCGAAGAATACGAGCGTGCCAAGGCGAATACCGACATCTACATACATCCCGACATGCACGGTGCCGGCATGATGGATTTCCAAAGGGGCCTCGAAATAATCAAATGCGGCGAAGACAAAGCGCGTGAGATGCTCCCTCTGCTTAGACATCTCGCAGACTCACTCCAGAATATCGAAACTTTCGTACCAAAACGCACGACGGCGAAACAGACGGATACAATCCTCGTGACATCGATATTCTTTCCAGATCTTGACGCACGCAACATCAAAAGGCTCGGCAAGAACTTCAAGAAAAAGCCGCCGCACAGAATGAGTATCAACGAGATAGAGGAAGTTATCTACAAAATCAGCACTTCGGGATTCTACCAAGACGTGTGGTACGACATCGACCCGGAAGCCGACGGCGAAGGCCACAGCCTCACCATTCACTGCAAGAGAGTGTCAGACAACGCCATCTCAATAGGCGCACATTACGACACCGACTACGGCATCGGCATCCTCGCTTCAGTAAAAATGCGCAACTTCATCTGGAAAAACTACAACCACATGCTCCGCTTCAACGCCTACGTCGCCGAGAACCCGTACGCCGAACTCGACTTCCAGTTCGCGCAGATGCGCAAATTCAAATTCGGACTCAACATCAGGGCGCAACAAGTCGGATTCGACAAATACGACGGCAAAAACATCGAGCACAACTACAAGATTCAGGACAACGCCGCCGAACTGTACGGAGCTTTCTCACCATCGTTCTTCCATCTTATAAAGTTAAGCCTGAAAGAACAATATACCGACTTCCGCGACCAGAAAAACAAGGACGAGAGCCGTTACGAATTTTTCAGCACCGTTGACCTCAAATATCTCTACGACCATCAGGACAACGCCGCCTTCGCTACAAAAGGCATCAAATTCGACATCCTCGGGCGCGTCATCTTCCCTAATGAGAAAAAGGACGACGGCAATTTTTACGAGCCGTCGCTGCTGCTTCAGGGCAACTTCGAGTCGGCAATAAAACTCATGAAACGCCATTCGCTGAAACTCGGCCTTTTCGCGGGCGCGAAGATAGGACACGAAGACGTCCCGATGCAATACAGATTCCTCGTCGGAGGACAGTCAACAATGCATTATCACGACAACATCATACCGTTCACCGGACTGCGTTTCGTGCAGGAAGATGTTGACCACGTGCTTTTCGGCAAGATAGCGTGGCAGTGCAATTTCTACAAGAACCTCTACGCCATTGGCAAGTGCGACGGCGGTTTCATGGCAAGCAGCAACGAGACGTGGTTCCACCGCGACCAGTTCACGATAGGCTATGGCCTTACACTTGGAATGACGTCATTCCTAGGGCCGATTGAGGTGAGCGTCATGCATTCGACAGACAGCGGCAGCGTCTTCGGCTTCGTGACAGTGGGATATACCTTTTAGAAAATGCGGAATGCGGAATGTGGAATGTGGAATGCGGAATGCGGAATATTGAAGTTAGAAGTTAGAAATTAAAATTTAAACTAATATGAGAACTAAAAAATTTGTTACGTTTGTTTTGACGGCTTTATTGATTTTGACCACCACCGCCGCGCAATGCCAGGAAAACAATAAGAAGAAGGGAAATACGTCACGCCGGCCCAAAGTTGGTCTCGTGTTGAGCGGCGGCGGTGCCAAAGGATTCGCCCACATTGGAGCGATAAAGGTCATCGAAGAAGCCGGCCTTCCTATCGACTACATCACCGGAACAAGCATGGGCAGCATCGTCGGCGCACTCTACGCCATCGGCTACACGCCCGAACAAATGGAGGAGATAATCCTTCAACAGGACTGGAACCGCGTGATGAAGGACGAGATTCCGAGAGAATACATCCATATTGAGGAGAAACTCGACAAACAGCCGTATATCGCCACCTTCCCGCTCTTCTCCGACGGATTACAGGTCAAGACCGGACTGAGGGAAGGACAACTCGTCGGACTTCTCCTGAAAAGAACCATGAACCACGTCTCCGACATCAAAGACTACGACAGCCTGTGCATACCGTTCCTGTGTGTGGCGACAGACCTCGAGACTGGATTAGCCTATAGGATGAGACAGGGTAACCTCGACCGCTCGGTGCGTGCATCAATGTCGATACCGCTCTTCTTCACGCCCGCCGAAGTTGATAACAAGATTCTCGTTGACGGCGGCCTCGTAGAGAACTTCCCCGTCAGGGCTGCACTCGAAATGGGAGCCGACATCATCATAGGCATAGACGTACAAGAAGCCTTTCTTGATAAAAAACACCTCAACAGCTCCATCGACATTGCCAACCAGATAACCTTCCTGATGGGAATGGAAGAAAACGACAGAGCCAAGAAACTCGTTGACATCTATATCCATCCCGACCTGCACGGAGCCGGCGCAATGAGTTTCGACCGTAACAAGGAGATTATAGACTACGGAGAAGAAAAAGCAAGGGAATATCTTCCCCAACTGCGGCATTTGGCCGATTCAATCAGAAGCATAGAAGACTTTGTGCCGACGAAACACGACAGGGTTGAACTCGTGGATTCGGTTTTCGTGACTAAGATAAACTACCCCGGCTTCGAAAAAGACAACTCGAAGAAACCGAAATGCGACTTTGATGACAACCTCCCGATGTTCCTGAAAATAAGCCAAATCGAAGACGCCGTCATGAAAATCTACGCCACGGGATTCTACACCGATATATGGTACGACTGGACTCCCGACGGCGAAGGGAAACAACTCAACATTCACTGCAAACGTATCACCGACAGCTCCATCTCCTTCGGATTGCATTACGACACCGACTACGGCATCGGATTCCTTGCAAGCGCGAAACTCAACAACCTCTTCCTTAAGTCGTTCAACCACACGCTGAAACTTAACGCATACGTGGCCGAGAGTCCGTTTGTCGATGTGGATTTCCAGTTTGCACAGACTCACAAAATGAGGTTCGGCCTCGACGTCAAGGCTCTCTACGTCGCATTCGACAAATACAACGAAAACAAAATTGACTACAACTACAGTCTTCAGGACAACTTCGCCACATTTTACACGAAGTTTTATCCATCGTACTTCCATCAGATAAAATTGGAAGTGAAAGAACAATATACGCGTTTCCGCGACAAACAGATGAACGAGAATGTTGACGAATACAACTTCTTCACCGTCTTCTCCTTAGGATACCTCTTCGATAACAACGACCAGACCGAATTTACAAGCAAGGGCATACGTCTGAACGTGAAAGGAAGATACATCATTCCCAACGTGAAGAAAACCGACGGTTCTCATCTCAACCATTCGATTCTTGTTCAGGGCGACTTCGATATGAACATTCCTATTGCAAGAAAGCACACGTTTACCTTCGGAGTCTTCGGCGGAGCCAAAATCGGCGACAACGACCTCCCGACACACTACAACTTCTTCGTCGGAGGACAGTCGGACATGTTTTACTCAGACAACATTATATCGTTCACGGGATTCCGCTTCAC
>JAZUKN010000075.1:0-2001 GCA_045643285.1 Eubacteriales bacterium
ACCCCCTTCCGTCTCCTTGAGATTTTTGACTGCCTCGATCATCGCCGGGAACTTCGGGTTGCTGACGCGCGTCTGCTTGAAGCATTCCATCAGCTCCGCGATGTCCGTACCGTCAAACACTTCCGTATTCACGAAGATCTCTTCCAAGCCGTCGTCGATGACCGTTCCGGTCTCCCGGATCACTTTGTCGATATGGTATGTCGTTTTGCGTTCTTTTATGAAATCGTGTTCCGTGATGTAGATGATGTATAAGTCCAGAACTTCCTCAAACCGTTCACCCGGATTCGTATCATTGACCGTGATCGCCGAGGCATTGAACCGCGCACGTCTGAAATGATCGTCATTGTCGGCTCTTTGGACTTCGATATTGACCTTCTTGCCGCTGCCGAGCGTACATAACGCGTCCAATCTGACGGAACGCCCGTAGATATTCCGCTCGCTTGCCTGCGTTACGACCTCCAGCACCTTGAGCCCCGGGTCTTCCATGATGGTACGGAGAATTTCCTCACAAACCCCCGGTTCGGCGGCTAACGCTTCAAAGAACACGTCGTCGATGGGGCGGAAGTCCTTGACCCGCTCCTTCTTCTCCTCAAACGTCAGCTCCATACGCACCACCACGCTTTCACACTATCCTGTTTCGATTGTAGCATATCCAAGTCCGATGCGCAACCGAAAATTGGTGATCGGAGGCGTGGATCTTTTTCTCTATGGATCGGATACTATAATTCGTCGTTTTTACTATAATCGACTATTATTAGTAGTTTCCTGAAATGAAATCCGCTATTTTTACTCGTTTTATCTCTCAAAACGGATACTGTAATTATCCGTTTTTTTAATTATCGACGATTTTGATTCGTATTTCAGGTCAACAGCCCCGCCGAAGCGGAATCCACGTCCACTTCGGCGGGCCTGACTCGATTTGTCGGGGATTTACCCCGTCATAGCGCTTCGGAAGTCGATGTCTTTCGTCTGTGCTTCTTCCATCTCATCCAGACAGACTCGTACCTTTGCGTAATCGTCCCCGATTTCTTTCAGGGTTTCCACTCTGGTATACCATAGCGGCTTCACACAGCGATAAATGAGCGGCGCGGCTTTGATTTCTTTCTCCGAAAACGCATAGACTTCGGAGACAACACGGAGCGCTTTCCGTATCTCCTGAAGCTCCTCATCCAATGTGCCTTTGTATATCTCCCGGAACAGATAATTCAAAATTTCATCTCTTCCGGCCAGATTGAAGTCATAAATGCCGACGAAGCTTCCCTCTGCATCCACCAGTACATTCGTGTCGTTGAAATCCGCCTGAAATACAGAAAACGGAAGGTCGGAATAGACGCTTCTCAGTACCTCCCGGTTTTCCTCCCACCGGTGAAGCATCCGTTCTGTCTGCTCCTGAAACAGTTCCGGCAACGTCTGGCAATAGTCACGAAATGCCAGCGCGTTTTCCGTTACCTCGTCCATCTCTTCTCCGGGGAACGCTTCAAACAGGCAGTATCCGGAGGGGATATCCGTATATGTGTACCTCTGTGCTGCGATTTTCGCAGTCATGCGATAGAGGTCTTCCCGGAAGGGCTTGGCGTTCCTGCACTGGCTTGCGGATTCATATCGGGAGTATTCCTCTGCATATGCGATGCACTGATGTCCCTGATAATGCACATTTGGAAATGTCCCGTCCAGCGCTTCCAATATCTGCGGGCAGTAATACCCCTGTTTCCTGTATTCCGCCGCGCAGCGCTGCCACATTTGAATCGTATCTGCCGTGGTGAAGGAATTTGCCGCAGTTTTGATTACCAGTTTTTCTCCGGATCGCAATTCCGCAAAAATCGCTTCCCGGAAATCATCCGTCCCCCGGCTCGTGTTGACCGTCCATACTTTCCTGATCGGTTCTGTCGTGAAAACCGCGACGATTTCTGTTTCATTCATACGTACCACCACGCTTTCATACTACCCTCGTTCAGATCGTAGCATATCCCAACCGCTTGCGCAACCGGGAATTTCGCGGAT
>JAZUKN010000076.1:0-1727 GCA_045643285.1 Eubacteriales bacterium
CATACATGGACTTTTGCTGTTCGTAAACGGTTCGCATCGTTTGCAGCTTTGACGCGTGTTCGGGGGGCAGTTCTATTCCGCTTTCCAAAGCACGGTCAATGATTGATATATCCCGCTTCAGGTAGTTCAACTGCTTTCTGACGGCGTTGCGGGTCGATTTTGCCGTATGTTTACGGCTCTTGGCGTATTTCAAATAGTCCTTTCGTGCGTTTTTGCGATAGGTACGGGGCTTCTTCCCGTCCGATTCGGCATAGATGTCGTCGATAATCTTCTCGGCGTTCTCTCTGGCTTCGTTCAACAACGACACATCTTGCGGGTATCGGATCTGCGAAGGCGCGCAGGTCGCATCAAGTATGAGCGTGCCGCTGTTGCCGTCTTCGTTACTGTCGGCGCGGGTGGTATTATCTGCGGAGGAATGATCGTCACTGCCGTTGTCACTGTCACCGTTGCTGCCGTTGTTGTTGTCGGTGCTGTCGTTGCTCTCGTTGTTGTCAGTGCTGCTGTCGTTGCTCTCGTTGTCCTCGCTGCTGTTATCGTCATCAGATTTTTCTTTCTGTTGCCGATCCATTTCCTTTTTCAGTATCATTTCATTGATCTCGCCGAGAACAGCCGGTGTCAGTCTTTTCCGGAAATAAACCATCAGAGACGGCTCAAACGGCAGCTTTTCGTCATTGTATCCATCGTATCCGCAGAAGTACTGAAGATACGGATTCTCCTGTATCTGGAGGGCGGTCTCCTCATCCGAATATCCGTACTCTGCCTGTATGATACACGCCCCCAATGCCAGCCGCAGCGGCTTTGCCACATTCCCCTTTCGGTTCGTAAACAGGGCTGCGTACCGCTTCTCAATCTCCGTCCACGGTATGATCTGTGCTTTCTTCACCCATCTGTTGTTTTCCTTCAGATTCATCCCCACGGGCTGTTTGAAATCCGACAGGCTGATCTGTCCGTTGCTGTACCGATACATGGCTTCCTCCAAGTGCAAGCTTTTTCCCCTGCTTCTTCGTTTTTCCTTGCACTTATTATACCATATTTTGCGCGTTTTGTCTTGGGGTATATGGAAATTTTTATTGTTCAGGGGACATTACATACCGACCTCGCTGCACTCGCCGTTGAAGTTCGCGCGCAGGCCCTCTTTGATCGTTTCGGGAGCGTCCTTCGCAATACCGACAACGTGTTCAGCCGCCCAGGTCAGACCTTCTTCTTTCACTTCGACGAACTTTTCGCCGGGTGCCTTGCAAAGCGGGCATTTGTCGGGGCGGGTCTCACTCTCAACGATCTCCCCGCAGATGGTGCATTTCCATTTTTTCATGATCTTATCCTCCAAAAAGTTGTTTTTATTCAGACACGGAAACCGTATGGTTCCGATGTTTGCTCATCCTATTCCGTCGTTTTTACGGGCTTTTCTGCAAGCGTCACAGATACCGACGAATTGCAATTTTGCGTAGGCGATCGAAAACTCCGATGCTTCTCCGGCGCGCGACAAAAGATCCGGCGGGAGCGTGATTTCAGCCAGATCAATGATTTTGCCGCATTCGATACAGATCGCGTGCGTGTGCGGGTCGGTTCGACCGTCAAAGCGTTCCCGGTCGTTTACAACCGTGACGGAAGCGATCGTTCCGTCCTCTTCCATCTCTTTCAGATTCCGGTAAACGGTTCCAAGGCTTAAATCGGATAAACGAGCTTCAACTGCCGATAAATCCTCTCAGCTCCGGGGTGGTCCTTCG
>JAZUKN010000077.1:0-45369 GCA_045643285.1 Eubacteriales bacterium
GCAACTCCTATGATATAATGCAAGAGGTCTGGCAACCGCAAGCAAAAAACCATAGGAGGTCAATATGAAAATCGACACAAGCAGTATAGCACATACAACATGGAATTGCAAGTATCATATAGTATTTGCACCAAAGTACAGAAGACAAGTGATATATGGAAAAATCAAAGGAGACATAGGACAAATACTGAGGAAACTATGCGAATGGAAAGGGGGTAGAGATACTGGAAGCAGAAGCCTGCCCGGACCATATACATTTGCTGGTATCCATACCACCGAAAATAAGTGTATCAAGTTTTATGGGGTACTTAAAAGGGAAAAGTAGCCTAATGATATTTGACCGACACGCAAATTTGAAATACAGGTATGGAAACAGAGAATTTTGGTGTAGAGGATATTATGTAGATACTGTAGGAAAGAACAAAAAGGCAATAGCTGAATACATAAGGAATCAACTACAAGAAGATTTAGCGTATGAACAAATGAGTATAAAAGAACTGGTAGACCCGTTTACGGGTGAGCCGGTAAAAGGAAGCAAAAAATAGCCAACCGCTTTAGCGGTAGCTTGTGACCGCTTGCGGTTGGCAGATTTTTCAGAGGGCTTTCAGCCCTGCCAGTACCAGCGGCTTATAGCCGCAGAGCAAACCACCGGCTTAGCCGGTGGTCATGATTGTGTTGGAGGGAAAAAAATTATTCGGCGCGGTTGCCTCTGCCCTCGCGCATCTGATTTGCACGCGCGATCTCTTTTCTCTCGAAGTCGAGTATCTCGTCGCAGAGATTAAGAGCATTTTTGTCGCATCCGCGGTCTCTGAGCTGCTCATATTTAAGACGAAGCTCGTCCGCGCCTGTTTCCGTGCCTTTTGCGATCATCTGCGCGATATGCTCGTCAGATGAATCAATCATCGTGTTCAGCTTGATCCCACCGCGGGACATAGCCTTTTTCATAAAAGTCGGCTCTTTTGCTTCCGTGTTGTGGTGCTTGAGCAGATCAGCAGTGCGGTTCGTGAAGTCGGCGTAGGATTCAAGCTGGCGCGTTACGTCGGACATAAGCTCGCTGTCTCTGATCATCGGTACGACCGTTGAAAGATTTTCGCTTCCCATGGTGACGTTGCGGTACATTTCGGAAAGAAGCTCGACTGTTACGTTGTCGGACGAGGAGACATTGTTTGTGTTGTTCATAATTATACTCCTTTGAGGATTTTTCACCTTTATTCTTCCCCCGAAAAACAGAAAAAATACAAAAAGCCGCATTGCTCGTTACGCTTTGCGGCTTTGTATGTTATTTTCTTCGTCCGATGCCGAAAACACGTCTGAAAAGCGGTTTCAAAAGGCGCGGACATTTTTTTGTAACGATTTTCATCGGTTTCCCTCCGCTCTGTGCTGTCGGTATAGTATATGACGGCGGCAGAGAAAAAGTGAATCACCTCATAGAAGTGACGAGTATCGCCGAGCCTTTGACTGTCACAGTGGCACTGTCGCCGATGACCTCGTTTGAGAGCGCGTACGGATGTTCTCTCACAAGCGTGGCTTCATTCAGCGGATATTTGCAGTCTGTTTCGGTTATAACGCAACTGTCAAGCGCGAAAACAGAGAAATACCCGTCTGTCTTTGGAACAGTGACAGTCTCGTCGGAGATCACACGGGCAGTGTTTTCGCCGTCGGTCAACGTAGCGTATACACCGTCGCGGCGCAACTCTTCCAAATACAGCACATTCGAGAGATAATGGTCGAGCCGTCCGCCCGTTCCGCCGACTATGACAAGATTTTTGCATCCGTTCCGTATCGCATAGTCGCACGCAAGCATTGTGTCAGTCACGTCCTTTTCACGCGGCACGCGGAGAACGGGAACACCGTCCGGAAGTGCGCCGGTTATCGAATCAAAGTCGCCGAGCGCAATGTCGGGAGTGATGCCGAGCAGCTTTGCAGTGTCGCATCCGCTGTCAGCCGCAACTGTCAGCGAAACACCGCCCGGAAGCAGTTTTTTCGCGCGTTCGGCGTTGCAATAACCGCCTGTGATTATGAGTGCAGTCTTTATTCCTGTCGTCTTTTCCATTCGGGAACAGCCTTCATTTCTTCAAAAATTCGTTTATAGCTTTCGTGCCGCGACAGAGCCATACCGCCGCTTTTGATTTTTTCAATTACAGCGCATCCGTCTTCGCAGAGGTGCGTGCATTTTCTGTATTTGCAGTTGTAGATCGAATCCGTCATTTCGCGGAACGACGCACCGAGAAACTCAACGGGGAAGAAGTCGAACCGCGTGAAATCGAGGATCGAAAACCCGGGTGTGTCGGCTATCCATAGCGTTCCTCCGGCGGTTTCTGCAGGATAAAGTTCGACGTGCCTTGTGGTGTGCCGCCCGCGCTCTGTCTTGCGGCTGATAGCCCCGGTTTTAAGCGAAAGAATGGGGAACAGTCTCGACATAATGGTAGACTTTCCGGCGCCGGAAACGCCCGCAAACGCGCTTGTGAGCTGTATGCCTTTATTTGAGTATTCGCTGACTTTTTCGGAAATATACGAGCGGAGTCCGTCGATGCCGTCGCCTGTCTGTCCGCTCACACGGAAAACATCGTAACCGGCAGTGGTGTAGATCTGCTCGATCTCGTCCGCCTTTTCGGGAGAAAGATCGGCTTTGTTGATCACGATAACAACGTTTATGTCGTTGTATTCGGCAATTGCGGTCAGCTTGTCGACGGTCAGAAGATCCGGCTCAGGAGACGCGCACGGTATCACCGCGAAGAGCATTTCGAGGTTCGATACAGGAGGACGAATGAGGATGTTGTGCCGCTCGTCTATTGAGTCGATGACGTAAGAGACTTCCGCACTGTCCGAGGCGTTGAAATCAGAGAAAACAGGCTTTGCGCGCGGATTCTTGCGCGGATTTGAACGATTTTCGCCTGTTTCCTCATCGGGCGTGTAGTAATTTTCTCCTTTGACAGACAGACATAGAACTACTCTGTCGCCGACTGTCGGAGTTAGCTTGTCCCGTCTGAAATGACCGCGCGCACGTGCGAGAACGTCGTCGCCGTTTTGCAGACGGACGCTGTACAGCCCACCTACGCCGCGCGTTATCATTCCGCGAAGTGATACGTTGCTTTCTGTCATGCTGTCACTCACGGCTGTTCATCAGTGCCGACTTCATTTTCGTCGGATGTCGCGCCCGAATCGGCGGTTTCATCTGTGCCGTCAGTCACATCGCCTGTAGAATCAACGCCGGACGAGTCGGTTTCATCGGGATTATCGGTGTCGGTCGTTACGTCGTCGGTAACAACGGGATCGGGGATGTCGAATATCGTAGGCGGCTGTGTGCCGTCTTCATCGGAGTAGTAAAGTCCGCCGCTGACGATAAATGAAACGGGTGCGCCCATGTCGGCGTAGGTGTACGCCTTGACGGACTGCTCAATGACGATGCCTGCCGCCACATCCGACTTGCGGTAAGTGACTTTCCCGACTGTCAGATTAGCTGAAAGAACCTGTCCGAGCGCTTCGCCTTCGTTCATTCCGATAAACGACGGGACTGTAGTCTTTGCGACGGTCACGCCTCGGCTGACGTACAGCGTAACGACGGTGTCTTCGGTGACGGTCGTTCCGGCTTCGGGATCGGTCTTTACAACACATCCGTTTTCGTAAATATCGCTGTCGATGTCGACTTTATTGACGACAAGACCGAGTTTCCTCAGTTCCGCCTGTACTGTTCTGTAGTCTGCGGCGACGTAGCTGTCGAGGACGAGCGTCTTTTCGCCGAGTGAGACTACAAGCGTGATGTCGCACTTCTGCTTGCCCTTGAGGACGCGCCGTTTTTCGCCGGGGAGCGGATCCTGCTCGACTATAACGCCTTTCGCGTGGGTGTCGTCGTATCTGTATTCTATAGTGGGTTTTGAATAATATTCGCTTGCGGCAAACCAGTCGTCAAGATCGAGCGTGTACGTTGCACCTATAAACTCGTCGACGGCTTTGTCGGTGTATTTGTGGAGAGAGCTGTTCACAAACAGCTTGTCGTACATATAAGCTACCGAAATTCCGGCGGCGATAAGGAACGCGCAGGTCACGCCGAGGATGATCGGGAACATCGACTTCGAGGTCTTTTTCGGCTTTTTTGCCGCGTCGTCTGCCGCTTTCTTCGACGGCTTTACTTTCTTCTCCTTGAAAATTATCTTCGGGTTTTCTTTGAGTTTCTGGAGCTGGGCTATCATTTCTTCCGCGCTCTGATAACGGTCTTCGGGAGCTTTTTCCATTGCGCGGAGTATTATTTGTTCAAGTCCTGCGGGGATATAGGGGTTGACCTCTCTCGGCGGAGTCGGCTCGTCTGTCACCTGCTTCATTGCGACGGAAACGGGCGAATCGGCGTTGAACGGAAGAGTGCCTGTCGACATTTCATACATCATGACGCCGAGGGAATAGATGTCACTGCGGCGGTCTATTTCCTTGCCGGTCACCTGTTCGGGGCTGATATAGAAGACCGTGCCTATCGCCTTGTCAGTCATTGTGACGGTTTCGGCGTTCGGGAGCTTGGCGATACCGAAGTCCGTGACCTTGATAATGCCGTTTTTGATAAGCATGATGTTCTGCGGCTTGATGTCACGGTGGACGATGCCTTTTTTGTGCGCGTGATCGAGAGCGCGGAGGATCTGCGTCGAGTAGCTGATTATTTCGCGCAGGTTGAGGACTTCCCTGTGCTTCATATAGCTTGTGAGCGTGATGCCCTCGATGAACTCCATGACGATATATTTGACGTTTTCTCTTACGGAAACGTCGTAGATGTTTACGATATTTGGGTGCGAGAGCATGGCGACGGCTTTGGATTCGTTCACGAAGCGCTTGACTGCCTGCTCATCGGCTGAAATTTCGTCTTTCAGTATCTTGACGGCGACGATGCGGCGCATGAGAAGGTCGGTGGCCTTGAAGACTATCGCCATTCCGCCGACACCTATCACCTGTTCGATGCGGTATCTGTTGTCGAACACGAGTCCGACGTATCTTTCATATAGATCCATAGCGGTACCTCATTAAACAGAGAGAATGACGGACGTGATATTGTCGCTTCCGCCGCGTTCGTTTGCGAGAGAGACGAGCTTTTCGCAGGCGGACTGGAGATCGGCGTTCTTCGCGCCGTCCGAGACGATTTTTGCGATCTCTTCGTCTTCAACGAGGTTTGAGAGTCCGTCGGAGCAGATGAAAACGCTGTCTCCGGTGCAAAGGTCTACCGAGAACGTGTCTCCCTCGACCGTGCGTTCCGTTCCGACTGCGCGAGTGATGAGGTTTTTGTTCTTCGAGTTTTTCGCTTCTTCTTTCGTCATTGTGCCGAGGTCGACGAGATACTGCACATACGAATGGTCGTGCGAAATCTGCTCGATCATACCGTCAGCGCGGACAACGTAGAGGCGGCTGTCACCGATATTTACGGCGGAGAGCTTATCGTCGCGTATGATACAGCCGACGAGCGTTGTTCCCATACCGAGAAGCGACGGGTCCTCTCCTGCTTTGTCGTAAACGGCGATGTTCGCTTCATCTACGGCTTTCAGGAGCAGGGAAGTGACTTCGTCCTCAGTCAGATCGCAAAGCGGGCTTTCGTCGACGGTGCGGATGAACGCGGATACGGCAAGCGCTGAGGCGATATTACCGCCGTTTACTCCCCCCATTCCGTCGCATACCACAGCCGCGACCGTGCAGTCTGGATATGATTTGATGATGAAGTCGTCCTGATTGGCAGATCGTTTTTTTCCGACGTCCGTTTTACCGTAAAACATCATGGTTCTGTCCTCTCTTTTGGTGGTCTTTTTGCAAAGGAACTTTTTCGGGAAAAAGTTCCTCTGCACTCTTCAAAAAGCGTTATTGAGATAAAGTATAGCTTTATTTATTTTCTTCGTTATGTTGAAGTCTGAGCTGACCGCAGGATGCGTTTATATCCGAACCGAGTCTGCGGCGTATTGTTGCATTTACTCCGCGGCTTCCGAGCCGTTCCATATACGCTTTTGCACGCGCTCTGTCGGGTGTTTTCAGACCTGTTTCCGCGACTTCGTTCAGCAAAATGAGGTTGACGTGGCAGGTGGCGCGCATCCCTTTTTTGAGGACTGCGGCGAGCCTGTCAGCCGAATCGAGGTCGTCGTTCTTGCCGGAGATGAGCGTATATTCAAACGACACTCTCCGTCCGGTGACATCAAAATAGTTCCGGCACGCTTCGAGCAGTTCTGCTATTTTGTATTTGTGATTGATCGGCATAAGTGCGTCGCGTGTTTCGTCGTCGGAGGCGTGGAGCGAAACCGACAGCGTCACTGGAAGCCCCTCTTTTGCGAGGTCGTATATTCTCGGCACAAGACCGCAGGTAGAGATCGAGATGTGTCTGAGTCCTATTCCCATACCGCGCTCGTCCGAGACAAGGCGGAGAAAACGGACGGTGTTTGCGTAGTTGTCGAGCGGTTCGCCTATTCCCATCATCACGATGCCGTCGACGCGCTCGCCTGTGTCGTGGGCGACTGCGGCGGCTTGGCCGAGTATTTCAGACGCGGTGAGGTGGCGCACACGCCCTCTGAGCGTCGACGCGCAGAATTTGCATCCCATGGCGCATCCTGCCTGGGAGGAAACGCAAAGGGAAGTGCCGTGCTCGTAGTGCATGAAAACGGACTCGACGCACTCGCCGTCGATCATCTCGAAGAGGTATTTTATCGTTCCGTCGATCTCGGAGACGAGCTTGCGTGCGATCTTCGGCAGGCGGTATTCGACAGACTCGGCGAGCTTTTCGCGCAAAGGCTTTGAAAAACTCGTCATTTCTTCGATAGGCGTGCCTTTTGCCATCCACGAGAACATCTGAGAAGCACGGTACGGTTTTTCGCCGATCGACGCGAAGAACTCAGTAAGCTCATCGTATGTCATCGACATTACATCAGGTTTATCCATATTATTCCCCGATCATTCGGTTATTTTCGTATCATTTTTGCGGCAAAGAATCCGTCGCACCCGTCAATGTGAGGGAAGAACGTCTTTTCGCTGATCAAATCAAAGTCAGCGTGTTCTCCGAGGAATCGCTCGACTGTACGCTCGTTCTCGTCGGGATTCAGCGTACAGGTCGAATAGACGAGTGTGCCGCCGTTTTTGACATACTCCGATGCGCCGCACAGCACGCCGTACTGTATCTCCGGCAGACGCGCGAGAGAAGATAAATCTTTGTAGCGGATGTCGGGCTTTTTGGCGATAACGCCGAGTCCGGAGCAGGGGGCGTCGCACAGTACGCGGTCTGCCTGTCCGACAAGTGAAGCGTCGGGAGTACGCGCGTCACGCTCTGCGGTTTCGATTATCGAAATTCCGAGACGAGCCGCACCTTTTTCGATCAGCGAGAGCTTGTTCGCGTGCAAGTCAAACGAAAAGACCTTGCCGCGGTTTTCCATATCAATAGCCGCCGAGAAGGATTTTCCTCCGGGGCAGGCGCAGGTGTCGACTACTGTTTCACCCGGTTTTGCACCGAGCAGTACGGTCGCCGCACGTGACGCTTCGTCCTGTACGAACCAAAGCCCGTCCGCGATACCGGCTTTTGCGTCCTCCGACAACCCGTCGACGAGCAGAATCCCGTCGGCGAATGACGAAAGCGTGCCGCCGAGCCGCTTTAGTGCGTCGATGACGGAGATTTTCAGTGTGTTTATCCGCAGTCCGGTTTTTGGCTCTCTGTTCAGCGAACCGAGCAGGGCTTCTGCGGATTCTTCTCCGTATGAGCGGATGTAGTGGTCGACGAGCGGCTCCGGTATGCTGTGTTTTACCGATAGATATTTTATCCTGTCGCCGTTTTCGTCGGGCAGACAGAGCGGCTTTCCTGCGCGGATGTACGTCCGCAGAACTGCGTTGACGTAGCCTTTCCGAGAACGGCGCACAAGGTCGACTGTCTCCGAAACGGCGGCGTGTTCGGGGATCCTGTCCGTAAAGCGGAGCTGATATATCCCGAGACGCAGTGCAGTTTTTACGTCTTCGTCGAGCGCGTCGAGCGGCTCGGACGAAAAATTCGATATTATATAGTCGAGCGTCAGCCGTTTTTCCGTAACGCCGTAGACGAGCCGCGTGTAAAGCGCACGGTCTGCGTCTGACAGGGAATCGGAATTACGGCTCAGACGCGAGTCGACTTCGAGATTTGAATATCGTCCGTCTCTCTCAAGCGCGATAAGCGAGAGAAGAGCAAGGGAACGGGCGGCTTCGGTTTTCTGTGCCATTTCAGTTGTCCCACGAGAGAACGTCGCCGACTGCTATTTTGCGCCCGTTGATATAAGCAGACGCAGGCATTTTCTTCTTGCCTTCGGGAACGACGCCCGTGATGTCGAGGATCCCTCCGC
The DNA here is from genome assembly GCA_045643285.1 of Eubacteriales bacterium. Classification (GTDB taxonomy): domain Bacteria; phylum Bacillota; class Clostridia; order Oscillospirales; family CAG-272; genus UMGS1696. The sequence goes on from JAZUKN010000077.1 coordinate 8,310, forward strand.
CGCAGGATACGGAGATTCTGCCGTCTCCCTTGCCGGAGAACGCGACTACCGTTCCGTTCGGTGCGTCGGATGTGCCGTCGCCGACTTTTGCCGATGTGATTTTGAGGAGTTTGCCGTCGGGCGTTTTCGTCAGAGCGTACGGCTCGGGCGAAAGTCCGCGGACGAGGTTCACGATCTCTTCCGGAGAGCGGCTGAAATCGAGAATTTCGTCTTCTTTTTCGATTTTCTTTGCGTAGTTCGAGAGCGAGCTGTCCTGCGCTTCACGGGGAATGTTGCCGCTTTCCGCCATGTCGATGACCTTGCAGATAGCTTCACCTGCGAGGACGGACAGCTTTTCTCTGAGAGAGCCGGCGTCGTCGGTGTCGTCTATCGGGCATTCGAGCTTCAGGATCATGTCTCCGGTGTCGAGTCCGTCGTCCATGAACATCGCAGTGATGCCGGTCACGCGCTCTCCGTCGATAATTACGCGTTCGATAGGTGCGGCGCCTCTGTACTTCGGCAGAAGCGAGCCGTGCGCGTTGATACAGCCGTATTTCGGGTACGCGATGACATAGGGCGGCAGGATATTTCCGTACGCCGCAACGACAATCATATCGGGCTTCAATTCGTCGAGCGTTTTGAAGAACGCGCCGTCTCTGAGGGTTTTCGGCTGATATACGGGAATGCCTTTTTCCGTCGCAAATTCCTTTACGGGAGACGGAACGAGCTTCATTCCGCGTCCGCTCTGTTTATCGGGGCGTGTGACGACTCCGACTACCGTAACTCCGTCTTTTTCGTAAACGGCGGAGAGGCAGACTCGCGCAAGCTCGGGCGTACCCATGAATAATATACGCATTATGTTCTCCTTGTGGGGATCAGTCTTTGTTAAGCTCTTTTACTTCTTCGGGAGTGAGGATGTGGACGGCATTGTCGGTGAAGAGAACGCCGTCGAGGTGGTCGATCTCGTGGCAGAAGCAGCGCGCGTCAAGCTCTTCTCCGGTGACGGTGAACTCTTTGCCGTAGCGGTCTGTCGCTTTTACGGTGACTTTAGCCGGTCTGTCGGTGATACCCCATACGCCGGGTACGGAGAGACAACCCTCAAGCTCGTTCTGCTGACCTTCGGTGGCGATGATTTCGGGGTTGATAAGCTCCACGATGCCGTTTTCGGTGTCGCAAACCGCGATACGGCGGAGGATGCCCACCTGCGGAGCGGCAAGACCTGCACCGTCAGCATCGGCGAGAGTGTCGCGCATATCGTCAAGCAGACGGATGATGCGCGGAGTGATTTCGGTAACGGGACGGCAGTGCTTGCGGAGCGATTCGTCCCCTTCTTTTACGATGTTGAGAATAGCCATTGTATGATCCTTTCTTCCTTTTGAAAAAGGAATGGAAAAAAACGTTACACGTTTTCGGTTATGTTTTTTGTCAGGTGATTTTCTGCGCGGGTGCGATTTCGGAAAACCTCACGGCTTCGCACGGAACTCCACCTCTTGTCCGTAGGGCAGGGGGTTCACTCCCGCCGCCGGATTTGCACAATTCACACGTCAACAAACCGCACGAATGCCTCAAAAGCCTCCCTTGTGTAAAGGGAGGTGTCACGACTTGTCGTGACGGAAGGATTGTTGTAAGGAAGAAAACACGAAGTGTTTTCAATTTGTTTTCTTTTGTCCTACGCGGACGGCGCACAAGAGGACCACCGTGGCCCTCTTGTGAATCACCCCGCCAAAGGGGGAAGGTCGCTACGCTCTATTCCCCCTTTGGAATCCCCTTTGTCGCATAGCGATTGCGACGGTGAAGAGGATTTAGGTCGTTAATAATAGCGCGCTGCCGCTCATTATGAAGTAAAACTTAATTGTTTATAAATGATAGGTTACATTTTATTTTTGTATTCACTTTGCAACAAAGGGAGTCCAGAGGGGAATTGGACGAAGTCCTTTCCCCTTTGGCGGGTAGATTCATAAGGAGGCGACGGTCGCCTCCTTATGGACCGTCCGTCAGGACAAAAAAATCAAATCGAAAACACGAAGTGTTTTCTTCCTTACATCCCTTTGAAATAAAGATAAAATCAAAAGTTTTAAGTGAATAGTGAATAGTGAATAGGTAATAGTGAAGAAGTCTACACCGTAGAGGGGTTCAGGTCCACCGACACGGTGATCCTCTTCCCACTTTGCGCGGAAGACGCACCGCGCGCACCTTTCGGTCGGTCTGCCTGCGCCTTGCCGAACTCCGTCATAAGCTCCGAGATAAACTCCCTCGTGCGGTTGTTCAGCCGGCATTTTATCACAAATCTCATCCGGCACATATTCTGCACCCTGTAGATCGGTGCTTCAAACGGTCCGTACAGCACGAGCGGAACGTCGCTGTACTCCTTTTTCGAGTGTTCCTTTATCCGCTCGAACATCCGCGCCGTCACAAGTCCGAGATAACCCTCGTCCTCGCTTGACAGCGTGATGACCGCTATGTCGCAGAACGGCGGGAAGCACATCGCCTGCCTCAGTTTGATCTCGCCCTCGTAGAAACGCGCGTAGTCCTGCTTTGCCGCCATGTTGATGATCTCGTTTTGCGGATCGTGCGTCTGAATGACCGCACACCCCTTTACGTCAGCCCGTCCTGCCCGTCCTATTACCTGCGTCAGCATTGCAAACGTCCGCTCTCCGGCGCGGTAATCGTCGACCGTGAAGGACGCATCCGCCGACAGCACGCCGACTGTTGCGACGCGTGGAAAATCGTGACCTTTTGTCACCATCTGCGTGCCGAGAAGAACGTCAGCCTCTCCCTCGCGGAATTTGTTCAGAATTTCTTCGTGCGAATATTTCGTCTGCGTTGTGTCGTAGTCCATGCGGAGAACGCGGAGATCGGGAAGAGCAGACACGATGTCGTCTTCCGCACGCTGTGTGCCGCATCCCATGAACGCGAAGTGTTCTTTTCCGCATTCGGGGCATTTTTCGGGTACTTTCGTGCGGAAGCCGCAGGTGTGGCAGGTGAGATAACCGTTTTCCCTGCGCGACTGCTCAAAGTTTTCGTCAGTCTTTTTCGCCGCACGGGATTTTGTCGAATGATATGTCAGCGTGACGGAGCAGTTCGGGCATTTCACGCTCTTGCCGCAGTAGTTGCACGCTATGTAGTTGTTGTAGCCTCGGCGGTTTAAGAACAGTATTGCCTGATTGCCGCCCAGCTTGTCTTTTTTCAGTTTTTCTATGAGAAGTGAACCGAGCGGTGAAACGTTTCCGTCGCTCACTTCGCCGCGCATATCGTATATCTCGACCGTCGGGAGCGTTGCCTGACCGTAACGCTCTTTCAGCTCGATCAGCGAATAAACGCCGCTCTTTGCCTTGTAGTAGCTTGTTACCGACGGTGTGGCGGACGCAAGCACCATGACTGCGTTGTGCTCCTTGCAGCGGTATCTTGCAATGTCGTGCGCGAGATATTTCGGGTTCGTGTCGGACTTGTACGTGTATTCCTGCTCTTCGTCAATGACGATCATACCGATGTTTTTCATCGGTGCGAACACTGCGGAGCGCGTGCCGACTACAACGGTCGCTATTCCGTCGCGGATGCGCCTCCATGCGTCGTAGCGTTCGCCTGCCGATAGAGCGGAGTGGATGACCGCGATCCTGTCACCGTATCGGCGGACGAAAATGCCGACCGTCTGCGGAGTCAGCGCGATCTCCGGCACGAGCATTATCACGCCCCTGCCCGAGTCAAGCACATGGTCGATAGCCGCCATTATGACGTTCGTCTTTCCTGAACCGGTCACGCCGTGGAGCAAAGCCGCCGCCGGTTTGCCGCCGTCTGTCAGTGAGATTATCCTGTCAGTCGCCGACTGCTGTTCATCGGACAGAACGGGCTTTTCGTCTGTCTGTCCGGCGTTGTCGGAAAGGAGCGATTCCGTCGTAAAATGGTTGCGGAATTCCTCCCGTTCTTCGACGGACAGAAGTCCTTTTTTCTCGAGGGACGCGAATGTCGCTCTGCCGCTTGCTGTCGTCAGTCCGATCTCGTCAAACAGGATAGTATCGGGGCAGTTTTCGTTCGTGCGGACGGCTCGGAGGAGTTTTTTCTGATTTTCACCTTTGAGCGAATCAAGTGCCGCGTCGAAAAGAGAATCGTCGCCGTCGGCCTTCATGCGAAATTCGGGCGAGAGCGTCATATAACGCGAGTGCAGGACTTTTGCACTGCCTTTGACTTCGGTGCATTTTTCGATGAAGCCGTCGTCGATGAGATTTGAAAGCGGTTTTGATACGTCGAAGTCGAAATCCGCCTGGAGTGACTGCCGGGTGAAACGTTTTCTCCCGAGTGCCGCCGTGTAGAGCTGTTCTTCACGGGACGAGAGAGACGCGATGCTTTTTATGCCGTCGGTGACCTTGTAGTACGTGACGACTTTCGACATCGCAGACGACGGAACGACTGCGCGTAGTGCTTCGCCGAATGTGCAGAGCGTGTGGCTCTTTAAGAAAAGGCACATCCCGAGCATTTCGCCGTCAAGCAGTACGCCGTCGCTGACTGCCGATTTGATCGGCTTTGTTCTGTCGTCCGGCTCGCCGCTCTTTATATCGGTGACGATCCCCGTAACGCTTCTGTTTCCCCTGCCGAAAGGCACGTCGACAACAACACCGCGCTCGATCTGCCCGGCGACTGTCGATGGGATATAGTAAGTGTACGGCTTGTCCGCATGATACGGCACGTCGAGGATGTAAACTGTAGCGAGCAAGGAGAACCTCCGGAGAATGTTATTTGCCTGCGGCAAAAAGATAAGTTCTGCTTCGCAGAGAGAAGTAACGCGAAGCGTCGTGAAGTATGCGCTGCGCGCAAGTGAAGTTTTCGACTTCGTCGAAAGAAACGGAAGAAAAATTATCGGAGATAATTTTTCAACCATAACTGTGCCGAAGGCACAATTTCACTCGCCGAAGGCGAATTTCACATTCGCTCACGCGAATACTTCACTTTTCACGAAGTGAAAAACTTCACTTGATTGACGCAGTCAATCAGCTTTTGCTGCTTTTCCGATGAACTCTTCTGTTCCGTCGGGCTTGACGATCTTGAATTCGCCGTCAAAAAGTCCGTCTACTGCGTTCTTTACGGCTTTTTCGTCTCTGTATTCTTTCTTTATCATATTAGTGTAGATGTTCTTGCGGTCGGCGTCGCGTGCAGCCATTTTTTCGGCATAGTCCTTCTGCTTGACGTATTCTTCGGTGATGATACGCGCGGTCTTTGCCGTTGCGACAACGAGTGCATAGCGGTTGATGTCTTCGCTCTGTCCGATCAGCTCTCCTACGGTAGGATTGATCATGCTTTTTTCTTCTGTCATGTCTGTAACCTCTTTTTGTTTTGTGTTTTTTATTTTATTGTTATTCTTTCCAAAAATGTTCGCCGATATATCCGACGTTGCGAGCCGATCTCATGTGTTCGGCTTCGATTATCGCAAGCACCTTTTCGGCTGTTGCACGGGCGGCGAGGTCGGCGTCCTCTCCCGTCTCGTTTACGACTATGTAATCGTATGTCGGCGCGAGTGCAAGTTCTGCGTGCGCTCTGTCAAGCCGACCTCTTATCACGTCGTCGGAGTCGGTGCCGCGCCCTCTGAGCCGTCTTTCAAGCTCGTCGGAATCGGGTGCTATGAGCATAATGAGCGTGCATCTGTCGCCGAGCAGTTTTTCGACTGCCGTGCCGCCGTTGACTTCTATCTCAAGTATCAGGTCTTTGCCGGATGAGAGGATGCGTTCCGCTTCCGCTTTGAGCGTGCCGTAGTAGTTGCCGTTATATTCAGTGTATTCGAGCATTTCGCCGTTTTTTATCAGCTCTTCAAACTGCTCGCGCGTCTTGTAGTAGTAGCTGACGCCCTCTTTTTCACCGGGACGCGGTTTGCGCGACGTTGCCGAAACAGACACGCCTGCGTCCGTGTAGATTTTTCTCAGTGCTTCGACGACCGTTCCTTTTCCGCTTCCGGACGGACCGGAGATGACGAATGCGATGCCTTTTTTACTCATTTTCAGTCCTCCGATTCTCCGTCGTCACCGCTTCCGCTTATTCTCGCCGAGACGGTTTCGTTCTGTATTGCGGACAGTATCACGTGGTCGGAGTCCATAACGACGATGCACCGCGTTTTTCTTCCGCAGGTGCAGTCGATAGCTCTGCCGCTGTCCTTTGCTTCCTGGATGAGCCTTTTCGCCGGAGCGGATTCCGATGTTATCACCGCGATAACGCGCTCGGCGTTTATCATGTTGTTGAAGCCGACGTTGATGAATTTCATTTTTTCTACCGTCCGTTATTCGAGATTCTGTATCTGCTCTCTGATCTTTTCGATCTCGGTCTTCATGTCAACGACGAGATGCGCGATCTCCGCGTTTCCGGCTTTCGAGCCGATAGTGTTCGTCTCGCGGTTGATTTCCTGAACGAGGAAGTCGAGCTTTCTGCCGCCGGGTTCGTCCGATGTTATAATCTCTTTCAGCGCGACGAAGTGGGACGCAAGTCTGACAAGCTCTTCGTCGATAGCCGCTTTGTCGGCAAATATCGCCGCTTCCGTGAGGATTCGCTGCTCGGTAGTTTCAACGTCGAAGTCCTTGAGCATCTGACGTATCCGCGCTTCGAGCTTTGCCGGATATCCTGCGATGTCCGCTTCCGACATTTCCTTGACTTTTGCGGCGCACGCCTTGATACCGTCTGCCTTTGCGAGAATATCGACGCAGAGCCTCTCTCCCTCGCGTGCTCTCATTTCGTTGAAGCCGGCTATCGCTTCGTCGAGAACGACTTTGATCTCCTGCCAGTCTTTTTCCGCGTCCTCTTCGGGCTTCTTTACGATAAAGAGGTCCTTGTTCGACGCCACGCGCATTACGGAAATGTCGTCTTTCAGACCGAACGTGTCTCTGAGGGATTCGAGGCAGGCGATGTACGAACGTGCGGCTTCCGTGTCGAGAGATACTTCCATACCCGTCGATTCGAGAACGTCGACACCGATGTAAACTTCGACCTTGCCGCGCGTGATGCCCGATGTTTCGAGATACTTTCTGACACGCTCTTCGAGGAACGAATAAGCGTGAGAGATCTTGACGGAGCAGTCCATGTAGCGCGAATTGACGCTTTTAATCTCCGCCGTGATGTCAAGTGAATTGTCGGACGACATTCTGCGCGCGCGTCCGAACGCTGTCATACTTCTGAGCATATTTTTAAGTCCTTTTCGGATGAAATTTTAATTCAGTCAAGCACAAAGGCCTTTGAGCCTTCCGTTTTCCTCCGCTTTTTGTTCGCTCGGTGGATACAGCTTGCACAATTATACCTATTCAATATATTATACAATAAAAATAACTCCGCTGTCAACAAAACGGAGTTATTTTTGTGTATATTGCATTATAAAAACTTGTACAGACCGACAGTTTTGCGCAGTTTAGCCAAATAGAATATGATGCACCGCGTGAGGACAATATCGTACAGTACGAAGAATACAGTGCCGAGGACGACAGTCAGCACGCCGAGTGTGAAGAACTCGTCTCCGACGTGGAGAACGAACTGTCCGAGGAGGACGCACCCTATGAGCATCAAGTCAAGCGAGGCGATCTTCAGGATGAACGCGACGGATTTCGACGGGATCTTTTCGATACGCGGCTTAATTATGGGGTACACCGCCGAGAAAAGAATGTATTCGACGGCGTACAGCTTTGACGGGAGTAAGAGGAGCGCAAGCACTGACGTTGCCGCCGCATAGATAAATCCCCACTTGTCGCCCGTTTCGATGATAACGACGACGGTAACGAGCGAGCAGATGAGTATGACCGAGAGGTCAAGCACCGTCATTCCGCCGAAATAGAGCAGAACGAGCGTCAGCGCCGCGAATACTCCGCAGAACGCCGTTTTTCTCGCGGCAGTGTTTTGTCCTGTTTTGATTTTTCCCATTTAACAGCACCTTATGAGATCGCCGCCGCAGCATTCACAGCAGGTGTCACAGCAGATGAGCGTCGAGCAGGTGCCGCAGAGATCGTTACCGCCGCAGCAGGTGCCGCAGTCTTCACCCGATCGGTCGCTTCTGTCGCGGTAAGCCGAGCCGTAAGCGGAGGACCGACTGTGCATTCTGTTGCGCGCGTCTCTGTATTCGGCGTTCGACGGGTCGATGTAGCACGCGATCTCGATATAGCGTATCGCATCGTAGTAGTAGCCGCGCTGAGTGAGCAGACAGCCCTTGAGGTAGTTCCATTCAGCTCCTCTGTCGGATGCAGGTGTCGAATCAATTATGATCTCGGCTTCGGAGTACCGTCCTTCGTTGATAAGGCGGCGCACCTCACCGAACGATGTCGTTCCCGATGACTGGTACGAATTGTACGACGAGGACGAGCCGCCCGACTGACCGGCACGCTCTTTCTGTATGGCGTCGTACGCTTCGTTGATTTCTTTCATGATCTCTTCGCTGCTGCCTGCCTGGGAAGTTCCGACGAAATTGTCCGGATGATACTTCCGCGCAAGATTGCGGTAAGCCTTTTTGATTTCTTCGTCAGTGGCACAGCGAGGAATGCCGAGTACCTGATAAGGATCTTTCATATTTTGTCCTTTTGAATGATAGATTTATGTGTTGTCGGCTTCTGTCGACCGACGTTTTTCCTTTTTGTCACGGGCTTTTCCGGAGATGATCCTGTCCGCTGAGCAGGGAAGCCCGAGATAGACGATGTTTTTCACGATCGGCGTGAGAGGGTGCGTGGGGTTTAGCTTTTCGACTGCGTCCGAAAGCGGCTCAAGCGAGACGGGAAGCGCGGTTTTTATCGAATCCGCGACGAGAGGGGAAACCTTGCCGCCGTCGAGCGCGTATTCACCCCAGCCGTAGCGGAGAGGGTTGTATCTGTCGCGGCGTATGTCGTCGGGTAGATCGTCGAGCGCGTCGCATATATAGATGAATTTGCCGACAGCGAAGCCGAAAGCGGAAGCAACGTCGGCTTTTTCGCCGTCAAGACCGAGCGAGAACAAAAACGCGAGCACATCGCCGAAAGCGTCCGAGGTAAGGTCGGCCGACGGGCATTTTTCGCTCTCAAGCCGACTTAACTCCGAAAGAAGCGAGCGGAGCTTTTCGTCCGTGCCGGAAGGAAGCTCCCGCCCGGCGCATTTGCCGAGATGAGAGGCGAGAGGGGAGAGAAGAAGCGGTTTGATTTTTTTCAGTCCGCGCTCGTCTGCGAGATCGTCGGCGATGTTTGATGAAACGAGTGCGTCGAAAACCGCGGCGGTGAAGCGCGTGGCACTGTTCGGCAGAAGCACGGCGCGTTTGGTCATCGGGTGAGCAGGACAGCGCAGTGAGTCGAACTCGGGAGTGATGTCTTCGAGGATCATGCGGACGGAGCAGAGGAGGACCATGTCGTAAGACAGCGCGAAACGGGAGAACTGACCGGAAGTGCGCCCGATCTCGCGGCAGACACCGCAGTACACGGCGCGGTATTTTTCGTACTCACCGACTTTCAGCTCTGCGGTGAGCGGTCTGACGTAACCGAACATGGCGTGTCCTTTCTTCTGCCTCCGGCAGATAATTTTACATATAATATGTTATAGCAATCTCGGAGAGATTACAATAAACATTTTGTAAATATAATATTAAAAGATGAGATCCGGCGGGATCTCGCGGATATGCGCGAACCGCACCTCCGGTAGGGGACGGCGCCCACGACGTCCAGCGGATTTGCAACAATTCTGCGGCTTCGCACGAAATATCATTACCCACTGTAGGGGAGACCATCGGTCTCCCGCCGAACGATCTGCACATACTTTATATAGGCAAAAGGAAGAAAACGTCTGCGACGTTTTCGAATTCATTTTTTTGTCCTACGCGGACGGCGGACAAGGAGTACTTTCGCGTACTCCTTGTCAATCTACACGACTTAGGGGGAAGGTCGCTACGCTCTATTCCCCCTAAGAACCCCTTTGTTGCAGAGTAAATGCAACTCAATTATTTATCTTATCATTTATAAACGATTAAGTTTTCTTTGTAATGAGCGGCAGCGCGCTATTATTAGAGACCTAAATCCTCTTCATCGTCGCACTTTCTTTGTAACAAAGGGGTGTTTCCAAAGAGGGGAAATTGACGCGCCAGCGTCCTTGCCCCTCTTTGGTCGTGTGGATTCATAAGGAGTCCGCGAAAGGACTCCTTATGGACCGTCCGTCAGGACAAAAAGAATTATTTGAAAACGTCTGCGACGTTTTCTTCCTTACCTTGATCTTGACGAAGATTATTTCAAAAGAAAAAATCTTTTTTTATTTCTTTTTCAAGAAATATCCCCCTACCCCCTTGACAAACACATTTCCGTGTGCTATTATATTAAAGCGTTCGATTATCGGCGAAACGCGAGTGTAGTTCAGTGGTAGAATGTCAGCCTTCCAAGCTGATTATGTGGGTTCGATTCCCATCACTCGCTTCAAATGCGCCTTTAGCTCAGCTGGATAGAGCAACTGCCTTCTAAGCAGTAGGTCGACGGTTCGAGTCCGCCAAGGCGCGCTTTTCTTTTTACGGTGGGTATGGCTCAGTTGGTTAGAGCGCCAGGTTGTGGCCCTGGAGGTCAAGAGTTCGACTCTCTTTACTCACCCTACAGAAAAAATCCCTTTTGTCTTCACGACAAAGGGGATTTTTTGGTGATATCCGTTTTTCAAACGGATGATATACCTTCGGTATGATATCGCACTTCGTGCGATGATATACGCTGTCGCGTATTCATAATATTTGAGCGAAGCGAAAATATATCATACTTGCGTAAGCTGTATATCATACGGTACCTGCCGTATATCATATCGCCCACGGCGATATATCATTTCCATTACACTTCCACTGTTCTTCCGAGTACCGTCGAATAGACGTATGCGTGTGGGATCGGCTCGCCGAACATCTCCGCGCATATTTTTTTGTAATACGTAAGCTGACTGGAGTGACGTGCGCGCAGTTTTTCCTCCGCAAGACGCGGCTCGCGCATCTCTTCGGCTGTCATCGAATCCGTTTTGTAGTCTATGAGAACAAGCTCGCCCGTGTCGGGATCGCGGTACACGCAGTCTACAACGCCCTGTACCGTTACTTTCGCGCCGCTTTCGGAGAGTTTTTTCTTTAATTCCTCGTCAGTGGTGAAACCGTCGGCATCCATGCGCACGTTGAATCGGAACTCGCGCTTAACGAACGGCGAACGGCTTAATTTGTCCATAAGCGCACTGCCCGCAAACCGCTCGATCTGCTTCATGTTCACAAGAGACGCGTTCGCCGACGAAATAAATCTTTGAGTGACGAGACGCTCAAGCTCTGCCGCACTGCCTCTCTCGCGCAGTTTCGTAAAGTCCGCAAACTGCATGAATACATGAGTCGCACTGCCTTTTTCGCTCGCCGTCGCCCATTTTTCGCCCGTCATGAAGTCGGGCTTTTTCAGTTTTATCTCATCCGTCGTCGGCGCGGCTTCGGGTTTGTCGAGCGCGCGGGAGGGATCGGCGATCTCGTCTTCTCCGTCCGCGTCGAGGATCGTAGGCGACAGCTTCGATACCGTCAGCTTCGACGGCAGGGACGCGAGATAACCGTACGGGTAGCAGAATCCGTCGCGGGTGGCGAATTCCTCTTCGGTGAGCGGGACGGCGGCGACTGTTTCAGCCGTTTCTGTGCCTGTCTGACCGGCGGTAAGCGCAAATTCCTCTCCGTCCGAGTAGATTTTCACCGATACACGCGCCGGCTTGTTTTTTTCCACTGCAGCGAGTATCCATTCGATATACGACGACGCATTCTTTACGGTATAGCCGTCGTACAGCCGTGCCGCGGTTTCGGTCTTTTTTACGAGCGAGTCTGCCGACTGCGTTTTCGCCGTCACGATCAGCTTGTCGCACGCACGGGACAGCGCAACGTATAAGATACGCATTTCTTCGTCGGTGTCTTCATTCTGCTGTTTTATGCTGACTGCCTGCCTGAAGAGCGTGTCGCACATCGTCAGTCCGCTGTTGTCGGGGACGTACATCCCGATGCCGAGAGACTTTTCAAACAGCACCGTTTTTGAGGCTTCGTTGGTCGGGTGGAGCGAGTGTCCGCAGTCGCAAACAAAGCAGACGGGGAACTCAAGGCCTTTTGATTTGTGTATGGTCATCACGGAAACCGCTTCGGACGAGCGCGAGGGCTTGTCTCCGCTCTTCTCACCTGACGCAAGAGCTTCTTCCGCGTATTCGATGAATGCCGAAAGATCCGCGCGGTTGACCGAGCCGGAAACGCTCGCTTCAAAATCCTTTGCCATGGCCGCAAGACGGTTGACGGCATCCCTCTCGCTTCCGTTTTCGCGGATACCGTCGATCGAGAAGACAGATATTTCGTCGAGCAGGTATTCGATATACTTTTTCGCGCTCATTCCGCGCGAGACGGTCTGCTCTTTTTCGATGAAGCGAACGACGGACGCGCATTTTTCGCGTAATGTTCCGTTTGCTGTGTCGTCGTTCGCACACGCGAGAAGACCGAGATAGATCGGCTTGTCTCCGGCTCTTTCGCGCAGTGCGAGAAGATCGGCAAGCGTGAATCCGAACAGCGGAGAACGGAGCGCACCGGCGGTGTAAACGTCTCGGAGCGGATTGTCGATAAAGCCGAGTACGCACATAACGAGCATTACGGCGGGGCTGTAGGAAAGCGGCTCGTCACGCTCGATGAACGCAGGGATCCCGCGTTTTTGCAGTGCGTCGCGGAACTCGGTCAGCTTACTGTTCGAGCGCAGAAGTACGGCAAAGTCGCCGGCTCTGTATATCTTCTCCCCGTTCTGCCGTCCTATCATTGAGGCTATCCTGTCGGCAACGTATTCGATTTCGGGATTTAAGCCGCCGTCTTCGCTTTTTTCGCCGGTTTTTTTCTTTTTCTTTTCGATGAGAACTATTTCACTGTCTTCAAACGAAGTATCGTCTCCGCCTGTGCGCGAGCAGATAAGCCCGTCGCTTTTTCCGTAAGGTATGCCGCCGAACGGAAGAAGATAGTCGGACACGGCGTTCGTGAGGTTCGTCACCGGCTCGGACGAGCGGAAATTGTTGCTCATGTGAAGCACTCGCCCACTGTCCGCGTCAAACGGATAACCGCCGTCGTTTTCGGGATCGAGAGACTGCCATTTCGTGCGGTATTCCGAGAAGACGGACGGGTCTGCGCCGCGGAAACGGTAGATAGCCTGCTTTATGTCGCCTACCATGAATCGGTGAGCGTCCGAGGCAAGTGCGCGGAAGATCGCGTCCTGCGTGCGGTTCGTGTCCTGGTATTCGTCGATGAAGATGTACTTGTAGCGCGAGCCGATTTCCCGTGCGGCTTCTGTAGGTCGTCCGTCACCGTCGATCAGCAAGCGTACTGACAGCGCTTCGAGGTCGCTGAATTCAAGCATCGACAGGTCGCGCTTTTTCTTTTCGTAGCGTGCGCTGTATTCGGCGAGTACCTTTGAAGCCGATCGGAGGACGGTCACGGTCTTGTCGCGCGAGAGAATCAGCTCTCCCGATGTGACCTTGTTCATTTTTTCGGCGAGCGTTCCGATTTTTTTGGTCGCTTCGGTGCGTACGTCTTTGAATTCATCCGACAGCTCGCAGGCGTGTTTGGAGCTGAGCGGAGACAGCTTTTCTTTCGGGAACGAGAGAAACATCTCTTTCAGCGCGGAAAAATCGCCGCCGTCAAGCAGAGTGCGCGCATTTTTGAACCATTCGGCTTTCAGGGCGCAGTCGCTTCCGTATTTTTCTTCTACTTCGGGGTAGGACTGCATCTCTTCCGAATATGACGAGAACAGTTCACCGTAGTGGCGGAGCATTTCTGCAAGGAGGTCTTTATAGACTCTTCCGAACGGGGAAGAGAGGAACGAATCCTCAGCCGTTACGGTGTTCATGAGCGTGTCGGCGTAATCGTCGAGCGCGGAGTACGTCAGTCCGGCGGACGACAGCTTTCCTGCAAGCACGAACAGCTCTTCGTCGATTTTTTCCGTTTCGCGCACCGTTGCGAGTGTGTCGGCAAGCGTGAGAAAATCTTCGTCACCGCTCTCGAAAAGATCGTCGGTAACGGAGCGCATCGTCTCGGCTTTCATCCGCTCGATGAGCTGAGAGTTCGCTATGAGGCGCGAATCCTGCGACAGTCCGAGAGAAGAAAAGTATTTGCGGAGTATTTTATATAAAAACGAGTCGATAGTCGATATGTCGGCGGACGGCACGAGGGTTGACGAGCGCATCAGCCGTGCGGCGGCGACGGGATCGGTCGGGCGCAGATCAAGCGCGGCTTTGACTATTCTGTCGCCGATCTTGCGTTTCATGTCCTGTGCGGCGGCTCGCGTAAATGTCACGACTGCGATCTCGCCGATGTCGGCTTTGCCCGATTTGATAAGCTCGACTATGCGTGAGGACAGCGTGAATGTTTTGCCGCTTCCGGCAGCCGCAGAGACGAGCAGGTTTCCTGCGTCCTCAAAAACGGCGTACCGCTGAGGGGAGGTGTAATTGTCACTCATGTTGTTGCATCCCTCCGTTTTATCATTCAGTTCCGTGCTTTGCCGAGCGGCATACGGGTGCGTAGTCGCAGTACAGGCACGGGAGAGTTCCGTTTTCTCTCTTTTTCGGCTTTGCGTCGGCTGTTCCCGAACGTATTTCGTCCGCTATGTCGGTGAGAGCTTTTGCGAGAGTGTTGTATATCTCTCCGAAATTCTCCGCACTCACGAGGAACGAATCCTTTGCGGCAACGACAGATCCTTTTTCGACCTTTACTGGCGCGAACTGTCCGCTCAGTTCTCCGTCCATTGCGCGGAGTATGTTTTCGTCGTCAAGAAGCACGCCGCTGTGACCGATGTTTTCGATGATGTCGCGCCTGTTGCCGTCCGCGTCCGATATGGAATCCGAAAGTCCTGCTTTCGTCTTTGCGGCAAAGTAGACAGCACCGGCAGGAAGTATCTCCCGTCCGCCCTTGTCCGGCAGTCCGTTCTTCCAGACCGAGAAGAGATAGACGAGAAGCTGAATGTCAAGCCCTCTTGAGATGTTGTCGAGCGAGAATTTCTTCTCTCCCGTTTTGTAGTCGACTATGCGGACGTAACGCTTTCCGTCGGGAGAATCGTACACGTCAACTCTGTCGGCAATGCCGTCGAGGTGGACGGTACAGCCGTCGTCGGTCGTAAACGAGAGCGATTTTGTCGCTTTTATGCCGTCTTCGGGGTACGCCGAGATCGGAAGCTCAAATTCCGTCGGAACGAATTTGCTCTGCCGGATGTCCTCGGCGATAGCTTCGACGAAGACGTAAACGTATCTTGATACGCGCATGAGCAGATATTTTATCCGTCCGTCGTATTCGCCGTTTCCGAGTCCGCCGTTTTCGGAGAGGGACGCGGTGTATTCGCCGATTATTTCTTCGGTCAAAGCCGATATTTCTTCTTTTGTTATCTCGCCGGACGCGATTTTTTCGGCAGGGACGGTGCAGAACAGCTTTTCAAGTACATAGTGGACGAAAGTGCCGATGTCAGACGAACCGATGTCGGCTTTTTTCTGCGGATCGAGCTTGATTTTCTTTTCACAGCAGTAGCCGAACGGGCAGTGGACGAATCTGTCTATCGCCGTCTGCGAGAGCTTCATTCGCTCGCCGCTCTTTTTCGGAACGTCGAGTCTGTCCGATTCCGCAGTGAGCTTTACGCCGTCGTCTTCCTTTATTCCGGCGAACGAGCGGAGAAGAGCCAGCTCGTTTTCGTCCGTGCGGCGCGAGAGAAGATACAGCGCGGTCTCTTTGTCGTACAATATTTCGGAGAGCGGCATTTTTCCGAAAACGGAAACACATTCTTTGCCGAGAGACGAGAGAATTTTATCTATCCCCACAGCTCCCGAGGACGGATTTGTCACGCCGCCCGTCGGACAGAGGACGTACAGCTTTTCCGTCGCAGACGAAGCAACACGGTAGAACATAAAATGCTCACGCGCCAGCCGTACCGACGTGTCGGGAGAGGACAGCGTCAGTCCCACCGATTCAAGCGCGACCTTGTCGCAGTCGTCGAAGAATGTGCCGCCGTCCGTCACATTTCCGGGGAACTCGTCTTCGACTGCGCCGAGCATGATCACACATTTTACTTCGTCAAAACGCACGCCGGACGCGGAGCCGAGAACGACCTCGTCAACTCCCGTCGGGATAGTGCCTTTGTCCATGTCGGATGCGACGAGCGAGAACAGATGCGAAAAGCGCGTGACGTTGAGCGGACTGTCGCCGACCACCGCCACCATTTTGTCGAGTATTTCGCATACATAATCCCACGATTTCGCGGCGTGCTCGGCTTCTCTCGGCATACCGGCGGCACGGTAATTATCGCTCATCGCGGAAAGGGAAGCGGCGACACCGTATTCCTCCGCGAAAACGACGATCCTCTCGGCGATCTCACGCACCGACGCCACTCCGCGCCCGTCACCGAACAGTGAGAGAAGCGAATCGAGCGGCCTTATCACGGCGTCGCGGTATGCGTTCACGAGGGAAAGCACTTCACGCCCGCCGTCCGTTATTTCTTTTCTGAATCCGTCCGGATTCATCGTCCACGGCTCGGAGGTGTACATTCGCCGACCGCGGATGTTCCATGTGTAAGTGTAGTTTTCAAACAGATTTGCCGACAGGCGTGCGAGGTTTCCGTCCGTTTCGGTTGTTTCATCGGAGAAAGACGGAGAGGGCGTCATGCCGGTCTTTATGAGACGGATGATGTCTCTTCTCTGCCAGCCGCCGGACGCGACGGACAAAGCCGCAAGCACGAGTCTGACCGCAGGGGACGCGCAAACGTCGGACGACTCGGAGATAAAGCATTTTATCCCGTGGCGGCGGAGGACAGTGTCGACAGTTCCTTCATATAAGCCGATGTCATGGGCGACGACTGCTATATCAGAGTAGCGGTAGCCCTCGCGTATGAGCCGCAGTATAACGGACGCGCACGCTTCCGCTTCGTCGTATCTGTCGGCGCATTTTATTATATGTACGTCGTCCGCCGACTTTTTTTCGCCGTCGTATTTCGGCAGTTCTTCCGGTGAGAACAGCATTTTTTCGACTGCCGCAAGTTCATTTGAGGACGAATGCCGCCTGTTTTCGCCGAGCGGTATTATCTTCACGGGCAGGTTTTCGCGCGCCGCCATGAAGCGGACTTTTTTGAAATATTCCCTTGTCTCGCCGAAGTGGATACGGTCTGACGCACTGTTGTCCGACGGACAAGTGAACGTCACCGTTGTGTCGTCCGCCTGCCGCATGATGAGCGAGAGGATCTTTTCTTCCGCCGCAGTCAGCGAGAAAAACGAATCGACAAAAACCGCCTTGCCTTTGAAGAACGGGTGAGACGACAGGGTGTCGGCGAGTTTTGAAAAGAGGTCGTTTCGGTCGATAGTTCCGTCGGCGAGGATCGCGCTGTACGCCGCATAGACGTTGACCGCATCGGAAAGGCGCGAGACGAGAGAGGAGAACATCCCCTTGCCGTCGCCGTCGGACGAATTAAGTCCGTCAAGCTCGGCGAGAGCGTCTTCGGCGGATTTCGGCGTGATGCCGCTTTCTTTCAGCTCATCTATCGCCGAGAGCATATAGGGTATCGCTCTGTCACCGTGGCCGTTTTCGCTTGTTTTGTAAGTTGTCAGCCGCTCGGAGACGGAGAGCATCGCTTTCCATGTGATGAGCGAGCGCGTGCCGTCGTCGAGCAGAGTGTCGGACAGACCGCCGTATTCGCGGAACACGGTATTCGCAAGGCGCGTAAAGTTCGTGATCTCAAGCCGGAGGTTCGACGAAACGGGCAGAATGGAGCTGATGCGCGTTTCCCACTCTACCGCCTGCTGTTCCGGAACAAGAAGAACGACGTCGCGCTGTCCGTGCTCAATTTCTTCGCACAGCATATCGCAGACAAGACGGCTTTTTCCGCTTCCGGCTTCTCCTGTGATCAAGTTTATCATAACAATACCTTTTCTTTAATAACAGAGCTGTCGGCGTACTCACGGGAATGAGTTTTCGACAGCTCGGATGTTTTTCGGAAGTATGATTCGGTTTTTGAAGGATTATTCGTCGATCTTCGGGATGATGACCTTGCCGGCGATGTCGCTGTCTGCCCATGTGTCATACGGACGGACGAACGTTGAACCGACGGACATTGCGACGTGTGCGCCGGAGCCGCTTGTGAAGCCCGTTGCACCTGCTTCACCGATCTTGTCGCCGCGCTTGACCTCAGCACCGACTTCAACCGACGTGTCGCCGAGGTTGTAGTACCAAGTCTTCAGACCGTAGCCGTGCTCGATGACGACTGTGTAGCCGGAGTAGTCGAGCATACCGACGTAGACGACCTCACCGTCGTTTGCGGCAAGGATAGACGTGCCTGCAACCGCGCTGTAGTCAACGCCGTTGTTGCGATAGAGCGGAGTCGAGGAGTTGTTGACGTGAACTTCAAGACCGAAGCCGCGGATGATTGTGCAGGGAGAATCGACGCCTTCGAGGAAGTAGCCGTCGAAGTGGCGTGTTTCGCTACCTTTTGCCATAAGCTCGTTTGCGACGGAGGCAAATTCGTTCAGCGCCTCATCGGAGCGGTTCGTCGAGAGGACGGATTCGGAAATGATCAGTCCGCAGGAACGCGAGCCGCCGTTTTCAACGTTCAGCGCGATATCCTCGGACGAGCCGCCGTAACGGAACGTGAGAGTGTATGTGCCGGACGGAGTTTCGGTGTCGATAGGCAGAAGTGCGACAGCCATGTTGTTTTCAGCCGGATAGAACACGGGCGCGATAGTCTTCGGCATATCGGAGGTAAGCTCCACTGCGGAGGGCTTGAGGACGTTCGTTGCGGTAACTGCGATGAAGTTGCCGGCACCTACTGTGTCCATGCCGATATAGAACGATGCCGGAGCCGTGAGAGTAGTCGAGAAATTATATCCGATGTGACCGCAGAAGCCGCGTGAGGAATCCTCGTACCACCTTGCGTCTATTGCAATGTTTACGGCTTTTGTCTTGTCAAGGGAGATCGTGCTGATCTCGTTGAGCATACCCTCCCAGAGCTTTTCGCCACTCTCGCCGTTTACTGTTATGTGGCAGTAGTCGGGCTCGGAGTCGAACGTGAGATCAAGACCGCCTGCGAGATCAAAAGTTTCTGTTTCTGCTTTGATCTTGTCGGATGTGTCGGCATCCACGAACGAGCCGGAGTTGTTTCTGAACTGCCATACAGCCGAATCGGGCGTGACGGTCTGTGTTCCCGATACAGTCAGCGTGGGAAGACGGGAATCGGAGAATACGCTTTCTGCATAAGCCGTCGAGAGGAAGAGCTCTGCGTCGCTCTCGGCGATCTTGAAAGTGTTGCCGTTCTGCGCTCTGTAGTAGCAGGTCGACGGATCGGACGAGAAGTAATATTCGTAGCTTTCTTCTCTTGCCGAGTTCGACATGGTGACTTTATAGAATCTTTCGCCGAGGAGGGAATCCGGAAGTCCCGTTATCTGAGTCGCGTTTTTCTCAGTCTGCATGAAGAAGTTGATGAGTGCGTCTGCCTGTCCGGCTTTGTCGGTGTCGGCGGAGGCTTTGTCGAAGGTGTAAGTTCTGCCGCCGATGTCGTTCAGGGTGATTGTTGTGGCGGTGCTCATATCGACAGGCGCATCTTTGGTGGTTTTGAAATTTGCCACCGCGACGACTGTCGGTATAAGGCAGAGAACTGCGATGATGACGATGATAAGCGTGTTCTTTTTCATAAAAATACCTTCCGTCATATTTTAAGCTATGCTGATTTGCGAAAAAGCATAAACAAATTCTATTTTATCATATTATATCACTGTCGTTGGGATTTGTCAAATAAGGATTTTTTGCGTCGCAAAAAGGGGAAAACGCGCTTTCGCACGGAGACACACGGCTTCGCACGGGATAATATTTTTCACTGTAGGGCAGGGGCTTGCTCCTGCCGCAAAACAATTTCAGCAAACCCCACAGCTACAAACCGCACGAATGTCTCAAAAAGCCTCCCTTGTGTGAAGGGAAGTGGCACGGCTTGCGGAGACGAAAGGATTGTTGTAAGCAAGAAAACACTTCGTGTTTTCGATTTTATCTTTTTGTCCTGTTCGCTTGCGAACGGGCGGACGGCGGACAAGAAGGTCGCGTCGGTTTCGACGAAGTCGAATACCGGCTTGTCCGCCGTCCGCGTAGGACACAACAACACCAAACGTTAGGTTTGGTTGAATTAGGCGGCAGGAGCAAGCCCCTGCCCTACTGTTAAACAGTGTGGTATACTGCGCAGTCGAAAGCCGTTTACGGCTTGTAGCCTTCGCTGTAGAACGAATATCCCTTCAGCAGCATCTTGAGCATCGACTTCGTCATGCGTGTCACGCTCTTTATCTGCGATACAAAATAAAACTGCTCCGCGTGTCCCTGGTCGGTCATCGCCTGATAGATAGGGTACGCCCATTTTATATCCTTTGCCCAGTCGTAGAACTTCGAGTCGAACGCATAGTCGAGCATCTCCACCGTGCGCTTGTTCCGGATCAGCTTCGCGCCGAGTATGACCTCGTACAGCGTGCGGTCGACCGTGTCTGTCGAAAAACCGCTCAGACAGTCGAGGAATACTCCGATCTTGTCGGTATCCTTGACGGTCGTAGGCAGCGAAAACGCCGTAAGCTGACCGGGTGCTATGACGGACGAATACTCTTTCTGCTGCTCGTTGAACTTCGGAAGCGGAAGCAGACCGAAGTCTTCCTCCATATCCCTCAGAACGAACAGATGCGTCAGCGAGCCTTCGACGAACAGCCCGCGGTTGTCCTTGAAGATTTCGAGATTTTCGTCTTCGTTACCGCTGAATACATAGCCGCTCCGCGCGACGTGCTCGAATATGTACTGCACCGTGTTCACGAACGTCTCGTTTTCTGTCGCAAGGTACGGCACGTCGTTTTCGTCCTTGTCGGCGATATGTACACCGCACCCGTCGAACATGGCGATTATCAATACCCCGTCGTTGTCGAGGATGCCCCATGTGTCGTAGCTGTTCATTATTCCGTCGCCGTTTGTGTCGCTCGTCACCGCGCCAGCCATGTCCACCATTTTTTCAAGCGTCCATGTTCCGTCATCAACGTACAGCGTCGGATCGGGGAGGTTGTAGTTCTCGACCATTGCGGTGTTGTAGTACATCACCTTGAACGACAGGTCGTCGTAGATCACCGCGTCGCCTGTGATGCCGTAGATACGGTTATGCTCAAACGTGTAGCAGTCGATGAACTTCTGATCCCACCAGTACGCATCCATGTTGAGCGTTTTTACGTCGTACAGATTGCGGTAGTACCCCATTGTGCCGGACAAAAGCCCGCGGAAATAGTTTGTCAGGATAAGATCGAAGTCGTCAAGCCCCGACATTGCGATTATCTTTGACCGGTCGTAAATGTCGTACACGTCTCCGCCCCATGTTGGCTTTATGACGACGTTCAGCGTGTCTTCGGTGGCGATATTACGGGAAAATACCGCGTGCTGCTGGACTTCTGCGGAGTCCTCTTCGTACCATATCTCGTTTGCGTCGGGCGAAATGTAACCGTACGCAAACGACCCCGGGGAGAGCGAGAGAATATTTATCTCACTTGCGGCGTAGTCATAGCCCGAATACATCTCCTTGACGAGCCTCGTCGTCGAATCGTCGTAGTTTTTCTCCTCCGGCAGTACGGCTTCATCGATGCTGTCGTGGACGGTGTAATCGAGTGCGGTTTCTTTTTTTTCGCAGGCGCAGAAAAGCAGAGAAAACGACAGAACGGCACAGAAAAGCGCGGCTGTCCTTGTGATTTTCATTTGCTGAACCTCCTGCCGATAAAATGAATCAGTCTTTCGATATTACTTCAAGCTGGTGCGGCGTGAGATACTTAGCGAGCTCTTCGCGCGTCACGTCGATGTTGTCGTATTCGGTGTAATAACCGCCCTCGCTCGCCCAGGAGTAGTTTATTTTCTCCTTTGAGCAGAAGATGTTGTGCTGCATCAGTGCTTCTGCCGGAATGAACGGCGCAGGGCTTGATTTGTAGTAGTCGTCGATCTTTTTCAGCTCCGGATATTTGTGCATATAAAGGTCGTCTGTCGCCTTTACGTCCGAGTCTTCTATCGAATAGAACTTGTGATAGAGCAGATTCTTTACCATGTTGCGCCACATCGGAACGTCGACGTTGCCGCGTCCGTCTATCTCAATGGACGGATTGCAGTCGACGAAAATATTGCCGTCTACGACAAAGTCGATACCGCCGCCCATGAAGCACGCACGCTGTACTTTGTAGAATACGTTGTTTTCCATGCGTGTACCGCTTATTGCGTCGTCGTTGTAGATCCCCATTGCACCGAGACCGAGAACGGAGCCGACGTGGTGGATGAAGTTGCGGCTGACCTCGTTTCCGCGGAACGTGTAGTCAAGTCCGCCGTAGATCGCGCCGGCGTCACCTGTTTCGAGCACGACATGATGTACTTCGTTATCTGTGACGGAGATCTCGTTTCCGCCGAACAGGACTGCGGAGTGCGGACAGTTGTGGATGAGGTTGTGCTCTGCCTTGAGTCCTACGCCGTACAGACGGATCGGCGGCTCGTAGCATCTGTCCCATTTCGCTATGTCGTGGAAGTGCGAATATGTCACGCGGCAGTCGGCTTCTGTGAGCGTTTTGCGGTCTCCGCAGTAGTATGCGACGCCGCCGTCGCCAGTGTCGTGGATGTGGCACTCGGTCACGGTGACTCTCGTGGAGTCGTCGACGCAGATCGCGCGGTTGCCGATGTTCTTTATTTCGCAGTCGCGGATGATTATTCCGTCGCTGTTCTTGATTCTGATGCCCATTCCGCGGAAAGCCTCGATCGTAAAGCCCTCGATGACAACGTTTTTCGCGCCGTCGAGTGAGAAGACCGGCTCGTCGGAGGTCGAGAGGATGATTTCCGCATTTTTCACGTCGAAGCCGGCATAAGGACGGAAATAGAGCTTCTTTTCGGTGAAGTCTATGCAGTAGTCGCCATCGTCTGTGACTTCTTCGCGGACGTTGTAGAAGCAGAAGCGCTGTCCCTCGCGGACGTTGTTCTGCCCTGCTCCGATATCGACGGTGATGAACTGTTTTTCGCCGTCTATCGACTTTACTCTTTCTCTTGTCGGCGACCAGTCCCAGTCCCAGTAGCCGAGCATCCATATTTCCTGACCGTCTGCCCATTCTCCGGGGCGCTTGTCGTCGTAGTAAAACCCGTCGAGAAGCTGACCGACTGCGACTTCACCGTCGACGTGCGGCTCTTTGCCGAGGGATTTTACGGTGAGGAAGCTGCCTCTTTTCGGGTACTGCGAGAGGAAGAGCGGCTTGCCGTCGATGAACAGCTCGTTGTGGGACGGCGAGATCTTTCTGCCGAATCCGCGCGATACGAACGGTGCCGGATCAATGTCGGCTTTTGCGAGGTCGACGCACCAGAGTCCGGCGGAGACAGGTTCGGCGGTCAGCTTTTTGCCGCCGATGAGACGGCTGCCTTTTTCGGCTTTGAGGTGAGTTCCGTTAGGTACGGAAACGGGCGACGAGACAAAATGAAGTCCCGGTTTTGTGAGTTCGGAAAGGCGCATAAGAAATTCCTCCGGAGGGATTATTTTTGAAAAATAATATAACTTTTCTTTTTTATTAGATCAATGTGGTAGAAAACACTTCGTGTTTTCGTTTTTTTATGTCCTACGCGGACGGCGCACAAGGAGTCCTTTCGCGGACTCCTTGTGAATCTACACGACTTAGGGGGAAGGTCGCTTCGCTCTATTCCCCCTAAGAACCCCTTTGTGACAAAGAAACTGCAAGACTTTTGTTCGCTCTGTCTACTTATTCACTATTCACCATTACCTATTACTTCAAAATGAGCGGCAGCGCGCTATTATTAACGATCTAAATCCTCTTCACCGTCGCACTTTCTTTGCAACAAGGGGGATTCCAAAGGGGGAATTGAGCTTGCTCCTTCCCCCTTTGGCGCGGTGATTCACAAGAGCGTCGCGGTACGCTCTTGTGCGCCCCACGCGTAGTGGGAAAAACGAACCCAAACGTACGGTTTGGATAAATTGTACGCCGTCCGCCCGTTCGCAAGCGAACCGTTCGTAAACGAACCGTTTGCAAGCGAACAGGACTAAAAGATGAAATCGAAAACGACGTAAGTCGTTTTCTGCCTTTTGCCTATGTGAAGTATGTGCAAGTCGTTCGACGGCAGGAGCAAGCCCCTCCCCTACAGATAATAGGTGGAGTCCCGCGCACAGCGGAAAATCCCGAATCCAAACGATAGGTTTGGAAAAATCATACCGTCCCACGCGCAGTGGAAGATTCAAGTATCCTTCCATAAGAATACCACAAATCCCTTTGTTTATCAAGTACAAACGCCACTTTTTGAGAAAAACCCCACACGGACGTTACATTATTGTAAATATTCTTTGTCCTGCCTTGCAGAATTGACAATTCGGTAGTATAATGTATTCTATCACATTATGCGCTGTTTTGAAGAAAGGGGGAGAATTATGGATCAATTTGATGAAATTCCGGAAGAAGAACAAAGAGCTGCACGCCGTTATGCGCGTATCTGTGGATTTTTCAGTCTTCTTATCCTGCCTCTTACCTTTGTCTATCTTGAAATAATTCTCCGCGTGACTTCGGGAGACACGTTCGCCTTTTGGCCGACTGTCGGTATGGTCATGTTTTCTCTCGGCATGGGCTTTCTCGCCGACCTTTTCTGCACGATATTCCGTCACAGAGCCGCACGCTGGGTATGCTTCGCTATTGCCGAGATAGCAACCGTCCTTTTCCTGATCATGTACTTCGTCAATAACGCATACCGCACGTATATGGACCCTGCGTCCATGCTCGCCGGTACGGGTTACGTCGTCGGCGAGTTCGGTTCCACGCTCACCGGCACGATAAAGCGCGGCATCCCGATGATCCTTCTCTACCATATTCCCGTGTTCCTGTGGCTCTATCCCATGATCCGCCACTATGTAGTCATAACCCACCGCGGAAAATGGCAGCCGATCTTCTGTACTGTGCTTTCTCTTGTCATGCTCGTTTCGTCTCCGTTCGTGATGACGGCGCAGAAGCAGTACCGCGACAAGTTCACTGAGGAATACACGTTCGACTCGTCCGTCCGTACATTCGGATGCGGCGCGTCCCTCGGACTTGATACGTTCTACTCGATATTCGGAAATCCTTTCGTCTCCATAGGCTTTGACGTGCCGGACGCAAATGTCGTGATAACCCCCACGGCATCGGCCATGTCAAACGACAGACCGTCGCCCGACGCAGGTACAGCAGGCGAAGAACCGCCTCCGGTGTACGGCTTTAACGGGCTTGATATAGACTACGCCGCACTTGCAGGCACCGCGCCGAACAAGACCGTTGCCGATATGTTCAGATATATCGCGTCGGAGGAACCGTCGAAGCAGAACGAATTCACGGGACTGTTTGAGGGTAAGAACCTTATTCTTATCACTGCCGAGGCGTTCTCTGCCGAAGTGATCGACGAAGAACGTACTCCTACCCTGTACCGAATGGCGACAAAGGGAATAAAGTTCGACGACTATTATCAGCCGGCGTGGGGCGGCAGTACGTCCACCGGCGAATTTTCGGTGATCACCGGCATTCTTCCTGTCAACAAGGTCGCGTCTGTCAGACAGACCATCGGGCATAATATGTATATGACTATCGGCAGTCAGCTCAAACGCCTCGGCTATGAAACTGCCGCATACCATAACGGATCGTACACCTACTACGGCAGAAACGAGACGCACGAAAACTTCGGCTACGCGAAATTCATCGGCATGGGCAACGGAATGGAAAAAGGCGTCACCGACTGTTGGCCCGAAAGCGACGACGAAATGTTCCGCTATATAATGCCGGAATTCATCGAGGGCGGTAAGCCGTTCAGCCTTTACTTCATGACGGTCAGCGGTCACTGCGCATATTCCGTCGGCGGAAACAGCATGAGCCTGAAGAATTATTCGACATTCAGTGATATGGACGCATCCGAGCCGATAAAATGTTACCACGCCGCGAACTACGAACTTGAAAAAGCGATGACTTATCTCATCGGCGCGCTCGAAGACGCAGGAATCGCCGACGACACCGTTATAGTCATCTCGGCAGACCACTACCCGTACGGACTTGAAGACAGTGCCGCGTGGGGTACGGATAAGGATTACCTCGCCGAGCTGTACGGATACACGGCAAACTCGAACATGAAGAGAGATCATAACGCGCTCATCATGTGGTGCGGATGCCTCGAAGACAGGGAAGAACCTGTCGAGATCACCGATCCCGTTTACTCGCTCGACATCGTGCCTACGCTCTCGAATCTGTTTGGCGTGGAGTACGATTCGCGCCTCCTTACGGGCAGGGACGTGTTCTCCACCACCGAGCCGATCGTTATCTGGCACGACTATTCGTGGAAGACGGACAAGGGATATTATGATTCCCGGAGCGGTGTATTCACTCCGAACGACGGCGTTGCCGTGGAGAACGGATATGTCGACCGCATAAAGGGAATAGTGAAAAACAAATATACATTTGCAAAAGGACTTCTTGATTACGACTTCTACGGTATGATTTTTGATGAAAAATAACTAGGAGGATTTATCTGTATGAAGAAAAAGACAAAGAAACGTTCCGCACTCGAAAAGCTCATAAGAGCGCTACTGATAATTTTACTCATCGTCGTGCTGGTCGCGGCCGGCTACGTTGCGTATGTGCTTATCGCATACCACCGTCTGCCCGACAATATGCCGCTTGACGTGAGCGGAGAATGTGACGGCGAGCTTGAGAGCGGACGCGAATACTCGATGATCTCCTACAATATCGGATTCGCGGCATACACCAGGGATTTCGGTTTCTTTATGGACGGCGGTACGGAAAGCCGCGCACGCTCAAAGGAATCCGTGCTTAACGTCATGGACGGTATCACCGATCTGCTCGAAGAAGAAAATCCCGATCTGCTCGTTGTCGAAGAAGTTGACTTCGATTCGGACAGAAGCCACCATGTTGATCTGAGAGAGATACTTACGGACTCGCTTGACGGTTATTCGCACGTTTTCGCGCAGAACTACGACAGCCCGTATCTCTTTTACCCGTTCACCTGCCCGCACGGCGCGTCGAAGTCCGGTATTCTGACGTTATCACGTTTTCCGATCACCGAATCGGTCAGATATTCGCTTCCGATCGAAGAATCGCTGATGAAGCTCGTTGACCTTGACAGGTGCTACGCCGTTTCGCGTATCCCCGTCGGCGAAAAAGAGCTTGTCGTGTTCTCGACTCACCTTTCGGCATACACGAGCGACGGCACTATCGCAACAAAGCAGGTGCGTATCCTCGTTGACGAGATGCAGAAAGAGTGCGAAAAAGGGAACTATGTGATCTGTGCCGGAGACTTCAACAAAGACCTGCTCGGAAAAGGCTCGGAGCTGTTTGAAGTGACGAACGAAAAATACACATGGGCACAGCCGCTTCCGGAAGACCTGTTCTTCCTCACGGATATTTCGCTTGTCGCACCGTTTGACCCCGTGAAGAAGGTTCCGTCGTGCAGAAATGCGGACGCGCCGTACTATCTCGGGCAGTATGTCATCACGCCGGACGGATTCATGGTATCGGATAATGTAAAAGTTCTTTCGTCGGAAGTCATCGACACGGGATTTGAGTTTTCCGACCACAACCCGGTGAAGATGACGTTTGTGCTGGAGTAAAACTTGCGCGCAGCGCAAACTTCACTGCTACGCACTAAACCCCACCTATTATCCATAGGGCGGGGGCTTGCTCCCGCCGCCAGATTTGCGCAAACTTTATATCGGCAAAAGGTAGAAAACGACTTACGTCGTTTTCAAATTATCTTTTTTGTCCTGTTCGCTTGCGAACGGGCGGACGGCGCATTTTGTCCAAACCTAACGTTTGACGGTATTTTTGTCCTACGCGGACGGCGCACAAAGAGTCCTTTCGCGGACTCTTTGTGAATTCACACGACCAAAGGGGGAAGGTGCAAGCACATTCCCCCTCTGGACACCCCTTTGTTACAAAGTAACTGCAAATCCTTCGTTCGCTCTGTCTAATTATTCATTCTTCATTATTCATCCTTCATTCTTCATTTTTTATCTGACACCCCTTTGTTTTAAAGTG
The DNA here is from genome assembly GCA_045643285.1 of Eubacteriales bacterium. Taxonomy (GTDB): domain Bacteria; phylum Bacillota; class Clostridia; order Oscillospirales; family CAG-272; genus UMGS1696. The sequence goes on from JAZUKN010000077.1 coordinate 36,303, forward strand.
AACGTAAGATTTTCGTTTTCTTTGTCCACCTCTTCCCTATTTACTATTACTTCTTCACTATTTCTCGGAGGTTGCTGTGATCACTTCAGCCACAACAAAAAAAGAAAAAGTCAAAGTCATCGTCGGCGATTACGTCGCTCTCACTCTTGCCGCTCTTCTCATGGCAGTCGGTATGTATTTCTTCCGATTCCCGAACAACTTCTCGTTCGGCGGAGTGTCAGGCCTTGCAGTCGAGCTGACGCACTATTTCCCGGCGATACCGCAGTCGATTTTCATGACCTCGATGGATATTATCCTTATTATAATAGGTGCAATTGTCCTCGGACGTGAATTCGGGCTTCGCACGGCGTACGTTGCCATTGTCGCCGACCTGTTCATCAACCTCTGGCAGTTTTTCCTTCCCCTTTCAAAGCCGCTGACGGACGAGCCGGTGCTTGAGCTTGTCTTCGCAGTCGGATGCCACGCAATTGCCGCGTCGATCTTCTTCGACCGCAACGCATCAAGCGGCGGCACGGACATCATCGCCATGATAGTCAAGAAGTACGCGCGTGTAAACATCGGCACGGCACTGCTTATCGTCGACGCGCTCATCTCCGCCGCAACGTTCTTCGTGTTCGATATCAAAACCGGTCTCTTCTCGATCTGCGGCCTTGTCGTGAAGTCGATCTTCATCGACGGCATGATAGCCTCGATCAACCGCTGTAAGGTGTTCACGATCATTTGCAAGGATCCGACCGACGTGTGCGACTTCATCGTAAAGGAGCTGCACCGCAGTGCGACGATCGAAACCGCAGTCGGCGCGTATACCAATGAAGAAAACCGCGTCGTTATGGCGATCGTCAGGCAGAGACAGGCGAGCCGCCTCATGGAATTTCTCGAAAAAAACAAGCCCGACGCATTCGTCGCCATTTCCAACTCCAGTGAGATCATCGGCAAGGGATTCACCTCTGCACTGTAAATCTTCATTTATATATAATACATTCCGTCCCTTTCTGCACTCAGAACGACTGCGGAAAGGGATTTTTCGATTCTATTTCTAAACACACTTTAATATTTCATTTATATTACACATCACGGAAATATCTTGCAAGAAAAAAACGTATGTGATATGATGTGTGCATGAAGGAAGAGGTGAAACGGCACCTTTGACTTCAAAAACAAATTTTTCACATTTTTATAAGGAGCACAGATTAAGATGAAAAAGATTCTTTCTCTGATTCTTGCCCTCCTGATGATCGTCTCCTGCGCAAGCGTTATCTTCGCTGATGACGCTGTAACAGCAGCAGCACCGGCGAGCGAAGCTGATTCTGCATACTATGATGCAGTAAAGTTCCTCGTTAACTATGACATCATGCACGGTAAGGGCGACACACTTGGTGTTTATGATGACATCAAGCGTTACGAAATGGCTCTCTTCATCGGCAGAATCTGCACCGGTTGGGTAGACGACGCTGCATGGGAAGACGGTCCGGAAAACACATCCAAGTTCATTGACCTCGCAGGAACAGCAGCCGAGAATTACTACGGCGCTATCTCCTACGTAGCTAACAAGGGTATCATCGAAGGTGTTGGCGGAAACAGATTCGCTCCCGAAGCTGGTATCAAGTACGAAGATGCTCTCACAATGGCAGTTCGTGCACTCGGCTACACAGGTCTCGCATATCCTTGGGGCTACATTGAAAAGGCTGACGACCTCGGTCTCACAGCCGGCATCAAGGGTGTTGCATACACAGAAACACTTAAGAGAGAAGTTGTTGCTCAGATCATTTTCAACGCTCTGTTCGCTGAAAAGGCTGACGGCGAAACACTCGGCCTTAAGAACTTCGGTATCACAAACGATTACCAGATCGCTATCATCACAGCAACTGACGGCGGCATCTTCTGCGGCGGCGAAACAAAGGCAGCTGAAGGATATGTTAAGTACGCTATCGTAGGCGAAACAGGCAAGCTCGGTTCTGCAAGATACTTTGCTTCGGCTGCTACATTCGGCCTCGAAGGCGAACATGCTGACGAACTCGCTCTCGGCGCTGCATTCAAGGTAGTTCTTGATGCTGACGGTAAGATCCTTTCCGCAGAATCCTGCGCTCTTGATCCTGTTGTAAACGCAGGTGTCAACAGCAAGGAAGCCGGCAAGTATCCGATCCAGGCGTTCCTCGGTGAAGTAGCTCTCATCGGCTACATCGACTTCAACGCTGCTGAAAGGTCCGGCAACTTCATGATGTGCAGAGATGACAACGGCGCTACAATCGCTCTCAACGAGCTTTGGGGCGTTGACTGGTACACAGGCGACATTCTCAAGAAGAACGGCGCTGACGAATACGGCGTTGAATGGTTCTACAACCAGCTCCTCGACGTATACTTCCAGTATAAGTTCAATGCTGACGGCAAGGTTGTTGGTGTTGAATATCTCTCTAAGGCAGATGCTTTCCAGAAGATCAACGTAAACGAAACATACGTTAGAGAATACACAGATTGCTATGACATCGTAGCAGACGCTAAGACAATCAAGACAACCGCATACGCAAAACTCTCTCTGTTCGATACGAACGGCGACGGCGAAGCTGACTACGGTATGTATGACGCTTACAGACTCGGTAAGACAAACACATCTTTCCCGATCCTCGACACATCCGCTCTCGTAGTTGGTGATACACTTGAACAGTGCCAGGGTTACTTCCCGAACAAGCCTGAATGCTGGTACCCGAAATTTACTAAGGCTTCTCTCAAGTACATCAATGAAGGTATCGACATTGAAGACTACAGCCTCGTTCCGAACGGTGGCGAACCCTTCGGCACATTCCCCTTCAAGTCTCACGAAACAGTAAACGTTAAGGGCTGCAAAGAAGGTTGGGTATCCTTCCAGAACGGCGGCGCTTCTGATGAAGGTGATATCGTTTACCTCGGTCTCAGCGCAGACGCTATCTGGACATCCGACGGTCAGCCGCTCGTTGACGGCGAATGGGTAATCTACGGTACACAGCCGTCCACAAACGAAGTAACAATCGTTGAAAGACTCGGCGAGTACGAAGAAGGCAAGGAAACCTACGTTGCTACAGGCGTTCTCCGTGCATACAGCACAGCTAAGAAGACTGTAACGATCGGCGACCAGGTATTCTCCACATCTTATGATGAACTTACAGGTTCCACATTCACCTCTGAATTCTACAGAGATGGCGTATGGTACATGGGCTCTGAATATCTTGCAAAGCTCTTCAACCAGTACGTAACCTACGTCGTTGTTGACGAAAAGGTTGTTTACGTTGAAGCATGCGGTGCAGAAGAACTCAGATTCTTCATCGTTGACGGCTTCGCCGGCATCGACAAGGAAGGCTACATCGTAATCGACGCATGGGATACAGCTGACGGTTCTCACAAGCAGGTCAGAATCGACTCTTGCGACAACTGGAAGTTCGGCGATATGTTCTACTATGCAGAGAACTATACTGACTACTCTAACCTCTTCACAGCTAACACATATCTCCAGATCCTCTCCTACAACAAGGAAACAAACTCCTACGGCGTAACAAAGGCTGCTATCTTTGATAAGATCAACGGCCAGAACCAGACCGGCTTCAGGTTCACAAATGCTGATAGAACTGCAACAGACTTCTCCGGCGAACAGAGAATCACTCTTGGTAACCTTGATGCAATCTGGTTCTACATTGACTACAGATTCTGCAAGGCTAACATCCAGTTCTACCTCTACCAGGGTAAGAAGAGACCTGCTCCGCTTTCTTGGGGCGACGGCGCTGATGCTTGGACAGCAGCCGGTGGCGACTCCATCCCGGGTTCCACAAACGGCGTTACTGCTAACATGCAGGAAGAAAAGTTCGTATTCATCTTTGCTCCGGGCGAAGTTGCAGGTTCTCCTGTAAGATTCTGGGAAGGCAAAGTTGCTGACTCCGACTGGTCCGTACAGGGCTTCAGACTTGTCGGCACAGATCCTCATACTCACATCTTCGTTGGTCTCCGTGCAGGCAACGTAAACGGCTTCGGCATCACTGATGAAGCTGCATCCCATACTCTCGTTATGATCCCTGATTATAAGGATAAGAACGGTCGTGGAGAGAACGGCGCTAATGACCTCGGATCTTGGTACCTGCCCGATCTCGGTATGATTTCCGGCTGGCAGATCCAGTGGGGTAACTCCGGTGAATACTTCACCAATGCTAACCAGCATCCGTGGGGCTACACAATCTCCGCAACATACGGCCAGGACGAAGAAAACCTCCTCGGCAATACTCAGTACGACGTAGTAGTTCTCAACCTCAGAACTCTCCACACAGAGACTGTTCATGTTTCCAACAAGAACATGAAGGCTAACTACATCTACGAGTGCGTTGACGGTCAGGTCGTAGGCGGTCCTCACAATGCAGGCGAACTCTATGAGCTCCTTCTCGGCACATTCGGCAACAACCAGTGCGACCTTGAAAACGACCTCACAGAGCTCTACACGACATACTACAACCTCAAGGATAAGAAAGCTGCACACGAAGGTGCTAACGGCGACAACTGGGTACACGCAGGTTACACAATCCTCGGTACAAACCAGTGGATGACCGAAAAGTGGCTCGGCACAGCTTATGCTGACTTCGGCAACTACACGGTCCACCGTGAATGGGCTGACGCAGCAGTAGTTGCGATCTATGAAGGTGAAGACGGTCACGTTGAACTTACACCTCTCGGCATGGGCGGTAACAAGAACCAGTCCACAGGTTACTACATCACAAAGAACAGCGGTTACGGCGAATTCCCGATCACAACAAGAACCAATAAGGCCGGCAACCCGAACAACACAGTTCAGAAGTCTCTCACAGGTAGCGACGATCAGGATGTTGACGTTGTAGCAGTTACAGTCGTTAACCTCGACAACGCTAAGCTCCAGAGAAACCTCGATCCTTACGGAAGCGGTCTTGCTATGATCACATGGCTCTTCGACCAGAGAATCGTTGGCACAATCAACCACGCATTCGATAAGGTAAAAGCCGAATGATTCAAATTCATCTTTAACTGTAATCCTTAATTACTGAAAAGATAAAAAGATCACCCCATAGGCCGTTTACTATGGGGTGGTTTTCAAACAAGAAATCAATAAACGCAGAAAAAGCACCGTAAAAGGTGCTTTTTTTGACGGAAAACTACGGCTTCGCAGGAAAAGTGTTTCTTATTTTTATACCGTAGGGCGGGGGGCTTGCTTCCGTCGGGCGATTTCGGTATACTTCACGGCTACAAATCATACGAACGCCTTGAAATTTGCCTCCCTTGTGTAAAGGGAGGTGTCACGACTTGTCGTGACGGAAGGATTGTTGTAAGGAAGAAAACGTCGTGGGACGTTTTCAAATTATTCTTTTCCGCCCCGCGCGTAGCGGAATATAATAAAGCGAAAACACGCAGTGTTTTCTTTCTTGTTTTCACAATTAAAAAGAAAAGAGAGCATTTCGCTCTCTTTCGGCTTTTTACTCAAAAAACTCCATGTTCACCGGCACATATAGCTCGTTGTCCGCGTTGTAGTAGTAGAAGTCGATGAGGTATACGCCTTGAGCCATGCCCTTGACCTCCCACGCAAAGTCCTCGACTTCTTCGGAATGACTTCCCGTGAAGACCGCAGTCAGCTTGAAGTCCTCTTTTTTGAATTCGTGATCGGTCGACGTAACTTCTTCTCCGACGTACTCCGGCTGTATTGCGATAAGCCCTTCAAGCTCTTCTCCGACGTGCCCGGGTTCGGATTTTGTGCAGGAGATCAGCGCGAGCAGTGATACCGCCGCCACCGCACCTGCCATAATGCGCGTAAATAACTTCATTTTATAGAAACCTCCGTGATTTTTCTTCATTATATCATTTCCGTTGCCTTTTTGCAAGAGTAGCCGTGTGAAAGTTCGGTGAAAATGCAAAAAGCCCCACGGATAAATCCGCAGAGCATTTCCGGCAGGCATGTAAGCCGGGTTCTGTACGCTTTCGCGCAGCCGTCATCTATCTCGAACGCACGTCACCGCACGTCTCAAGCCACCGTCGCGGTTCTGTCGGGCAGACATGATATAAAATCCCCGCGATAGGGTGTTGCATCGGATAGGGTTTACATTTGCACACAGTTGCCTGTCGTGCCGGTGAGCTCTTACCTCGCCTTTCCATCTTTGCCCGACGAATCGGGTAGTCTATTTCTGTTGCACTTTCCCGGAGGTCTCCCTCGGCGGACGTTATCCGTTATCCTGCCCTGCGATGCCCGGACTTTCCTCATGCCAATACCTTTCGGCAACATGGCACGCGACAGCCCAACCTGCAAAGATATTATACTCCGTCGCGCGTTTTTTGTCAAGCAGACGGGCGTTTTATCTTGACTTTATGGAAGCGGTGCGATATAATTATATTATAATGAAAGAAAAAGAATCGGAGCAAAAACGATTATGAATAAAACCTCAAAAAAACTGATGCTTACAGCCGCGCTTGCCATAGTGTGCCTTTCGCTCGCGTCCTGCCTCAGAGACGCCGCGACAGTCTCGCCCGACGCCGGAGTGGGACGGAACGATCCGCCGATAAAGACGGATGAACAAGAGCCGAAACCCGACGAACAGGACGCGGAAACATCCGTCGATCCCGTAGAGTCTGATGAGTCTGACAAGCAGGATGAACAAGGTGAGAAACAGCCCGACGAAAAAACGACAGCCGACGGCAAGCTGTGGGAATACAAGAACGGCAAGTACGAATTCTACTTCCCGAAGCGTGACAAGAGCGGTGAGAAGAACATCGGCGACATAGCAAATCTCTACGGCACTGCTTTTGACGATCAGCCCGACGACTGGTACTGTGGCAAATCGACTTACGACGAATCGACGGGAGAAGTGAACTACGTTTGGGACAGATCAAAGTCGACGATCGACACTGTTGAAAAGTACGGCGCGATCTACAGAGGCGACACCGAACGGAAAGTCTGCTACTTCACGTTCGACTGCGGCTATGAATTCGGACCTACGCCGAAGATACTCGATACGCTGAAAGAAAAAGGCGTCTCCGGCACGTTCTTCCTCACGGGCGACTACGTGGAGGACGAGCACGACCTCATAAAACGTATGCTCGATGAAGGGCATATCGTCGGCAACCACACGGTGAGCCACCTCCACTGCAATCAGCTTTCCGGGGAAGAGTTCATAAAAGAGCTTGAAGACCTTGAAGATATGTTCTACGAGCAGTTTCCGGACGCCGACCCGATGATATTCTTCCGTCCGCCGTACGGCAACTGCAACGAATACGTCCTTGCGCTGACCGAAAAAATGGGCTACCATACCGTAATGTGGTCGTACACATATATGGACTACGACACCGACAATCAGCTTTCGTACGCTGACGCAATGGCGAAAGTCAAAGCCGGACTTCATCCGGGGTGCGTCTACCTCTTCCATACGGAATCCGTCACGAATGCCGCAATTCTCGGCGACTTCATTGACTGGGTGCGCGCCGAGGGCTACGAGATCCTCCCGATCTGCGACATAATAGAGGAATGAAGATTTGCCGTCAGGGACGCCGTCCCCGACACCCCTGCCAACCTTTTGTAAAAGGTTGGATCTAAAACTGTATTCTGTTATGACATGGAAAACATTTTGAGTTTTGCACAATCCAGTGAAAATGTTTATTGAAGTTTCCGTCCACCCTTTTCAAAGGGTGGCAGGGTTTGGGACGGAGTCCCAAGAAAGAACGTTATGGATATAATTGCAATGAGCGGCGGCGTTGATTCGGGCGTCGCTCTCCTTTTAGAGAAAGAGAAATACGGCAGAGACGCGCTCGGCGTAACGCTGATTTTGACCGAACCGACGGACGAACAAGCGGTAAGCGACGCACGCGCGGTGTGCGAAAGGATGAACACGCGGCATACGTGCATCCACGCCGAAGAAGAGTTCAGACGCGCAGTCATAGACTATTTCGCTGAAGAATACCTCGCCGGACGGACTCCGAACCCGTGCGTCGTGTGTAACCGCGAGATAAAATTCGGTTTGCTGGCGAAATACGCGGATGAACACGGTTGCGACAGCATCGTGACAGGTCACTACGCGCGGCTTGAGCAAATCGGTGGATATACATTCCTGCGCCGCGCAGTTGACTCGGCAAAAGATCAGACATATATGCTTGCACGACTGGCGCAGAACGAGCTGAGACGCGCGCATTTTCCGCTCGGCGAACTGACCAAAGCTGAAGTCCGTGCAATCGCGGAAGAACACGGGCTTGTCAACGCACATAAGCACGACAGCCAGGACGTGTGCTTCGTTCCCGACGGCGACTACGTCAGTGCGATAGAAAAAATCACGGGCAGACAGCCGATCGGTGGAGATTACATCGACACAGACGGAAAAATTCTCGGCAGTCACCGAGGCTATTGGTGCTATACGATAGGTCAGCGCAAGGGGCTCGGCATCGCGCTCGGCAAACACGCATTCGTGCTTGATAAAAACGCACAAACGAATACCGTAACACTCGGCGACGAAGGCGGACTGTTCAAAAAAAGTGTTGCTGTCGAGGGACTTGTTCTTCCGTCCGATCCGAATGCACTCGACGGTGACACACCGTGCATGGCGAAGATCAGATACGCGCATAAAGCGGCAAAGGCGGTGTTTCACAGGACTGAGGAAATGACCGGCGTGCTCGAATTTGAGGAAGAACAGCGCGCACCGTCGCCCGGACAGTTCGCCGTTATGTACGACGAAAGCGGCGAATACGTCCTCGGCTCGGCAGTTATAATATAATGAAGAAAAAAGATGAAAAAATCTTAAAAAAGTTTTGAAAAAAGGCTTGACAAAAGTCGTGTAAAGTGGTAGAATAACAAAGCTGTCGACGAAAGCCGACTGTGATCACGGGAAACCGGTCAGGAAAAAAGTTCAAAACTTTCAAATAAATTTTGAAAAAAGACTTGACAAACGGAAAACGAAGTGATATAATATACAAGCTGTCGGCGAGAGCCGGTAGCGGGAAGCTCATTGAAAATTGAACAACAACGAAAAAGTACAAGAAGCTCCGAAAATTCTTTTGAATTTTTGAAATTAAAAAGCTCTTAAAAGTAATAGAGCGAGATCACTCTGAAAGT
>JAZUKN010000078.1:0-1748 GCA_045643285.1 Eubacteriales bacterium
AGTTCCTTGTTGCACCAATGCGATGCTGTATCGGCGAATGTCACTTCACTGTCAAAGCCTGTTGTTTCCTTGCCGCAGAGCTTTGCTACACGGTTGATTATAGCCGTCATTTCGGAGCGTTTGAGCGTGTTATTCGGCTTGAAGTCCTTTGTTCCGTCGCCGTTCGCGTATCCGTTGATTATACCGAGGTTTGCGGCTTTGAGAACGTCTGCGTCTGTTGTATCGTTGAACTTCGCGTCGTTCTTTTCGGGAGCTTTGCCGTAAACTTTATCGAGAAGAAGAGACAAGACAGACGCAAGCTCGGCTCTGGAGATGCCCTGCGTGTATTTTCTGCGGAGCTGTACCGGAACAAGTCCCTCTCCGATAGCCGCGCTGACTTCTTCAAGCGCCCACGACGACGGAGTTTCCTTTATTTCTGTTTCATCCGGCGTATCCTGCGGTACTTCCGGGATCACTTCGGTCGCTGCGATCCCCATAAATTCAGCGTATTCTGCGTCCGTCATGAGCTTTTCGCCGACTGACTGCTTTGTGTTCGACTTTTTGAATACCATAGTATTCGGAGTCTTTGCCTTTGATGAATCTATAACGTAGTAATTACCCTTGTTCGGGAATTTCGTAAACCATTTGCCCCAGTAGAGATAGCCGTCGCCGGACGCAAAATGATCGGGAACGGAAAGAATATTACGCATGAAGTTGAAGTTCATCGTAAAGCCCTCTTCGAGGTCCTTTTCCTTGATTCCGAAGAATTTGAACGGGACATTGTACTTGATATAGAAACCGCCGTCCTTTTCGAGCCATGTGAGCTGGCGTTCCTCGTTTTCACCGAAATCATACGGCGTGAAGTCGTCCTCACTGAGAACTGCGCCTGCGGTGTGATATGTGTGAAGGAATGCGGAATCGGGATCGGCTTCGCAGATGTAAGTCAGCGAAGTATTACCGGGTTCCATCATGAGACATACGCTGTCACCGCCGTCTTTGCTTCCGAGCGGATTCGTATCGTTCGTGAAGAAAGCGAAATACATATTTTCGTTATCGAATGTCGCCCACATATCAACGTATGTATCGTCCGGCTTCGGATCGCGGTAGTCGAACACGTTCGCGTACAGACCGGAGTTATAGTTGTCCTTCGTGATACGGATGAGCTTTTCTCCCCATGAATCGTCAATAACGCCCTCTGCCATATTCGGAGCGGTTTCATTGTAGCGGATGTACACAATCGAGCCTACCGCGTATTTTTCCTTGATAGCGGCGCTTGCGTTTACAGCGAGGCATGCCGAAAGAATTAATAATGCCAGCACAAGTGCGGTGATCTTTCTGATATTTTTCATTTTTCTGTCCTTTCTTTGTCCAAAGATTACATTAGAATTTTATCGCAAACGGCATTTTCTTTCAATTAGTAAGTTCAACAATATTTATAAAAATTTTTTATTGAAAACGACAAAGGACCCACTCATAAAAGCAGGTCCTTTTATTTGATCATATCTTATTTCAGAGCTTCGTACGTTCTGCAGATCATCATGATCGTCTGCTCAACGGTAAGAGTGTTTTCGGGAGAGAATGTTGTAGCGGATGTTCCCTTTACTATTCCGTTGTGGACAGCCCAACCGAGTTCCTTGTTGCACCAATGCGATGCTGTATCGGCGAATGTCACTTCACTGTCAAAGCCTGTTGTTTCCTTGCCGCAGAGCTTTGCTACACGGTTGATTATAGCCGTCATTTCGGAGCGTTTGAGCGTGTTATTCGGCTTG
>JAZUKN010000079.1:0-1512 GCA_045643285.1 Eubacteriales bacterium
AATTTTGCAGCCTGAGAAAACATCACGTTATGAAATACCCGATCGGAACCCAGACGTTCAGCAAAATCATCGAAGAGGGCATGGTGTATGTGGATAAGACAGACCTCGTTTACCAGCTTGCGCAAAAAAACATCTGCTTCCTGTGCCGTCCGCGCAGGTTCGGGAAATCGCTGTTAATATCAACGCTTGAAAGCTATTTCAGAGGAGAGAAAGAGCTTTTCAAAGGCTTGAAAATCGAGGGACTGGAGAAGGACTGGGTGCAGTATCCGGTGTTCAGGATTGACTTCGCACAGGGCGGCTATGGTGTTGAAGGCGACCTTAAAAAGGAGATTGACAAACGCCTCACTCAGTGGGAACGCCAGCTTGGAATAGAGAAACAGATCGACAAATCGGGGTCGAGGTTCTCCGACATTCTTGCCGAAGCGCACCGTCAGACCGGCCGGAAATGTGTCGTGCTCATCGACGAATACGACAAGCCGCTGCTCGATGTTCTCATGGAGCCGATGGAGGCCGAGAACCGCGCCGTGCTGAAAGAGTTCTACGGCACGTTCAAGGCCGCCGACGAACATCTGCGCTTCGTGCTTCTGACGGGCGTCACCAAGTTTTCGCAGGTGAGCGTTTTCAGCGGCTTCAACCAGCCGGAGGACATCAGCATGAAGAGCGAGTTCGACGCGCTGTGCGGCATCACGAAGGACGAACTCACAACATATTTTGACGCCGAAATCGAGTCGATGGCGGAGAAAAAGAAGTGCTCAAAGAAAGAGATGTACATCCGCCTCAAAAAACAGTACGACGGCTATCACTTTTCGGAGGAGATGCTTGACATCTTTAACCCGTATAGTGTCCTTAATGCATTGAACGACAAAAACATAGACGACTATTGGTTTGTGACGGGCACTCCGACGTACCTCATACGCCTGCTTGACCGCAACAAGACCGACATGCAGGAGATACTGAGCCGGCAGTATGTGAAGAGCTACTTCATGGACTACAAGGCCGATGCGGAAGACCCTTTGGCGATGATATACCAGAGCGGCTACCTCACGATAAAAGGCTACAACGAAAAAAGGATGCAGTTCCGGCTCGACTTCCCTAACAACGAGGTGCGCAACGGCTTTGTGACGCTGCTCGCGAACAACTACTGCGGCTCAAGGAACGACCCGAAAAACCTTGTGCTCGACATCAACGACATGCTCGACGAATGCCGCCTCGACGACCTCCGCGACGCGCTCTCCGGCTTCTTCGCCTCCATACCTTACAACGCCAATTACCAGGAACGCGCGTGGAGCTACGAGAGCCACTATCATTACACTTTATATTTGATATTCAGGCTTTTGTCGTGCTACACGGCTTTGACTGAAAAGGAAAACTCGAGAGGCCGCGCCGACATCATCGTCGAGACTGACGGTTACGTCTATGTTTTTGAATTTAAATTGGACGGCACGGCGGACGAGGCGTTGAAGCAGATTGACGGCAAAGGCTACGCCGAACCTTACGCTGCGGATCCGAGAA
>JAZUKN010000080.1:0-2510 GCA_045643285.1 Eubacteriales bacterium
GTCTCGTCAAGGATGCGCAAAACGCGCTCCGTATTTGCTTCGAGACGCGGTTCGTAAGTCAGCCAATCGTCTTCTTTCGTCGGATTTTCAGGCAGTTGAAACCATTCCGCGACATCAAAAGTGAGAATATTCATTACGGAAATCAGTGTTTGCCTTTAAGTTTGGCCCAAAGATAGTTTCTGTTCATCCTCGCGATGTTCGTCACCTTGATTTTCTTGGGGCAGACGGCTTGGCAAGCCCTTGTGTCTGAGCAGTTTCCGAAGCCTAACTCGTCCATTTTGGCGACCATCTTCTTCACTCTTTCCTCAGTCTCAATCCGACCTTGCGGAAGGAGTTCGAGTTGCGATATTTTTGCTCCCACGAAGAGCATTGCGGAGGCGTTTTTACAGGCGGCGACGCAGGCACCGCAGCCGATACACGAAGCCGCGTCCATCGCGAGGTCTGCATCATGTTTGCTCACGAGGACAGCATTTGCATCAGGGACGCCGCCGGTATGGCAGGAGACGTATCCGCCGGCCTGAATTATCTTGTCCAAAGCCGAGCGGTCAACCATCAAATCCTTTATGACAGGGAACGGCTTGGCACGCCACGGTTCGACGACGATGGTCTCTCCGTCCTTAAACTTCCTCATACACAGCTGGCACGTCGTTGTTCCTTTGAAGCCGCCATGCGGATGTCCGTTGATATAAAGTCCGCAGCATCCGCATATACCTTCGCGACAATCGTGTTCAAACGCCACCGGGTCGCCGCCTTTCCTCACGATACCTTCGTTGAGAATGTCGAGCATTTCGAGGAAAGAAGCCTCCGGCGGAATATCTTCCACTTTGTATGTCTCGAAGCCGCCTTTGCTGTCGGCGTTGTGCTGACGCCATATTTTAAGGATGAATTTCATGATTCGCGTATATGATTATGACTTGTAGTTTCTGTTTTTCAGTTCGATGTTTTCAAAGGAAAGTTCCTCTTTGTGAAGATGAGGTTCTTCCTCATTATTATATTCGTATGCGGCGACGAAACGGAAATTATCGTCATCGCGCATAGCTTCGCCGTCCGATGTCTGATGTTCTGTCCTGAAATGTCCGCCGCACGATTCTTCACGCATCAAAGCATCCGTCGCGATGAGTTTGCCCATCTCAAGGAAATCGGCCACGCGTAAGGCTTTTTCGAGTTCCGGATTGACGCCATCGACATCCGGCACCTTGATGTTCTGCCAGAAATATCTTCTCAAATCGTCTAACTCGGCTACGGCTTCCTTCAGGCCTTTTTCGTCCCGCGACATCCCGACTTTTTCCCACATTATGTGTCCGAGTTTTTTATGAATACTGTCGGCTGTCTCTTCTCCCTTCACGTCGAGAATCATGTTGATACGGCGTTGTGCCTTCGTCTCCGCATCAGCAAACTCCTGTAAATCAGTTGATATATGAGGCACCGCGATTTGGTCGGCGAGATAATTCTGAATCGTATATGGAAGAACGAAATAACCGTCGGCCAATCCCTGCATCAATGCCGAGGCACCGAGTCGGTTTGCGCCGTGGTCGGAGAAATTGGCCTCGCCGGCCGCAAAAAGTCCCTTTATCGTTGTTTGAAGTTCGTAATCAACCCAAAGACCGCCCATAGTATAATGAACGGCAGGATAAATCATCATCGGCGTGTCGTAAGGATTCTGGTCAACGATGCGTTCATACATCTCGAAAAGATTTCCATAACGACTTTCGACGGCATCTTTTCCGAGGCGTTCAATAGCTTCTTTGAAGTCAAGAAAAACGGCGCGTCCGGTGTTGTTAACGCCGAAGCCGGCATCGCAGCGTTCTTTCGCCGCCCGAGATGCGACATCACGCGGAACGAGGTTCCCGAAGGCGGGATAACGACGCTCAAGATAATAATCGCGTTCATTTTCAGGTATTTCCGAGGCTTTTATCTTTCCTTGACGGAGAAGTTCGGCTGTCTTTTCATCTTTAGGAACCCAGATACGTCCGTCGTTGCGCAGACTCTCGCTCATAAGCGTCAGTTTCGACTGATAATCACCATGAACCGGAATGCATGTCGGATGAATCTGCGTGAAGCACGGATTGGCGAAGAAGGCACCTTTCTTGTAGCACTGCCATATCGCGGAACCGTTTGACGACATCGCGTTTGTCGAGAGGAAGAAGACGTTTCCGTAGCCTCCCGTGGCGATTATCACAGCGTGTGCCGAATGTCTTTCAAGCTTTCCAGTGACAAGGTTACGTGTTATGATGCCGCGCGCCCTGCCGTCAACCACGACGAGTTCCATCATCTCACGGCGTGTGAACATCTTAACCGTTCCTTTGTTTATCTCTTTGCTCAACGCTCCATACGCACCGAGGAGAAGCTGCTGTCCGGTCTGTCCTTTCGCGTAGAACGTCCTCGAGACCTGTGCGCCGCCGAAAGAACGGTTGGCGAGCATTCCGCTGTATTCGCGGGCGAACGGAACACCCTGAGCCACACATTGGTCGATGATGTTGTTACTCAACTCGGCTAAGCGATAGACATTA
>JAZUKN010000081.1:0-53482 GCA_045643285.1 Eubacteriales bacterium
CTTTTCTCTTGTTCCTTGGAATCAGCATTCTGCTGGCAAGATGGGCAGTAAAGCCGGTTGACCTCGCATGGCAGCAGCAAAAGCAGTTCGTTGCGGATGCTTCCCACGAGCTGAAAACACCGCTGACCGTCATTATGACGGATGCGGAGCTTCTTCACGCGGCGGATTGCCCGGAGGAAGACCGAAAAACGCTGACGGACAGCATCCTCACCATGTCCTGTCAAATGAGAGGATTGGTGGAGAATCTTCTTGACCTTGCAAGAATCGACAACGGGAGCGTCAAAGAGGAATACAGTACTGCGTCTTTCAGCGACATTGTATCGGAAGCCGCAATGACGTTCGAGCCGGTATTCTTTGAAAAGGGACTGCCGCTGCGGTATGAGATCAAACCGGATATCCGTGTGAACGGTATTGAATCGCATCTGAAACAGCTCATTTCCATCCTGCTCGATAACGCAGCGAAGTATGCCGCACTTGGCGGAGAAACCATCGTGAAGCTGAGCCGCAGAACGCATAGGCATTGCCTTTTGGAAGTGTCGAACCAAGGTGAAGCGATCAGTGATGAAGACATAAAGAAACTTTTCAAACGCTTCTACCGTGCGGATAAGGCAAGAGCAATGAACCACAGCTACGGACTCGGTCTTTCCATCGCGCAGAGCATTGCGGAGGAACACCGCGGGAAAATATGGTGTGAAAGCAGAGATGGTTATAACCGCTTCTTTGTCGAAATTCCATGTCAGGAATAACCGTAATAATAATCGCAAATGTAAAAGCAGCAGCCGGATGCACAAGTATCCCGCTGCTGCTTTTGCCAATATAAAATATGAAATCAATCTGCAAGCCTGTGTTCTGGCTTGCCTTTCAGATATGTCTGTAAATCCTCTCCAAGTACAAGTTGGGCATATTCCAGCGGCTTATTGTAGATCAGCCAGTCCAGCTCTGACCGCTGAACCATATTATCTGCGATCTCATTTTCCACGGCGATGGTATCAATAGAAATCATGGTACCGTCGGAGTATTTCAACTCCACACAGGCGGTGTCGATGTTGAATTCACAGGAAATCAGTTTGCTCATAGTCAGTATTCCTTTCTCACTCTCACGAAATCATTCCGAAATGCCTCAGTGCATCCATGATTGCTTTTTCTTTTTCAGGTGGGCACTGCGGTACCTTGGCATCCTCAGATTTCGGCTTGTTATAGCTGTCGCCAACTTCCATCCCACATTTGCGTTTGATCTGCGAAATATACAGGGAAGAAACCTTCAAGCTCGTCTGCTCAAACACATATTCCTTGATCTGCGGATAGGTGGCTTTCTCCCGGAACGCTGTGATCTCCATATCGTCCAGAGGGAACTCTACGCGGATTCTTTTTGAGTCGATTTCGCCCTTGGAAAGAAGGACAACCGTCTCCACGTGCCGTGTCATCGGGAACATATCAACGGGTACGATTTTCTTTACCGTATAACCGCCTTTAATAAGAGCATAAATGTCTCTCTCCTGTGTTTCGGGATTGCAGGAAACGTACACGATCTTCTTCGGTGAAATGCGTTTTAGGCAGTCCGTAAACTCTTTCGAACTTCCTGCACGCGGAGGATCCATTATTACTGTGTCGATCTTTTCGCCGCTCTCGACAAGGGATGTCATAAAACGACCTGCATCGTCACAGTAGAAATGCGCGTTTGACGCTTTGTTTAGCTTTGCATTGATCTTCGCGTCCCGTACCGCGTCTCTGTTCAGTTCAACACCGATCACTTTTCCGGCAAGACGTGAGGCGACGATCCCAATAGTACCAGTGCCGCAGTATGCGTCGACGAGTGTATCTTCTTTTGTAGGTGCCGCGAGACCGATTGCTGTATTGTAGAGAATCTCCGCTCCTTTTGGATTTATTTGATAGAACGATTTCGCCGATATTCTGAATTTGCATCCGCAGAGAATATCTTCGATGTACCCCGGACCGTACAGGATTTCTTCCTTTTCACCAAGCACCATGCTTGTGTTCTTCGGATTTATGTTGAATAGAACAGTCGTTACGTCCGGAAAAGCATCGACAAGAGCTTTTGTGATGTTATTCTTCTGCGGAAATACGGGATTCGCACCGACAAACACTACCATTGTCTGTTTTGTTTTCTCCGAACGCTTTACGAGAACGTGACGGAGGAAACCCTTGCCGGTGTCTTCGTTGTAGGGAAGAATGCGAAAGTCCGGCAGGATAGAGCGTATGTAGACGATTATTTCGTCAGCCCTCTCGTCTTCGAGCAGACATCTGTCGACATTTACGATCTTGTGCGAGCTTGACTGATATACGCCGGATATGATCTTCATTCCTCTCGTCAGCCCGAATGCGGCGCCGACCTTGTTGCGGTAGTGGTAAGGATTTTCCATACCGACAATATCCTCTACACGGTGGAATTTGCCGAGCAGCTTTATAACAGTCACCTGTTTATACGCGAGCTGACGTTCATAATCCATATTCTGAAGCTGGCATCCGCCGCATTTCTGAGCGTACGGACAGGAGTGCGCGTTATTACTTTTACTCATTTTATCACCTATTTATATTCAGCTAATTCTCAAAGCTCAAGCACGGAAACGATCTCGTCGCCGTCCGTTTCGCCGTTCTCACGGAATCCGAACGACTCGTATAGTGACTTTGCTGCAGTGTTTTCCGGCTCATAGGAAAGCCATACGCATTTTGCGTCTCCACACGGGAAAGTGCGGATATAGTCGAGAACTGCCGAAAGTGCCTTCTTGCCCAGCCCTCTTCCTTGTTTGTCTTTGTCGATCATAAACCGCCACAGGCAGTAGTTTCCGTCTGCGACTGACGGTTCGTCTTCGTCACCGATAGACGAGTAGCCGATCATCGCAAATCCGACGGGTTCACCGTCTTCGTAAACCCCGAATGGAAGTGCAACTCCACCCGAAGTAATAGTGACGTATGCTTCGATAATACTCTCTGTATTAGTTGCGACAAAATCTTTCTGATCTTCACGTACTTTCAGTTTAAGTATTTTCCAGACGTTGTTTTTGTCTATTTTTCTGAGTTCCATTTAATTGCTCCATTGATTTCACTATTTCTCGATCAGTACAACGCATTCCACGTGCTTTGTCATCGGGAACATATTAACCGGCGTGACGGATTTTAATGAATACCCATTCTCGATGAAGTATTTTATATCCCTTGCAAGTGTCTGCGGATTACACGAAACGTATATCATCCGCTCCGGTGTAAGTGAAACAAGCTCACTTTTCATCTTGTCAGACAGTCCTGCACGCGGAGGATCGACTACGACAGTATCGGGGAGATTATCTTTCGGAATGTTTCGCCTGAACGAAGCCGCGTCTCCCGAATAAAACTTTATATTTTCGATTCCGTTCTCCAGTGCGTTGTTCTTCGCGTCGCGGATAGAATCTTCGTTTATCTCGATCCCATAGAACTGTTTCTCGGGGTGTTCCTTTGCAAGCGTCAATCCGATCACACCCGAACCGCAGTACAGATCGGCGCAGACGCGGAAATCTGTTTTGTCTATCATATCTGAAACAATACCCAGCAGTGAAGAAAATGCGTCGTCGTTCACTTGACGGAACGAAAGAGCGGAAAACTGCATCTTAACTCTGCGGTATTCGCCTGTAACATACTTTCCTTTTGCATTATCGTATGTAGAGACAGTAGAGACAAAAGGAAATTGAACCGTCAGTGAATCCGAAAGAGAAGAAATATCGCCGTTTGTTTTAACAAAAACAGAAACTTTTCCGTCAGACGACGACTTCAGCATTACTTCTTCCGGTTTGCATTCATCCAAAAGAGAACTGCTGTCGTTCAGAAAAGCTGTTATCTCGTTGAATTCCTCCGGTAGAAGCCTGCATCCCGAAAAAGGCACAACTTCGTTTGTTTCTTCGCTGTAGAATCCCAAGAGGTGGGCTTTATTATCGTAATGTAATGTAACTTTGTTTCTGTACGCCTCTCTTGACGGAGCGCAAACTGTTTCAGTCACACCGTCAAACCTGATCCCGTTTCGGCGCAGTGCATTTCTGACCGTGTTTCGCTTGATTTCGTTTTCGTATTCGTAAGATACATGGCAGAGAGTACATCCGCCGCATTTTTCGGAGTCACGACAAATCGGAGCGATCCTGTATACACTTTTTTCTATTATCCGAATAGTTTTTCCGACGGCGTAATTCTTCCGCACTTCCGTTATTTCGATCTCCGCGCTGTCTCCCGAGACAAGTCCCGGAACAAAAACGACCATTCCGTCGGTTTTCGCAATCCCGCGTCCGGATTCGTTTGTGTCGGTTATATTTACAGTGTATCTTTCTCCGGTTTTCATCATTATCTCCGATTATTTTTCTTCATTCGTATTATATAACAACGTCGTTCGGATGTCAATAAGAAGAGCCGTGTCAAGAGACGCTTGGCGTTCATATACTATGCACAGAAGATAACCAAAAACAAGGAGAAAACAATATGGGAGAATGTATAATTCCGATGCGGTCACGAACCGAGGCGGAAAAAGGACGGAGAGCGGCTGTCAGAGCAGGAATACCGACTGAAACTGTATCGGTCGATCCGTCGCTCACACAGCACGGCTGTTCTGTAGGGCTGAGAGTTGCCTGTATGAATGTACACGCGCTCGAGTCTGTTCTTGACAGAAACGGCATCAGACACGGAGATATAATGGGGCGGAGAATATGAACGGAACTGTTTATTTCGATAACGCCGCGACGACTTTTCCGAAGCCCGAATGTGTTATAATGTCCGTAAACGAAGCGATAAAATATTACGGAGGAAATCCAGGAAGAGGTTCGCACAGTCTTTCGGATAAAGCGTCGGAGCTTTTGTTTGACGCACGCGAAACAGCCGCGGATTTTTTCGGCGCAGAGCCAGAGAATGTAATATTCACTTATAATGCGACTCACGCGCTCAATTATGCGATAAAAGGACTCGTCCGTCACGGCGACAGGATACTGATAGATAATTTTGCTCACAATGCGACTTACCGTCCGTCTGTCGCAGTCTATGACAGCGGTCTGTGTTCACTCAGAGTCTACGACGCATCCGGAAGTGACGACGATACGCTCAATAGTCTCGACAAACTTATAATTCCGCACAAAACCGTCATTATTGCGACACATCAATCGAATATCTCTTCAAAGATTTTGCCGGTCGATAAAATCGGAAGACTCACACGGATGAAGCACGCTCGTCTGATCGTTGATGCATCACAAAGCGCAGGGCATATACCGATCAATATGAAATCTCTTGACGCTACTGCAGTATGTACGCCGGGGCACAAGGGACTTTACGGGATCATGGGAAGCGGTATGCTTATCTCATCTCAAGAGGCAGAATATAACACTCTGATCGAGGGCGGCGCCGGTATCCATTCACTCGACAGGTCGATGCCCGATACGCTCCCCGAACGGCTCGAAGCCGGAACTGTCGGTCTTCCTGCAATAGCCGGACTGAAATCGGGAATAGAATATGTTAATTCAGTTGGTCTCGATAACATTTCACGTAGAGAAAAGACACTGTCCGCTATGCTCGTCCGCCGTCTTTCACGTGATGAGAGGTTCCGCTTCCACGGGGAAACTTGCGGTTCGGTCGTTTCGTTCACGGTAGACGGCTTCACAACGACGGAAATCGGAGAACGACTGAACAGGGCAGGGATATGCGTCCGATGCGGATATCACTGCGCCCCTCTCGCGCACAGAACTCTCGGCACACTTGACGGCGGTACGGTCAGAGTGAGTTTTTCACATCTCAACACCGTGGACGAAGTCGATTATCTCGCAGATACTCTTCTGAGAATAAAATAGTACGTTCTTGTTCTTGACAGGCGGAGGAAAATAATATATAATTAAGAAAAACAAGAACATAACCGAAAGGAAGAGATAAAATGGCAGACTGGGTAGTAGACAAAAAGGATGTACAATCAACAGTTGACGGAGACTTCGTTCTTTACAAGAACAGACCTCTCGTAAGAGAAGACAATATCATCGTATACGGAAGTACTGAGGACAAATACTTTGTTCAGATGACCGTTATGACAGAAAAAGAATATAACGGAAAGAACGTTCCCGACATGGTATACATTCAGCTTCTCGCAAAAGACGGCAGTACCGTTAAAGAAGGCATGAAGAACGGTCTAAACGAAGCTATGGAAATAGCGTCGATCTGGCTTGAGAGGTACCTCGCCGCATAAGCTGATAAAACAGAACACGAAAAGTCCGATCAGATCGGGCTTTTTTGCATAATACGGACAGAGCGTAAATATAATCGGAACAAAAGTATTCTGTCGGAGTAAAATATGCGTAAAGTTTTTCTTTCTGTTCTTACAGTTATTATGCTCTTGTTCCTTGTCTTGCCCGTTTTTGCCGAATGCGCGGACAATATCCCGTTTGACGTGAACGCGAAGTCGGCTGTCCTCATGGATATGTCGACGGGAACTGTCGTTTATGCGAAAAATGCCGACTCGGCACTTCCACCTGCTTCGGTCACTAAAATAATGACACTACTGTTATTTATGGAGGAAGTCGACTGCGGAAACATTTCACTCGACGAAGAAATATCGGTGAGCGAATACGCGGCATCAATGGGCGGATCGCAGGTCTTTCTTGAACCGGGAGAAACGATGAAAGCAGAAGACTTATTAAAATCCGTTGTTATAGCTTCTGCAAACGACGCGGCTGTAACTCTTGCCGAAAAAGTCGCCGGAAGCGAAGAGGCGTTCGTAAACCGTATGAACGAACGCGCGGCTGAACTCGGTATGGTGAATACACATTTCGAGAACGTTACGGGACTTGACGATGATACTGTAAAGCATTTGACAAGTTCTTACGATATTGCGCTTATGTCTCAGGCGCTCTTGTCTCACGAAAAGATTACGGAGTATTCTACTATTTGGATGGACACTATAAGAAACGGAGAGTTCGGACTTACAAACACGAACAGGCTCGTACGATTCTATAACGGTGCGACAGGGCTAAAAACCGGCTCGACCTCAAAGGCAGGGTTCTGCATGAGCGCGACTGCAAAACGCGACGGAATGCACCTTATAGCCGTCATAATGGGTGCGCCTACAAGGGACGCACGGAACGAAGCCGCAAAACAGCTCCTTGACTACGGTTTTGCGAACTATTCTTTATATACCGATGAAAACACCGATTCAGGCGAGTTAACGGTATGCGGGGGCGTGAAAGACAGTTGTGCAACGGAATATGAGCCGTACAAAGCGTTACTCGCAAAAGGGAAGAGTAAAGCCGTAAAGAAAGAATTTCTTCTCTCCGATTCCGTTTCCGCGCCCATAAAAAAAGGTGACACAGTCGGGACTGTAAGATATTCCTGTGGAAGTGAAATATTATCAGAAACCGAGATAAAAGCATCGGAAGACATAGAACGAATCGGTTTTTTCGGAATGCTCTCGCGGTTATTCGGAATATTTTTTCTGAAATAACGAAAAAAACATACATTTTCTCTTGAAAAAATCTGCATAATGGTGTATTATATAAAGTGATGATAATATCGAATAATATTATCGTTAAAGAGATATTATTTCGGAGGACAGAAACAAAAAATGGCTGTACAACTTAATGAGAAATTTCTCGAGGGATTCATCAACCCCGGTGAAATCGAAAAAATCGGTCACGTAGCCGAAGCCGCGCACCGTATTGTCAGAACAGGCAAGGGTGCAGGCAACGATTTTCTCGGGTGGCTCGATCTCCCCGTAAACTATGATAAGGAAGAATTTGCTCGCATCAAAAAGACCGCTGAAAAGGTTCAGAAGATGTGCGACGTTTTTGTCGTTATCGGTATCGGCGGTTCCTACCTCGGCGCGAGAGCCGCTGTTAAGTTCGTCAAATCCCCTCTTTACAACGATCTTAAAGACGACGATATGCCCGAGATCTTCTTCGCAGGCAACTGCGTGTCTTCGTCCGCTCTTCTTGACGTTCTCAAGATCTGCGAAAAGAAAGACGTATGCATTAACGTGATCTCCAAGTCCGGCACAACGACAGAGCCGGCAGTTGCTTTCAGAATTTTCCATGAGTTCATGGAAAAGAAGTACGGCGAAGAAGGCGCGCGCGAAAGAATTTTCGTTACTACCGACAAGTGCCGCGGCAAGCTCAAAGAGTTCTCGACAAAGAAAGGCTACGAAACATTTGTAGTTCCCGATGACATCGGCGGACGTTACTCCGTTCTAACGGCAGTAGGTCTTCTTCCGATAGCTGTAGCCGGAATCGACATCGACGCCATGATGCAGGGAGCGGCTGACGCAAGAGTAAAGTTCTCGTCCGAATCTATCGAAGACAATGACGCAATGCGTTATGCGGCTATCAGAAACATCCTTTACAACAAGGGTAAGACAATAGAAACGCTCGTTACATACGAGCCGGCTTGCCAGATGCTCTGCGAATGGTGGAAGCAGCTTTACGGCGAAAGCGAAGGCAAGGACGGAAAGGGACTCTTCCCGGCATCCGTTATCTTCTCGACAGACCTTCACTCCCTCGGTCAGTATATCCAGCAGGGACTCAGAACGATGTTTGAGACCGTGCTTGATTTCAAGTCCACCGACGACACTGTTCTCATCCCGTTTGATCCGAACGATGTTGACGGTCTGAACTTCCTCGCAGGAAAAGAACTGCACGAAGTCAACAGAACCGCTATGACAGGCACATTGTTCGCCCACAAGGACGGCGGTGTACCGAACGTTGTTATCGAAGTCAAGGACAGAAGCGCATACTCGTTCGGCTATCTCGTGTACTTCTTCGAGCTGTCGTGCGCGATCTCCGGATATATGCTCGGCGTAAACCCGTTCGACCAGCCCGGTGTTGAAGCATACAAGAAGAATATGTACGCTCTTCTCGGCAAACCCGGTTACGAAGAAGAAAGAAAAGCTCTCGAAGCAAGAATGAACTAAAACAAAATAATCCAAAAACGGAGGAATACCATGATCAAACTCATCATCGGCAACAAAGGAGCCGGCAAAACAAAGACTCTCATCAATCTTGTAAACGAAGCACTCGACACGTCAAAGGGCTGTGTTGTATGCCTTGAAAAGGGCAACAATCTCAGATATGACGTGAAATATCTCGCTCGCCTTGTTAATACCGAAGAATACAACATCACGACCTGCAGAACACTTTACGGCTTCATTGCAGGCATTCTCGCGTCCAACCATGACGTTACCGATATTTTCGTTGACTCCGCTCTCAAAATCTGCGGCGGCGACACCGAAGAATTCGACAAGTTCCTCGATGCTCTCGACGATCTTATCAAGACACACGTTATCAATCTCGTTATGACGTCCTCCATTGATCCTGCAAACGCCAGCGATACTGTAAAGAAGTATCTGTAAGTCAGAATCAAACAAAAATGAGAAGTGCGGTGAAATGATCTGCACTTCTTTTTATGTCATGTCTCTGTTTTTCTGTCATTTTCAAGCCTTATACATATAATGCTAACAGGACTATAGAGTCCCAAACAATTTGAAAGGTATATTAAAATGGCTGAATACAGAAATACCGGCGGAAACTGCCGCGACACTGTCACGATCGACACATATCGCGTGCTTGACTCCTGCCGTGACAAGGATTGTTTTGAGGATGTGCGTGTCTTTCTCACCGCAGAAGGACAGGAAATAATCGACAGAACAGGAACAGTCCGCGCAAAGAACGCAGAAGTCGTTTATTCGAATATCGACATCGACGACGTTCCGTTCAACAGAGGATTCTATCAGATTTCTATAAGGATTTATGCAAAAATCAGATTTGAGGCTTGCCTCTGTCCCGGAAACATCAGAGAATTTGACGGTATCGCCGCAGTAGACAAAAAAGTGATTCTATTCGGCGGTGAAGGGAATGTCAGTGTATTCAAGAGCGAGCTTCTCGGAAAATCCGGCGGCTTCTGCTCGACGAATTGTTGTGACAAAGGCTCAACCTTGCCGCTTGCAGTGCTTGAAACGGTCGATCCTATCGTTCTCGGATGTAAGATCACCGAACCCGGCAGGCCTTGTCGCTGCTCGTCTTCCGTCACGCTCGACGAAATACCCGATACTGTTCACGGCGGTATCTGCGGAGAGATCGTCGACTGCCCGAACGCCTGCCGTCTGCTCGTCTCACTCGGATTCTTCTCAGTCGTCCGCATCGAAAGACCGGCGCAGTATCTCATAAACGCTGTTGAATATTGTGTACCCGAAAAGGAATGCGTCATGCCGAAGGTCGACGATCCGTGTTCGCTCTTTAAGCAAATGGCTTTTCCGACGGCTGAGTTCTCCTCGTCTTCGGTAATGCCGCCGAAATATTCTTCTCCGTGTGGGTGTCAGAATAAACCCGATGACTGCGGATGCAAGGGATAAACCGCCAATAAACGAAATTGCCGCTCCATGAAAAGAAGCGGCTTTTTTCGATTATTTTTGTCACACTACTTGAAATAATTCCGCTTTTGTTATACAATGGTAACATCAAAAAAATATATATTCTCGGAGGCAAAATATGACATTATTCATTCTTGCAGCAGGCATGGGCTCACGCTACGGCGGACTCAAACAGATCGACCCCTTTACAGAGCATGGCGAATTCATCATCGACTTCTCTATATACGACGCTATTCAGGCGGGCTTTGACAGAGTCGTATTCGTAATCAAGAAAGAGAATTATGAAATATTCAAGGAAACAGTCGGAAACAGAATCGCAGATAAGGTCAAAGTAGAATACGTATTCCAGGAACTCGAACCGGCTAAAAAGGCTGGATTCGTTCCGGAAGACCGAATCAAACCGCTCGGCACGACGCACGCACTTCTCGCCGCAGAACACGTTCTCGACGACGGCTTTGCAGTTATCAATTCCGACGATTTCTACGGACGCGATGCTTTCTTCAAGGCTGCGGAATTCATCAAAAATGCCGATGCAAACGACACACACTACTGCATGGTCGGCTATTACCTCGGCAATACGCTCACAGATAACGGAAGCGTAGCACGCGGCCAGTGCCACAAGGACGAAAACGGCTACCTTGATCAGATCAACGAAAGAACAAAGCTCTTCAAGGAAGACGGCGGCGCATACTTTGACGACGAAAACGGCGAAAGAGTACACCTTCCCGACAACACAGTCGTTTCGATGAACTTCTGGGGCTTCACACCGAAGATCTTTGAAGGACTGAACAAGGAATTTGACGAATTTATCTACGATCCTAACCTCGACAAGATGAAGGGCGAATGCCTCCTTCCGAACTGCGTAGGTCACATGATTAAGCGCGGCGAATGCGATGTTAAGGTCCTCGAAACCTCCGCAAAATGGTTCGGCGTAACTTATGCAGACGACAAACCTGATGTTATCGCAAATCTCAAAGCCCTTATCGCATCGGGCGAATATCCGGACGGACTCTGGAAATAATTTCATCACATACAGGAGTACAGTATGGCAATTCTTGTAACAGGCGGAGCAGGGTACATCGGCTCCCATACAGTAGTTGAGCTTCTCGAAAACGGTTACGAAGTCGTGGTATGCGACAACCTCTCTAACTCATCAAAGAAATCTCTTGAGAGAGTCAAGAAAATCACCGGCAAGGACGTGAAATTCTATCTTGCCGATATTTGCGACAGAGCGGCAATGGAGAACATTTTCAAGAACGAAAAAATCGACTCCGTTATACATTTTGCAGGTCTCAAGGCAGTCGGCGAATCCGTCGCAAAGCCGTGGGAATATTACAACAACAATATCACAGGCACGCTCACTCTCGTTGACGTGATGAAGAAGCATGGTGTGAAGAATATTATTTTCTCATCTTCAGCTACGGTTTACGGTGATCCTGCGTTCATTCCGATCACCGAAGAATGCCCTAAAGGACAGTGCACAAACCCCTACGGCTGGACAAAATCCATGCTTGAGCAGATATTCATGGACATTCAGAAATCCGACAACGAGTGGAACATCGTTCTGCTTCGCTACTTCAACCCGATCGGTGCACACAAGAGCGGTCTTATCGGCGAAAATCCGAACGGTATCCCGAACAATCTTATGCCTTATGTGACACAGGTCGCAGTCGGTAAGAGAGAAAAGCTCAGCGTATTCGGCAACGACTACGATACACCGGACGGAACGGGAGTCCGCGACTATATCCACGTTGTAGACCTCGCAAAAGGACACGTCTGCGCTGTCAAAAAGCTCTCTGAAAAATGCGGTCTGAAGATATACAATCTCGGCACAGGCAACGGTTACAGCGTTCTCGACATCGTAAAGAATTTTGAAGCCTCAACAGGCGTCAAAGTTCCGTATGTTATCGCACCTCGCCGTCCCGGAGACATCGCAACATGCTATGCAAGCGCTAAACTCGCTTATAAGGAACTCGGCTGGAAAGCTGAGAACGGCATCCGTGAGATGTGCGAGGACGCATGGAGATGGCAGAAAAACAACCCGAACGGGTTTGAAGATTGAGGTAGAATATGATTAAAAAAGAGTTATTCGGCAGCCTCCCGACCGGTGAAGAAGTATACGCATACACCCTCTCAAACGACTCTATAACGTCTTTTACAGTTCTTAACTACGGTGGTATCATCAAAAATATTTTCGTCGCCGACAAGAACGGCAAAGTAGACGATGTTGTTCTCGGATTCGATTCCCTTGAATCTTATCTCACTTCCGCCGGATGCCAGGGCGCACTCATCGGACGTGTTGCAAACAGAATCGGCGGCGGCAGATTCACACTCGACGGTAAAGAATATCAGCTCTACCGGAACGACGGCAGAAACACTCTGCACGGCGGCAAAGTCGGATTTGACAAGAAGATATGGAACGCAGAAGCAATCGACGTGGAAGAGCCGAAAGTTATCCTTTCTTACGTCAGTCCCGACGGAGAAGAAAACTTCCCCGGAACACTGAAAGTAAGCGTTACATACACGCTCACAAAGGATGGTGCGGTTTCGCTTCACTATGAAGCAACGACCGACAAGCCGACGTTCATCAATATGACGAATCACGCATACTTCAACCTCGGCGGTTATCAGTCCGGTGTAATCGACGACAACCTCCTCTGGCTCGACTGCGATAAGATGAATTCCGTTGATAATGAGCTTATTCCCGACGGAAAATTCATCGACGTAAAGGGAACGCCTTACGATTTCACTACAGAAAAGCGCGTCGGAGACGGATTCGGAGCAGATCATCCGCTTATGAAGTTCTTCGGCGGGTACGATAACAACCTCGTCTGCCGCGATTTCGACGGAGAGATCAAAATGCGCGCAAAACTCACCGATCCCCATTCCGGAAGAGTACTCGAATGTTACACCGATCAGCCGTGCGTGCAGATCTACACGGGAAATATGATCAGACTCGACGATCCGGCGTTCAAGGGCGGTATTCCGCAGTACAAGCACTGCGCGGTCTGCCTTGAGACAGGCGCAATGCCGGACGCGATGAACCACGAGGGATTCACGGACATTTCACTCCGTCCCGGAGAAAAATACGACACCACAACAGTGTTTGCGTTCTCGAATAAATAAAAAACAAGCCGCGATCATCACACCGATGAAAGCGGCTTTTCTGTTATCCGAACATTTCCGTCGACAAATATCTGTCTCCTGTGTCAGGAAGCAGTACGACTATAGTCTTACCTGCGTTTTCTTCACGCTGAGCCTGTTTTATCGCCGCAGAGAGAGCCGCGCCCGACGAAATTCCGACGAGCAGTCCTTCACACCGCGCGATCTCCCGTCCGGCTTCATACGCTTCTTCGTCTGTAACGGTCATTATTTCGTCTATAACGGAAGTGTCAAGCACATCCGGCACGAATCCTGCGCCGATTCCCTGAAGTCCGTGCGCTCCGGCTTTTCCGCCCGATAAAACCGCAGACGCAGCCGGCTCGATACCGACGATTTTTATATCCGGTTTATTTTCTTTGAGATACCTCCCGACACCGGTCACCGTTCCGCCCGTACCGACGCCGCAGACGAAAATGTCAATGTTTCCGTCGGTGTCTGCCCAAATTTCGGGCGCAGTCGTTTTGTAGTGTGCTTCGGGATTGGCAGGATTTACGAACTGTCCGGCGATTATTGAATCCGGCGTGGATTTTTGTATCTCCTCCGCTTTCCGAATAGCGCCGCTCATGCCGAGCTTACCGTCGGTCAGTACAAGCTCCGCTCCGTACGCACGCATCAGAAGCTGACGTTCGTGCGACATCGTATCGGGCATAACGATTATCGCTTTATAACCGCGTGCCGCCGCAACAGCACAAAGGCCGATGCCGGTGTTGCCGGAAGTAGGCTCGATTATCGTGGATCCCTTTTTGAGAAGTCCGCGCCGTTCTGCGTCTTCGATCATATTGAGCGCGACTCTGTCCTTTACAGAGCCTGCAGGATTCACGGATTCGACCTTTGCGATAAGATGAGCATTGAGTGAGTACGCTTTTTCGATGTTGTGCAGTTCAACAAGAGGCGTGTGTCCGATCAATTCGGCGACGGAATTATAAATCTGTGACATTAGTAACCTCCGATCAACAGTGAAATATTGCTTCGCAATGTGAAATAATATGCTGGCGCAAATTGTGAAATATTGCTTCGCAATGTGAAATTTTTGCCTTACGGCAAAAGTGTTTTGACACTGACGCGACAGCGGCAATTACACTTGCCGAAGGCAAACTTCACGCACGAAGTGTACTTAACGTTCCGCGCAGTGGAACACTTCACTGAAAAAACCACTCCCGTAGAAGTGGTTTTTTCTATGGAGACAACTGGAATTGAACCAGTGACCCCTTGCATGTCAAGCAAGTACTCTAACCAGCTGAGCTATGCCTCCGTAGCGAGTGTATTATATCATAGACGAGACAAAAAAGCAACCCTTTTTGTGAAAAAAGTTTCACTTTGTTTGAGCGAGTTGACAAAAGTGCGAAAAAAATGTATAATGTAGAAAAAATCAGACAGAGGTTTTCGTGACATGAAAAAAGTAATGGCAGTCTTCGGAACAAGACCTGAGGCTATAAAAATGTGTCCGCTCGTTATGGAACTGAAAAAACGTCCCGAGCTTGAAACGATCCTTTGCGTAACGGGACAGCACAGGCAGATGCTCGATCAGGTACTTGACGCATTCGGCATCACTCCCGACTACGACCTTTCCATAATGAAGGACAAGCAGACGCTTTTCGACGTTACGGTGAACATCCTTGAAAGAATCAAAGCCGTTCTCAAAGAAGTACGCCCCGATGTAGTCCTCGTTCACGGTGATACGTCGACCACTTTCGTTACCGCGCTTGCGTGCTTCTATATGCAGATACCCGTCGGTCACGTTGAAGCCGGACTGAGAACATACGACATTTATTCGCCTTATCCGGAAGAGTTCAACAGACAGGCTGTAAGCATCATTTCGGCTTTCAACTTCGCTCCGACAGCCCTCTCACGAGACAATCTCATCAAAGAGGGAAAAGACCCCGAAAAGATTTTCGTCACGGGGAACACCGCCATAGACGCCCTGAAAACGACAGTGCGAGATGACTATACTCATCCCGAGCTTGAATGGGCTGACGGTAAGCGACTTATCATCATAACGGCACACAGACGCGAAAATCTCGGTGAGCCGATGCACCATATGTTCCGCGCGATACGCCGTATAATTGACGAACACCCGGACGTTTGCGCGATATACCCGATCCACAAGAATCCCGTAGTACGCGACGCCGCAAGGGAAGAGCTCGGCGACTGCGACAGAGTCCACATCATAGAGCCGCTCGAGGTACTTGACTTCCACAACTTTATCGCAAGAAGCTATATGATCCTCACGGACAGCGGCGGAATCCAGGAGGAAGCACCGTCCCTCGGCAAACCTGTACTTGTAATGCGCGACACAACTGAACGTCCCGAGGGTATCGCCGCAGGCACCTTAAAACTCGTAGGAACGGACGAAGAAGTCATTTACACAAACTTCAAGCGTCTACTTGAAGACAAGGACGAATACGACAGAATGAGCAAGGCGTCGAATCCATACGGTGATGGACAGGCGTGCAGAAGAATAGCGGATATTCTCGTAGAAAAACTGTAAAAATCCAATCAAAAGGAGGTCGGCGGAATGAGATCTGTAATAAGAATCGCAGAACTGAATATTGCTGTGAATCATCTTTTTAACGAACCGCTGATCTTCTCCGATCTGTTTCTTTCTGACGGTGGAGAAACTGATTTTGAAGTCACAGTCACGCAGGAAGATATTGAATACGAACGGCGCAAAACATTTGAAGAATACACACTCGAAGGCTTTGAACATATTCCGATGTTTTCCGAGGTCGAGCTTGAATACACAGCCATACTTCGCAAGACAGCAGAAAAAATCACAGACTTCGGCGGGATCGTATTCCACGGCTCCGCGGTCGCTGTAGACGGAAAAGCATATATTTTCACGGCAAAATCCGGAACAGGAAAGACAACGCACACCCGTCTGTGGCTCAACAACATCCCGGGCGCAGTTGTAGTAAACGGTGACAAGCCGATAATCAGAATGATCGACGGAAAGCCTTACGTCTGCGGAACTCCGTGGAACGGAAAGGAACACCTCGGCGGAAAAGAATGTGTACCGCTCGATTCGATAGTTGTACTCAAACGCGCAAAGGAAAACACAATTACCGAAGTTCCTTTCCGTGATGTTTCCGCAAGAATCATACAGCAGACTTACCGCTCACCCGACCGGAAAAAATTTCTGAAAACACTCGCCATACTGAACGAAATAGGGAAGTGTATCCGTTTCTTTGAGCTCGGATGCAACATGGAGCCCGACGCCGCTATTGTTTCTTACAGAGGACTGACAAAATGACTGATTTTGAAACAGTTCTTAACGAAAAAGGTGTCCTTGTCTACACGAACAAAGGCGTTTCGATGATGCCGCTTCTGCGACAGGACAAAGATATAATGGTAATCAAAAAGCAGGTCAGCGGCTACAGGAAAGATGACGTTGTCCTCTATAAACGTCTGAACGGTCAATATGTTTTACACCGCATTACAGAAGTTTTAGGAGACGGAAACTACATTATAATCGGCGACAACTGCCCGAACAATACCGCCGAGAAAATATCCGACAGTCAGATACTCGGCATTCTTACCGAGATCAAGCGCGACGGAAAAATCCTCTCAATGAATGACAAAAAGTATCTTTCTTACGTTAAAACAGTTCCTTTGAGACGAAAGCTCGTCCCGACCAAACGGTTTGTCAGACGCGGACTGTCATTTGCGAAGAGAGGCGTAAAAAAGTATTGGGTATCTCTGAAAAAATAAATCCGAGTGGTTGATCCACCCGGATTTTTATTATATATATATTTCAGAGAATTTTTTTCACATATCCGATCTGCTTCTCGACCGACTGAACGGACGTTCCGCCTTCGCTTGTACGGCGCTTAACGCAGTTGTCGAGATTTATCGCGTCGTAAATATCTTCATCAGCTTTGTCTGTGTATTCGCGGAATACTTTAAGCGGCAATTCTTCGAGTACAGTTCCTTCTTTGATACACCGCGCGACAAGCTGACCGGAAATTTTATAAGCTGATCGGAAGGGAAGACCTTTGCCTGTTAGATAATCTGCGAGGTCCGTGGCGTTTATAAAGCCGTTCTGAGCCGCTTTTCTCATGTTTTCGGGGATAGCGGTCATTGTCCCGATCATTCCCGTAAAGATGTTCAGACACGCTTTAACGGTATCACACGCATCAAATACCTGTTCTTTGTCTTCCTGCATATCCTTGTTGTACGCAAGCGGAAGCCCTTTCATAGTCGTGAGCAGTCCAACGAGATCGCCGTACACACGTCCTGTTTTGCCGCGGACAAGCTCCGCCATATCGGGATTTTTCTTCTGCGGCATGATCGACGAGCCGGTAGTGTATTCGTCTGACAGCTCAATGAACTTGAATTCCCAGCTCGAATAGAGGATGATCTCTTCGGCAAAACGAGATAGGTGCATCATTGTAATTGAAATGTCGGAAAGCAACTCGATCACAAAATCCCTGTCGGAAACACCGTCGAGAGAGTTTAATGAAATTGAATCGAAACCGAGCTTTTCGGCTTCGTATTGTCTGTCAGTCGGAAATGTCGTTCCTGCAAGCGCACAGCAACCGATCGGGGAAATGTTCATGCGTTTTCTGCAGTCGGCAAGGCGTTCTCTGTCGCGGAGAAGCATCATTGCATACGCCATGAGCCAGTGACCGAATGTTATAGGCTGAGCGCGTTGGAGATGCGTGTACCCCGGCATTATCGTGGCTTTATATTCTTCGGCTCTGTCAGTCACAGCGCGAATTAGATCGGTTATCATCCCGGAAATCGAGTCTACCTCGCTGAGAAGATACATTCTTGTGTCAAGTGCGACTTGATCATTACGACTCCGTGCGGTGTGCAGTTTTTTGCCGCTCTCGCCGATGCGCTCAGTCAGCACCTGCTCGACGAACATGTGAATGTCTTCTGCATTCTCGTCGATAAGAAGCACTCCCGATTCGATGTCTTTGAGGATCCCGTCAAGGCCGTCGATTATCTCGTCTCGCTCTTTTTCCGAGATGATATTCTTATACCCGAGCATAGCAGCGTGCGCCATACTGCCTTTGATGTCTTCACGGAACATTCTGCTGTCAAAACGTATGGACGAATTAAAATCGTCTGCCGCACGGTTCGTCTGCCCGTCTGTCCTGCCAGCCCACATTTTTGCCATATAAACCTCCAAAAGCCGCGCACCTTTCGGTGTACGGCTCTGTTTTTTGTCTTATTTTTTATTTGCTATGTTCTTTGCGTCAACCTGCGCTTGGACCTTTATCGGTAGTCCGTAAAGGTTGATGAATCCTGCGGAATCAGCCTGGTTATAAACGTTGTCTTCACCGAATGTTGCAAGCTCTTCGGAATACAGTGCGTAATCGGACCACACACCGGCTTTGATTATGTTGCCTTTATAAAGCTTGAGTTTGACTTTCCCGGTGACGTTCTTCTGCGTGGATGTAACGAATGCGGAAAGTGCCTCTCTGAGCGGTGTGAACCACTGACCGTTGTATACAAGCTCGGCAAACGTCAGCGCAAGCTCGGCTTTCTTGTGTGCGGTCATTTTGTCAAGCGTCAGAGTTTCGAGATAATTGTGAGCGAAGTAGAGGATCTCACCACCCGGAGTCTCGTAAACACCGCGGCATTTCATACCGACGAGACGGTTTTCAACTATGTCGAGAAGACCTATACCGTTTTCACCGCCGAGTTTGTTGAGCGCGAGAATTATATCCTTTGCACTCATTTTTTCTTCATTCAGAGCAACGGGAACGCCTTTCTCAAAGTCAAGTGTGATATAAGTCGGCTTGTCCGGTGCGTCGATCGGGGAAACTCCCATTTCGAGGAAGCCTTTCTTCTCGTAGAGCGGCTCGTTTCCTGCATCCTCAAGATCAAGTCCCTCGTGAGAAAGATGCCAAAGGTTTTTATCCTTGGAATAGTTCGTCTCACGGTTGATTTTCAGTGGAATATTGTGAGCCTCGGCATATTCGATCTCCTCTTCACGGGATTTGATCGACCATTCTCTCCACGGTGCTATAATCGGCATATTCGGTGCAAAATGCTTGATAGCAAGCTCGAATCTGACCTGATCGTTTCCTTTTCCTGTACAGCCGTGAGCGATCGCATCCGCGCCTTCTTTGAGTGCTATTTCTGCAAGAGCCTTTGCGATTATCGGACGCGCAAACGACGTACCGAGCATATATTCTTCGTATTTTGCGCCTGCCTGTACTGTTGGAATGATGTAATCGTCAACGAATTCATCGCACAGATCACAGATATAGAGCTTTGATGCACCTGTTTTCAGCGCCTTTTCTTCGAGTCCGTCGAGCTCGTCGTCCTGTCCGACGTTGCCTGAAACGGCGATGACCTCGCAGTTATTGTAATTTTCCTTGAGCCACGGAATAATTATCGACGTATCGAGTCCGCCTGAGTACGCGAGCACCACTTTTTTGATTGAATCTTTATTCATATGTTTCCACCTCTTTGCATATATATGCATATATATTACACCAATTAAGAAAAATTGTCAATAGTATTGTGATAAATATTCGTACATCAAACATACAAAAAAACACGGATTATTGCTCCGTGTTTTGTCAGATTTTCTTTTTTTCTTATTTCTGTGTTAATTTTGCTTCTATTGAGCGCACCCAGTCAATGATAGCCTGGCGGTTCTCAATGGAAATCGACTTGCCAAACATTCCGCATTTCGGATAGTATGTATCGGGAAGTACGTTCGTTCCGGCAGCTTTCAGAGTAGATATGACCTGTCTTTCAGCCTCTGAATCCGGCTTGCCGTCGATGTAAAGCGCGACGTTCAAAGCACGGTCGGGAGAAAGCAGACTACAGAATCTTGTAAGTACATCGTCTGCCTTTGCGCCTGCGGAAAAACCGATAAGAACGAGTTTTTCTTTCTCACACGGATAAGCCGGTGGAATATCGCTGACAAGACAACCTGTCGCCTGACCGATTGCGTCGGCGTAAGTCTTCATCTGACCTTTTTTTGAATAGATCATTACACGCATTTTGATGTTCATGGTAATCTCCGTTTCGATAATTATTTTTATTTAATAGTTGTTTTTGTTTCCGGTCTTGACGAACCGAGCCGACATAAGAGCTTTGCCGATGACAGGGCAGAGTACAACGTTAATAATAAGTTCAACTAAAAAATTGATACCAGCAAGGAGTATAAATACTATATAAACGATCCCGCCGGCATCAGCACCGAATAGATCTGTCAGTCCGTTGACAAAGAATAAGAACATTCCGAGACAGAACAGTCCGGTGTTGACAACAGGACAAGCAGCACCGGCAACAATCAGCGCTGTGATCTTGCTTTCAGATTTGTCTGAAAAAATTTTGTATAATTGTCCGGAAAGATATCCTGCGGCAGTTTGTTTTACAAGACAGATAAGCGCTGTCGCCCACGGATTAACAGACACAAGCATAGTGTTGAACGGCGTACCGGAGGTGAAGACCATAATTAAAGTTGTGATACCTGCGATAAGTCCTACAACAGTGCCTCCGACAGGACCGACAAAAACACCTGCCATAACGATAGGTACAAGCACGAATGAGAGATTGACGGGACCGATCGAAATTGACGAGAAAAAAAGCTGCAAAATAACGACAAGCGCGGACAGCAGTGCGATCTGCGTGATACGCTTTGTGCGAGCGTGATTAAAGCTGTGTTGATTCATATTACCTCCAATGATGGAGCTGTGATTGATTAGATTATTCTAATAAATGAGTAGAAAAGATTATCGGAGAGTTTTTTTACGGAAACATCCCATATTTGCATTATTTTCCGTTCCCTAAATTATACAAAATTTGCATTTTGTATAATTGTCTGTAGAGCTACGGCGGAATGGAGCGTCTTTCAACGGACTACCCTATCATTATAAATGAACGGGTGATTTTTGTCAATGACGGATTTGATTCAATACACTATCGTCACAGGTTCTGTATTTTTCAGTTCCACCGGTTCTGCCGGTACTCCCGCAAGTCTCAGCCTAACCGTACAAGGTTTGTTGGCCGTCAGGATTACCTTTTTGACCTTACCGCTCTTCCATTCAGCCGATACAGTGATTCCGCCGCGCGCTCTCAGATTTGTGAACGAGCCGTCGACGCAGTCCGGTACTGCAGGAATAATCGAGATTTCGTCTTCGTGGCTTTGCATAAGCATTTCGCCGATAGCCGCCGCACCGCCGAAGTTTCCGTCGATCTGGAACGGCGAATGTGTATCAAAGAGATTATCGAGCGTTTTTTCTCTGAAGAGGCGGTGGATCATTCCGTATGTTCCCTCTTTGTCGTCAAGCCGCGCGAGAATGTTTGCAAGCCAAGCCCACGACCAGCCCGGATGCCAGCCTTCGCCGTTGATTCTTCTTTCAACTGTAACGCGCATGGCGTCCATAAGCTCCGGTGTTGAATGATTAATCAGATTTGCCGGATAAATACCGAAACCGTGTGAAATGTGTCTGTGTCCGACTTCGCTTTCGTCATAGTCCTTGTACCATTCGCAAAGCTGACCGTACTTCCCTACGCGCATCGGGATCAGTTTTTTGCGTTTTTCGCGTGCGATCTTCGCTTTGTCGGGATCTATTCCGAGAATATCTTCTGTTTCGGCGTAGAAATCGAGCAAACCGCCGATGATCTGCACATCCATTGTAGGAGAAATCGTCATCAGTACGTTTTTGCGCTCGCCGTTGTAGTCGACAACATACGAGTTTTCGGGAGACGTTGACGGACCGGAATAGAGATAACCGTCGCCTCCGTCAAATAGATTGTCGACGGCAAAATCTGCACAGTCACGGATGTATTTATAAGCGACCTCGCGCAGGAATTTTTCGTCTTTTGTATAGAGATAATGCTCCCACATATGATATGCGAGCCATGCGCCGCCGACTGCCCACATTCCCCACGGACCGTCAGCAACGGCTGAGAAACCGTATATATCTGAAAGATGATGTACGACAAGTCCGCGAGTTTTGTAGTTCTCTCTGGCGACCTTTTCGCCGTCCGGCAGTAAAAGATCGTTCATATACCCAAACAGTGCATCACAGCATTCGGAAATGTTCGCCTCTTCCGCGTGCCAGTAATTCATCTGAAGATTTATGTTCGTGTGATAATCCGAGCACCACGGTGGAGTCAGTCCGTTCGCCCATACGCCCTGGAGATTTGCAGGAAGCGTACCCGGGCGGCTCGACGAAACAAGCAGGTATTTTCCGAACTGCCAATACAGCGCCATAAGTCCGTCATCACGGTTGTTCGAGTCGCGTCTCAGACGTGCGAGACGTTCGGGTATCGGCATTTTCTCGAGTGTTTCGTTGGCAGTATCAAACTTTATATCGGAGCGGGACATTATTGCGGAAAAATCTGCGATGTGTTCCCTCTTGAGATCGTCATATCCGCGCTCTGCCGGTTTCATTCCGCCGACTGCGGCTTTTTCTATATCGTCATAACGGAAGGTCGTGAAGATACCCGTATATGTTTCAATATACCCGGCTTCTTCGATATTTATTCCGTCAGACCAAACCGACGCTTTGCCGTCAGTCTTGATAATCATACGGAATGCGAATTTGTTCGTTCCCTCGGCGGTATGGCAGTCGACGTCGATCCCGTCAGGTCTGTATGTGAGCCTGTCGATATATTCGCGTGTGAATCTGACGTGGCATTTCAGCTTGCCGTCGGAGGTGAAGCGCGAGCACATCATTCTCATCGGATAGGACGCGAAAAACTCTCTTTTGTAGCTCTGACCGTCTTTATCATACTTAACTGTGCAAATCCCGTTTATCAGGTCGAGATCGCGCGAATAATTCTCCGCTTTATTATCGTCGTGGAACGTGAAGCAGACCTTTCCGGCATACTCGTATGACTTGACACGGCGGAAGCATCCGTCCATGTTCTCTTCCGCCCACTTCTGAGCTTCATAGTCCTTTCCGTCGAGAAACATCTGACGTATATGCTTTATCTTTTCGTCGTACCCGAGGACTGTCGTATCGGTCTTTTCTCCTGCCCAAATACTTTCTTCATTGAAGCAGAGCCGTTCTTCGTCGACAAGTCCGTATACGGAAAAACCGGCTGAGCCGCATCCGACGGGAGACGCATTTTCCCAGTTGCCGGACTGATTTTCGAGATGCAGTATATTGTTCATCTTTATGTACTCCTTATTCATCATTGCTGTCTTCGTCGAGCGGTTTCGGCTTCGGAGTTTTCTTCGGTTTGATCGACGAAAGCGGATTTTTCTCCATAGCATCTTCCATGTGCTCGTTCGAGACGTGCGTGTAAATTTGTGTTGTATTGAGCTGTGCGTGTCCGAGAATATCTTTCAGCACTCTGATATCGACTTCTCCCGACTGATACATCAGTGTCGCGGCAGTGTGCCTTAATTTATGAGTTGAATAATTCTTGAACTCCAGTCCTGCTTCATTAAGATACTTTTTTACGAGCCACTGAACGGTTTTGACCGAGATGCGGTTTCCCTGCCCTGAGAGAAACAGTGCGCTCTCCCCTTTTTGCTTAGCCGGCGTCGCCATTCTGATCGGAAGATAAGCAACTATCGCACTCTTACAGGCATCGTTGAGGTAAACTATCCTTTCTTTATTACCTTTACCGATGACGCGCATCGAACGAAGCTCCTTGTCGAGGTCGGTTATGCTTATCCCGACAAGCTCAGACAGACGCACGCCGCAGTTGAGAAAAATCGTCAGTATGCAGAAATCGCGTTCGCGCGTCTTTGACGATGAATCATTTGCGACAGTATCGAGCAGTCCGAGAGATTCTTCAAGTGAAAGATATTTCGGGAGCGTCTGTCCGATCTTCGGGGATTCGATGTTCGCCGCCGGATTATTTTCAAACAAAATCTGTTTAGCCGTACAGTATTTGTAAAACTGCTTTATAGCCGAGAGTTTACGCGCCCTTGCACGGGATGAATTATTTCTCTCCCGCCCGACGAACGAAAGAAAATCATATATCGCGCTCGGCTGAACTTCTGAAAAGAAGTCTTTGTCAAGTCCGCGTATATCGATTTTGTTGAATTCTTCCCCGTCTGTCGGGATTCTGTCACGCTTTGCAATAAGATAACGGCAGAACGTCCGCAAGTCGAGCAAATATTCTTCGACAGTCTTCTTTGAGCAGCCCTGTATCACGTCTTTATAGTTGGCGTAATTACGTATGATCTGCGGAAATTCTTCGAGAAATTCATCAGTCATATCATCACCGTATTTTGTATAATTTTCTTCACGTCTATATTATACTACATTCTTTCAATTTTTAATGGACAGACTGTAAATTTTATCTTCATCTACTTGAATTTTCACATAATATTCAATACAATAATATTGTCGTTTTGTACGGCGAATAATTTTCACTCGGAGTGAGACTGTATGAAAGAATTTTGGAACGAAAACAAAAAGACTATACTGAAACTGATACTCAACCAATTCGGCGCGGCGTTCTTCGGACTTATGCTCGTGTTGGCTTCGTCGGCTGCAACGTCGATAAAAACGAAACTTGAGCTATTTACAAGTATTTTTGCAGTTCTGTTTTATGTTTTCCTGCTTTATAATGTTATCTGGGAAAAAGGCGCGGAAGACAGGATACGCATCGACGGCGGACGGCAGAGTTATATGCCGCTCAAGGGTCTTTATATCTCGCTCATCGCCAACATCCCGAACTTTATCATAGCCGCACTGATACTGATCTCGAAGCCGTTCGGTGAAACACACCTGTGGGCAGGAAATATGTATTTCATCGGACGCACGGCAAGCCTTATATGGGAGGCAATGTACGACGGACTTGTTGCATACTTCGCGCCGTTCAATCCTATCGCGCATCTGCTCATAATCTTCCCCGCTCTCTTCACCTGCACGTTCGGTTATCTTCTCGGCGCGAACAACAAGAGACTCTTCGGTTTTCTTGCACCTAAAAAGATTCAAAAACAATAAAATATTACCGAAATATCACCGTTTTTATTGATTATCAAGCGAAACGGTGATATAATATTTATTTGGAAAGATACTTCGTTATCAAATTTATTTACATAAAGAAAGGCACATACTATGAAATTCTATCCAATGACAATCGCAGGAATCAAACGTGAGCTTCCGATCTGCCCGGTAAACGAAAGCCTCTACATCGCAGGCTTCGTAATTTTCGGTGATCCCGAGCTTACAACGGCTTGTGCGGATGCACTTCTCAAAAAGGCACCGGAGTATGATTACATCATCACGGCTGAGGCAAAGGGTATTCCGCTTGCACACGAAATGGCACGTCTCGCAGGTAACCAGAAGTATTTCGTTGCAAGAAAAAAAGCAAAGGCATATATGACCGGCGTTTTTGAAACAAAGGTACACTCCATAACGACCGCAGGAGAACAGAGTCTCTTCCTCGATATCGCAGACGCAGAGCTTATCAAAGGCGCAAGAATCCTTATCGTCGACGACGTTATCTCGACTGGTGAGTCTCTCCGCGCAATCGAAGAGCTTGTTGAAGAAGCAGGCGGAAACATTGTCGGCAAGTTCGCTGTTCTCGCAGAGGGCGACGCACAGAAGAGAGACGACATCACATATCTTGAAAAGCTCCCGCTCTTCACACCCGACGGAGAGATCATTCCAGGCACACTCAACTGACATTATAATAAATCACTGAAAGAGGCAAATACTTACCATGGAAAACGAAAACCTTAACACAGAGCGCGGCGGCATTTCGATAGAGCTTGAGCACATATTCCCTATCATCAAAAAGTGGCTCTATTCGGAAAAAGAGATCTTCATCCGCGAGATCGTATCGAACGCCTGCGACGCTATCACGAAACTTCGCCGTCTTTCTTCTCTCGGAGAAGCAAAGGACGTTGATCTGTCCGACGAGCGAATCAAAGTGATCCTTGACAAGAAAGCATCTACGATGACCGTTATAGACAACGGTATCGGTATGACCGAAGAAGAGCTGAAAAAATACATCTGCCAGATAGCACTGTCCGGCGCGCTCGACTTCATTCAGAAATACGAGGGTAGTGAGTCCGATGCACAGCAGAACGGTATAATCGGTCACTTCGGTCTCGGATTCTATTCTTCGTTTATGGTCAGCGACACTGTAGACGTCGTCACACGTTCGTACACCGGTACAAATTGTGTAAAATGGACCTGCACCGACGACGGAGAATACGAGATCACTGCTGATTATGACGACGAAGACGATCTCCTCGGCGGCTCGTTCGGAACAGCAGTCGTAATGCACATCAACGACGAAGGCAAAGAATTCCTCGACGGCTGGAAGACACGCGAAATACTCAAGAAATACTGTGCGTTCATGCCGGAGAAGATATTCTTTGACGACGGCGAAGAACACGAAAAGAAAGACGGAGAAAAGCCGGAAGAAGAAAAGCCGATCAACAACACCACTCCGCTGTGGATGAAGAATCCGTCCGACTGTACCGAAGAAGAATACAAGGATTTCTACCGCGAAGTATTCTCCGACTGGAAAGAACCGCTTTTCCATATCCACCTTAAGGCTGATTATCCGCTCAATTTCAAGGGAATACTTTATTTCCCGAGGATTGGAAGCGAATTTGAATCTCTCGAAGGTCAGGTCAAGCTCTATTATAATCAGGTATTTGTCGCCGACAACATCAAAGAAGTCATCCCCGAATATCTTCTTATGCTCAAAGGCGTTCTCGACTGCCCCGAACTTCCGCTCAACGTTTCGAGAAGCTATTTGCAGAACAGCGGATATGTAACGAAAATATCGGCGCACATTGTTAAAAAAGTTGCCGACAAGCTCAATTCGATGTTCACGGGCGACCGCAAGAACTACGAATCTATCTGGCGCGACATAAAGACATTCGTTGAATACGGCTGTATGCGCGACAAGAAGTTCTACGACAGACTCGAAAAGTCCATTCTCTTTGAACAGACCGACGGAACATTTGTAACGATCGACGAGTATCTTGAAGCGGCGAAAGAAAAGCACGAAAACAAGATATATTACGCAAACGACGTTATAGGACAGTCGAAATATATCGAAATGTTCAAAGCTCAGGGCATAAACGTCGTT
Source organism: Eubacteriales bacterium (assembly GCA_045643285.1). Lineage (GTDB taxonomy): Bacteria > Bacillota > Clostridia > Oscillospirales > CAG-272 > UMGS1696. The sequence continues at coordinate 27,518 of JAZUKN010000081.1, forward strand.
GTGCTTGACAGGATCGTCGACACGCAGTTCATCCAGACAGTTGAGATGAACAAAGAGAACGTGAAGTTCTGTCGTATCGACGCGGAAGTCGCAGATGTTCTCAAGGCTGACGGCGACAATATCGAATACCCTGAAGTCGCAGAGATGTTCAAGACTATCGCAGGAGAACACACAACAGTCAAATTCGAGCGTTTCAAAGACGAAAACACTCCGGCTCTTCTCAACATTTCCGAGGAAAACCGCCGTATGGACGATATGATGAAGCTCTACAAGATGGGCGGCTCGATGCCTCTTGACGAAACTCTCGTCTTGAACACTTCTTCCCTGCTTATTTCAAAGATCGACAACCTTATCGAAGTCGGTGAAAAAGACAAAGCCGAGAAGATAGCCCGTCAGGTCTATATGCTCGCTTCCCTTTCCCAGCGTCAGCTCACGGCAGACGAGCTTGTGAAATTCCTTGACGAAAGCTACGGCTTACTCGGTGAGATCTGATGAGCGGATCTGCTTTCGGAGAAAACAAACGAATAATAGACGAAAAACGCGCGGCGGCTGATACGCTCAATGAATGGCTGCTGACCGAATCGGTGAAGAAATATTTGTCAGAAACCGACGAAATAACTCCCGACAGATTGTCTGAAGCATATTTATCCTCGTTCGGCGGTGAGCTGATATCCGAATCTTTCGCACGGTTTTGCATGAAAACCGCAGAAATGGCAGGAGACAGAATTATTCCATTCCCGGACTACACCGAGGAAGACGAAGAGACTGTATCCGCGAGGATTTCTTATATCAAGAACACAACGTCCGACAAAGCATATTCGTCTTTTTCGGATAAACTGAACGGTGCGTCTGCCGTTTACGGAAACTCTTTCGACGAAATATGCGAAGAAGTATACTACGGTCGTACTGACTATGCTCTGATACCTGTTTACACTTCCCATGACGGCTGTCTTTCTCCTTTTCGCAGACTTATTCTTAAATACGATCTAAAGATCGCATACGAGACCGAAATCGAATCGGACGACGACGGCATCACACGCTTCGCACTTGTGAAAAAAAGACTGATGCTTTATCCCGATTCCGTTTATCCGGTACAGAATATGCTCGTCAGCATCATTCCCGAAGTCAGCGATAAGTTTATGACGATACTGTCGTGCATCAGAGCACTCGGCGCGTCTGTCTTTGCCGTTAACACGTATTCATCGGAATACAGTCCAGATGAATCGGTCTACGATATTTCATTCAGAGCAAATTCCGTGACCCGTGCGGCTTTGTGGTTCTTTCTTGAAAGCACGCATATCAGATACACTGCCGTAGAAAACTATATTATAATTTAACTCCAAACCGAAAGGAAATCCGAACAATGGAACTGTATCTCAAGAGATATAACGAATGGCTCTTATCAGACAAGGTCGACGAAAACACTAAAGCTGAACTCAAAACTATCGAAAACAACGAAGAAGAGCTGAAACGCCGTTTTGCGTCCTATATGGAATTCGGAACTGCAGGTCTGCGCTCGAAAATGGGCGCCGGCTGCGGTATGATGAATCTCTACACTGTAGCACACGCGACCGAAGCTCTCGCCCGCGTCATCGAATCAGAAGGAGAGAGCGCAAAGAAACGCGGTGTCATTCTCGGATTCGACAGCAGACACAACTCCGAAGCATTCGCACGCCGTGCAAGTGAAGTCCTGACCGCTCACGGTATCAAAGTATATCTCTTTGACGAGCTTCGTCCCACACCGATGCTCTCCGCCGGTGTACGCTATTTCGGATGTATCTCCGGCATCAACATCACTGCGTCTCACAATCCGTCGGCTTACAACGGATACAAGCTCTACTGGGAAGACGGCGCACAGCCGACAGCTCAGATAGCAGGCAAGGTCGCCGGGATCATGGCTGAAATAAACATCTTCGACGATGTTCCTTCTTCCGACAAGGCTGACAATTCGCTCGTTTCAATGGTCGGAGCGGAATTTGACGAATATTTCATCGAAAAGACTCTTGGCGAGCAGGTTTATCCCGATGTTATCGCAAAAGCCGCCGACAAGCTGAAAATAGTATACACTCCTCTCTGCGGCGCAGGCTACAGAATGGTGCCAGAAACACTCAGACGGATCGGCGTGAAGAATCTCTATCCCGTTGAATGTCAGATGACACCGAACGGCGATTTCCCCGGACTCGCAAAGCCGAATCCCGAATACCCTGCCGCATTCACCGAAGGAATCAAGATCGCGCGCGAAGTTGAATCCGATCTGATTATCGCAAATGACCCGGACTGCGACAGAATCGGTGTTATGGCACGCGACAAGAACGGCGATTTTAAGTGTGTTACCGGCAACCAGATGGGCTCGCTTCTTCTCGACTATATCATATCCGCTCTCGAAGAACAGGGCAAGATGCCCACAGACGCTTTCGCCGTAAAGACGATAGTTTCAAGCGAAATGCCGACGAAGATCTGCGAAGTACACGGCGTGAAGCTCTACAACTGCCTCACGGGCTTCAAATATATTGCTGAAGTCGTCAACGCGCACGAAAAAGAAGGGACGTTCCTCCTCGGTTACGAAGAAAGCTACGGCTATATGAAGGGATCCTACGCACGTGACAAGGACGGCGTTGTTGCGGCAATGCTGATCTGCGAAATGGCATCGTTTTACGCTCTTCGCGGTATGACGCTCATCGATGCCATTGATTCTCTCTACGACAAATACGGCTATTATATGGAAAACGCCGCTGAGATCTATATGGAGGGACTGAACGGCAAAGCGGAAATCGCAGCTTTAATGGATAAGCTCCGTGCCGTAGAGCCGACGGAGATCGCAGGCTCAAAAATAATCAGTGTCCGCGATTATCAAACAGAGAAAATTAAGAATCTTATAACAGGCGAAGAAACGTCGACCGGACTGCCGAAATCGAACGTAATATACTATCTCGCGGAGAACGGATGCGTCATCGTTGCACGCCCGTCCGGTACTGAGCCGAAAATCAAATTCTATATCCTCGCAAACGGCAAGGACAAACCGAGCGCTGAAAAGATGACAAAGGACTGCACGCACTGCCTTGAAGACTGGCTCGGAATGCCGCACGATTCACTGAAAAAATAAAATAAACTGCATAACAAAAGGGACTCGGTTGAGTCCCTTTTTAATTTTAAGGCTTTACTTGACAAGGCTCCCTCTTAGAGGGGGCTCCGTGTAGCGGTGGAGGAGAGAACACTGAAAAGAACATCAGCTGTATCTCACACTCCCTCAGTCGACTTCGTTGACAAGTCCCTCCCGGAGGGAGCCTTTTTTAGTATCAAATCGGTATGGGTCTAAATGAGTTATTAACTCAGTCAATTCCGTTTTCCTTGAAAATCTTGATGTCTCTCATCTCTACTCTGTCGCGGGCGGCGTTTACGATAATTGCAAGATGTTCGGAATGGAACCAGCCGCATCCTCTGTCAAACTTGAGGATCTTCTTGTGACCGACGGTGAATCCCTGGAATACAGGCTCGCCCTCACCGCCGTTGAGAACGACGAAGTTTTCGATCCTCTGTCCTTTTGTGAGGTCTTCCATAAGCATTATCGAGCTGACCGGAGCTTTGTCGAAATACAGATCAAATCTGCACTGCGTTTCACTGATGTCCGTTCTCTCCATTCTGTAAGGAACGGAATTTTCTTCGGAGAATGTAGTCCTTATGAGATCACCGAGCTCTTTAAGTCTCTGAATGTCGCGCGGATCAAATCTTCCGGATGGCATCGGAGGAACGTTGAGGTTGAACGATGTATTTGCGCCACAGGAATTGAGGTATGTGTTGAACAGTCTCTCAAGGCTGTGCGGTTCTTGATTCGTGTGATAGAACCAGCTCGGTCTGATCGACATATCAATTTCAGCACCGGCGAAAACAAGTCCTTCGGAATACATGATGTTGTGTATCTCGCCGAGGTTGTCGTCGTAGTTCTGGATAGCGGAAAGATCGCCTTTCATCGGTCCGGGTTCGGTCTGTATCGGGCAGTGATAGCAGAGCTCGTGCGGTACTACAGCCCATTCGCCGCGTCTCGCATGACCGCCTTCGTTACCGCACCAACGAACGTCCGGTCCGTGGTCGTTGAATATAGCGGCGTTCGGCTGATATTTGCGGATAAGAGAGATGTATCTGTCGAAGTCGTACACCTGCTTCTTTCCGTTCGGTCCCTCGAAGCACGCGCCGTCAAACCATACGAGGAACAAGTCGCCGTAGCCGGTGAGGAGTTCTTCAAGCTGATTGCAGTAGAAGTCGTTGTACTCGGGAGTGCCGTAATACTTCGAGTTTCTGTCCCACGGAGAGAGATACACGCCGAACTTTATGCCTCCGCGACGGCAGGCGTCTGCACATTCCTTGACAACGTCGCCCTGACCGTTCTTCCAGTTTTTCGAGTTCTTGACGCAGTGTTCTGTATATTTTGACGGCCACAGGCAGAATCCGTCGTGATGCTTTGCGGTGAGGACTATTCCCTTCATTCCTGCCGCTTTTACTGCCTCAACCCACTCGTCGCAGTTGAGGTCGTAAGGATTGAAGAGCATTTCGTCTTCGTTGCCCTCACCGATGTCCGCGTCGATGAATGTCGGCATTGTGAAGTGTACGAATGCGTAAAATTCGGTGTCGAACCAATCGAGCTGACGTTTTGTCGGCTTGACGTTGCCTGCCTGGCGTAAAAATTCTTTAAGTTCCATAATAGTCTCCTTTACGGATATTTTTCTCTGACTATTATATATGAAAACCGTCCGAAGGTCAAGCCTTTTACTTCATTTCGACTGTTTTTTCAGCCGATTTACAATACCTGTTATTACTTCATTTCTGTATTTTTCAAGTCGGTCAAAATCCATAGCGGATTTATATATTTCCTCCAGCGCAAAATGTGCCTCTGCCGCCTCCGCGAGCTTTACGAGTGCTGTTTCAAGACATTCCTTTTCGCACTTCCCTGCAAGACGCATTTCCCCTTTTAATGATTTTTCCTTACCTTCAAGGATAAATCTTGAAGTATTGATTTTTCTCTCCGAACTGTCACGGTATGATACAACGAAGCAAATGCCATATCTGTCAAGCGAAACCGAATTGACAGTTCTGCAAATCGGGAGGATCGAAACCGTATGAGATATTCGCTTCTCTTCAAGCTCAAGCCGTAATGTTTCCATAAACAACGGACCGAGCCCGGCTCTGTCTTCAACGGGAATTATCCTTTCATCCTTGCAGTTATCGGTGAAAAACGCGCCGCGCATTGTGAGTGCGTGAGAATAGTATTCTTTCGGCGAATAGTCATTATCCTTTGTGATTTTATTTCCTCTGATGAAATTTAAGATATATTTCCGTGCTTTGTCTTCATTATATATTTTCTCTGATAACGTCCGACGGTCTTTCTCTACTGCTTCCGCGGCTTTTATATATCTGTACGCCGAGGAATATGCGTTCCGCTTTCTTTCCGTTAATTCTACTATCTCTTTCCTGTTTTGTTCGAGAACTTTGGTGTTCCAGAACCCCGTCAAATCAATGATTTCAGACGACGCTCCCGGGTACATCATCTCTTTCGGATGCGGCGGAGTTCCGTCGAGAAGAGCAATTCGCCCGTCGAGGACAACGCAGTCGAGTGAATCGGGATCGGAGCCGCAGAGGAAGTATTCCGCCGAAAATCCGTTTTCTTCCGCCGATTCGGCAGTCTTTTTCATGAATGTGCTTTTGCCGCACCCGGGACCGCCTTTGATGATATATACACGCTCAAGTTTGTTTTCGTCTGCTATTTCTGCGTATCGTCCGTCGAATCCGTTTCCCGTGTTAGCACCTGCAAAGAATGATTTTCTGTCGGTTTTAATCTTCTTAAATCCGTCGTAAACGCTGTACATAATGCCTCCGCTCTGTTTCAGTGCTTTTTTCAGATTATGCAGGTAATTGAAAATCGCCACGGAAACCGTCATTTTTTCACCGACTTCCGAATAAGAATTAGCGAAAGACAAGTTATATTAACCGAAAGGATGATTTCCATGAAAAAATGCTTTGCGCTGTCACTTATCCTTGTTCTGCTCATCTCAGCCGTACCTGTTTCTGCCGCATATACTGGAGGAATGCTCTCCCCTGCACTTGCAGTCATTTCGGAGGAATACAATATGGTAAAATCCGGACTGATCTCCGGTGATATCGTGTTTACTGAAGAGGATTTCACAAAAGCTGTCGGAGCGGAGATCGATTCGATCACCGTTACTTCACTGCCGCTTTCATCAGACGGTGTACTGATGTACAACGGATGCGAGGTCGTCGCAAATCAGACAATTTCGTCGGGCGGGCTCTCTTCTCTCAAGTTCGTACCGAGAGGGGACACAAAAACAGGCTCATTCCGCTTCAAAGCGTGCGGAGAATACACGACGGAGTGCATTCTTCGATACACCGACACCGTCAATCTTGCGCCATCTGCCGCTCTATCGGAAGATGATATAGCAGTATGGACGCAGTGCGACATAACATACTGCGGAAATCTTGCCGGAAGCGATCCCGAAGGAGACGGAATAACGTTTGAAATAGTAAAACAGCCTGAAAAAGGCGTCGTCAATCTGAACGATAAAATCGGCGGCGGTTACACTTACACTCCGTGCGACGGAATGACCGGCAAAGACACATTCACATACGTTGTGCGCGACGAATGGGGGCATTATTCCGATGAAGCTACGGTCATCGTAACGGTAGACAAAGCGGCTTGCGAGCTTGTTTTTGCCGACATGGACGGACACTGGGCGCACAATGCGGCTCTTGTCATGGCATCTGAAAACGCGATGAATCTACGTTCTGACGGAGATATAATATACTTTGATGCTGATGAAATGATAACACGCGAGGAATTCGTTGTCGCTGTGATGAAGATACTCGGAGCAGGTGAAATCGAGCCTAAAGCGACGTTTTTTGCAGACAACGATGAAATAACTGAATCGGCGAGCGGATACATCTCCCGTGCATATTCGCTTGATATAATCAACGGAATAGAAAAAGACGGGAAAATGTATTTTGAGCCGACAGGAACGATCTCAAGAGCTGATGCGGCTGTTGTGCTCAATAAAATAATCGGTATCGACGAGCCTGACACTTATCCGGTGTTTGCCGACGGTGACTCCGTTCCCGTTTATGCACGCGGTTCACTGTATGCTCTTTCCGCAAACGGAATATTCCACGGAAACGGAGAGGGGTTCATTTCGCCGAATTCTTCACTCAGCAGAGGTGAAGCGGCACAAATCCTTCTTAATGTTCTGAAATTATACCGATAATTTGTGTGAATAAAACAAAAATAATCGCCGATAATATATCTGTACCCCACAAAAGTGAAAATAAACGGAGATATAAAAATGGATAATCAGAACTGCAAGAAGAACAATCAGACAAACAACAAGACGCAGAACCAGAATCAGAACAAGAATCAGAATAAGAATCAGAACAGATCTGAAAACAACAACAAGACTGAAAACAAGAACAACAATTATAACGAAAACGACTAAATCCCCTCGTATAAAAAGGGGTACAAAAAAGCCGTCACTCAGAAATGAGTACGGCTTTTTACATTTAGTATCGGAATTTCAGTTGATTTTTGTCTTGCCGGAAAGAACGTTTCTGTAGTCTTCGAGGTTTTTCTTCAGAAGCTCGGGAATATTCAGACCGTACGGACAGCGCGAGAGACAAGCACCGCAGTTTATGCAGTTCTCGATCTTTTCCATTTCAGCCTGCCATTTTTCACCGAGCCATGTGTCTGACGGCGCGCGGCGGATCATCTGAGCCATTCTCGCGCACTGGTTGATAACGATACCGACAGAACACGGCGAACAGTATCCGCAACCACGACAAAACTCTCCGATAAGCTCAAGCCTGTCTTTGTCGATAATTGCCTTTATCTCGTCTGTCATAGTCGGTGTATCGTCAAAGAACGCGAGCCATTCGTCAAGCTCTTTTTCTTTCTGAATGCCCCAGATAGGCAGAACGTTATCAAACTGTGTCATAAACGCCATGCACGCTTTGGAATTTGTGAGCAGTCCTCCCGACAGCCCTTTCATGGCGATGAATCCCATGTCGGCTTTACGGCACGCCTCAACAAGCGCGAGATCTCTGTCAGACGCGAGATAGCAAAGGGGATATTGAAGTGTCTCGTAAAGTCCCGACGCGACGATCTCTTCGGCAACACCGATCTTGTGTGTCGTGATACCGATATGACGAATTAGTCCCTTTTCCTTTGCCTCGCAGAGGGCTTCGTACATTCCGGTACCGTCGCCCGGTCTGTAACACTGATCGACGCAGTGAAGCTGGTAGAGGTCAAGATAATCAGTGCGGAGATTTTTGAGTGTAGTATCAAGCTCTTCCCACAGCTTTTCAGGTGTGCGTGCGTGTGTCTTCGATGCGATATGAATTTTGTCTCTTATTCCGTCGAACGCCGCACCGAGCTTGACTTCGCTGTCAGTGTAGTCACGTGCTGTATCAAAGAATGTGAATCCGCCTTCGTATGCGCGTCTGAGGAGCTTTACGGCGTCTTCAAGCGGCACTCTCTGCACCGGAAGCGCACCGAACGCATTCTGCGGACTGGTGATACCTGTTTTTCCGAGTGTTATTGTTTTCATAATTATACCTTATCCTTTCAGTGAAGATAAAATATGCCTTGCGACGTGGACTCCGCTTGCGGATGCGTGGGAAAGCGAATGTGTTACGCCGGAGCAGTCGCCGATAACATACAGTCCTTTATGCTTTGTTTCGAGATTGTCGTCTATCTCGACTTCCATATTATAGAATTTTACTTCAACGCCGTAAAGAAGTGTGTCGTCGTTCGCCGTTCCGGGTGCGATTTTGTCGAGCGCGTACACCATTTCGATGATCCCGTCGAGGATCCTCTTCGGGATAACGAGCGACAAGTCTCCCGGGGTAGCCGAAAGTGTCGGCGTGACGAAAGATTCTTCGATTCTCTGCTCAGTGCTGCGTCTGCCGCGTACAAGGTCGCCGAAGCGTTGTACGATGACACCTCCGCCGAGCATATTTGAGAGTCGCGCTATGCTCTCGCCATAACCGTTGGAATCACGGAACGGAAGCGAGAAGTGCTTTGATACGAGAAGCGCAAAGTTCGTGTTGTTCGTATGCTTGGACGGGTCTTCGTAGCTGTGACCGTTTACCGTGACGATGCCGTTAGTGTTTTCGTTTACGACAACGCCATGCGGATTCATACAGAACGTGCGGACAAGGTCCTCAAATTTTTCTGTTCTGTACATGATCTTGCTTTCGTAAAGCTCGTCCGTGAGTTTAGAGAAAACTTCATACGGAAGCTCTACTCTGACGCCTATATCGACTCTGTTCGACAGTGTGGGTATATCAAGCTCCGAGCAGACGCTTTCCATCCATTTGCTTCCGCTTCTGCCGGCTGAAATGACGCATTTATCGCACTCAAATTCTCCGCCGTCTGTCTCGATCTTGTATCCGCCGTCCGTGAGTTTTATCGACTGCACGTCGGTGTTGAAATAAAAATCGACTTTATTCTTTAGTTCGTTGTAAAGATTCTCGAGAACGATGTAATTTATATCAGTTCCGAGGTGGCGTACCTGCGCGTCAAGCAGATGCAGACCGTTTTCAAGGCACTGTTTTTTGATCTTTGTGTCGGCAGTTGAATAGAGCTTTGTTCCTTCGCCGCCGTGAGAAAGATTGATCTCGTCCACATATCGCATCAGCTCAAGTGCTTTTGTTTTGCCGATATGCTCGTAAAGCGTACCGCCGAACTGGTTCGTTATATTATATTTTCCGTCTGAGAATGCACCTGCGCCGCCGAAACCGCTCATTATTGAACAAGTTTTGCATTTAATACAGGACTTTATCTTATCTCCGTCGATCGGACATTTTCTTTTTTCAAGCGGATAACCGCGTTCAAATACTGCTATTTTAAGGGTGGGATCGTTATTCGACAGCTCGTAAGCCGCAAAAATTCCGCCGGGACCTGCGCCGATGACGGATACATCGTATTTCATGGTATTTGCTCCTGTGATATGATATTTGCGTACTTATTATACTACATCGTTCGTTTTGAGTCAAGCATAAAAAACAGACCCACATGAATGCGGATCTGTCATAATGTTTTCATTTGCTTTCTTCGACTTTTGCGTCCTTGAGAATTTCTTTGTATTTTTCGGGGAGAGAGTCGAATTTTCCCTCTTTCTTCATTTCTTCAACGAACTCGGCGAAATACTTCTTTTCGGCGTTCTGTCTTGCTTCGACTGCTTCCTCAAATGTATCGAAAATTCCGAGATAATTGTGCTTACCTCTGAAATTCAGCATAGCTCTCCACTTTTTTGCATTCTTGAGCCACACGACACCGCGCGCACCGCTTGAAGAGGAAGATGTCGGCTTCGGGTTGACCATTTTTGCGATCTGGGTACCGCCAATATAAATATTAGATTTACGCATAAGCGCAGCCTGCTGTTCGAATCTTTCCTTGTTGGAAATTTTTGCCATAAGTACCCCCCCCCCGCAAAATTTTCGCGGAGTACATTTTTCAGAAATTTGTCGTAGTTTCTTAAATAATAAATTGTATTGTTTTAACATAATTTTATCATAAATTAACCATTTTGTCAATACTTTTGAAAAGAATTTTTTAACTTTTTAGAAAAAATTTAGAAATATACTTTTACGTATTTCATTATATTATTTTTTCCTTGAATTATTTGACAACTTGACATATTTGTACTATAATATAAAATAACTTGACAAAAGAAATCGCGTCAAAATTCATACGGCAAATACCGTTATAACGGAGCAAAAATCAATGGAAACTCTTTCACAAAACATTTACGAAATCAAAAAAAGACCGATCAAAATTATGCAGTTCGGCGAAGGTAATTTTCTTCGTGCTTTTATCGAATGGATAATCCAGGATCTCAATGACAACAATGCAATAAACTCAAATGTTGCTGTCGTTCAGCCGATGCCCGTCGGAAGAATTGAAGACCTCAGAGCACAGGACGGTCTATATACTCTCTGCCTCGAAGGAGCCGAAAACGGCAAACCTGTAAAAACTCGCCAGGTCATCGACGTTCTCGGCGATTTCATCAATCCTTTCACAAATTATCAGTATTATCTCGACTACGCAAAGAGCGAAGACCTTGAAATAATCATCTCGAACACTACTGAAGCAGGAATCTCACTCGACAAGACCGACACCGATTTTTCTGTCTGCCCGAAGTCCTTCCCCGGAAAGCTCCTCGCCCTTCTGAAAGCCCGTTACGACTATTTCGGCGGAGACAGGACAAAAGGACTTTGCATTATTCCATGTGAGCTTATCGACCACAACGGTGCAGAGCTTAAACGCTGTCTCACGGAGCTTGCAAAGATCAACAATTTCAGTGAAGATTTCATCGACTGGCTCGTAAACGCCAACCACTACACTGAAACGCTCGTTGACAGGATCGTTCCCGGTTATCCGAAAGAAAACGCGGAAGAAATCTGCCGCGAAATGGGATTCATCGACAACAACATCGATCGCGGAGAATACTTCCACCTCTGGGTACTGAAAAAAGAACCCGTTATTCAGAAGAAGTTCCCTGCCGATTCAACGGGACTGAACGTCATTTTCGCAGATGACATCACACCGTACAAGCAGCGCAAGGTAAAGATCCTCAACGGTTCACACACCGCTATGGTTCCGATCTCGTATCTTTGCGGCAACGACACGGTCAGAGAAAGCTGCGAAGACGAAGACGTCGGAGAGTTTGTGCGTCAGCTCGTCAACGATGTTGTAAAGCCGACGATAGGCCTTCCGAAAGATCAGATGGATGCGTTCGCCGACAGCGTTATGGACAGATTCGTAAACCCGTTCATCCGTCATCTGCTCATGTCTATCTCGCTCAACTCCACGACAAAATTCAAAACACGTCTGCTTCCTACATACAACGATTACATCGCAAGATTCGGCAAAGTCCCGACGCACATTCTCTTCTCGTTTGCGTCCCTTATCACGTTCTACAAAGGCAAGCGCGGTGACGAAGACATTGAGCTTAACGACGCTCCGGAGTATCTCGAATTCTGGAAGAAGCTGTGGCAGCTTGGTTCCTACGAAGAAATGGCGCGCACTGCCCTTTCCGCAACCGATCTATGGGAACAGGATCTCGCAACGGACGAAACAGTAGCACTCGTTGCCGGATACCTCAAGGATATAGCTGACAACGGCGAAAGAGCTGCACTCCGTCACTTCCTCGGCAAATGATCGTAAAAGGAGATTTAAGATGAAAGAATTTCTCGGAAAAGATTTTCTGCTCGACACACCGACAGCTCAGAAGCTCTACGACGACTATGCCGCAAAAATGCCTATCTTCGACTTTCACTGCCACCTCAATGCCGCAGAGATATATGAAGACAAGAAGTTTTCATCAATAACGGAAGCGTGGCTCGGCGGCGACCACTACAAATGGCGTCTGATGCGCGAAATGGGAGTTGACGAAAAGTATGTTACCGGCAACGGTGACGATTTCACAAAATTCGAGAAATACGCCGAGACTATTTCTATGGCTATCGGCAACCCGATATATCACTGGACTCATCTTGAACTTCGCCGCTTCTTCGGGATAGACGATATTCTCTCTCCCACGACTGCACGCGACATATTCAACAGAACTAACAAAGTCCTCGAAACGCTCACGGCTCGCTCAATGATAAAAATGAGCAACGTCACAAAGATCGTCACGACAGACGATCCTGCAGACGATCTCAGATACCACAAGTTAATCAAGGAAGACAATACGTTCGACGTTGAAGTTCTTCCGGGTTTCCGTCCGGACAAAGCTCTCGCCATCGACAAGGACGGCTTCTGCGAATATATAGAAAAACTCGGCAAAGCAGCAGAAATTAAAATTGATTCACTTACTGCACTCTGCGCGGCTCTTATCAAGAGAATGGACTATTTTGAAGAACTCGGATGCGTTTGCTCCGACCACGCGCTGAACACAGTCATATATTCGGACTGCGACGAAGAAACCGCCGAAAAGATTCTCCTCAAAGCTCTTTCGGGCAAAAAAGTCTCGGATGAAGAAACGGAGCTTTATACTTCATACGTTCTCGTATTCCTCGGACGAGAATACAGCCGACGCGGTTGGGTACAGCAGTATCACATCGGCGCGATGAGAAACAATTCTTCCGCAAACTTCAAAAAACTCGGTCCCGATACAGGTTACGACTGCATCGGTGACGGTCTTGTCGGAAAAAAGCTGTCCGCACTGCTCGACAAGCTCGACTCATCTGACGAGCTTCCGAAGACGGTTCTGTACTGCCTCAATCCGCGTGAAAACGAAATGCTCGCGTCTCTGATTAACTGCTTCCAGCACGCAGGCACACCCGGAAAGATTCAGCTCGGCTCCGGCTGGTGGTTCAACGATCAGAAGGACGGCATGAAAAAACAGATGACAGCGCTCTCGAACGTTGCGCTCATCTCGCAGTTTATCGGAATGCTTACCGACAGCCGCAGTTTTCTCTCGTACACCCGTCACGAATACTTCCGCCGAATCCTCTGCAACTTCCTCGGTAATCTCATAGAAAAAGGCGAATATCCGAACGACATCGAGGGAGTAGGCAAGATCGTCGAGAATATATGCTACAACAACGCCGTGAGATACTTCACAAAAACACCTTCGGAGGGATAATATGAAATACAAATTTAAGGATTACCCCGAATACAAAACAAAAGTTGACGCGATGTCAGTAGACGAACTGCTTTTGTCCGTTATCTGCCCTGCGATCAATCCCGACGATGCACCTGTAACGAACACACAGTCGTGCTTCATCGGTATGACGAGCCGCGAAAAGCTCGACAGACAGACAGCAGGCATAAACAATGGACGTGAGCTTCCCGCTCTGCTTGTAGCCGATATGGAATTCGGCGCAGGTGACTCCGTTGAGGGTGCGGTACGTTTCCCGTCGTTCCGTGCGGCGGCTGAATCAAAGAGTGAAGAAGTCTGCTACGGCATGGGAAAGATCGCCGCTATGGAGAGCCTTGAGGCCGGTTATCACTGGACTTTCGGACCGTGCGTTGATATTCTCGGCAACCACCGCTCGCCTATCGTCTCGTACAGAACGGCAGGCGACGACGCGGATACCGTAATAAAATACGGTGGTGCATATCTCCGCGGGCTCCAGGAAAACGGACTTATTGCGACACTCAAACACTTCCCCGGTGACGGCTACTGCACCGACGACCAGCACGTCACGATGCCCGACAATCCGCTCTCCCGTGAAGAATGGGACGCATCGTTCGGAAAGGTTTATTCTTCGCTTATTGAACAGGGTGCAATGGCTATCATGCCCGGACACATCGCACTTCCCTCCTATGATGAAATTGACCCCGAAACAGGCTTCTGTCCTCCGGCTACCTGCTCGAAAAATCTTCTCGGCGGACTGCTCAGAGAAAAACTCGGCTTCGAGGGTATAATCATCTCGGACGCCGTTACAATGAACGGCTTTGCGGGGTACGTCAATCTTTATCACGCATCCGCACGTTTCCTTGAAGCAGGCGGCGACTCACTGCTCTTTATGACAGAAAGTGACAACTATCTCGCAGGAATGAAGAGAGAGCTTGAAAACGGCACACTCACAATGGAAACGCTCAAAAACCGCGTTTACCGTATGCTTTGCTTCAGACGAGATTACTTTGATAATATGTATCCGTCTTCCCGTCCGCATCCCGACAAAGACGAAGCCGAAAAATACTGCCGTGCAGTTTGCGAGGGCGGCGTCAAAGTCGAAAGAGACAGGCTGAACGTTCTGCCTTATGATCCTAAAGGCAAAAAGATCGCTCACATGACGGTAAACAACAACTCAAACGATCACTTCGACTACATAGAAGATCTCACGCGCCGAATGAAGGAAGCCGGTGCAGAGGTCGACGAGATACGCGATCCCGGTCCGGGTGTTCCGGCAGATATAGCAGAGAACAAAAAATACGATATGATAGTCTGCTCCGTTATGAATATGCCGTCGTTCGGTACGAACATCATTGAGATCGGCGGACTTGCGGCTCGCAACTTCATGTGCGGCTGGACAAAATTCGGTATACCGTGCGTATTTGTAGTACACGGAAGCCCGTTCTTCGCTGAACAGTACAGAGTTTTCGCCGATACCGTTATCAATACGAACGGTCAGGGTGACTACACGAACGAATACGTTATAAAGAAGCTGTTCGGTTAATATCAGACAAAACAAAAATACAGGCAGTGCAAAACTGTCTGTATTTTTTATTATATACGTCAAATTGATTTTGAATAAGTAACAACAGTGTGCTTTCCGACGGTTTCTTCGACACCCGCTGACGCAAAGCCCTGCTTTTCCCAGAATGCGACTGCGTCAGTGTTTTCCTTTACGCAGCCGAGAGAGATATTTTCATATCCCCAGCCTTTCAGCGCGGCACGGATGTCTGCGAATATCTGCGAGCCAATTCCCTTGCCCTGCATCTCTCCGTCTACCATAAACCACCCGATAAATGCGCCGTTCTTTTCGGGATAAGCTGTGATTATGTCAAGCACTGCAACAAGCCGTCCGTCGTCATAGAATCCGATGAACGCTTTGTCGCCGCCCTTTGAGTCATCGGGTACGGAAGTGATGACTTCCGTAAGGCTTTCGCGTGTCGGAGTTTTGCTAAGATAGCGGTAGTACCGTTTGTTCGATTTATACAGGCGGTATACTGCCGTAATGTCGGATTCTGTGATCCTTCTGACTTCGTATTCAGTCGAAAGTGCGGATATATCGGGGAGAGCACTGTGTGACTCTTCAAAGTCAATCGCCTGTCTGAACTGCGTCTCGTAAAGCATACGGTATGTGCCGTTCTTTTCCATTAGTTCTTCATGCGTGCCGGATTCAGCGATAACTCCGTCCTTTACGACGAGGATGCAGTCGGCTTTGAGGATAGTCGAAAGGCGGTGAGCAATAACGATGCTCGTTCTTCCCTTCATCATTGCTTCGAGTGCGTCCTGGATAGAGTTTTCGGAAATGGAGTCAAGCGCGCTTGTCGCCTCGTCGAGAATCAGTATCTTCGGGTCTTTGAGGATCACACGCGCTATCGAAAGACGCTGTTTTTCACCGCCGGAGAGCTTCAGTCCGCGGTTGCCGACTTCGGTATTGTAGCCGTCGGGCTGATTTAAGATGAAATCGTGGATATTCGCAATCTTGCACGCCGCCTCGATTTCTTCCATTGTCGCGTCGTCTTTGGCGTATCTGAGGTTATCGAGTATTGTTCCGTTGAAGAGATATGTCTCCTGCGTAACCACACCGACGCATTGACGGAGATATTTCAGATCAAAGTCTCTGACGTCAACGTCTGCAATTCTTACCGATCCGCCTGTTACGTCATACAGTCTCGGAATTAAATTGACAACTGTTGATTTGCCTGAACCCGATGGACCGACTATCGCGTACATTTTTCCACCCGGTACTGTAAAGTTTACATCAGTGAGAAGCGGTTTCTCTGAATCATAGCTGAACTTTACTCCGTCATAGACGATAGGCTGCATCGTGACATCGGGCTTTTTGCCGTTTTCGGGTGACACTATCGTGTTTTCTCTGTCGAAGTAATCAAAGATTCGTGTGAACAAAGCAAGCGAACGTGTGAAGTCTACCCCGATGTTGAGAAGAGATTCGACAGGTCTGTAAAGTCGGTTGAGAAGCGCGACGATAGCCGTCACTGTACCGACTGAAAGAAGCGGGTCAATACCTTTTATGATGAGCAGACCGCCGACGAAATAGATAAGAAGAGGTCCGACCTGACTGAACATTCCGAGAACTACCATAAACCATTTGCCCGAACGCTTTTCTTTCAGCGATATGTCGGTTACTTCCCCGTTTATCTTCTCAAAATTCTCGTATTCCTTTTCTTCTCTTGTGAAGATTTTGACGAGCATCGAACCGCTCACCGACAGTGTTTCGTTGATGACCTGGTTCATTTCGTCGCTCTTTTCCTGGCTTTCGGTGAGAAGCTCGTAGCGTTTCTTGCCGGCTTTCTTCGTCGGAAGAATCAAAAGCGGTATCATTAGTATCCCGACGACAGCGAGCTTCCAGTTCATAGTAAACAGCGCCACAAGTGTTGTGACGACAGTTGCGAGATTAGATACTATCGACGACAGCGTACCGCTTATTACGGTGCTGACGCCGCTTATGTCGGTGTTCATACGGGTGATAATGTCGCCCTGCTTTTCGGCAGTGAAGAACGAGTGCGGCATATACTGCAGATGCTTGTACATCTGGTTCTTCATGTCGTAGATGATCCGTCCGGATATCCACGAGTTTATGTAGTTTTCAAGCACGCCGATGACCTGGCTGACCGCAAGCGTGCAGAACGCCATAATGAGCAGTTTAATAAGCAGTGCGAGGTCTTTTCCGACGAGAGCTTCATCGACGATTTTTCCCGTTATAATGGACGGAAACAGCCCGACCGTAGCCGAGAGCAAAATCGCCACGAAAACAAACATAAACTGGAGCCAATATGGTTTAAGGTACGAAAAGATACGTTTTAACAGTCCTTTCGTTACTTTGGGCATATTCATTTTTTCTTCATCTGTCAGAAATCCGCGAGGTCCGAGAGAATTTCTTCCACCTGCCATGATATTAACCTTCTTTTCATCAGATTGTTTATATTTTAACACAAAAAATCACGTTTTTCAACAATAAGCGAACAAAAAAACATTCTCCGTCAAGAGAATGTTTTCAATAAAAATTATTTGTTAAGAAGATCCGATTTTTCGAGATTAGCGATAAACTCGTGGACATAACCGACGATCTCATCACGGTCGCCTTCATATTCCGCGAGGACCTTTTCGGCAACTACGTCTTCCGTGGTTTCTTCTTTAAGGCAGTCGAGAATAAAAGACGCGGTTTCGTTGACTTTCAGAATTGCGTGCAAATTGTCGGATTTGTCCCCGACGGGAACAGCCATTATTTCTCCGTCAAGCTCTACTTTTTCAAATTCATATTTCAGTTTCATATTACACCTCAAGTTAAATTTTATATTATATTTTTAACATAAGAAATCATAAAAGTCAATAGATGTATTGTTAATTTTGAAAATTAGTGTTTCACTTATAACAGTGAAGTTTGCACTTCGTGCAAGTGAAGTTGTGCCTGAAGGCACAGTGATGCTCGGTTTCGCCGAAGTGATGAGATGTGTTCCATCAACGCCCGCAGGCACTTAACTCGCCGAAAGCGAACTTCACGCACGAAGTGCGCTTCACGTTCCGCGAAGAGGAACACATCACTAAAAAAGAACTGTAACTATGTTACAGTTCTTTTTTCATGACCCGAGGGGAATCGAATTCTCGTCTGCGGACTCGGTCAGGACACGGAAAAACAGTCCACCGGACTGTTTTTTACACGTGCCCGTTCGATTCCCCTTTTTGGAATAAAAAAGACCGGACTTTGTCCGATCTTTTTTATTCATGACCCGAGGGGGAATCGAACCCCCGATTACGCCGTGAGAGGGCGTCGTCTTAGCCGCTTGACCATCAGGCCGTTTTCTGAAGCATATGTATTATATCATAACACCTCTCCCATGTCAAGATATTTTCGCAATATTCTTTTTCTTTTTGAATTTTACGAGAACAAGTGCTACATACACAGCCGAAAACAGCATCATTCTTATAACGGTCGGAAGACTGTTTTTTAAGAGTAGATTGAATAAAGTCGCCGTAATCACAGCAACAGTCGGTCTGATATGTAATTTTAGTGCAGATCTTACACCAACACCTGTTCTCAAGCCGAGCTTTATTATACTTGCGGCAAGATTTCCGATCTCACATATCCACACGGTGAGAATATAACCGTTTATTCCCATGACAGGTGTTAAAAGCAGTACGAAAATTACTCCGCACGCCGCGTCCGCTATGTTCACGGTCATAATATAGACCTGCTCGCCGAGTCCTTTCAGTACAGAATCCACTGCCGTATCAAGGTACATCACAGGCACGAGCAGACCGAGAAGTAAAGTATATTTCGCGGCTTCTTCGGACGAGTAGATCATCACTCCGAGTTCACGCGAGAAAGACGTAAAAATCCCGCACGCATAAAGTGAAAACAAAGCGCAACAGCGGTAAACGGTCAATGTCGTTTCTCTGATTTTTGCGTTATCTCCAAGCCTGTCAAGCTCGGATATTTCCGGCACGAGCAGAGACGTAAACGATCCGATTATCGCATATGGGAACATCACAAGCGGCAGTGCTATTCCCTGCAAAAGACCGTACACCTCAAGTGCGCGCTTTTCAGTAAGTCCGCTTTTTCTTATTCCTTTCGGGATTGCAAGGTGTTCGATAGTTGTAAGTCCCTGCCTTGCGTAAGAGCCGACAGCCGCAGGAAAGGAGATTTTCGCCGCATCACGGAACGATGTGTGATGAAATCTCGTTTTTACTCCGCAATTTTCTTTATCCGGCATATAGGAATCGGTAACATACATCACAAAATTCAGAACGAGCGAAAACCCTTCGGCAATAGCAGAACCGCCGACGACTGCGAGACAGCTTTGCTCTACGCTTCCGTCGCAGATCATCACAAGCGCGGTCGAAGTAACGACGATTTTCATAAACTGCTCGGAAATCGCAACTACTGCGTTTTTTCGGACCTTTCTCAGTCCGGTGAAGAATCCAGAAAGCGCGGAAGACAGCGAAATCGCCGGAAGAATCAGCGCAAGGATACGGAGCGACGGCAAGGTCCGCACGTCAGAGAGCAGTTTTTCTGCAATAACGGGTGACAAACAGAACAAAAGTACCCCGGACGACAAGCCGAACAAAAGCGAATATTTCGTTACTGAACGAACTACGGAACGCATGGACTTTTTCCACGATTCTTTATCGCATCCGCGAAGATCGGCACAGCGTTCCGATGTCAGTTTGACGGCAGAAAGATTGACACACGACATCGCAACGGTGACGGCAAAGCCGTACACGCTCATTACAAGCGTGAAAAGTCCCATACTCTCCGCTCCGATTTTGCGATTCACATAAGCATTGAAGCTGACGCCTACTGCACGCATGAAAACACTGACAAGCGAGAGCATTACTGCGTCTTTTATGAATTTCTTTGTTTTATTATTGAGTGTCATTATTCAATCCTCATATTTAATGAAATAATAAATGTTTTTATTGCTTTTTTTGAAAAGATATTGTATAATATAGTATCTCAAAATATATATAATCGGAGTTAGTATGGAAAGAGTATCAAAACACAACTACTATCTCGATATAGCTGAAACTGTTTCCGAGAGAAGCACCTGTCTACGCCGACGTTACGGTGCAATAATCGTAAAAAACGACGTTATAATCTCGACGGGTTACAACGGTGCGCCGAGAGGACGCGCAAACTGCTCCGACACAGGCTCATGCACAAGAGAACGGCTTGGCATACCGCGCGGTGAAAGATACGAGCTTTGCCGTTCTGTCCACAGTGAGGCGAACGCGATCATCTCCGCAAGCCGCGAGAATATGCTCGGCTCTTCCCTTTATATGTGCTGTACGGATCCGCAGAACGGCGACATTATCGCAGGAATGAACTCCTGCACAATGTGCAAAAAGCTCATTCTTAACGCAGGAATAGCAAAGGTCATCATCCGCGACACAAAAGAAGAATACAGGATCATCGACACCGAAAGCTGGATCGAGAACGACGACAGTCTGACCGGAGAGCGCGGATATTAAAGTATACTCGTGAAAACAGAAAATATTATCAAAGGTGATTCAGTGGAAGAGATTCTTTTATCTCCCGATAAAGAAAAATCAGCCGGTGTCAAAAAAGACACAGTTCTTTTCGTCTGCACGGGCAACACTTGCCGCTCCCCGATGTGCGCCGCGTTGTTCAACAAAAAATACGCCGGACTGACGCACCATGCAGAATCTGCAGGACTTGCGGCAGACGGTAGCCTGATCTCATCGAATGCCATAACAGCTCTTATCGAATATGGCGTGAGATCTACGGAAGTCAACGACTACAGAAATCATATATCACATAACGTCACGGAAGACATGATAAAGGATGCCGCTCTGGTCGTCGGTGTGACCTCGTCGCACGCAATGACGCTTATGATGCGTTATCCGGCCTATGCGTCGAAAATAACTTCTTTTACCAGAAACATCCCAGACCCTTTCGGCGGTGACGTTGAAACTTACAAATACTGCCTCAAAGAAATTGACGCATCTCTCGGAGAAATGTTTACACCTCACTGCGAGGACAAAAATGACAGTACAGATAACTGAAATGACAGCAGACGACGTCGAAGCCGTCTATGAAATAGAGAAAAGCTCATTCAATAACCCGTGGTCGCTTGAAGATATTCGTAAAACAATCGACGAAGAATACGGTTATTTCTACAAGCCGTATGTCGCAAAGGATGAAGACGGAAATATACGCGGTTTCGTTATAGTAATGATCGTCTCCGATGAAGCGGAAATCGCCGACATTGCTGTCGATCTGTCATCAAGAGGACTCGGCATAGGAAAATTGCTTCTGAGTTATGCGCTCGACTATGCAAGATTTTACGGCATAACAAATATATATCTCGAAGTAAGAGAGACAAACGAAGTCGCAAAATCTCTCTATATTTCATCGGGATTTAAGCCTATCGGTGTGCGTCGGAATTATTACAAGAATCCGACGGAAGACGCAATTGTAATGAAAAATACTCTTTCCGATAAAAAAAAGGAACAGATATAATGATAATATTCGCAATAGAAAGCTCCTGCGACGAAACAGCAGCCGCGGTGCTCAGGTGCGAGGGAACGAAAATCGAAGTTCTCTCGAATATAGTTTCAACACAGATACCGATTCACGCACTGTACGGCGGAGTCGTGCCGGAGATCGCAAGCCGCGCTCACTGCGAAGCGATAACAAACGTATCGCGCGAGGCAATAACTCAGTCAGGCATATCATTTAACGATATCGACGCAGTTGCAGTGACATTTGCACCCGGGCTGATCGGCTCGCTTCTCGTAGGCGTAAATTTTGCAAAATCCTTTGCGTCGACTCTCGGCGTGCCGCTAATTCCCGTAAACCACATCGAGGCGCACGTCTCTGCGGCGTTTGTTGAACATGACGATCTAAAGCCTCCGTTCCTCTCTCTTGTCGTTTCCGGCGGTCACACGTGCTTATACGACGTCAGGGACTATGTTACATACGAGGAGATCGGCGGATCGCGTGACGATGCATGCGGCGAGGCATTCGACAAAGTCGGCAGAGTCATGGGACTTCCCTATCCCGGCGGTGCGGCTATGGACAAGCTCGCGGCTGAGGCTTTTGAGAAAATAGACTTTTCGGCAAAAAATGCGCTGTCGTTCCCGTCTCCTGCGGTAAACGACGAAACTTACGACTACTCCTTCAGCGGACTTAAAACCGCGGTCATCAACCACATCCACAACGAAAAACAACGGCTTAAAACTGAAGTTCTTCCGGATGATATAAGAATGGAGATAGCCGGTGCATTCACAAAGTCCGTCTGCGAAGGGATAACGAAGAAATTATCAGCCGCACTTGACGGAACGGGCGCGAAAACGCTTGTAATGGCAGGCGGCGTTGCAGCGAACTCTCATCTTCGCTCGGCTGTCGCACTTGAATGCAAAAAACACGGCGTGCGTTTCATCGTTCCTGCCATAAAATATTGCGGAGACAATGCAGTTATGACAGGCGCGTGCGGATATTACATGCACACGCTCGGACTTAAAGCCGATTCGTCTCTCAATGCTTTTGCGTCTGATGAGGGTGCGGAAGAATATTTTGACGAAATCAAACGGAAAATCAAATTACAAAAGTAGAACTTCTCAACAAAGTTTTCAACAGCCTGTTGAAAACTACATAAGTAAAACGGAATGAATACTTAACCGAAATATACATTTCCTAATTCCGACAGGATAAATCATATTCATTTCATAACCCCAATTATTCCGCAGAAAATTCATTTTACCGGGTGGAATATTCACTATGAAAATCGTACCGATATACAAAAACAAAATAATTTCTCTCCCTGCAGAAGCTGTCGGAGAAAAGTTATCAACCGCCACAAATGAAGAGCTAAAAGTCCTTATCCGCGTCTTCACGGAGAGTGACTTTAATGTTTCCGATGCCGCCGCAGAACTTGAAATGACCGAAAAAACATTCATGCGTGCGCTCGAATCATGGCAGAACGCCGGTGTCCTCGTTTACGACAGTGCGGAAAACAAAAAAATATCAAAGAAATCCGCATCCGTTTCCTCCGTAAAGTCCGACAAAAAATCTGAAGACGCAGAGGAAAAGAGAAAAAAGAAGATCGAGATGCACACTTCTCTGCCGTCCTATTCATCCGACGAGCTTGCCGAAGTCATGAACAGAGTCAAAGGCTCGGGCGAGCTTATTGATTCATGCCAGCAGCTTCTCGGGAAGATTTTCAACACTGCCGAAGCGTCAAAGATAATCGGACTGTCCGACCAGCTTTCTCTATCGAACGAATACATTCTTCTCCTGTGCGCTCACGCAGTTTCGGTAGACAAACGCTCAGTCAGATACATAGAGAAGCTCGCCGTAGAGTTTTATGACAAAGATATTGTCTCATACGAAGAACTTGAAGAAGAGCTGAACACGATGAAATCCCGGATGTCGACTGAAACATTCGTCCGCACGCTGTTCGGGATAGGCAAACGCGCATTTATCAAAAAAGAGAAAGAAGCAATTTCCGATTGGACCGAGAAATACGGCTTCGGTCGTGATATGATAGAAAAAGCGTACGAAATCACGGTATCTCACACCGGAGAGCCGAAAATCTCATACGCAAACGCGATACTTGAACGCTGGTACGCCGACGGGATAAAAACACCCGAAGACGTTGACGCGGCGGACAGTAAACGAAACACGAAAAACGGTACTCAGTCGAGCTTTGAAACGGACGATTTCTTTGAAGCAGCACTGAACCGTACATACAGCGATGACGGAGGAAAGAAATGACCAGAAGCGAAACGGTAAAAAAAGCAAAAGACATTATTTCCGCACGCCGTACAGAAGCTGTACACACGTTTGAAAGTCATATCGCAGAGGTGTCCGATGTTGTTCCGAGAATAGCCGAGATCGACAGACTTCTTTCAAAAACAGGCGCAAGGATCGTCGGAAACGCACTGAACATCGAAAACGCAGGAGTTGAAGTGATAAGAGCCGATTACGAAGATCTCGTCAGAGAAAAGCGTTCGCTGCTCGTCTCCGCCGGTTATCCCGAAGACTACTGCGACATAAAATACACCTGCGAGAAATGCGCGGACTCCGGTTTCGTCGGAATAAAGATCTGCGACTGCCTCAAAAAAGAGATCGTGAAAGCGTCTCTTGAATCCTCAGGGCTGTATTATCTGACTGAGACTCAGAATTTCAGTACATTCTCCCTCAGCTATTACGAAGGAAAAGCACGCGAAATAATGGAGCAGAACATCTCCATTCTTCGCTCGTTCGTTGAATCGTTCAACAGAGAGAACGACAAGAGCTTTCTTTTCATGGGAGGAACGGGGCTTGGCAAAACGCACCTTTCCACGAGCGTTGCGGTTTCTCTGATCGAAAAAGGCGCGTATGTCGTCTATGAATCC
The DNA here is from genome assembly GCA_045643285.1 of Eubacteriales bacterium. Classification (GTDB taxonomy): domain Bacteria; phylum Bacillota; class Clostridia; order Oscillospirales; family CAG-272; genus UMGS1696. The sequence continues at coordinate 52,078 of JAZUKN010000081.1, forward strand.
TCGATAAAGCTCTTCTCCGACTTTGAAGCACGCCAGTTCGGACGCAGTCCATTCGGCGACGACACAGACACGGAAAAGTATCTCGACTGCGATCTTCTCATAATCGACGATCTCGGCTGTGAAATGACGAATTCCTACACCGTATCGTGCCTTTACAACATCATAAACAGCCGCATGATAAGGCACAGATCCACTATCATAAGTACGAATCTGACGCAGGCAGAACTGCGTAAGAGATACACAGACCGCATAGTCAGCCGCATTTTCGGCGAATTCAGACCGATTCTCTTCTCCGGTAAGGACATTAGAGAACAAAAGCTGCGCTGACGCGGAACAAAAAAGAAAAATAATTTAATCCACAGGAGGACTGACATGAAAATAGGCGCAATGGTTGAGTCGTTCAGACTCGGATTCAGAGGTGGAGTCGAAAAGGCGGCTTCTCTCGGCATCGAAGGACTTCAGGCTTACGCAACGGGCGGCGAGCTTGACGCTTCGACTATCACAAAGGCAGAAATCAAAGAAAAACTCGACATCGTTCATTCAAACGGCATGGTTTTCTCCGCTCTTTGCGGCGACTTCGGCTACGGATTCGACGATCCCGACAGAAACGCGGAGTTCATCGAAAAATCGAAGAGAATACTTGACCTCTCAGGTGAGTTCGGATGCCACATCGTAACGACGCACATCGCGTACGTTGATCCCGAAGAATGCCCGAGAAAAGAAATGATGCGTAAGGCTTGCAGAGAGCTTGCAGAATACGCGGACTCCGTCGGTTCAGTCTTCGCAATCGAAACAGGTATAGACCACGGAAAGACGCTCAGAGAATTCCTTGATTCTCTCGGTGCAAACGGCGTAAGAGTAAACTTTGACCCTGCAAACCTCGTAATGTGCATCGATGAACGCCCTGAAGAAGCCCTCAAGTATCTCGGCAAGTATGTCGCTCACACACACGCAAAAGACGGAATCATGCTCAAGAAGAAAATTGCAGAAAAGCTCGCTATCGGCGAAGAAGCAAAGGATCACCAGGCACTTGTAGATATGGGCAACCTCTATCTTGAACTTCCGCTCGGTGAAGGCGACGTAAACTTCGACGTTTACCTCCCTGCACTTGCCGCTACAGGATACAACGGCTTCCTCACGATCGAACGCGAAGTCGGCGACAATCCGGCGGCTGACATTGAGCTTGCAGTCAACTTCCTCAAAGAAAAGATCGAAAAATTCAATCTCAAATAAGTCAGGACACAAAAAAATCCTCCCGTTTCGTAATGCAATAGGTGCATAAGGAAGTATTTTTGATTTTGTACGGTAAAATCAGATGTTCGAGATATTGATAAATCGGAATTTGTTCATGAACCGCATCACGACAGAACGGAGAATAAATATATGTATGAAAGAATGTTAGATA
>JAZUKN010000082.1:0-22821 GCA_045643285.1 Eubacteriales bacterium
TGCCGGAGATGACTGTTTTTCCGTCGATCTTCACGCACCACGCGAGCGAAATATCGTCGCACTTCTTGAAATATCTGCGCGACTTGATTTCCACCGTACCGTCCGATGTCTCACTGACGAAGAACGGCATTATGACCTGTTTCAGCTCTTTTAGTCCAGTGTGTACCCGTCTGTCGGGGTAAACGAGACCGTCAACGCAGAAGTTGATGTCGTTCGGTTTGTCGCCGAAGTCGCCGCCGTAGGTGAATGACGGATCGGAATACTTGTCTCCCTGCGCGACGGAGTGATCCGTGAATTCCCATACGCATCCGCCGAAGAATTCGTCATACTTTTCGATAACGTCCCAGTATGCCTGTAAGTCTCCGGGGCCGTTGCCCATGGCGTGGCAGTATTCGCAGAGGAAGAGCGGCTTCGAGTATTTTTCGTTCTTTATATATTCTTCGCATCCGCTCGGATACGGGTACATATAGCTTTCGATGTCGGTGGTTGCGTGGATCTTTTCCTGATCTTCTTCGCTGAGGTCGTGCGCGTAACCCGTATGTGCGCCCTCATAGTGAACGGGGCGGCTCGTGTCGCGCGACTTGATCCATTTGTACATGGCGATGTGGTTCACGCCGTACCACGACTCGTTGCCGAGCGACCAGAAGATAACCGAGGGGTGGTTCTTGTCACGCTCAACCATTCTTTCGCATCTGTCAACGTATGCACATTCCCATTCGGGATCGTTCGTGAGCATTTCACGCGGATACGTGCCGTGTGTTTCGAGGTCTGTTTCGTCGCAGACGTAGAAGCCGTACCTGTCGCAAAGCTCATAGAAGCGCGGATCGTTCGGGTAGTGCGACGTGCGGATCATATTGATGTTGTGCCGCTTCATTATCATGAGATCGCGCTTTATGTGTTCAAGCGGTGTCGCAGAGCCGAGCAGTGGGTGGCTGTCGTGACGATTCACGCCTTTCGCCTTGACCTTTCTGCCGTTTATCAGAATGCACTTGTCTTTTATCTCAATGCGTCTCGCGCCGACGGGAAGACGGATTATCTCTTCGCCGCACTTCAGTATAAGCGCGTACAGATTCGGTATTTCGTCCGACCAGAGCTTCGGCTCATTCACCGTCGGAATGGCAATAACGCCGTCTCCGTCTACAGTCGTTTTACCGTCCGAGAGGATTTTACCGCACGGACATTCGAGCCTCCATTCGACTTCTGCTTTGCCGGTGAGGGATAACTCTGCCGTGAAGTCCGCTTTTGTGAAAGCGTCGTCAAGCTCGCACTTTACGAAAATGTCGCGGATGTGCGTCTTGTCACGGAAGAGCAGATAAACTTCTCTGAAAATGCCGGAGAAACGCCATTTGTCCTGATCTTCGAGGTATGTGCCGTCCGACCATTTCAGAACGAGTACCTTTATAGTGTTCTTCTCGCCGATTTTCGCATATTCCGTCACGTCAAATTCGCTCGTCATGTGGCTGACCTGGCTGTAGCCGACGAACTTGTCGTTGATCCAGACGTAGAACGCGGAGTCCACGCCCTCGAAATTGAGGTAAACTTTCTTGCCTTTCATCTGCTCGGAAACCGTGAAGTCGCGTACATACAGTCCGCACGGGTTTTCGTCCGGCACGAACGGCGGATCGACCGGGATAGGATAGTTTATGTTAGTGTAGTTCGGCACGTCGTAGCCGCGCTCGGTAAGCGCCTGCCAGCTCATCGGCACCGTGATTTTTTCGAATCCCTCGTCAGAGAATCCGTCGCCGGTTACGTCCGTAACATCGGCAAAGGATTTATAGTATCTGAAATTCCATTCGCCCGAGAGGAATTTGAAGAATCTGCTCCGTCCGCGGTTGCCGCTTTTCGCGCTGTTCTCGCACTGATACGGTACAAAGTACGCGCGCGGCTTTTCGCATCCGACGTGGAGCGTCTTCTGGTTTTCGTGATAAGTCGTGATGTTAAGCATTTCTGACTCCTTTATCTGAGTAGTTACCTAATTATAACATACAATCTCCGAAAATGCCATATAAAAATACGATAAAAGTACGATAAAAGCGGAAAGAAAATCGAGCGGCGCGAATATAATTACCCGAACGGGAGGCGCGGATATGAATATTCTTTTGTCGGGTTGCACGGGACTTATGGGCGCGGAGGTCATAAGATATGTTTCTGCCGTAAACGGAGAAGACCGAATAATCGCAGGCGTCGGGAGACGGGAGACGGGCGGAGTTTTTCCGTTTCCGACTGTACGGTCATTCTCAGAGGCGGAGACAAAGTGCGATTTTCTCACAGACACGAAAAAAGCCGACGTGATAATCGATTTTTCAAGCCGCGAAGTGACGGCACAACTGCTCCGTTTTGCCGTCAGCCGATCTCTTCCGACTGTTATATGTACGACGGGACAGACCGAAAGCGACCTCGCCTTGATACGCACCGCCGCAAAAAGAATACCCGTTTTTCTCTCTGCTAATATGTCGACCGGTGTGGCACTGCTCGCCGAGACCGTGAAGAATATCGCACGCGCACTGCCCGAATGTGAGGTCGAGATAATCGAATATCACCGAGCAGAAAAAGCAGACGCGCCGAGCGGTACCGCACTGATGCTCGCGGATGCCGTGAAGTCCGTCAGACATGGCTCTTTTGTCTCCACCGGACGGCACGGAAAGCGCAGAAGCGGCGAGATCACCGTTCATTCGGTCCGGCTCGGCGGAGCGGCAGGGAAGCACGAGATGATTTTCGGCTCGTACAATCAGACCGTCACCGTCACCCATGAGGCACACGGACGGGCGATGTACGCCGACGGTGCAGTGCGTGCTGCCAGTTTTCTGATCGGAAAACAGGCAGGACTGTATTCGATGAACGATCTTTTGGGGGATAAACAGAAATGAACATAGGAATATACGGCTACGGCAATCTCGGACGCGGAGTGGAAACGGCGGCACACGCGGCAGGGGATAACATCGTCGGTATTTTTACAAGAAGACCACCGGCAGTTATCAACTCGCCTTTCGGCACACCGGTGTACGATTCGGCTGATGTGGAACGGTTTTCGGAGAGTATCGACGTTCTTGCGGTGTGCGGAGGAAGCGCGACTGACCTGCCCACTATGACGCCGACGCTCGCGCGGTCGTTTAACGTTGTCGACAGCTACGACAACCACGCTGAGATGAAAATTCACGTCCGACGGGTGGACGAAGCGGCACGGGAGAGCGGACATACTGCCATAGTCGGGTGCGGCTGGGATCCGGGACTGTTTTCGCTCTTGAGGGCGTATTTCGGCGCATTCTTTCCGCGCGGAAATGTCACTACATATTGGGGACGCGGAGTGAGCCAGGGTCATTCCGATGCTGTGAGGCGCATTGACGGTGTGACAGACGCACGCGAATACACCGTACCGAGAAAAGAACTGCTGTCACTCGTCCGCCGTGACGGAATAAAGCTGACGTCGGAAAACCTCCACCGACGCGAGGTTTATGTTGTTCCCGAAGACGGAGCGGACACGGCGAGAATTGCCGCAGAAATACGCTCGCTCGACGGCTATTTCAAGGGGTACGAAACGGAAGTGAAGTTTATCACACGCGAAGAAATGGCGCACGATCACCGAGAACTACCACACGGCGGCGGTGTTATCGCGTCGAGCAGAAGCGGAGCGCGGAACGAATACCGAAGCACGGCAGAGCTTACACTGACGCTTGACTCGAATCCCTGTTTTACCGGCGGAATAATGCTCGCTTATGCAAATGCGGCACTGAACCTAAGCAAACGCGGCGAATACGGCTGTAAAACAGTGCTTGACGTGTGCGCGAGGGATATATTAAGAAAAAATAATAAAACACTTGACACCGCGGATGATACCATGATATAATATATCCGTGAGGTGAGTAAAAATGTCGACTTGGTACAAACTGCTTTTGAGGATAAAGACGCTTGACAAGAATATGCGTTTTGATGAGCTTAAAAAAGTACTCGAAAGCTACGGATATGAAATGCGGATGCCGTCCGGCGGAAGCAGTCACGCAACTTTTCGTAAAGCCGGCAGGAATCCCATAACGATCCCGATGCTTGAGCCGATTAAAACGGTATATGTTCTCATGGTCAAGGAAATAGTTGAAGCGGAGGCGGAAGATGAAAACAGTTGAATATTATATGTCTCTCCCGTATAAAATGGAAATCATTCCAGATACGGAAGAAAACGGATTTGTCGTCAGATTTCCGGAGCTTCCGGGGTGTATGACCTGTGTCGAAAAATCCGAAGATATTATCGGAATTGCCGAGGACTGCAAGAGAGCATGGCTTATGGCTTCTTTGGAAGACGGAATCGAAATACCTGAGCCGTCCGGAGCGGAAGAATATTCGGGACAGTTCAAGCTCAGACTTCCGAAAAGCCTTCACAAATCTCTTGCCGAACATTCAAAGGAAGAGGGAATAAGTATGAATCAGTATTGTCTGTACCTTCTCTCAAAAAACGACGCGGCACGGAAAAGAGAATGATTCTTTCTGATAAGAACACCAAAAAAGCCCACGTTATATAACGTGAGCTTTTGTTTTGTTTAGCTTAGATTATTTGTTGCCGCCCATGAGTTCGGCGATCTCTTCTGCGAAGTTGTCTTCTCTCTTTTCGAGACCTTCACCCTTTTCGTAGAGAACGAAGGACTTGATAGCGATCTTCGCGCCGAGAGCCTTTTCGGTCTGTGCTGTGTACTGACCGACTGTGATGCTGTCTTCCTTGACGTACTTCTGCTCTGTGAGGCAAGCTCTTTCGTAGAAGTTGCCCATTCTTCCTTCAACGATCTTGAGGAGGATAGCTTCGGGCTTGTTTGCGTTCTTTTCGTCGTTCTTGAGCTGAGCAACGAGGATCTGCTTCTCTTCTTCGAGAACGGATGCCGGAACTTCTTCCTTTGTTACGTATGTCGGAGGAGTACCTGCGGCGATCTGGAGGCAGATGTTCTTTGCATATTCTGCAAATTCAGCCTTAGCTGCGGTTGCGGCGTCAGTGTCGAACTTAACGATAACGCCTGCCATGCCGGAGCCGTGGATGTATGTGGAAGTGATGCCTTCAACGATAACGAAACGGCGGATGTTCATGTTTTCGCCGATCGTGAAGATCATATCCTTGAGCTTGAGTTCAACTGTAGCGAAATCGCTGTCGAAGGGAAGAGCCTTGAGTTCTTCAACTGTTGCGGGCTTCTTGTCAACGATGATGCCGAGGATGTTCTTTACGAATTCCTTGAATGTAGCGTTCTTTGCAACGAAGTCTGTTTCAGCGTTTACTTCGATCATAGCGGCTACGTCGCCCTTTACGAGAATATCAACAACGCCTTCTGCTGCGATTCTGCCTGCCTTCTTGTCAGCCTTGCCGAGACCCTTTTCACGAAGGACCTTGATAGCTGCGTCGAAATCGCCGTCTGCTTCAACAAGTGCCTTTTTGCATTCCATCATGCCGGCGCCTGTCTTTGTTCTGAGGTCGTTTACCATTTTAGCTGTGATTGCTGCCATATCATTACACTCCTGTATTTTTATTATTATTTATTCGGTGAGTATAACTCAGTTTCTTGCGTCGATAGCGTCCTGTTCTTCTTCAGCGGCAGTGATCTCAGCTTCAGCTTCGTTGAGCTGTACGCCCTGCTTACCTTCGAGAACAGCGTCTGCGATTACGGAAGAAATAAGTCTGATACCGCGGATAGCGTCGTCGTTTCCGGGGATTACATAATCAGCGTCATCGGGGTCGCAGTTTGTATCAACGATAGCAACTACCGGGATACCGAGCTTCTTGCATTCGAGAACGCAGTTGTGTTCTTTTCTCGGGTCAACGATGAATACGCAGGACGGAAGTCCCTTCATATCCTTGATACCGCCGAGGTTCTTTTCGAGGTTGAACATTTCTTTCTGGAGTGTTGCAACTTCTTTCTTCGGGAGCATATCGAATGTGCCGTCTTCCTGCATCTTTTCGAGAGAACGGAGTCTTTCGATGGATGTACGGATCGTCTTGTAGTTTGTGAGCATACCGCCGAGCCATCTTACGTTAACATAGTACATGCCGCAACGTTCAGCTTCTTCACGGATAGTGTCGGCTGCCTGCTTCTTTGTGCCTACGAAGAGAACCGTGCCGTTGTCCTCGGATACCTGACGGACGAACATGTAAGCTTCTTCAAACTTCTTGATGGTCTTCTGGAGGTCGATGATGTAGACGCCGTTTCTTTCCGTGAAGATGTACTCAGCCATCTTAGGGTTCCAACGTCTTGTGTGATGTCCGAAATGGACGCCTGCTTCGAGCAGCTGCTTGATTGATACGATAGACATAATAATGTCCTCCTTCGGTTTTTTCCACCATACCGAACGGTCTGCCGCCGGAATTTTACGGAGAACTCGTCAAGGAAGCATAGAGCCGCCTTTGTCTCCGCCCATCCGGGAATCTTTATCATTCCCGTGTATTTGGCACCGGGCAGTACCTGCACCGATATGTGTGAGATATGTTATGCGATAATACCGCATACAGACGGTATTATACCACATCCGGAATCTTTTTACAATAGTATCATATAACATTCTTTGCACTGTTCATACTTTTTTTACAATTTCCGATGCACTAAAAGAAGATTCTGCCGCCTTTTTTCGGCTTCTTGTCGGCAGAGGCAGTTTTCGGAGGACAAAAATCCCGTCCGAGATCGCACAGCACGGTGTCCTCCCCTATGCAGACGATTTTGTCCCACGGTATCTTCGCGGGCGACTTCTGCGCTGTGAAGCCGAAGAATCTGTCCGAGACATAGAGCGCGCAGATCTTTCCGCAGTCGCAGTCGATCAGAATGTCACAGATATAGCCGACCTTTTTTCCGTCGCATACGTTTACAACGTCCTTTTCACGAAGACAGGAATAATTCATGATCAAAAAAATCACCTCCCGTATATGATATGCGAGAGGTGAATGGATAATGAAAAGTGAAAAGTGAAGAATTACTTCCGTTTTATCGCTTTTATCGCGCAGACGGCGGTGAACACCAGAAGCTCTGCCGTGACGACTGCCGCGCCGGTCTGAAGCGAGAGGAAGCACGCCGCAAAGAATCCGACGATGAAGCACGAAACGGAAATAACAGCCGAGAGGATAACGGTTTTCTTGTAGCTTTTCGTCAGCCGCATCGCCGTAAGGGACGAGAAAATCAGCATAGCGGAAATCATGATCGAGCCCATGAGCTTCATTCCGACTACTATTGTAAGTCCCGTCAGAATGGCGAGCAGATAGCCGAGGATTTTCTGTATCGGCAGACCGGCGGCTTTTGAGAATGTTTCGTCGAACGTTACGGCGAATATCGCTTTTGCGTACCGCGCGAACCACAGGATCACGGCAAGCGCGAGGATAAGCGATAAGATCATATCTTTGTCGGAGATCGTGACTATCGACGCCGAGCCGAACAGGGAAGAGCATATATCCCCGGCTTTTCCGCCCGAAATGTTGTAAAGAAGCGTACCTACGGCGACAGCTCCCGTTGAAACTACGGCGCACGCCGCGTCACCGTTCATTTTGCCTTCGTTTTTCGAGAGACGGAGGATGAGGAACGCCGCGCCGACAACGACGGGGATAGAAATTTCCATTGAATAAGTCGCGCTGACACCTGCGATAGCCGAGAGCGCAAGCCCGAAGAAACCGACGTGGGAAAGCCCGTCGCCGATCATCGACTGCCGTTTCAGAACGAGCGTCACGCCGAGCAGAGAAGAGCAGACCGACACAAGAACACCGACAACGAGCGCGCGCAAAACGATGTGCGTAAGCGTGGCGGACGCAAAAATATCGGAAAATGTCATACCGTTTCTCCTCCTTCATCGTGTGCATGAGCGTGAGAGTGTTCGTGACAGTGGCAGTGGCGTTTTTCGTCTTCTGCTTCGTCGGCGGCTTCATGCGCGATGTATCCGTCTACCGAGCCGAAATACGAATGTCCGGCACACATCGACAGCACGAGCGACGCTTCCTTGAGCGCACATTGAACGTCGTGCGTTACCATAATTACGGCGCATCCGCGTTCACTGTTGATCTTTCGCACAGCGTCGTACATTTCGTGGGCCGCATCGGGATCAAGTCCGGTCACGGGTTCGTCGAGCAGTAAGAGTTTTTCAGACGCGCAGAACGCACGCGCAAGCAGTACCCGTTGTCTTTGCCCTCCCGAAAGCTCGCCGAAGGAACGGTGCGCGAGATGCGTTATTCCGAGCATTTCCATGGCGTCAGCCGCTTTTTTCTTTGATTCCGGACTCCACGAGAGCCACTTGTAGTCCCGTCTGACGGCACCCGACAGCACGACCTCGCGCACACTTGCCGGAAAATCGCGTTGTATTGCCGACTGCTGTGGCAGATAGCCGATACCGTGCTTTTTTAACTCGTCCGAGAGGGTAATTTTTCCGCCGTGCGGCTGTATCTCGCCGATGATCGCTTTCATCAGCGTGCTTTTGCCGGAGCCGTTCTCGCCGACAATGCACATATAGTCGCCGTCAGAGAGGGAAAAATCCACTCCCGACGCCACCACTCGCCCGTCGTACGCGAGAGATAAATCATTTGCTTTTATGAGTTCCATGTGTTATAATTACCTCATATAATATATCAGTTCAGAGCGGTTTTCAGCGCGTCGAGATTGCGCCGCATAAGATCGGCATACGTCACGCCGGTGCGGTAGTCTTCTTTTGAGACGTTGTGCGCCGAGTGGAGAGTCAGGATCTCGCATCCGCACTCGTCGGCGACGGCATGCGCAGTTTTTTCGTCGGAAAACTCGATCACAAAGATCGCAGGGATATTTTCGGTCTTTACTTTGTCAATAAGATAGTTCACCGTAGAGAGCGGCGGTTCGGTTTTTGACGTACAGCCGGAGAAGGCCGCATAATAATCGAGCGAAAATTCCTCCGCGAGATAGCGGAACGGGAAACGGTCGGCGACGACTATCGTTCTGCGTTTCGCCGAATCAATGACAGCGCGGTATTCTTCGATAAGTCCGTTCAGCTCCGCTGTGTAAGCCTCGGTGTTCGCGCGGAACTCGTCGGCGTGTTCGGGAAATTTGTCCGCGAGCCGTTCGCAAATGCGGTTTACGATGATGACGGCATTTTCAAGCGATGTCCAGCAGTGCTCGTCTGTCGCGCCGTTTTCTTTCTCTTCTTCGTCGGACGGGGCCATTCCTTCGACAGTTTCTTCTTCGTAGGTTTTGCACCACATAAGGGTTGAAACCGTTTCCGGCGGATCATAAATCGAAATCATGGCACCATTCACCCAGTCGATCTCGCTTTCTCCGCCGTTGCAGACGAACAAATCGGCGTTTTCGATCTTTGCAATATCTGAAAGCGTCAGTTCAAAGTCGTGCGATTCACTGCCGGGAGAGAGAAGGAGCGTAACATCCGCCTTGTTCCCGACGACAGCACGGGCAAAATCGAACAGTGCGTAGTTTGTCGTAACTACAGACGGTTTGTCGTTGACCGGCTCGACTTTCGCGCATGAAACGAGAGAAACGAGCAGTATAATTGAAAGGATCAGAGCAAAAAATCTTTTCATTTTGTTGCCTCCGCGCATTTTTCGCATAATCCGTAGATGACGGTTTTCGTGCAGTCGACGGTGAAGCCGTGATGCTCTTTGAAATGAGAGAGAATGTCAGCCATAAAAGAGCAGTCCATGTGGATGAGCTGACCGCATCCGGAGCATTTGAGGTGGATGTGATCGTCGCAGGATGACGACGCGAGCTTGTAGTATGCACCCTCGCCTCGACTGCCGGAGAAGCGCATGATGCGTCCGTCCTCAACGAGCGAAGCGATAGTACGGAAAACGGTAGCCTCGCCCGCCTTGACTTCGGCGCAGACCTCGCGCGCGGTGTAGCATTTGTCTTCGTGATCCATGAAAAAGCGCAGGATCTCGTCGCGCTGTTTCGTGCGGTATTTTGTTTCCATAAAAAATGCCTCAATTTGATTTTGATTATCATTTTCAAATTATAATGCATGGAAATGCGTTTGTCAAGTGGGCAGGGGGAGAAAACGTCGAACGTTTTCATAATTCGGCTTTTTCGCTACGCGCGATACTTCCCTTCTATACTGTAGGGCAGTGCGTATGTATACGCGTTGCTCCTGCCGCATATTTGTCCAAACCGTACGTTTGGCGGTGTTTCTGTCCTACGCGGACGGCGGACAAGAGCGTCGCGGTACGCTGAGTTTACGAAGTAAACTCGGTTGTGCAGCCCCACGCGTAGTGGAAAAAGAAAATTTGAAAATGTCGCAGACGTTTTCTGCCTTACCGATGAAAATAATGATGCCTGCGCTTCACGCATTGAAAATGATATCCGCTACTCGGATGATATCGCTCCGCGATGATATACTGACGTATGATATCCGCTACGCGGATGAAATATAAAAAGGAGAACACCACCATGCCATTCAGAAAAATCACCCCGTCGGAATTTTCCGAAAACCCGTTCACGATCATCGACAAGGACTGGATGCTCGTCGCGTCTGCTGATGACTCCGGCGAAAAATGCGGCAAAGACTATAACATGATGACTGCAAGCTGGGGCGGCGTCGGCATCCTCTGGCATAAGCCCGTCGCGTTCGTCTTTATCAGACCGCAGAGACACACGTTCTCGTTCACCGAGCGCAACGAGCGTATGACGCTCTCTTTCTTCGATGAAAACTACCGCTCCGCACTCGCTTTCTGCGGCAGAAAAAGCGGACGTGACTTCGATAAAGCCGCCGAATGCTCGCTCACTTCCGTATTTGACGAAAACGTAAACGGACGCGCCGTATGGTTTGAAGAAGCACGGCTCGTTATCATCACCCGCAAGCTCTACGCACAGCCGCTTGAAGAACGTTTCGCCCTGTCCGAAACTGTCACCGAAAACTACCCGGAGAACGACTACCACATGATGTACGTTGCCGAAATCGAAGAAATTCTTGTCCGCGAATGATCGAAGAGCGCGATATTTCTATAAAATTCTTATAAAATTCGTCATTTTGCACAAAAAACCGAGCCAATATATTACATCTGCGACGGTGATTTTCTCTTGCAATATTTTTTGTAATGTTGTATAATTACAAGGTAAGCTCGGATTTTTGTATAAATTCCGCGCTCATACGAAAATTATTTTAACATTACATAAAGGAGAACACTATGGCAGACATCACAACAAAGAGCATCCGTAATATCGTCTTGCTCGGTCACGGCGGTTCCGGTAAGACCTCCCTTGTCGAAACGGCTTTATATCTTTCAAAGGGAACAGACAGACTCGGCAAGATCTCCGAAGGCAACACAGTCTGCGACTACGACCCCGAAGAAAAGCAGAGAAAGTTCTCTATCATGCTTTCCGTTGCACCGGCAATGTGGAAGGACGTCAAGATCAACTTCATCGACACCCCCGGCTTTCTTGATTTCGCAGGTGAAGTTTACGCAGGTGTAAGAGCAGCCGACGCCGCTATCATCACACTCGACGGCAAGGCAGGCGTTGAAGTGGGTACGGAGCTTGCATGGGACAAGGCTACAGACGCAGGTATCCCGCGCGCATTCTTCGTAAACAAGTGCGACGATCCCGAAGCAAACTTCGATAAAGTATTCGGACAGCTCAAAGATACGTTCGGCGCGGCAGTCTGCCCGATCCTCGTACCGTACAAAGCAGGCGGCACTACCAAGTTCATCAACCTCATTGAAAAGAAAGTATACACATTCGACGCAAAGGGCGTAAGAAGCGAAGCTGACCTCGACGCAGAGGCTTCCTCCATCGCCGACAGCTACACCGAAGGACTTAACGAAGCACTCGCATCCACATCCGAAGAACTCCTTGAAAAGTACTTCGAGGAAGGCGAGATCTCCCACGACGACGCTGTTGAAGCTCTCCACCAGGGCATCATCGACGGCTCTATCGTTCCGATCTTCTCCGGCTCCGCTGTAAATATGTGGGGCGTAACGTTCCTGCTCGACACTATCGCAGATTCCTTCCCGCGTCCGACCGCAAAGAAAGTCGAAAAGCTCGTTAGCGGCGACGATAAGGCTATCGATCCCGACGGCGAATGCGCGGTATTCGTATTCAAGACAGTTGCCGACCAGTTCGGTAAGCAGACATTCTTCAAGGTCATGAACGGTACTCTCACAAACGAAATGACGCTGAAGAACGTAACGTCCGGCACAAACGAAAAGTTCGGTCATATCTATATGATGCGCGGCAATAAGCAGACAGAAGTAACATCTCTCTGCTGTGGCGATATCGGTATGGTAAACAAGCTCGTCGGCACGAACACCAACGACACGCTCACACTTTCTTCCGAATTTGAATATAAGAAGATCGAATTCCCGCATCCTTACATGACACAGGCTATCAAGCCGGCTGCAAAGGGCGACGAAGATAAGATCTCCACGGGTATCACAAGACTTCTCGAAGAAGACCTCACACTCGTATACGAGAACGATCCCGAAACAAAGCAGATGACTATCTCCGGCCTTGGCGATATGCAGCTCGCAGTCGTTGTATCGAAGATGAAATCCCGCTACGGCACTACCGTTCTTCTCGAAACACCGAAGCTCGCATACAGAGAAACTATCAAGGGCACGGCAGACGTACAGGGTAAGCATAAGAAGCAGTCCGGCGGTTCCGGCCAGTACGGCGACGTAAGAATCAGATTCTCGCACGGCGAAGCTGAAGGACTTACATTCACACAGTCCGTTGTCGGCGGTACGGTTCCGAAGTACTTCTATCCGGCAGTTGAAAAGGGGCTTCTCGAAGCTATGACAAAGGGCGTTCTTGCAGGTTATCCCGTTGTAAACCTCGCGGCTGACCTCTACGACGGTTCTTACCACCCCGTAGACTCGAACGAAATCTCGTTCAAGCTCGCCGCACGCCTTGCATATAAGCTCGGTCTGCCTCAGGCAAAGCCTATCCTTCTTGAGCCGATCGGATCGCTTAAGGTAACAGTTCCGGATTCTCTCGTTGGTTCCGTAATCGGCGACCTTCCGAAGAGAAGAGGTACAGTCCTCGGCATGAATCCTCACGAAAAGAAGTCCGGCTACACTGTAGTTGAAGCAGACGTTCCGAAGGCTGAAATGATGGACTACGTTATTTCGCTCAGAGCTATGTCTCAGGGACGCGGCTCGTTCGACTTCACTGTTGACAGATACGAAGAAGTACCCGGCGACGTTGCAAAGAAGATCATCGCCGAAGCACAGGTCGAAGACGACGAATAATTCAGATACAAATAAAAAGGCACAGGATGAATGAATCCTGTGCTTTTTGTTATGCGAAAAAACAACTCATCTTTTCAGAGTATTTAGGTATTCTTTCTGCTCGGTAGTGAAGCAGTAGCTTTCGCGCGCTTTCTGTATCGTTTTGTTGTGTACCCACGGCGAGAGCTTTTCTTCCGTCAGATACGGCAGAGCCGCGTCCCAGTGCTTTGTTAGCGCAGTCGTGTAAAACCACGCGATCATCATGTTGACGTAGTATTCGTCGGAGCGGACTGCGGCAGGATATTCGAGATAATCTTCACAAAAATCCGCGTCGAGATAGTACGTCATCAGTACGTCAATGCCGAAACGGCAGACGTATGTTTCGGGAGACGAGATCCATTCGCGCACTTTCTCGATAAGCCCGTCTTTGTGTTTTTTGAATACCGACGGATGAAGAGTGTCGCACACCGCCCAGTTGTCGACATACGGCAGAAATCTGTCAAGCGCGTCCATTACGCCTTTGTAGTCCTTCATATTTGAGATGAAAACCGAATGAAGAAGATTCTCGTCGTAGTATCTGTGCGGCAGGGAAGCGAGAAATTCGTTTTCGTCGGGCGTGCCTCTGTACTGCTTTTCGATCTGCCTCAGTTCAGGCACTTTTATCCCGAGAAAAACGTCAACCGGTAAAGTCGGAGCCAGCTTGTGCTGAAAAGCGGCATTTTCGGTGTTTCTTTCATTAAGCAAAATATCGGTTATTTTCATTCTGAGATTCCTTTTTTGTATTTGCTCAACATAAAACAGCCCGTTCTTCCATGAATGAGCTGTTTTTGTTCTTATTCACTGTTTCGCTTTTTTCTTTCCGATGAAGTACAGCGTAAGCCCTATCGCAAAGCCGATCACCGACGGGCATACCCAGCCGAACCCCTGCGAGTAGAGCGGTATGTACTTCGACGCAAACGACGAAATGCCGTCGAGCAACGGTGTGCTTTCGATTCCGCTTCCTTTGAGCGTGGACGCAAGCGCGGACGAGAAATCAAGCACTGCGGCGATGAGCGCGAATATCGTAGTCCACAGATAAACAGTACGGCTGTGATCGAACCATTTGCCGACGAGCGAGAGGATAATGAGCGTGATGGCGAGAGGGTAGAGGAACATCAGCACAGGCACGCAGTACGCAACAATAGTTGAGAGACCGAAGTTCGCAATAACAACGGAGACTGCGCTGAAAATGATCGCCCAGACCTTGTAGGACGGTCCTTTCGGGAACATTCCGACGAACGCTTCCGAACAACTCGTGATGAGTCCTACGGAGGTCTTGAGGCACGCGAGCGTTACGATAGCCGTGATCAGCACTGCGCCTACGGACTTGAAGTAGTGATTCGAGATAACGCCGAGCATCGCGCCGCCGTCGCTGCAGTCCGCACAGATCGACGCGCTCTGCGTAGAAACTATCGTGATGAAGAAATAGATAAGTCCCATGAAGAGACAGCTGAAAATGCCTGCGCGCGCAGTGTTTGCGGCAACTCTCTCCGGCTTGTCAACTCCTTTTTTGCGTACGATCTCGATGACGACGATGCCGAACGCAAGTCCTGCGAGAGCGTCGAGCGTGTTGTAACCCTCCAAAAATCCTTTCGAGAACGCACCGGAAGCTGTTTCATATCCGGCAGACGGCGCGACAGAGGAAACGGATTCAATGGGGTTAACAAGCGCGGTAACGATCAGTATTGCAAGAGCGATAAGGAACAACGGTGTGAGGATTTTTCCTATCCACGTCATGATCTTTCCGGGTTTGAGCGAGAACGCCAGCGCGACCGCAAAGAATACTACCGAAAAGACGCCGAGCGCGAGTTTTTTGTCAACTCCGCCGAGAAGATTGACCGCACCCACCGAAAAAGACGTGCTTGCACAGCGCGGAATGGCGAACAGCGGACCGATCGTGAGGTATAAAAGCGTCGAGAAGAAGATACCGTATCCGCGTCCGACCTTTGAAGAAAGCTCAACAACGCCGTCGCTTCTGCTGATTCCGAGTCCTGCGACTGCGAGAAGCGGAAGACCGACTGCCGTGATGAACATACCTATGTAAGCTGTCCAGACGTTAGAGCCGGCTGCCTGTCCGAGAGCAACGGGGAAGATCAGATTTCCCGCGCCGAAGAACATACCGAACAATGTGCTTGATAAGATGATGATTTCTCTGAAAGTAAGATTCTTTTTCATAAAGAAGCTGCCTCCATTTTGAATTTGACTTATTTTATCATTTTTCTTTGTGTATGTCTATATTTTAATCGAAGTTTTTTATGTAAGATTTTCCCGGTTTTCAGACCGCAGTTCATTTATATGTCTGACGATATCGCCGAAAAAGCTGTCTACTGTATATCCGCCGGTGTCGCAGTCTGTCATTATAACGATTATGTACGGGTTTTCTTCAAATACTATACCCATATCGTGGTATGCGTGAACATCCCAACCGTATTTGTGAGCGACGGTTTTCGGGGGATATGACATAGCGATGATGCTGCTGAGAATTGCCGATTCCATTTCGTTTTTCATAAACTCACCGAGCCGCGAGCCGCCGGAGATGAATCTGTACGCTTCCGCGAGGATAACGCCGTATTCACGGGCGGTGAGAAACCGTTCATCCGGAGAGGGGACATCTATTCCGAGCCGAGCGAGCAGATCATAGTAAGACTGATAACCGAAACGCTCCTTAAGCTGTGCGTAAGCGATGTTGTCGCTGTTCCGGAATGAAAGAGAAAACAGCTCCTCTATAGTGCAGACTGTTCCGTCAGGCTTTTCGAAAAGCACGCCGGAGCCGTATTTGAACATCGTCGCGGAGTCGTAAACCCATTCGGCGGAAAGATCGTATTTCGCGTTTTCTCCGCTGTAGTCGGGCTCTCCGTCGAACTGTGATTCAAAGGCGGCTGTTTCTTCAAGTACGGCGAGCAGATACGGGATTTTTGCGAGACTTGCCGAATCGCGGACCTCGTTTTCGTTGAAGCCGTATTCGTCGCCGCTTAATAAGTCGTAATAAAAAACCGATATATCCGACGGCACGGCGTAGAGATCGGCGTCACTCACCGAATACCACTTCTCGGAGTTCTTTAACAATTCTCGACTGCTCCGTCCGTAGATGTACGGATAAACGAGCGTGCCGTCGCTTGATCTTATCAAGTCAAGCGGTGAAGAATACGTGAGAAAAGTGTCGAGCCTCTCTTTTGCCGATAAACCGACCGACGACAGATTTTTCTCGGTCGCAGTACTTTCGTACTCAGAAATGGCGGAGAGAATGTCGGAGTTTTTCTTTTTTTCTGTCGGATAAGTATGAGCGGTCTTCTCTTTTTCGTCGGTGTCGGATTCTTCTTCCGGCTCAGTCTCCGGCTCGGGTTCCGGAATGTCGACTGTCACCGAAGATGCAGTCGACGAAGAGCGTGAAAGCGTCGCTCTGTCCGTCGGATCGCCCGGAACTGTCTCTGCGCACGACGAAAACAGCAGTGTCACCGCGAGGAGAACTGCGGCTGTCGGCAGAAAACGTCCGCGTGCCATAAGCGTCACTTTCCTTTCATCATTATATAAGCGTCTTTTTACAGCAGTTCTGCAAGCTCGAGAATCATTTTTTCCGTTTTCTCCCAGCCGAGACATGGGTCTGTTATCGACTGACCGTAGGCCGTGCCGTCCGGCTTCTGATTGCCGTCTTCGATGTAGGATTCTATCATCAGCCCCTTGACGAGAGAACGGATTTCGGAGGAATGACGCATACTGTGAAGTATTTCTTTTGCTATTCTCGGCTGTTCAGACCATTTTTTGCCGGAGTTCGCGTGATTCGTGTCGACGATCACGGCAGGATTCGAGAGCTTGCTCTCCGCGTAAAGCTCGCAAAGGTGGCAGAGGTCTTCATAGTGGTAGTTCGGGACTGACTGACCGTGCTTGTTCGAGTAACCGCGGAGAATGGCGTGCGCGAGAGGGTTGCCGTGCGTCTGTACTTCCCAGCCGGAGTAAACGAACGCATGGCAGTGCTGTGCGGCGGTGATCGAGTTCATCATAACGGTGAGGTCGCCGCCCGTCGGATTTTTCATACCGGCAGGAATGTCAAGACCGCTCGCCGTCAGACGGTGGAGCTGATTTTCAACAGAACGCGCACCGACCGCAACGTATGAGAGACAGTCGGAGAGGTATCTGTGGTTTTCGGGGTAGAGCATCTCGTCGGCGCAGGAAAAACCTGTTGTAGTCAGCGCGTCGACGTGGAGCTTGCGGATAGATAACAGCCCTTTGAGAAGATCGGGGGAGCTGTTCGGGTCGGGCTGGTGAAGCATACCCTTGTAGCCGTCACCGGTAGTGCGCGGCTTGTTCGTGTAGATGCGCGGAATGATGACGATTTTGTCCTTCACTTTTTCCTGAACACCGCGAAGGCGTGATATATAATCGAGTACAGCGTCTTCACGGTCGGCAGAGCAGGGACCGATCACAAGAATGAACTTGTCGCTCTCGCCTGTGAAGACCTTGCGTATTTCTTCGTCGTTCGCTTTTTTGTTTGCCTTTGCTTCATCGGTAAGCGGATACATTTCCTTTACCACGCCTGCTGTCGGCATTTCTCTTTTGAAATCCATATTCATAACGGTTTACACCTCTTTCTTGTCAAATAAAATCCTTTGTTCGGTAGAGCGGCGCATGATCTCTCTCATGCCGTCTCTGTCGCCGTTTTCTATTGTCTTTTTCAGCCTCTCAAAAGCCTCTTCAAAGTCGCTCATCTGCCTGAGAAGCTCCTCACGGTTGTCGAGAAACAGTTCGCTCCACATCACGTCGTTGATCTTCGCTATCCGCGTCAAGTCTCTGAACGAGTCGCCGCTGTAACCTGCAAGAGACGACGTGTCGCGCGAGGTCATAAGAGCCACCGCGATGCAGTGCGTGAGCTGGGAGAGAAAGCCGATCATCTCGTCGTGCTTTTCGGGAGACAGCACCGCGATATTCGAGAAACCGAGCGTGCGCCCAAGCTCTTCACATTCGGCTACCGCTTCCGGCGTGTTCTTCTCAGTTGGAGTGACGATGTAGTTCGCATCCTTGAAGATCTCCCTCGTCGCGGCACGGACACCGCTTCTTTCCCGTCCTGCCATCGGATGCGCGCCGATGAACTCAACGTCCGGGCGGAGCATATCCTGTATCTTGTAAACGATGCACCCTTTGACTCCCGTAACGTCGGTGAGCAGTGCGCCAGGCTTCAGATAACTCTGAAATTTTTCGACCCATTCGGTGAAAATATGCGGATACAGCGCGAAAACCACAATGTCGAACGCCGCAACATATTCCGCCGTCGGCGCTGTCTTGCCGCTTTTTATTATCCCACGGGACAGCGCGTATTCGATAGCGTCGCCGTCCGTGTCTATCGCACCGACCTCGTAACCGGCGTATGTGAGCGCGTCCGCATAACTGCCGCCGATCAGCCCAAGCCCGATCATCAGTATTTTTTTCGATTTGTCAATCATTGGTTGTCTCCGTTTTTATTCCGAGTGACGCGAGAACGTCAAAGAAATCGGGATAGCTTTTCCGTACTGCCTCCACGCCGCGAATTTCACCGCCGGTGACTGTCGAAAGCACCGACAGCGCCATGGCGATACGGTGATCGTTGTGCGAATCGAGCGGCTCGGACGGCGCGCGGAGCTTTCCGCCGTGTACGACGACTTCGTTTTCTCCGACGTCGACCTGAACGCCGAATTTATATAGCTCCTCAGCCATGACAGCCGCACGGTCGCTCTCTTTTATTCTTAGCCGCCGCGTACCCGTGAAGCGTGCGCCGTTTTTGAATGCCGCAAGCGCGAACAGAACGGGCGCAAGATCTGGACAGTCGGATAAGTCGATCACCGGAGAGGGTGAATCGAGTTTTTCGGCGAGCGTGAGAAAAACTTTGTCTCCCTGCGCGCTGTTTTCGTTCAGCCCGACTACCGTCACATCACTGCCGACAGTGTTGAGGGCATACAGAAAAGCCGCATTCGACCAGTCGCCTTCGACTGCCGCGTTAGCCGATCTGTATGACTGACCGCCGCGTATCTCGAACGTGTTGTTCTCTTTTTCTTCAACTTTTATTCCGTACTTTGCCAGAACGTCGAGCGTTATGTCAATGTACGGTCTTGACTCGACGGGCGGCGTGACTTCGATCTCGCTGTCTCCGTTGCAAAGGGGAAGCGCGAATAGAAGCCCCGTAACGAATTGGCTCGATACCGCACCGTCGACTGTGTATCTGTCCGATCTCATCCGACCGCGAAGCACGATTTTGTAGTCTGTTTTTTCTATGGAAATACCGCACTGCGGAAGGATTTTTTCGTACTCTCCGATGCCTCGCTCAAGAAGCCGCTTCGTCCCCGTGAAGACCGCGCTATCTGTAAGAGCAAGAGCGACGGGGATCATGAATCTCAGCGTACTTCCGCTTTCACGGCAGGCAAAAACCGCGTTTTCAGCCGACTTTCGTTCGTTTCCGTAAAACGCTACGCTGTTGCCGATTTTTTCGTATCTCACGCCGAGCGACGAGATGCAGTCGAGCGTTGCCGCCATGTCTTCGCTCTCGCCGATTCCGTGGACGACGCTGACGCCACCCGACAGAGCCGCGCATATCATCATGCGGTGCGCGTAGCTTTTCGACGGAGGAGCCGCGACCTTCCCCGATCCACGGGATTTTGTGATCTTAACGGTCATTTTATTCCTCCGTGATGCCGGAGAGGCAAATCCGCTCCCGTATTTCGTCCGCCGTCATTTTTACGAGCGAATACGAGCCGATCTTGTCGACTGTTACCGCTGTGACCGCGCCGCCGTCGGATTTCTTGTCGTGTGCGATTATCGGAAGCATTTCTTCCGACTTATACTGCGTTTTCGTCGGCAAACCGTATTTTTCGAGGACTTTTTCTATTCTTTTGCGTACAGCATCCGAGCACATCGGAAACATACCTACTGCCACACATTCGCCGTGGAGCAGTGCGCCACCCGCGAGAGACTCAATGGCGTGCCCGACGGTGTGACCGAAGTTGAGGACGCGCCGCTCGCCTTTTTCGGTGGGATCGCGCTCGACGACCGCTTTTTTTATCATGACTGAGCGGCGAATGATCTCTTCGAGGTCTTTTCGGAGGTCTGTGCTACCCTCAATCATCGAGAACAGCTCCGCGTCGCTCGTTGCCGCCATTTTTACGGATTCGGCAAGTCCTTCGGCGAGAAGCCTGTCGTCAAGTGTGTGCAGTACTTCGGGGTCTATCACTACCTTTTTCGGCTGCCAGAATGCACCGACGGAATTTTTGATTCCGCAGAAGTCGACAGCAGTTTTGCCGCCGACAGACGAATCGACCTGCGAAAGAAGCGTTGTCGGGATGTTGTAAAAATCAATGCCGCGCATATATGCGGATGCCGCAAAACCGGTGAGATCGCCGATAACGCCGCCGCCGACGGCTACGGCACAGTCGCCGCGCGTGAAACCGTTCTCAAGCATCACTTTAAGGAGAGACGCGAAGTTTTCAAGCGATTTTGTCGCCTCACCGTGCGGAAGTGTGACGGGAACAGGGAAGCGAGCGGCGGATTTTACCTCTTCCGCATATTCTACCGGAACACCGTCGTCAGTGACGATAAGCACTTTTCTGTCGAGATCAAGTATCTCTCCGATACGCGAAAGCGCGCCACCTGACAGCTCGATTTCGTATTCGTAAGTCTCGCCGTTAACGGAAATTATCATCGCCGCACATCCTTTCAAGTCAGTTCTTTTTCCGCACACGGGAACATATAATCAAAAAAGCGACATCAGCGCGTGAAGCCGCTCTTTTTCTTCATTCTATATAAAAATTATACTCTCGCCGCCGTATTTTGTCAAGACGAAAAACCTTTTTTGTAGTATGCGACAATATTCACGCCGTATTCAGCCGCGCAAAAAGCAAAAATGACAAAAATAAATCGCCAAAAAAACAAAAACGAGCTATTTTCGGCATAAAAATTGCCGAAAATACGAAAATATGACATTTCAGACGAAGAAAAATTCAAAATTGCGATTTTGACTGTCGAAAAACTATTGACAATTCCGCCTTGCCGTGGTAACATATTAAAGTAAGTTTATTTTGTGATCAAATCGGAGGAAAATACAATGAACGCATATCTTGAAAGTGTACTGAACAATGTACGCACAAAGCACGCGAACGAACCCGAATTCGTTCAGACGGTCGAAGAAGTTTTCTCGTCTCTCGAGCCTGTTATCGAACGTCATCCCGAATACGAAAAAGTCGATCTTCTCGGCAGAATGACCGAGCCCGAGAGAATGTTCACGTTCCGCGTCGTATGGGAAGACGACAACGGCAACTTCCACACCAACCGCGGCTGGAGATGCCAGTTCAATGGCGCTATCGGTCCGTATAAAGGCGGACTTCGTTTCCAGAAGAACGTAAATGAAAGCATTATCAAATTCCTCGGTTTCGAGCAGACGTTCAAGAACAGCCTCACCGGTCTTCCGATCGGCGGCGGCAAGGGCGGCTCGGACTTCGATCCCGCAGGAAAGAGCGAAGCTGAAGTCATCCGTTTCTGCCAGAGCTATATGACCGCGCTGTACCGCTATATCGGTCCGGACATTGACGTTCCCGCAGGTGATATGGGAGTCGGCGGACGCGAGATCGGCTTCCTGTTCGGTCAGTACCGTCGTCTCAAGGGCGTATGGGAAAACGGCGTCCTCACCGGTAAGGGACTTTCCTACGGCGGCTCGCTCATCCGTCCTGAAGCAACAGGATACGGCGCAGTCTACTACCTCGAAGAAGTCCTCAAGCACGAGAATGACACAATAAAAGGCAAGCGTATCGCAGTTTCGGGCTACGGCAACGTCGCATGGGGCATCATGAAGAAAGCGGCTGAGTTGGGTGCGAAGGTCACATACTTCTCCGGTCCCGACGGATACGTTCACGATCCCGACGGAATCATCACCGAAGAAAAGCTCTCGTTCATCCTCAATATGCGTGCAACAGACCCGATGCACTGCAAGCCGTACGCCGACAAGTTCGGATGCGAATTCGTCGCAGGTGAGAAGCCGTGGGGCAAGACAGACGTTGACATCAATATGCCCGCCGCTATGCAGAACGACGTAAAGATGGAATCCGCCGAAAAGATCGCCGCATCGGGCGCAAAATACTATATCGAAGTCGCAAATATGCCGACGACGAACGACGCTCTCAACTTCCTCAGAGCGCAGAAGGGCATCATCGTAGCACCGTCGAAGGCTGTAAACGCAGGCGGCGTCGGCGTTTCCGCGCTTGAAATGGCGCAGAACTCCGAGAGACTCGTCTGGACGGCTGAAGAGGTCGACGCACAGCTGAAGAAGATGATGCAGAACATCCATAAAGTTTCCGCAGAAGCCGCAGAGGAATATGGTCTCGGATATGACCTCGTTGCAGGCGGTAACATCGCCGGCTTCAAGAAGGTCGCCGAAGCTATGATGGCGCAGGGTGCGTTCTGATAAAACCGAATACAACAAAAAAAGCTCACTGATTTGATTCGGCGCGTGTTGATAAGGATGTTTTTTAAGCTTTTTCATCACGCGCCGAAAACGAAATAAATCCCTGCCGGGATTTGTGAAATATCCTGCGGATGTGAAATACGCCTGCGGCGTGTGAAATGCCTGCGGGCGTGAAAAAGGGATTTATTTCATTTCACATTGCGAAGCAATATTTCACTATTCGGAAATT
>JAZUKN010000083.1:0-1918 GCA_045643285.1 Eubacteriales bacterium
TCGTGAAGTTCTTTTGCTCCCTGCGCGACGGTGCGTATCTTCGGAAAAGTCCGCAGTCCGGGGAGGAAAAGCAGACGTGTCAGCTCTCCTATCACCGTGCCGAAGTCGTACACTTTTCTGTTCCCGTGGTAGTCGAATGGCAGCTCTCCGCGCTCGGAAAGTGCGTACAGCATCGACTCGTTTATCGCAGTGCCCGGATCAATCTCCCGACACTTTTTTACTATCTGCGGGATCGTTTTCAGCTCCATTTTCTTCTCCTTCCGTGTATGCCGACAGGATATCGTTCATGATGTCCGCCGCTTTCATTTTGTCTTCTATCAGCGAATGAGTGTATATTTCCGTCGTCGAAATGCTCTTGTGACCGAGCAGCTCTTTCATTGTGGCGAGACTGACTCCACGGGAGCACAGGATCGAATTGAACGTGTGTCTCAGCCCATGAAGCCGCAGATGCCGTATCTCGTTTTTCTTCTCAAACTGTTCGCAGAGGCGCGTGAGGTAGTAGAGATTTATCATGTCTCCGTTGCTCCCCGTGAAGATGAAGCCCTGCTCGTTCCACTTGTCGCCTGCCTGTTTTCGTATGTTCTCCTGCTCGTTTTTCCACATAAGAAGCTCTTCGCGGTACACGGCAGGAAAGAATATGTCGCGGTATCCCTGCTCGGATTTAGGAGCTTTCAGCGCCTGCTTTTCGCCTTTGAGCTTGTATGCGCTCTTGTCGATATAGATGCAGTTCAGATCAAAG
This sequence comes from Eubacteriales bacterium, assembly GCA_045643285.1. Taxonomy (GTDB): domain Bacteria; phylum Bacillota; class Clostridia; order Oscillospirales; family CAG-272; genus UMGS1696. The sequence goes on from JAZUKN010000083.1 coordinate 740, forward strand.
TCCACGTCCTCCCATTTGAGAGCAACGACCTCAGCGCGTCTTGCACCGATGACGACTGACGTGAGAAGCAGTATCCTGTCGAGCGGTTTTTCTTTTCGCAGAGCGTGCAGAAATACTTTGATTTCATTCATTCCGTAGCTTCCGCTGAACAGTGCGTTGTGCGGACGTGTGTGTTTTTCGCGCGGATATTCGATTCTCCCGTGTTCAAACGGGTTGTCATCAAGGAACGACATATTGTACGCCTCTGTGATGACCGAGCGAAAAACGGTCGCATAACGGCGTATGGTCGACGGAGAAAGCACCTTGCCTTTGCCGTCCGCCCGTGCGTCTTTGTTGTACGCGAGATAGTCGACAAACCTTTGAAGATGCTCTTTTCTTATGTCTATCAGCCGTATTTCACCGAACGACGGAATGATGAACTGACGTATGATCGAATCATAAAAGCGGACTGTGTTCGGGGACAGATCACGCTCCATTCTGACGCGGTAATAGTCCTCGATGAACATTTTCACCGTCATATAGCACGAGCGCGTGTCCTGTAATCTGACCTTTGCGCCCGGCACATATTCACCGGAACGGACAAGCTCGTCAAACCGTTTCTCGAATCTTGCGAGGTCTTTTTCGACTGCTTTCTGTGACATACCGGCAGGCGGATAGTACGTTTTCGATACGATTTTTTGAACGCCGTTGTGTACTCCGTAGTACGAGCGCACGCAGTACGTCCCGTTTTTTCTTAAATAGTGGCTTGCCATTGTACTCCTTTCACCGTGCGTCGTCACGCGCTTTCGGCTTTCTTCTGACTTCGTTTCGCACGGGTTCGTCGTAGTAATACCGCTCCGGCTCGATCGGTCTTTCGTAAATTACGGACTTTCTCCGCGCCGGCTTTTCTTCTTCTTTGACTTCAAATCCATAGAGATACCCGTCGTCTTCGAGATCGCTTTTCCACCGCTCGCGCAGATCGTCAGGCAGAATATACTCCCGTGCGATCTTCCTGTGCCGCGCTTTCTGTTCCGCGTAAACGAGCGATTCAAGCTCGCCGCACCTCACGAGTAACGCTTCGAGGTCTTTCTTCTCTCGTCGAACGGGACGGAGTTTTTCCGAAATTGCGTGAATCTCGCCGCGCAGTTTTTCGATTTCTCCGTCATCCTTGCAGTTGCGTATCTTGTTGTAAATCTTCTT
>JAZUKN010000084.1:0-1956 GCA_045643285.1 Eubacteriales bacterium
ATGATCGCCGTTCCGATGCTCATAAACGTTGGCATATAGTCGCCGCCGGGTATCTTTATGATACGTTCGTCGGCCTTTAAGGTATATACGATATACAGACAGGCAAGAAGTCCCGTGCCGGTGAGAATCTGCGGAATGTAAAACCGGTAGTTCTTCTTAATGTTATTCCACGCCGTTTTTATGTAAAATCCCGTTTTCATACCCGTTCACCTCCGATGCGGAGGAGCGTCAGCGTATCGGAAATCTTCTTATACAGCTCATCGTTGGTACTGTCACCGCGATAAATTTGGTGAAAAATCACGCCGTCCCGGATAAACAAAATGCGGTCAGCGTGCGAGGCCGCGTCGGTAGAATGGGTGACCATCAGAATCGTCTGTCCCATTTTGTTGACTTTTTCAAATACGCGAAGCAGGTCGCCGGAGGACGCCGAATCCAAAGCCCCTGTCGGTTCATCGGCAAGGATCAGTTTCGGGTTCGTAATCAGCGCACGCGCAACGGCGGTGCGCTGCTTCTGTCCGCCCGAAATCTCATACGGATATTTTTTTAGGATCTCTTCGATTCCGAGCGACTTTGCAATCGGTAGAAGTCGCTTTTCAAGCTCTTTTACCGGAACGCCGCCGAGAACGAGCGGGAGAAGGATGTTATCAGTTACGTTCAGCGTGTCAAGCAGGTTGAATTCCTGAAAGACGAACCCGAGATGCTCTCTGCGAAACGATGCAAGCTCCTTTTCTTTTACATCGGACAACTTCATCCCGTCGAGGATGACCTTTCCGGCAGTCGGCCTATCAAGCGCAGCAAGGATATTGAGGAGTGTGGTTTTGCCGCTTCCCGACTCGCCCATAATGGCAACGTATTCTCCGCTTTCTACGGAGAAATTCACGTTTTTCAATGCTTCCACGGGAGTGCCGCCGAAGCGTGTGGTGTAGGTCTTTTTCAGACCTTCTACGGTTAATATGGACATAAGATTGCCTCCTTTGATTTTCTGCCAATATTTTATCTTTTTCAGGGCAATCCTGCCATTTATTCTTGTGACGCTGCGGTGACAGTTTTGTCATATGCATTTTTCCGTCCGGATTACGTGTGCTTTTTAAAACACAGATATTATTCTAATCGTTGTTTCACTATGCGTTGTAATACATATCGTAAACAACATACCCGCCTTTGTCTTTCAGCGAGCCGGGGAAGGTCTCCATACACATCTGGTATCTCGGCTCAGTCATGGGATATCCGCTGACCGGATAAATATCGAATTCGGACGACGTTCTGAATCCGACCGTATTGTAAAACCGATAATTGCCCTCTACGATAATACCCGAAAAGCCCATTTCTTTGACTTTCTCAATGCCGAGCTTTATCATTGCCGAGCCGATGCCCTGCCCCAGGTGATCGGCGTGGACGGAGACGGGCGCGAGCATTACGATATCGGTATCCTTCGCCCCGCCATGTCCGCCCTCTGGTGTCTTTGACAGCGGAAAGCGTGAAAACAGGAAATGCCCGACGATCTCGCCGTCAAACTCCGCAACAAAGGAAAGGTCCGGAATGTAATATTCGGAATCACGGATCTCCTCGATCAGCGCAACGATATCCGTGCCGTCGGAGTAGTCCGTGCCTTCCTTGAATGAGCGAAGCACGAGAGAGACGATGTTTTTATAATCCTTATGTTCTTCCGGGCGGATCGTGATCCTACGGGCAAAAAGAGGTCCCTCTTCTCCGTTTTTTCCTGTCGGAATAAACCCCGATTTTTTTAAAACTCTTTGTGATGCGATATTGTTTTCTTCCGTTTCGGCGGTGACACAGGATACGCCGGGCTGCTTCAATGCCCAATCCACAAGTGCAGATACCGCTTCTGTCGCATAACCGCAGCCTTGATGATCCTCTGAAATTCCGTATTCAATCTCTGCGAGCCTCTCTTCGTGACGCTGGTTGAAGCAAAGCTCTCCGATGTGCGTTCCATCT
>JAZUKN010000085.1:0-1574 GCA_045643285.1 Eubacteriales bacterium
CGCAGGACGTGTTCCTCTTCAACGCGTCGGTCTATGAGAATATCGCCTACGGCATCCCGAACGTCACGAGAGAGCAGGTTGAAGACGCGGCGCGCCGCGCGAATATCCATGAGTACGTCATGTCGCTCCCGGACGGATACGATACCGTCGTCGGCGAGCGCGGCGTCAAACTCTCCGGCGGACAGAAGCAGCGCATTTCGATCGCACGCGTGTTCCTCAAAAACCCGCCGATCCTGATCCTCGACGAGGCGACCTCGGCGCTTGATAACGTCACCGAGCAGATGATCCAGAAGTCGCTCAGCGAGCTTGCCGTCGGCAGAACGACGATCGTCGTGGCGCACCGACTGACCACCGTCATGAATGCGGACGAGATCATCGTCGTCTCCCGCGAGGGCATCGTCGAGCGTGGCACGCACGACGAACTGCTGGAAAACGACGGCGTCTACGCAGGACTCTGGAAGACCTCGATGCAGGTCGAGCCGACGCTCAAAGATTAAAAAAACCGGCCGAACGGGGATGCTTCGGGTGGATAAGGATGCTTTTTGGTTTTGTACAGTAAAATCAGATATAAGAGATATTGACAAATCAGAATTTGGGGAGAAAAAACGTGAAAAGAATAATTGCTTTTGCATTATTTGCAATTTGCATTTTCGGACTAACTTCGTGCGGCAAATTGTCCGGCTTGGTTGGGAACGAAAACGCTATAGAAGGTATTACGTATAACGGCATATTCTATGATGCCTGTGGGTTTTATTGTGCAGAAAGCGATAAACGTTTTCTGGGTTATGCAGACAACGGCGCAAGGGTGTATTGCATAGGAAATAAAAACGATCCCGATTATATTATCATAGACGGGAGTGACAACACTACTGCCTACGTGAAAGAAGGCGTAACTGTTCCGACTTCGGGAACCGTTACAAAAATACTGATCGATCCGTATGTCAGAGGAAATAACAAACTCGTTCTCGCAAAAAAAGAAGAATTGGATCTTATCGCACAGTTGACGGGGATCGTCGGTGAAGTGCAGGAGTTTACTGTCGAAAATTTCTACACGAATGGAAACGAATTCTATTATGTTTACAATGAAAGCAATGTTTCCATACATGAGAACTACGGCGGCTATATTGCATTTGTTAACGGAAGATGGGTCTATTCCGCTCCGGAAAACAAAAAAGAAAGAAAAGAGAATAACACATTTATTGTTTCCGGGGTAGTGATCGAAGACAACGATTTGATCAGCAGAATATGCGAAACTGATTTGGTTAAATTTATTGAGTATTGAAACGGACTGACAAATTCCGGTTTGTCAAGCCAAAAGAAACAACCCGCTGAAAAATACTTCTTTTCAGCGGGTATCTTTGTCTCATATCACAGCAAGCAGGGAAATTATATATAATTTCCGAATAGTGAAATATTTGCCTACGGCAAATGTAAAATAATCGCATAGCGATTGTGAAATATTGCTTCGCAATGTGAAATGAAATTAATCCCTTTTTCACGCCCGCAGGCATTTCACACGCCGCAGGCGTATTTCACATCCGCAGGATATTTCACAAATCCCGGCAGGGATTTAT
>JAZUKN010000086.1:0-83581 GCA_045643285.1 Eubacteriales bacterium
TCACCACAACCAAAAAGCAACAGGAGGCTCAGAATTGCTATGGATAGTGTAACACAGGATATGAGGTTTCGTCAATCCCTTTTGAAATATTCGGAGAAATATGGTGTGACAAAAGCAGCAATAAAGTACAAAACGAACAGGCAGTACATTTACCGCTGGAAAAAGCGGTATGACGGAACGATAGAATCACTACGGGAAAGATCCCGAAGACCGCACCACCACCCGAACGAACACACAGAAGCAGAGATAAAGCTGATAAGTGATATGCGAAGGCGCAATCCGGAAGCAGGACTGGTAGTGTTCTGGGTAAAGCTGATGCAAAGAGGGTATACACGGTCAATAACGGGACTGTACCGGGTGCTGCGGAGACGTGGGGAAATGGCAGTAAAGCCGAAGAATCCGAAGTATATACCGAAACCGTATGAACAGATGACGTATCCGGGAGAGCGGATACAGATAGACGTAAAATATGTCCCTGAATCTTGTCTTGTGGGCGCGGTAAAAGGACAGAAATTCTATCAGTACACGGCAATAGACGAGTATTCAAGATACCGGTATCTTGAAGCATTTGAAGAACACAGTACATATTCGTCCATGCAGTTTCTTCTTCATGTGATCGAACATTTCAAACGCCTCGGAGTTGAAGTGAAATGTGTACAGACAGACAACGGCTTTGAGTTTACGAAGCGGTTCGGCGGCTCAAAGCCCGGCGATATGACGCTCTTTGAGCGCGCGCTCCGCGACCGTCATATCGCACACAAGCTGATCAAGCCGTTCACTCCACGTCACAACGGCAAGGTTGAACGCAGTCACAGAAAGGATAACGAGTACTTTTATGCCACTCACAAGTTTTATTCTTTCAATGATTTCGCTAACCAACTAAAAGTCCACAACCGCAATTACAACAATTTCCCCATGCGTCCGCTTAACTGGTCTTCTCCTAAGAATATGCTTATTTCTTTTTCATCAAATGTGTAACATATCATTGACAAACCAACAGCAAAAACCGCGCCGTGTCACTTCATCTGAGGCACTGCGCGGCTTTGTTCTGTATTTTATCCTATATTGCTGATTTTTCGGTAGAGATCCTTTGCGGAGGCAAGCCAGCGGTAGACCTGCCTTTTCGACGCAGGTGCCATGAGCGAGAACCGCACGACGCGCGCGTCTATATCCCCTGCGGAGAGCGCGTGTTTCGCGTCCCTCATATAGACCTCGCGGACCGCGTCTCTTATATAAGGCTGTCCTCGTTTTTCAAGCTCGCGGAACGTCTGCTCACAGTACATTATGCACTCAAACTCTTTCTGTCCCGCTTTTTCCACTTTTGCCCTCTTTTCGGCATCCCCGAACGGCACGCAATCCCACTGCGCCCATTTGCGGAATGCCTCTGCTTCGTTTTTCGGGGTGAATTTATCCGTATTTCTGTATCCTTTCGGTTTATTCGCACCGACCTGCCCCTTGCCGTGCGGTATTATTATACCACACATCTCAGCAGTTGTCAAGAACATTTGTTCTGCCGTTGCTTATCCGTGTAATACGAAGCAATCATAACGTATCGCCTTGCCCTTGACGGAATACTGCGGCTCCCGTCCGGCGAGATTCGCGCCTTTGAGAGGACGTTTTATGATGATCTTCCCCGGATCCGTGCGGAATGCCGCGTAAAGCAGTGCTTCTTCTTCAAAGCACGGCATTTCAAGATGCTGGATAAGCTGGAGTTTTTTCCCGATCAGACCGCTTTTCTGCCTTTCGGGGAACATCGGATCGAGGTAGATTATGTCCGGCGGATTGAGTTTCGGCATTTCTTCGATGCTGTTTCCCTCGATGAGTCGCATACGTCCCACTATCTCACCGAGAACGGGATGTTTTTTCGCGCGTCGCATGGCATCCTTCAGAAGTGCGGCGATGACGGGATTCTGCTCGAACATCGTCACGTTGTACCCTGCGGCGGCAAGGAGAAGCGAATCTTCTCCCATTCCTGCCGTTGCGTCAAAGGCTGTGGGATGTTCGTCCTTCGTTTTTGAAACGTGGACGAGCATTTCGTGCGCGAGTCTGCCGTCCGTTATGCGCGGTAGCATTCCTTCAAAATCGCCACGGTAAGACAGCCCGTACCCGACAAGCGATACGCCCGACGAATCGACCAGAACGCTCACGCCGTCTCCCGGTCTGTCCTCAAGCGGCACGCCGACTTTTTTTGCAATCGACTCCGCGAGATCTCTCTGTCCGCCGCGTCCGAGGCACACTGTCACAGTTTCGTTTTCTCTCATATCTGCACCGTCCGTTTTTTCTTATTATACAACATTATACAACATCTTCTCAGATATAGCAAACAAAAACCGGCGTTCCGTTTGGAAAACCGGTTTTATGTATTGTTTCAAAGTGAAGTCCCGACGGTCTGCCCGATGCTCCCGTCTGTCTGTCCGGACTTCGATGAATTTATTATGTTGTTTACCTGTTTCAGTCCGGCGGAGATCAGAACGAGCATCACGCACCAGGATGCAAAGGTGAGCAAAATCTGTATGAAATAGATCTCCGAGAGGAAATTGATAGGCATATCCCATAAGGCATGAAGAACGAAAGGAATCACAAACAGCTTCAAAAACTGCGGTTTGAACAGCACGGAAACCGAGAACTTATCTTCTCCGCGTGCAAGTACAATAGCATATCCGATGATCGCCGCCCATACGATATGGCCTCCGGGCGAAAGAAAACCGCGAAGATAAATATTGCTCATCATCGAACCAAGATCCGTGTAAAGCAGGATCGTGAATGCGTATCCTGCACTTTCGAGTGCGGCAAAACCTGCGCCGACTGCTGCGCCGATTACGATACCGTTCAGACGGAACTTCGGTTTGACGCGGCTTATGATGAACGCTACAATAACAGTCTTCCCGACTTCTTCAACGAGAGAAACGACTATAGCCTCAATAAATGAAAGATTTCCGATCGAAAAGAATGAATACAGTATAAGGGTCACAAACAGCGACGCGCATCCTCCGACAAGGAAATACTTCATCATATTGAAGAAGCTGATATTCTGAGGTGCATTAACTTCATAGAAGAAGAAAAGGCAGGTGAATGGCACGGTGAATGAGCCGAAAATTATCAGTCCCGGCACGCAGTTGATATTACTGAACAGGTCCACACAAAGGAACATAAACAGAGACGAAATAAACATCACGAGAAAAATTCTCGAATACAGCCACGGATGCGGCCATGATGTGTTGATCTCCGATAGCTCCGGTGTCGTCGATTTTGTTCCGCAGATGAAAATTTTCTCAGACTCATCTGACGAATGCTTCTTGAAAACTGCCGAGAACAGATCGGAAAGTTTGATCTTCACATCGTCGCTCTCGCCTGCCATTTTGTAAAGCGTATCTTTGACCTTGGTTTTTATCCCGTCCGGATTTATTACAGTTGGATTAGGTTTTTCCGTTTTGTTTGCCGGATGAACTGTTTCGCTGACAGGCTTTCCGCAGGATACGCAGAATTTGTCTCCGCGTTTCAGTGCCGCACCGCATTGAACGCAGAATCCTGCGTTTTCAATGGATTCAGCCTTGTGGCCGCAATTCGGGCAGAAAATGCCGTTGAATTCTTCACCGCAATTCGTACATTTTGTCATATATAACTCCAAATAGTAATTATTAACGTCCCCGGGCCGATTCGAACGGCTGACCTACCGCTTAGGAGGCGGTTGCTCTATCCTGCTGAGCTACGGGGACACAGTTAAGCCTCACCCGAAAAGTGAGGCTTATGTTTTTGATTCTGAGGATCAGCCTTCTGCTTCTTCTGTTTCAGCGTCAGCTTCGGGTGCGGTTTCTTCTTCTGTTTCAAGAAGTGTGAACGTGTAAACGATCTTGTCGCCGTCGTTTACGGTATTGATAGCTGCGGAGCCGTTTTCGGGTTCAACACCGTTTACGGTGTAATTCCAGAACCAGAAGCCGTCTTCCTTCTGACCGTTTGCGTATACTTCGCCGCCGATCGCTACCTTTGTGAGTCCTGTTGCACTCAGTTCATAATCAGCTTCGCAGAAGTCAAGAGCGAGCTTCAGTGCGTCGAGAACTACAGGTGCGTTTTCGCCGTTTGTCTTGAGCGGACATTCAACTGCGTCAACGAGCTTGTTGTCGCCTGCGATGACAGAAATCGTGCAGTTTACAGTCTTGCCTTTACCGCCTGCGCAGGATACAAAGCATAAAGCGAGCATCAGGAGTGCTATTGCGAGAGAGATGATTCTTGTTTTCTTCATTGTGTTTTCCTCCGTAAATGTATTATGGATTTACAGGTAAATTATACACGTTCCGAGATGTAAAGTCAATAGCGAATCCGCGTTTTCGTCCGTTCGGCAAGCATTTTTACCTCTCCGACCGAGAAAAAACGTAAAAATAATCAAAAACTTGCAAATCGGAATAAGATTTTTCCGAAACTCCTTGAAAAGGGCACGTCTTGGTACTATAATTATAATGTATAATGATATGATTTTATCTGAAGGAGATTTATTATGGATATTCTCGAACGCTTTCTTGATTACGTAAACATCCCGACGTCCTCCGACGACACAAAGGACACCGTGCCGACGACTGAAAAGCAGTTCGTTCTCGCGCGCCGTCTCGTTGAGGATATGAAAAAACTCGGCATCTCCGACGCATCAGTCGACGAAAAATGCTACGTCTACGGTCACATTCCGGCAACACCCGGTTATGAAGACCTCAAGACCGTCGGCTTTATCGCACACGTCGACACTTCCCCAGATTTCGCCGACACTCCGATGAATGTGCAGATCATCAAAAACTACGACGGCAGTGACGTCACGCTCGGCTCGTCCGGCAGAGTGATCGACAACGCAACATTCGCTCATCTTCCGTCTCTCAAGGGACGCACGCTCATCACGACAGACGGTATGACGCTTCTCGGCGCAGACGACAAAGCCGGTGTTGCGGCAATTCTCGACGCGGTGCAGAAAATACTTGAAAACAACATTCCTCACGGAAAGATCTCAATCGGCTTCACGCCTGACGAAGAATGCGGCACGTCCGCCGACAACTTCGATCTCGAAAAGTTCAAGGCGGATTTTGCCTACACAGTTGACGGCGGCAAAGAGGGCGAAGTCGTTTACGAATGCTTCAATGCGTCCACGGCGATATTTGAGGTGAACGGCTTCAACATTCATCCGGGTTCAGCAAAGGACAAGATGATCAACGCATCTCTCGTCGCCATGGAGATAAACTCGATGCTCCCGACAGGCGAGACTCCGCGTGATACCGAGGGATACGAAGGCTTCTTCCACCTCACGGATATGTCCGGCAACGTTGAGTCTGCGAAGATCGCATACATCGTCCGCGACCACAACGCCGCAAACTTCAAGGCAAGAGAAGACACTCTCCGCCACATCGAAAAGCTCATCAACGAAAAGTACGGCGACGGCACTGTCAAGCTGACGATCCGCGAAAGCTACAGAAATATGGAAGAAATGATCCGTCCGCACTTCCATGTAGTTGAGACAGCCAACGAAGCAACACGCCTCGCAGGACTTGAACCTACGCACGAGCCTATCCGCGGCGGTACAGACGGCTCCCGTCTTTCATATATGGGACTGCCGACACCGAACCTCGGCACGGGCGGCTATGCGTTCCACGGCCCGTACGAACATATCACGCTTGAAGGACTCAAAAAATCCTCCGAAATAATCGGAAACATCATAAAGCTCTGCGCGAAGAAATAAGAAGAATCATACCGAGGCAAAAAATGTACGAAATTACTGATAAAAAGGTGCTGAACCCGACTGTCACAAAAATGACGGTCATGGCTCCGGCTGTCGCAAAAAAAGCAAAAGCCGGACAGTTCATCATCCTGCGTGTCACCGATGACGGCGAACGTATACCGCTCACGATAGCCGGATACGACAGAAACGCCGGCACGGTCGACATAATCTTTCAGAAGGTCGGCGCAACGACAGACCTGCTCGACACCGTCGAAAAAGGCGGATTCATTTCCGATTTCGTCGGACCTCTCGGAAAGCCGACGGAAACCGACGGGCTCAGAAAAGTCGCAGTCGTCGGAGGCGGAGTAGGATGCGCCATAGCTCTGCCCGTTGCAAAGACACTCTCGGAAAACGGCTGTGAAGTCCACTCAATAGTCGGCTTCCGCACAAAGGATCTCGTCATACTTGAGGACGAGTTCCGCGCGGTGTCAGACAAATATCTCATCATGACCGACGACGGCTCGGCAGGCGAAAAAGGGCTTGTCACGAACGCTCTCCGCTCTCTTATCGAATCCGGCGAAAAATACGACGAAGTCATCGCCATAGGACCTGTCATAATGATGAAGTTCGTCTCCGCACTCACAAAGGAGTTCGGCATAAAGACCGTCGTCAGCATGAATCCGATAATGATCGACGGCACGGGAATGTGCGGCGGTTGTCGGCTCACTGTCGGCGGTAAGACAAAATTTGCCTGCGTCGACGGTCCGGAATTCGACGGACACGAGGTCGATTTCGACGAAGCGATGCGCCGCGGTGCGATGTACAAAGATTTCGAGCGGCACGCACGCGAAAGCTCATGTAATCTCTTGAAAGCCGAGGTGAAGTGATATGCCGAATATGTCTCCCGAAAAGAACGCCATGCCCTCTCAGAACGCAGACGTTCGCAGACGCAATTTCGACGAAGTCGCGCTCGGCTACGACGAAAAAATCGCGCTCGACGAAGCGGCACGGTGCCTGAATTGCAAGAATATGCCCTGCGTTACGGGATGCCCCGTGTCGATCGAAATACCGCATTTCATCAAAAAAATCACAGAGGGCGACTACGAGGGTGCGTACAAGGTCATCGCGTCGTCGAGCAGTCTTCCGGCAGTCTGCGGCAGAGTATGTCCGCAGGAGACGCAGTGCGAATCAAAATGCGTCCGCGGAATAAAAGGTTCCCCTGTCGGAATAGGGCGGCTTGAGCGTTTCGTCGCCGATCATCACAACGAACACTCGGCAGAAGTACCCGAAAAACCCACGTCGAACGGTCACAAGGTCGCAGTAGTCGGTTCCGGTCCGTCCGGACTTACCTGTGCCGGAGATCTCGCACGGCTCGGCTACGACGTAACGGTATTTGAAGCACTCCACACACCGGGCGGAGTGCTGGTATACGGTATACCGGAGTTCCGTCTCCCGAAGTCTATTGTAAAGAAAGAAATCGACACTCTGTCCGCGCTCGGCGTAAAGATCGTGACGAACACGGTAGTCGGCAAGACCGTATCCGTCGACGAGCTTATCGAAGACGGATTTGAAGCGGTCTACATCGGCACCGGCGCAGGACTGCCGAAGTTTATGGGAATACCCGGAGAAAATCTCTGCGGCGTATATTCGGCGAACGAATTCCTCACCCGTATCAATCTGATGAAAGCGTACCGCGACGGCTCGTCCACCCCGATAATGCACGCGAAAAACGTCGCAGTTGTCGGAGGCGGCAACGTTGCTATGGACGCGGCAAGATGCGCGATGCGGCTCGGTGCGGACAATGTGTATATCGTCTACCGCAGAAGCGAAGCCGAGCTTCCGGCAAGAGCCGAGGAAGTTGAACACGCAAAGGAAGAAGGCATTGTCTTCAATCTTCTCACGAATCCGACGGAGATCCTCGACGACGGAAACGGCAACGTAAAAGGGCTGAAGTGCATCCGTATGGAGCTTGGCGAGCCGGACGCAAGCGGACGCCGCCGTCCTGTGGAGATACCGGATTCCGAGTTCTCGCTTGATTGCGACTGCGTTATCATGGCGCTCGGCACAAGTCCGAATCCGCTTATCAAGTCGACGACCGAAGGACTTGAGGTGTCGAAATGGGGTGGTATCGTGACGGACGACTCCGGCAAGACATCGCGCGACGGGATCTACGCCGGCGGAGACGCAGTAACAGGTGCCGCGACCGTAATTCTCGCAATGGGAGCCGGAAAGACAGCCGCCGCGTCGATCGACAGCTATATAAGAGGAAAAAACTGAGATTTTTTCCGAAAACCGGAACTTTTCGCAAAAACAAACGTCAAACATAGACACAAATCATAAATCGGAAAAGAAAAAGACATTATCATGAAGAAAAAAATTCTGCATATCATTTCAATCACCTTGCTTTCACTGATGACTGTTGCAATAATCGGCGTTCTGTCGTTCTATCTGCTTATCGTGGCAGGACTGTCGCCGAAGCTGCAGGAAACGTGGATCAACACCGCGATGACGACGATGAGCCACAAATACCTCGCAACGGCGTTCTTCTCGGAGGAAAAGATAAACGAAGTCCTTGAAAAGAACAAAGTCGACGATTCAGGCTACGAATCCGAGATACTTTCGTTTGAAGCAAAGGAAAATGAGCCTGTGGAAGACGAGCCTGCCGCACCGGTCGTCGTTGAGCCGGTCGATCCGTACGTCGAAGAGGGGTACGAACAGCTCGAAGACGGGATTTATCTGAAAAAAGTGTCCGGCACGGGCTGGAGAGGGCAGGTAATGCTGATCACCGACCCGACGAGAGTAAAGCTCGTTGACACGAAGAATCAGTACTATTGCGGAGAAAAGGTCGAAATGATGACAGAGCGCGTCGGAGCGGTCGCAGGGATCAACGGCGGCGGCTTTGTCGACGGCGCGGACTACAACTCAAACGGCGGCACACCGATGGGGCTTATCATCGAGGACGGAATCCTCGTCTGCCCCGAATACGCCGACGAATGGTACACTCACTCGATGATCGGTATAAACAGCGAGGGCGTAATGATACTGCGCCACGTCACGCCGAAATGGGCAATGGAGAACGACATTCAGAGTGCAGTGTCCGCGCTGTGCTTCCTTGTCGTAAACGGCGAGGGACTTATCTCGACAAACGGCGGAAGCTGGGGTATCGCGCCGCGTACCTGCATCGGTCAGCGCAAAACCGGCGAATATCTCTTTCTGACCGTCGACGGCAGACAGCCCGACTGGTCTATCGGGTGCGATCTTATTGATCTTGAGACGGTTCTGCTTGACGAGCAGGCGTACAACGCGGCAATGGTCGACGGCGGAACGTCCACCGTCATGGTTTACCAGAACAAGATAATCAACCGTCCGTCGAACGGTGAGGGCAGATACATCAACAACTGCTTCGTCGTAATGCCTCTTGAGGATAATACAGAAGAATAAAAAGAAATCCCCGACTGTGACAAACTTGATATGCAGTCGGGGACTTTTTTGCTCTGTATGAGATAATTTATCCGAAAAGGCTTGACAATACGGGCAGATTATAGTATAATCAAAAGGCTGAAAACAGTGCTGGTGTGGCGCAGTGGTAGCGCAATTGATTCGTAATCAATAGGTCGAGGGTCCGAATCCCTCCACCAGCTTAACAAAAGACCGCTTATCGGAAACGACGAGCGGCTTTTGTTTTTTATTTTTGTTTTTCCGTTTTCAAACGTGCGGACAGCCTCACTTTTTCTTGTTTCCTATTACCTATTACTTATTTTCTGGTATGCTATTCTTGCCGTGCCGTCGTCGACATAGATTATTCCGCATCGGGTGAAGCCGATTTTGTCGAGCAGATGCCGCATTATCGCGTTGTCCTTGTGCGTATCTATGCGGATATTCCCTACCCTCTTTCCGCAATACTCCACTGCGGCGGAGAGGATGCCGTGCGTTTCTTCGCTCGACGCTATGCGGTGGATAGTGCCGTACTCTTCGTCGTTCAGCCACTCGCCGTTCTCGATATAGTCGTATGTCGGATCGCGTCCGATGATAAAAGCGAACACGCCGACGATCTTTCCGTTCTCGACTGCGACGTAGCTGTTCCCTTTTTCGATGTCGCCGACTATCAGCTCTTTTGCCGGTCTGTTCTCGCCCCACTGAGTCGGATTCCCCTCGCGGCGCATTATCTCCCTGCCGTGTGCGTATATCCGCAGTACCACTTCAAGCTCGTCCGGTCTTGTTTTTCTGATTTCCATATTCTATCATAATTCTTCCGCGTCAAAGATCGCTTTTGAGACTATCCTGTCGCCGTATTCCGATTTCCAGCGCTTGTGCGTGTCGGAATCGTCCCACGCCGTGAGCGCGTCTTTGTCCATTGAAACGACGATCATCACGTCGTATCTGTTCGGGCGGTCGATAATGTTCGGGATTATCTCCACTCCTTTTACGCCGTTCGTTTCCGTACTGCCGGCGAAGACTTCGTGCACGCCGTCGAGAATTTTCGCCTTGTCCGTGACGGTTTCGTTCCATTTTACTATGATACAGTGCTTCATCAAAGAAGTGCCTCCATTTCAGTCTCAATAACACGGGCGAGCGACTCGATACCGCGTCCGTCGTCTTCGTTAAAGCGGTATTTCACCGGACTGTCGATGTCGAGCACTCCGACAACTTTGCCGCCGTTGTGAAGCGGTACAACGGTCTCCGACTGCGACGCGCTGTCACAGGCGATATGCCCGGGAAACTGATGCACGTCCGGCACGACTACCGTTCTGTCGTTCTTTGCCGCCGTTCCGCACACGCCTTTGCCGAGCGGTATCTCGATGCACGCCGGCTTGCCGCAGAACGCATCAAGCACAAGTATGCCGTCTTCTATGAAGTAAAACCCTGCCCAGTTCACGTCCGAAAGACCGTTATAGATCAGTGCGGCGGCGTTAGCGAGGTTTGCCGTTCTGTGCGGCACGCCCGATATAAGGGATCGTATCTGTTCTGCAAGTAAGTTATAGTCAGTCATCATTCAGCCGCCTCTGTGAACGCGATATTTGCGACAACACCGCCGTCGATGAGGAACAACGCTTCCGTCGAGCCGAGAGAATATTTGATCTGCCCGAACAAATCTTCGTATTCAGTGCCGTACACCGCTTCGACCCCAGCCATAGTTGATCCGACGTGGATACCGTTCTCAAGCACGCACTCCCACCCTGTCAAAGCAACTTCCACCACATAGTCAAAGCCGCTTCCGTCGGGAGAAGTCGTCACGGTGAATCCGTCGAACGAGTACACTCTGTCGAATCCCTCGTGGATGCATGACGGCGCTTCCATTACGTCGGAATAGTCGCCGAACGATGCGAGAAAGCTGTCAGCCTTCTCTCCGAGAGTGATCTGTCTGCCGTCCGCGAAAACGCAGGTATACGATGTTTCTTCGGTGTTTTCTGTGATTTCGTCGGGCGCAGTGCTTTCTTCGTTTTCGTCTGACTGTTCCGCTACGGTGTTGTCGGTGAGCTGTCTGTCGATGCTTTCGTCAGCGTTATTCGGCTCGGCTGAACAGGAAACGCAGAAGAAAATCGTCAGAATGAGGATGAGAGCGAGTATTTTTTTCATAATATGTATGATCCTTTCGGGAAAAATTACGGTGTGGGCGGATAGAGAGATGCGTCGAAGTTGTAGTAGTCTTCGACTTCGTTTTCGGTGTATGCGATGACTTCCGCGTCGGTCAGCAGAAAGACTGTCAGCGGACGATCCTTATAGTGCGGACAGGTATCGAAATGGTACCAGTTTCCGTCGATATTCACGAGATTCCAGTAGTGGGGATTTGTCTCGCTGTTGCGTCTGATCTGCCTGTTTTCTATTCCGAGCCGCGTGAGCATCCTCTCAGCCGTCGCATAATAAACGAAGCAATTGCCGGAACGGTACTTCATTCCTCTGTACGCGCCGTCGCTGTCAAAACCCATAAGATATGCGGTAGACGACGAATAGCGGATATTCCCGACGCACCAGTCGTACACGGCGCGCGCTTTTTCACGCTCGGTCATCCCGTCCGTCACGATACCCGCGAGGATATAATCAGCCATTGCGTCGACCGTCGCATCGTCCGCGTGAGAAACGGTGACTTTCCCGACGGCAGATGCGGTGTTCCCCTCTCCGTCGTCGGCGTAGTATGTCACAGTGTACGTCCCTGCGGCGTAGATATTGACGCCCGACGGATCGTAAGTCAGCTTAGGCTGACCGCTGACGCCGCCCGACGCAGACACTCCCGTAAGATACTGCGGATTTTCGCCGAGAAGCGTGAATTTTTCTTCTACTCCAGATATTACGACGGGAACGGGGTTCTTTTCGCTCAGCGTAACAACGACAGGCTCGTTTTCAGGCTCGGGTTCGGGATCCGGCTCCGGTTCTTCAACAGATTCCACCGTGTCGGAAGACGCCGAAAGCGTTACCGTTGCCGCCGTTTTTGTCGGCTCCGCACCTTTTTCCGGCGGTACTGCCATCGCGCTGACCGTCGACATCAATACCGTCATCACGGCGACAGCACACAGCACAGCCGCGGATGCCGGAACGAGCGAAAAACGGAGCTTTTCGTTTTTCTCGGCTTCAAGCGCGAGAGCTTTTTTTCTTTTTCTCTCGAAGTAATCGGAGTGTGCTTCTTTTGAAGGCACTGTCCGTTTTTGTCTTTTTTTACTCATTGTCCGATAGAGCGTCAGTTCGGTGCTCCGTCTCCCGTCAGATTTATGTGACCCAGCTTATCTACATATCCGATGCACTGCGAGCCTACAGCGTACTCTGTCACGTTCTCGCTTGTGAATTTGTCGAGCGTGCCGTAGCTCTCGCGCGGTGTGCCGTCCGCAAGAATGAACGAGCCGTCTTTGAACTTTGCGATTACTGCGCTTCCGCCTGCTTTGATTTGCTCTACATTTGTAAAAGTATTCGCCTTTCCGAGACCGTATGACTGCTCGCCTCTGAGCATCACCGAGCCGTCGGAGAAGAGAAGCACGACTGTCTGGTCGCACGCCTCCACCGAGACGACGTTGTTAAATCCCGTTAGAAGAAGTACGCCGCATTTGTCCGAGCCGCAAGCCGTCAGCGTACCGTCGGAGCGAAGACCGACCGTGAAGTATCTGCCTGCCGCGATCTCGACTATGTCCTGCCAGCCCTCGGTGCCGCACTGCCCGTGCGAGTTGTCGCCGACTGCGGTAACGGTGCCGTCCGCGTTGAGGATAACGGTGTGTGCGAGTCCTACAGCGATCTGCACGCCGTTCACGCCGCTCGGAACGGTCGACGTGGTGTTATGCTTATTGTTCGAAATATGCTTTACCGAACCGTCGGCGCATAGCACAGCAGTCCTGTTCTCGTATGTCGCCACAGAGACCGCGTTCTTCACGTCCGTACCTGCGATCTTTCCGTCGCGGATTATGTAAGCCTCTTCGGACAGCGCGAACGTATCGGCATGGTACGCGCGTTTCTGTGCGTCCGTCAGAAGCGGATAAGCGTAGTCGAGAGAATTTGCGATACCCGGATTGTGCGGCGTGATTTTTATCGAAGCCGGATCAACGTCAAATCCGTCGTACATTTCGCCGAAGCAGTACGCGAGTACCACAGCACCGGCGCAGTCTCCGTTCTCTTCCGAACGGTTCACGATCTCACGCGCGATGTTTGCGTCTCCTCCGTCGGTGTAATAACTCAGAAATTCGAGCGCTCTGTCGTATTTTCCTATGCCTTTAAGTCGGCTCGTTTCGGCGTAATAACACACGCCCCCGACTATCAGCTCTCGCCTCAGGCGGATGTACTCCGTCTCCGAGCGAAGAACGGATGCGGCGGCAAGCGCGGCTGGATAATTGCCGTCCTCGCACATTTTGTCGATGTAGTCCTTTACAGTCTCGTCAAACTCGGTGTCGTTTTCGAGCTTTCTCAGCACCGCGAACGCATCCGACAAAAGAGCATCCTCGCCCGACGTCGAAAATTCGTACTCCACGCGCTTGAAGACCTGATCTACCCGTCCCGTCATCGAAGCGTAGACGTAAGCCGTCTTGAAATCGCGCTCCGAGAGACATTTCGATATGATATTTCCGGCGACGGTGCGGCTCAGTGCAGGTCCGCTGCATTCTCCTGCTATCTTGTACGCCTCGCCGTAACGTCCGTCTTCCACAAGCTCTGTCACAACGGACTTGACGTTAAAATACTGCGAGAGATATATTCCGCCGAAGATCGCGCCGCCCGTGAGAAGCACGCAAAGCCCGATGATCAGCGCGGCTTTCACGGCTTTCGGGAGCGTTTTTTTGCCTGTCGAGAAGTCGATACCGTCGAGCATGAATTCCACGGCGTCCGCTCTGTCAAAAAGGGCAGTCTCCTCCCGTCCGTCGGCATATTCGATTTTTGAAATATAGGCAGTGCATCCGACAGCGTTGTACCCGTCCGGCACTCTCATGCGGATAGAGATGTTTTCTTTTGTGTTCAGCCCTTCCCTGTCGTAGACGAGCGAGAAGAATCTGCTGTTCTTTACGGCACCTCCGACAGTACCGGCAAACCTGTACGTCACGGTGAACGACGTGAGCTTTTCGTCGAGATCGCGCCGAACGATGAATCTCACGTTTTCTCCGCCGTCTGCAAGAGACACCGACTGAAGCGAGACTGCCTCCGTTTTTTCGTTCTCCTGTACGCAGTTCTCCGCCTGTTCTTCGGGGAGAGACGCGACAGTGTTGTTTTCAGAATCCATTTTTTCCTCTGTTTTATTTTTCAACTACTGCGAGCGGTATTTCGTCTATCGGGTGGTCTGTCGGCAGATAATACTGCGTGTTGACGTCCTGGAAGTGCCACCACTCCGAATTGATATATGTGAATCCCGCGGCTTTCATTACTTTCAGCATATAGTCCATGTTTTCGCGCGCCTTTTTCGTCATAGTTTTTGACGTGCGCGCGGACGCATCTGTGAACGTGTGCATCGGCGTGGGCATTTCAAGCTCCTTGCCGGTTTTCGTGTCGATCAGCGACATATCAATGGCAGTGCCTCTGTCGTGTACGCCGCCCATGCCGATCTCGGGGTCCGCCACCCATTTATGCACCCTTACTACGTTGAACCACTTCCGCTGTACGCTCGTCGGTCTGTATGCGTCGTAGATGACGACGGTGTAGCCGTCCTTTTTGAACTGATCGACTGCTTTTTTGAACTTGGCGATAACGTCGTACTGGAGCATACAGATATTGCTGTTATAGAACGGCTCGCCTATCGAGGTTTCGGATGTCGAGAGCTTCATCGAGATCTTAATGTCGTACTGCGAAAAGTCGACACCGTCGTTTGAATATTCCGTCGAGACGTATGACCTGAAATACTTCCGCACGTCGACGAGATGCGAATATGCGTCGACCATTGTGCCGGAGTTAGTCTTTGCCTTGCCGTATTCTATGGGAAGCTCGGCGAAAATATCGCAGTCGGAGTCTATCGCGTGGAGGAATCCGTCCTTGGCGTAGCCTATGGTTTCCCCGTTCGGCTCTGTAACGCGCATCCACTCCCCTTGCCCTGTCGAATACATATCGACAACGGTGTCGGTCGGCAGAGTCTTCACGGGAGACGAACCGCCTGCTTCGGAATATATCTTCATTTCGTCGACCACACGCATACGGAAGATGAAATCATCCGTCGAGTTCGGCGCGTAGTCGGCTTCTTCTTCGTAATCGGTGAACGGTTTTTCGATCTCTATCCCGTCGTCAAATGTGATTCCGCTCGCTTTTTCAGCGTCCCAGTCGGCGAACACACCGCTTGTCGCAAGATATGTAGCGTCGGCTGTGCATGAGGTCAGCGCCGCACAAACGAGCAGAACGGCAACCGTTCCTGTCAGTTTTTTCTTCATTTTTTCTCCGTTTGTTTTTGTCTTGTTTTTCTTTTTATTCTGCCGTCCGCGCGTCGCATCCGATGAGATCGCGCAGATTACGCTCGGCTATGATAAGAATAACGGCGTCGGCATCGTATCCGTCGAGCAGGTCTATGCGGTACGGGTTTGCTCTCTCGAATTTTGCTTCCGCAGTCGACGACGCGACAGGCTCGATAAGCGCATTTGCGAAGCTGTCGCGGAAGATTAGCAGTTTTTTCTCTCCTCCGCCTCTCGTGGACACGGACATCTGCATCGGGTTAGAGTAAGCGGATGTAAAGACGTACTTCCCCGAAAAATTGTAGGTCGTGTCGTCGTCGTAAGCCGTGTGTCCGGGATAGAGAAGCGCGTCGAGGTCGCCCTCAAAATCGTGAACGATCACGCTTTCTCCGAAATCCGGAACAGTGACGCCGATCATTCCGGCGATCTGCTTCCAAGCGGTGACTGCACCAAGTCCGTTCCAGTGCGTGTCGCGCTTATGATATATGAGTGCATCTTCACGCGCGTCCGCGAGCGTCTGCCTTAAGTCTATGTAAGTCACTCCGCGTCCGTCAAGCGCATCGAAAAGCCTGTCAAGGTCGCTCTCGTCCGTTTTTTTGTACCGCGACGGCATTTTATCGGGATATACAGTCGCCTTGTCGGGTGCGGGGACGAAAACGAACGCCGCTCCTCTTTCTTCGGCGTATTTCTGCAAAGCGGCAAGCGATTCGGCGGCGGCAGCGATCTCTTCGTCAGTCATCGGATTTTCTCCGGTGTATGCGTCAAGCGTTTCGGCGAAGAAAAGGAAGCCGTCCTTTCCGACCACTACCTGCTCGTTGCCGGTTTTGAACACTTTTTCTCTGAGCGACGAGAACATATCGACGACTTTTCCGCGGTAAGCGAACTTTTTCGAGAACCACGACTCAAGCTCGTCGCCGAAATCGGAATTGATCTTTCCGTCGGAGATAATCAACGGCACGTCCCCTGCTCCCTCTGCGGCGTCCGATGCACCCGGGATAAGCATCCCGACCGCAAAAAACGCGCACGAGCCGAAAAAGAGGACAACGAATGCGATACACAGGATTTTTTTAATCTTATTCATCACGCCGCCTCCTCAGAATATGTAATAGATAAACGGGTTGAACGACGACGACGCAAGCATCCCGACGGACAGGCAGAACAGCGGAATGACAGCCGCATATCCGACTGCGGAAGCGACAGTCGCGCCTTTCTCAGTCTTTGAGAGTTTTTCCCTGATGAAGCGGACAACAGGCGTCGAGAACAGTACAGCCGCGCAGAACACAGCGACAGTCCACGGGTCAAGGTAAGCCGAAATATCGGACAGCCCGCCGGAGAACGAGAACATTCCGCCGATGTAACGTACAGCCGCCGAAACGCTGTCCGCGCGGAACAGAACGAATCCGAGAAGAACGGCAAGCAGTGCGTATATGCGTGTGAACGGCTTTGCGGCGCGTTTTTCAGCGAGCTTATTCAGTCCCGTAAGCTGTTCGACGACCATAAGCACGCCGTGCCAGATACCCCAGAGAAGATAGGTGAGGTTTGCGCCGTGCCACAGTCCGGACAGCGCGAAGACAACAAATCTGTTGAACATTGCACGCGACTTTGAGCATCTGCTTCCGCCGAGAGGAAAATAGACGTATTCTCTGAACCACGACGTGAGCGAGATATGCCACCGCTTCCAGAAATCGCAGACCGACGAAGAAATGTAGGGGTAGTTGAAGTTTTCACCTATCGTAAAGCCGAACATACCGCCGAGTCCGATCGCCATATCGGAGTAGCCTGAGAAGTCGAAGTAGAGCTGTAAGCAGTACATTACCGCGCCTGCCCACAGCATCGCTGACGACGGAGACTGAGCCGTAAAAGCCGCATCCGCAACGACGGCAACGGTATTCGAGATCAGCACCTTTTTCGACAGCCCGACTATAAATCGGCGGATACCGCGTGCGGTTTTTTCAGGTGTGACGGTGCGGTTTTCGATCTCGGCGGCAATATCGCCGTACTTGACGATAGGCCCGGCGATAAGTTGAGGAAAGAGCGATATGTAAAGGAACAGATTTATGTAGTTATGCTGTGCCGGCACCTTGCCGCGCTCAACGTCGATGACGTATGAGAGTATCTGGAACGTATAGAACGATATGCCGACAGGTATAGTCAGCGCAGGCACGGGAAGGGACAGTCCTGCGGCGGAATTGACGAGCGTGACGAGCCACGGAACGTACTTGAAGAGCGCGAGCGTGGAGAGATTCAGCACGACCGTCACGGCGCAGATGAGTCTTCTGTGTTCTGAGAAGCGTTCGATAAGCAGTGCGGAGAAATAGTTCACGGTAACGGACGCGAGCATGATAAGGACGTAAACCGGTTCGCCGTATGCGTAGAAAACGAGGCTGGCGAGGGAGAGGAGAACGTTTTTCGCGCAGAGAAAACGCCGCGGGATGACAGTGTGAAGTACCCACACCGCGGCGAGGAATATGAAAAGGAACACGGTCGACGAAAATACCATTGTTTTCCTCACGAAAAAACATTATTTTACAGAATAATATTATATCACACAATATGCAGATGTGCAAGAATTTTTTCGCGCGCGTACATAAATCTCACGGATTGGCGTCAAACCGCAACTTTTGATCGAAGAGATGAAGTCAAGCGAAACCTTGAAGGTTAAACCTAATTCTGAAAACGTGAAATGCTTTCTTCTCTCCCGTGCCTTTTGGCAAAAAAGCAGGCATCGAAAAACGAAGCCTGCTTTGTCTTTATATTCGGTTTTCTGACAGAAAAAACGATACTCAAAATAGCGGCTGTCCTATTTCGATTATTTCATCAACCGAAATGCCGCCGATTTCGAAAACGACGATCTCGTTCCACCTGTCTTTTATCGACTTTCCGTCAAAGACGGGAGCTTCAAACAGTTCATCCGCGGTACTGAAGTCACAGCCGTTCGGAATATCACACAGTCCTATCCAGTACGGCTTCTCTTCTTTCGGCAAGTACCCGATAAAATGCTCCTTTTCCTCCGGATCGGTCCTGAAATAAAACGCCGTGTCATCAATATTCGGGAGCTTGTTTCTGAAAGCATTCAACAGTTTATTATACGTTATGTTCATTTTCCTTGTCTCTGTTCAGATAATCATACCAGTTGTTCGTGTATCTCGTATTCCATGCAACGTGGGTGATCGACGAGAACGGTATCGTGATCATTTCGTCCTGCCATATTCCGTCAGCGTCGAAGTGATGAAAAATCAGATTGCTTTTGTTGACCTTTACGATCTTTCCGATACAGAACTGTTCGTTTATTTCGTCTTCAACGATCACAAACCCGTGGAGGTATTTCAGCTTTTCAAAAATCGAATGCCATGACGAAATATCGATGTTCGGAGACCGTATCTGATCCGTAACGCCGTTCCACTCGTTGATTTTTCCGCACAGGTCGTCTTTGATTTCGGCTTTTGTGATATGGGAGATTTTGCGGATATGATAGCCGTCGAGCTGGAAGTCGTTTTCTTCCTGTCCGAGGAACAGTTTGTCGTTCACATCGTTGACATAGTAGTAATAATAGTGATCGTCGTACTTGAAATACACTCTGACAAGTACCTTTTCGTTTTTGCTTTTGTTAAGAAGGGATAGTTTATGTTCTTTTTCCATGTTTTTTACCTTTGAAAAAAATGCTCACACATTACGGCTACGGACAAAATATCCCTTATACACCGTAGGGGAGGGGTTCCCCCTCCCGCCGCCTGATCTTCACTTTCTTTATAGCGGCAAAAGGAAGAAAACGACTTACGTCGTTTTCAAATAATCTTTTTGTGCTGACGGACGGCCCATAAGCCGAGTTCACTCCGTGACCTCTACGAGATGCTCCGCATCTCGGTGAGTCACTTTCGCGGACTCCTTATGAATCCACACGACCAACGAGTTTACTTCGTAAACTCAGGGAAGGTCGCTACGCTCTATTCACGCCTCCCGACTTCGTGAACGAAGTCGTCGAGATGCTTCGCATCTCGGTTGGAATCCCCTTTGTTGCAAAGTGAATGCAAAACTTCCGCTCACTCCGTCTACCTCTTACCTATTCACTATTACTTCTTCACTCTTCTGTACACCGGTATTCCTTCGGTCTTAACGTGAATCATGCCGTTTTCGTCGGTTTCGACCGGTTCGCCCGTGAAGTAGTCCACCCATTTATCGGCGACGGGCAGATATACGTCTCTTTCGTCCGCGTTATCGCCGTCCCAGCCGATGATAGGCGCAACGAGCAGATCTTCGCAGAACAGATACTCGTCGTCGACCGTGTATGTTCTCGCGTCGTCGGTGTAATCCATGACGAGCGCACGGATCGGCGGCTTACCCGTGTCGCGGTATTCGTCGAACGCTTTTCTGAGCATCGGACGGAGCGTTTCTCTTATCTCAAGCAGCTCGCGCACTTCCTTTTCGCATCCG
Source organism: Eubacteriales bacterium (assembly GCA_045643285.1). GTDB lineage: Bacteria > Bacillota > Clostridia > Oscillospirales > CAG-272 > UMGS1696. The sequence goes on from JAZUKN010000086.1 coordinate 19,960, forward strand.
AGTATCTCCCACGGAATACCGTCGTAGTTCCACGCATTGATCAGCGAGTGGCAGGAGAAAACTACGGTCTGGATGCGGCGAATGCACTCCTTTGCGCTCCATGCACGGCGGAATTCGGGCGTCCACATCAGTCCGGAGAAGCCGGAGTTTACTACACCTCTGACGAAATCGCGGTGGTCGTACAGGTCGGAGTAGAGCACGAACGGATACGACGACGCCAGCGCACCGAGCGAGCGGACTTCGCTGAGAGTTTTGTTTTCGCCGAGAGCTTTCATGAGCGCTTTGACGTACAGCGTGCCGAACAGCGAATGGTACTGTTCGCCGTCCATGCCCGACGGGAACTCTGTCATAAGCGGGAATCCCCACGACTGAACGAAGTCGCCGTTGTCGCATTCGTCGAGCTTGAAGCCGTCGATGCCGTGATCAACGAGGTATTCTTTCATGTATTTAGCGAAAGCGTCAGCACATTCCGGAATGGAAAAATCAGGTACGATGCCGCCCATCGTGACGACGCTTCCGGCGTATTTGTAAAGCTCGGAGAAGAGCGGTGCGTCGGGATGAATGTAGCCGTGCTGCCACAGATTGAGGTGGTATCCGAGGTCGTCTCTCATGTGACGGACGAACGCTTCGTGATCGCCGTAGCCGCCGTTCCAGACGTAGTCACACGGGTATTTGTGGTTCTGCCAGCCCGGTTCAAGTCCGATGACGGAGATCGGAATGTTGTTGTTCCTGAAATATTCGGCTGTTTCGGTGACTTTATCGCCGCCCCAGCCGGTGTAGCATCGGTAGTACGTTCCAAGCGCCCAGTCCGGCACATCGGGACCGCCGCCTGAGAGCATATTGTATTGCTTTACGATGTCGGTGATCGTCTCGCCTTCGATGACATAGATGTCGATGCCTTCGGACGCAGGGATGAGCACGCTCATGAACGTTCCGCACTCGGCGCGCTTTGCGTACAGCTCGGATTCGGTGTCGATTATCTTTTCTTTTGCGTCGGGATCGCTGATCTTCGAGAGAAGAGCATCTTTCTTTGCGCGTCCGCTTGAAACGTCGATGTAGCGCACGGTGTCAAAATACATTCCGTAACCCTTTGTCGTGACGAAGAACGGAACGGGAGCGTGCGAGTCGCCTGACGCGAAAACGGGGTCGGAGTTGACAGCGAGCTTCAGGCGGTATCCACGGTGATCGAACTGCTTAAGCTGGAGTCCGAAGCCGAAGATGTGCGCGTCGTCCTCAAGAGGGAATTCAATGACCGCGCCTGCCTTTGTCTGACGGTATGTGAAGTTCGACGCCGGATATTTTACGTCGGTTTCAACGTAGTTGAAGTTGTCGCAGAATTTTGACGGGACGAACTCGTCCGGTGTGCCGAATGTGAATTTTTTCATATCTGACCTCCAAAGAGAGTTATTTTACAGAATGATTATATCAATACGAGACGGGAAAGTCAAGGAAACAGAAAAAAACAGTGGAAAATTCGGCGACGATGTGGTAGAATGGAGAAGTAACAGGAAATAGTGAATATGTAAGAAGTAGACGAAGTGAACGAAAGAATTGCAGTTTCTTTGTAACAAAGGGGTTCAACCGAGATGCGGAGCATCTCGACGACTTCGTTTACGAAGTCGGTAGGCGTGAATAGGACGAAGTCCCTTCCCCCTAAGCGCGGTGATTGACAAGAGCGTCGCGTCGGTTTCGACGAAGTCGAATACCGGCTTGTCCGCCCCCACGCGTAGTGGAAAAGAATGAAATCGAAAACGTCCCCGACGTTTTCTACCTTACACCTATGTGAAGTTAGTTCAGATCGTCAAGCGGCAGGAGCAAGCCCCTGCCCTACGGTGGAAAATAGTATTTCGTGCGAAGCCGTGAGATTTGTGCAAGTTAAAGAAAAGTGAAGTATGCCTGCGGCAAGTGAAGTTGCGCTTTGCACAGCGAAATATGCGCTGCGCGCAAGTTTATGAAAGGAGAAACACCCGTGAAAAAGCTCACCGTCGGGATCGTTGCACACGTCGACGCCGGAAAAACCACCCTCGCGGAATCCATGCTCTTTCTCTCCGGCAGTATAAGACGGCAAGGCAGAGTCGACCACCGCGACACTTTCCTTGATACTCATTCTCTTGAGCGCGAGCGCGGTATCACGATCTTCTCAAAACAGGCGATCATCGACGCGGACGACTGCCGCATCACCCTGCTCGATACCCCCGGTCACGTTGATTTCTCCGCAGAGACCGAGCGCGTTTTCTCCGTTCTTGACTGCGCCGTCCTTGTCATCAGCTCGACTGAGGGAGTGCAGTCGCATACCGAAACTTTGTGGCATTTGCTCTACAAATATAGAGTTCCGACATTTGTCTTTGTAACGAAAACCGACATATCCGAGCGCACGAAAGACGAACTTGTAACCGATCTTTCGTCTGCTTTCGGCGGCGGTATCGTCGACTTCACGGCTGAAAAATCGGTCAGAGACGAGTGTGTCGCCATGACCGACGAGGACGCGCTTGCCGAGTACATGGAGTCCGGCGAAATTTCGGACAGCAGAATCACTGCGCTAATCAAAGAGAGAAAGCTCTTTCCGTGTTTCTTCGGAAGCGGACTGAAAAACCTCGGCGTGGACGCGCTTTTATCGGCTCTTGCCGGATATTCGCCGACCGCTGAGTACGGCGATGAGTTCGGTGCAAAGGTTTATAAAATCGAGCACGACAGCCGCGGCGGCAGAATAACGCACATGAAGATCACGGGCGGAACGTTATCAGTCAGACAGTCCGTTTCGTATGTTCCGCAAGGGGCGGACGAGCCTGTCGACGAGAAGATAACCGGCATCCGCGTCTATTCGGGAACAAAGTTTGATACACCGGAATCCGTTTCGGCAGGAGACGTGTGCGCTGTCACGGGACTGACGGGGACTTACGCCGGACAGGGGCTCGGATGCGAAAAAAGCGACACGTCGCACCTGCTTGAGCCGATGCTCAGTTATCGCATCTCGTTCCCGAAAGGTACGGATCTGAAAGCCGTTCTGCCGAAATTACGGCTGATCGAAGAGGAAGAACCGCTGCTCCGTATCGTTCCCGACGAGCGGTTCGGCGAGATCCACGCCTGCCTCATGGGACAAGTGCAGACCGAAGTCCTTACCGCGCTTATCAAAGAACGGCTTGACACCGATGTTACGTTTGATAATGCGCGGATACTATATAAAGAAACCGTCTCCGCTCCCGTTGAAGGAGTCGGACATTTTGAGCCGCTCAGACATTACGCCGAGGTTCATCTGCTTATCGAACCGGGTGAGAGGGGAAGCGGACTCGTTTTTGACACCGCCGTGCCGGAAAATTCTCTTGCGCGGAATTGGCAGCGGCTCGTTCTCACTCATCTCGAAGAAAAACAGCACAAAGGCACACTTACCGGCTCGCCGCTCACCGACGTAAAAATCACGCTCGTCGCAGGAAAAGCGCACATAAAGCACACCGAGGGCGGCGACTTCCGTCAGGCGACGTACCGCGCGGTCAGACAGGGGCTTATGTTCTCGCGCGCGGCAGGAGAATGCGTTCTACTTGAGCCGTGGTGCGAATTTAGGCTCACCGTGCCGCCGGAATCAGTCGGACGCGCGATCTCGGATATAATAGCCCGTCACGGCACGTTTGAGCAGACAGACTGTGGTGACAGCGTTCTCATAACCGGCGAAGCGCCCGTTTCGGAGTTCTCCGACTACGCAAAGGACGTCGCGTCCTACACACACGGAAAAGGCAAGTTCTCGACGCGCGGAGGTCGATATCTGCCGTGCCACAACGCGGACGAGATCGTCGCGCAGATCGGCTACGAGCCGGAAGCGGACATACGCAATACCCCCGATTCCGTCTTCTGCTCGCACGGCGCAGGCACCGTCATACCGTGGTACATGGTGCCCGAATATATGCACATTGAGGCGCTCGGCACTGTGCACGAGGAGATCGCGCCCGTCGAGCCGAGGGAGATAAAAAAGAACATCGACATCGACGAAAAAGAGCTTGAAGCGATCATGGAGCGCGAGTTCGGACCTATCAAGCGGCGCGAATACGGCACGGCAAAGGAACAGTCGTTCCTGCCCGACGTGAAGACGAAGAAATACAAAAAATCGCTCTATATCATCGACGGCTATAACGTCATTTTCGCGTGGGACGAGCTGAAAACTCTCGCCGACAGTGATCTCGAAACGGCGCGGCGCACACTCACCGACATTCTCGCAAACTATCAGGCGTTCACAAAACGGGATATGATACTCGTTTTCGACGCATACAACGTCAAAGGCTCTGTTGAGCGGAAATACGACGAAAAAGGACTGCACATCGTCTTCACGAAAGAGGGCGAGCTCGGCGACACGTACATCGAGCGGCTCATCGACTCGATAGGCAAGGATTTTTCCGTCCGCGTAGTAACATCCGACGCGATGATCCAGCTTCAGGCAGTGCGTTCGGGTGTGCTCAGGCTGTCCGCACGCGAATTCCGCGATGAGATAGTGGCAGTCGACGAAGAGATCGGCAAAATTCTCGAAAAACTGAAAGGAAAAAAGTAATGTTCACGCTTAATAAATCGCCCGAAAAGGACTTTATCATACTCAATATCACGGACCCACAGCTTTCCGACGAAGAGAGCGAGCCGGATCACCTCTACTATAGAATATTCGATGACACGGTGAAAAAACTCCTCGACAGAGTGCATCCCGACCTCATCACGGTCACCGGCGACATATCGTGGTCGCACTGTCCGATCGCTCACAAGCGGTTTTGTGACTACATGGACGCGCTCGGCGTGAAGTGGGCGCCCGTCTGGGGAAACCACGACTGCGATATGCCCGGCACGCGCGAGCCGAAAGTCGTTGAGTTCTTCGGGAGGAAAAACTGTCTCTTCGAGAACGGCGACGAGCGGTTCGGAAACGGCAACTACATCATCCGAATCGACGAGGGAGAAAAGCCCGTAGAGGCGCTGTTCATGCTCGATTCGCACGACAGAATGCCGTACATTGACGAAAAGGGCGAAGAGAAAACCGCGTGGGCGAAGCTGTACCCTGAGCAGATCGAATGGATGAAAAAAGAGGCAAAAACGATGCCGTGCGAATGTTCGGTGTTCCTGCACATCCCGATCTATGCGTACCGCGAGGCATTTGCGGCGGCGTTCCGGGGGAACGAATACGATCCGAGATCGGTCAAGGTCGAGGAGTCGGCTGACGCGAAGTTCTGGCGGTACGGCGGCTGTTCGGGTGTGATGAACGAAGAAGAGCGGATCTGCTCTTATCCCGAAGACGACGGCGCAATGGCGGCGATCGAGGATGCCGGAAACATCAGGCTGATCGTCTGCGGTCACGACCACACAAACAACTTTATCATACCGTGGCACGGGGTGAAGTTTGTGTACGGGCTGAAGACTGGCGCAGGATGCTATTGGAAGCCGGATATGTCAGGCGGCACGGTGATAACGATCGGCTCGAGTGGAGTAAAGGACGTACATCACGAGTTCGTCGAGCCGTTAATGGGATAATAAATTAGTTTTCAAAAAACTATTGCAAAAAGCGGAACGGTGTGCTATAATACATTCGTTCCGCTGTGGTGGGATATAATTGGACAGGTATCGAAGTGGTTATAACGACGGTGCCTGCACCGTTGCCTGACATCGAAATCAGGACTCAGTCAGGCGGACATAATTGAATAAGGACAGGTATCGAAGTGGTTATAACGGCCCTGACTCGAAATCAGGTGACGAGCAATCGTCCGAGGGTTCGAATCCCTCCCTGTCCGGTGAAACGAAAATGCCTCACGAAGTGAGGCGTTTTTGTTATGTAATGCCCTGGCTCGAAATCAGGTGTCGAGCAACCGCTGAACAAGTTCAGCCACGAGGGTTCGAATCCCTCCCTGTCCGGTGAAAAAACAGAAGTACCGAAAAGGTGCTTCTGTTTTTTTAAAAAATGAGGGATTCGAACGGGCCGGTACTGAATGACAGTCCGGTGGACTGTCAGAGCCGACCCTGACCGAGCCGCAGCGAGAAGTCGAATCCCTCCCTGTCCGGTAAAACGAAAATGCCTCACGAAGTGAGGCGTTTTTGTTATGTAATGCCCTGGCTCGAAATCAGGTGTCGAGCAACCGCTGAACAAGTTCAGCCACGAGGGTTCGAATCCCTCCCTGTCCGGTGAACAAAAAACCTGCAAAATCATGCTCCGCAGGAGAAAACACAAAACTTTTTCGGAATTTTTCGGGAAAAATCGCTTTTCCCCCTTGATATTTTCCCGAAAATGGTATACAATAAAGCGAATAATATTGAGACAAAAACCGAAAGGAGTAGTCCTCACACCAGAGGATATACAAGAATTATGGTAACAGCAGGCGATTTCAGAAACGGCGTAACATTTGAATGGGACGGAAAAGTAATGCAGGTAGTTGAATTCCAGCACGTTAAACCCGGCAAGGGCGCAGCTTTCGTCCGTACAAAGATGAGAAACGTCATCACAGGCGGTGTCGTTGAAACATCGTTCTCCCCTACAGATAAGTTCAACGAGGCAAGAATCGAGCGCAAGGATATGCAGTATTCCTACGACGACGGCGTCCTCTATCACTTCATGGACACCGAGACATGGGAAGAAACTCTCATTCCTCACGACATGGTCGGCGACAACTTCAAGTTCGTTAAAGAAGAAATGGTATGCAACATCCGCTCCTACCAGGGCAAGCCGTTTGCAGTAGAACCTCCGATGTTCGTTGAACTCGAAGTAACCGACTGCGAACCCGGTGTACGCGGCGATACAGCTACAGGCGGCAACAAGTCCGCAACTGTTGAAACAGGTGCTACTATCAGAGTACCGTTCTTCATCAACCAGGGCGAAGTTATCAGAATCGACACAAGAACAGGCGAATACCTCGAAAGAGCATAAATTCATAAACGGAGGACTGCTATGACATCCAGAGAATACGGCTCTTATATCAAAGGGCTTATCGACGGCGGCGCATTCAACAAGGACACGACGGAAGGCAAGATCATATCTTCACTTGCTGAGCTTTGCTCCCAGATGGCGGCTGAGATAGACACTCTCCGCGACGAGCTCGACGTAGCAAACGAATATCTCGAAGAGCTTGATCACGATCTTGGTGACGCAGAAGAAGAACTCTACGACCTCGAAGACGACATCTACGGCGACGAAGATGACGACGAGTGCGACGATTGCGAATTCTGCGACTGCGACGACGAAGACTGCGATATGTGCGGTCTCGACGACGAGGACGAGGAAGAAGAATTCTACTGCGCTATGTGCCCCGGCTGCGGCGGCAAGGTCTACTTCGATGAAACAATGGATCCCGATGACGTTGTCTGCCCGAACTGCGGCAAGCACCTCAGCGATGACGACGAAGAAGACGAAGAAAAATAAAATATGATTAAAACAAAAAACAAGCTCGGTAAAACCGGGCTTGTTTTTTGTTTTATGGGAGGTTGATCACGATTTTGTGTTTTTTCTCGGCAATTTCCTTGAATTTTGCCGCGCCGCCGGTATTATACCGAACATAAGTTACCACATAATCAGATATGTTTATCATCCAAAGATTTCTTTTTGATATTGCATATCTCGGCGGAGTATTATCAAGACAGTCCGGAAAAATCGTATCCGAATAATCTTCATTTGATTCACAATTATTTTTGACGGGAAGATAAGCTAATACAACTGAATAAATGATATCCGGAAAGTCTTGTTTTAGTTTTTTCAGTGTCTTTCGCACATAATAATCAAAATTCCCGTTGTTTCCGACATAAAAATTGCGGACGTTTTTATTTAGAATCAAGTCGGTAAGCACAGATATCAGAATCGGTTCGACGGAAGACGGCGTATCTTTATGCCCGAAAAAAGTGCAAATCAAAATAATCACCGCGACAAATATGGTTTATGTGTTGATTATACCCGATATATCGGGAATTGTCAAGAAACAAAGCGGAAATTATAATAGAAATAAAGAGGGTGATTTCTATTATAACTTACGATCCGTTGTGGAAAACAATGAAAAATAAAGGTATAACCACATATACTCTCATAAAAAAGTATTCATTCAGCAAAGGAACGCTTGATTCCCTTAAACACAACAGAAACATTTCTACAGCAACACTGAATGACATTTGTAATATTCTCTCTTGCAGTGTTGAGGATGTAATAGCATTCATACCCGACGAGAAACCGTACAAAGACAGTATAAAATAAAAATAAGCTCGACTATATCGGGCTTATTTTTGTTTTAGGGGCATTTATAGTTGAGGCGCTGCCTCAAACTCCGGTCAAGTACCTTTTTTAGGAAAAAGGTACTTGACAATCCCCAAAAAACTTTATTGAATTAATCTAACATATCTTTTTAAGCAAAAATTCATTTCCCCAGAATATCTTTCACTGCGCGCATATCTTCGAGCGAGCGGCGGCGCATTTCCTCTCCGGTTTCAAGAAGCAAACGGCTGATCTCGTCGCGGTTTGCGGTGATTTCCTCAGCATAACCGGCAAGAGCGTCCGCAAAATCATCGCCGCGAGTAATGTCGACGGAATATTTTTGCCCAAGCTCCGCCATCATCGCGCTGACCTTCGGGTCATACGACAGTCCGATGACGGGACAACCGACTGACGACGCAAAAATCACGCTGTGGAGGCGCATTCCGACGAGAAATTCGGCTTTACCGAGCACAGCGATAAGCAACGGAGCTGAATCGGGGATATATTTGTACGCCTTGACGCCGTCTGATGCGAGCGAATCGATCAGATGATCGCAGACGGGAAGATCCTGCGTTTTCTGCATCGGAACAATAAGCGGTACAAGTCCTGTTTTCTGCGAAAAAACGGTGCAGAACTTGCGTATTTCGGCGAGATAATGTTCGTCGGCAGAAGAGATTTTCGCACTATCGAACCTTGAAATATGAAGCGGACGGACGGAAACCGCAAAGAACCGTTTTCCGTCAAGTCCGACGGACGAGATCACACGTGACAGCGAATGATCGGACGCGGGTCTGATAAGAAATGCCGGATCTGCGGTGAGAGTGATCTTCTCTTTCGTAATACCAAGGGAGAGAAGTTCCTCAGCCGATTCGCGGTCGCGAACGGACACGTATTCCGCGCGGCTGACAACGGACGCGGCACGCTTTCTGTTCGGCTCATGACTGATCGGTCCAATGCCGTTTGCAAGGACTGTGACCTTTTTGCAAAGATTTTCAGCGACAGAGATAACACCGGTATAGTAACCGAGACTACGTTTGCTTGTTTTGTCTTGTAAAAGGCTTCCGCCGCCGGAAATGAGCATCGTCGAGCGGTTAATTATCTTCTTCAAGGCGAAATAATCAAACCTTGAGACGCAGCCGAGACCTGTGCGTTTCATTTCTTTTTTAGGAGACTTTGTGAGCGCGGCGATTTTTATGTCCGGCATCTCTCGTGCAAGCGATTCGGTTATGATGTCGAGCAGGCTTTCGTCGCCGAGATTGCCGAAGCCGTAGTAGCCGCTGAGGACAACATCGGGATTCGATTTTTTCGGATTTATCGGCAACGGAGATGCGAGAGTACGCTCGTACATCGCAAGATAATCCTTCGCCATACGGTGCGCAGTGTAGTGTTCAAGAATGAACGCACGGTTGTAGTCACCTATTGTTTTCAGCTCGACATCGGGTTTATCAAACAAAGTCGAAATGTAGTCAAAAAGCACGTTTTCGTCTGCAACACCGAAGCCACGACAACAGAAATTCGTGTCGATAGCCGGTTTGATTTTTGTCTCATCAAAGATACCGAGCGAGCCCTGATTTCCTGCGACTATGACGGGCTTTGACGACGCCATTGCTTCAAGTGCGGAGCGCGACACACCGATGAAAACCGTTGCGGCGGCACAATATTCGTTCGTGTTCGAGACAGCACCCGTGACTGTAACGAGCTGTCGTCCCACTGTTATATTGACTTCATGTGCTTGATTTTTTATTTTATCAAACACGTTGCCTCCTCCGACGATTATGATGTCGGAATCGGGGTATTTTTCGGCGATTTTCGGAGCAATGTTCAGAAGTCTGAATGCAGGATCGGCACGGTCTTCGTCAAGTCGGCTCATGTAAACGATCCTGCGATGTGATTCTTCAAGTGAATGTTTTTCGAGAACTGTGGAAAAATCGGTATTTTCGGAGAATTTTTCAGTGTCGATCCCGTTTATTGTAACGTGTATTTTGTCGCGTGGGTAGTCGAACTCATCGACGAGATAATCGGTGATGTCGTCCGAAACTGCCATGACTCTCTCACCCCAACGGCTGATTTTCCTGAGAAGCGCGTTGTTCGTGAAATTGAGATGTGCTGTCGTGACAAAGCGGAATTTCACGCCGTTATCGAACGTAAGTCTGTCATGAAGCAGTCCGCATAAAAACGCCGGAATTCTCGCGTGGGCGTGAACTATGTCAAACTGTCCCTCGATGATGATCTTTTCGAGTCCGTTATAGGCCTTTACCAGACTATTCGGCTGTTTTGAGTGAAGCGGTAGTTTGTAGTGTTTGATTCCGCATTTTTGCGCTTCATCAGCGTACACTCCTCCGAACGACGCGAGAGAAATATCGTGTCCGAGACGAGATAACTCCCGACACAGTTCAAGGATGTGCGTTTCCGCTCCGCCGATGTTCATTGACATCGTGACCATGAGAATTTTCATTCGTCAGTCCCCTGTTCTTTACGTTTACTTTACCTTTGGAAGTTTCTTTTTTGAATGCGGTTTTGCGTTCTTTTTCGGCTTTGCTTTTGCCCAACCCGTCCTGTCGACCTTGGGTTTTTTCGTTTCAGAAGAATTGGTCTTATCTGTCGGTTTTTTTGCGAATGTTCTCTCTGTCTTCGACTGCGGGTTTCTTCCGGTTTGATAATCGCGTTTTGCCGTTGATTTACCGCCTCTGTTTCCACTTCTGCCGTCGGTTTTTTCCGAGCCTTGTCCGTTTGTCCTTTTTTGACCGTTTTGTGTGCCGGACTGCTGACCGAGAAGCTCGCAGAGATCGCGTCGTCCTGCATCCGTGCAGTATTCCATCGCTTCGCGGATCAGTCGGCGGTTTTCCGGTCTTCTCCACTGTAAGAGTGCGCGCTGGAGCTGTTTTTCGTGGTAGTCCGTCGTCACGTAGACCGACTTTCCCGTCATCGGATCGATTCCGGTATAGTACATAACTGTAGACGGTGTCCCGGGAGTCGGGTAGAAATCCTGCACCTGCTCCGGCGCAAGACCGATTTTCTTTGTATACAGCGCGAGGCGAGCCGCGTCGTCCATTGTGCATCCGGGGTGCGACGACATCAGATACGGCACGATGTACTGCTGTTTACCACACTCTTCACTGAGCTTGGCGTATTTTTCGCGGAATTTGTCATACACCTCGACGGGAGGCTTGCCCATCATCATAAGAGCGTTCGGCGCACAGTGCTCCGGCGCGACCTTGAGCTGACCGCTGACGTGATCGCGCACGAGCTTTCTGAAGAATGCGTCTGACTTATCGGCGAGCATATAGTCAAACCGTATTCCCGAACGGATGAAAACTTTTTTCACACCTTGAACGCTTTCGATAGCTTCAAGGAGCTTTATGTATTCCGTGTGATCTGCTTTCAGATTCGGGCAAGGCTTCGGGAACAGGCATTTTCTCGTCGCGCAAACGCCGTGTTCAAGCTGTTTATCACACGCAGGGCCGCGGAAGTTCGCCGTAGGACCCCCGACGTCGTGGATGTACCCCTTGAAATCGGGCATCGCGGCGATTTTCTCGGCTTCCGCAACGCAGGATTCAATGCTTCTCGAACGGACGGCACGCCCCTGGTGGAACGCTATCGCGCAGAAATTGCACGCACCGAAGCAACCGCGGTTGTGCGTTATCGAGAATTTTACTTCGCTGATCGCAGGCACTCCGCCCATTGATTCGTACATCGGGTGGTATGTCCTCGTGTACGGGAGTGCGTAGACCGCGTCAAGCTCGTCTCTTTCAAGCGGCGGCTGAGGCGGATTCACAACAAGCATTTTGTCGTCGTAATATTCAACTATCGGCTTGCCGGTCACCGCGTCGTTGTTGATGTACTGAACCTTGTATGCGGCGGCATAAGATTCGCGGCTTTCTTTCAGTTCGTCGTATGAGTAACCGTTCGGCATACCGTATTCGTCGTAGCCCTCGGCGCAGTCGAACGCGAGCTTTTCGTCAGTTTTGCAAAGATAAGCAGTACCGCGCACGTCGTGGATCTTTTTGACCGGAACTCCTTTGTCGAGGAGCTTTGCAAGGCGCACCACGGAACGCTCGCCCATACCGTACATCAGTATGTCGGCGCGGCTGTCGACAAGAACGGAGCGGCGGACTTTATCAGACCAATAATCATAGTGGGCAAAACGACGGAGTGATGCTTCAAGTCCGCCGATGAGGATCGGCACGTCGCCGTACGCTTCGCGGATCTTGTTACAGTAGACGATAACGGCGCGGTCGGGACGAAGTCCGGCTTTGCAACCGGGGGAATAGTAGTCTTCACTGCGGCGTTTCTTCGCGGCGGTATAGTGCGCGACCATTGAGTCGATGTTGCCGGAAGACACGAGAAAGCCGAGGCGCGGACGGCCGAATTTCATGAAATCGTCGGTCGTGCGCCAATCGGGCTGGCAGAGCATCGCCACGGTAAATCCGTTCGCTTCAAGCACACGTCCGATTATCGCCGCGCCGAACGACGGGTGATCGACGTATGCGTCGCCGTTTACATATACAAAATCCGGTACTCCGTCGATCTCCTCGGGAGACACGGGGAGAAATCCGAGTTTTTCTTCGTTTTCTTTCATATCAAAGCTCTTTCACATATTATTCTATCATGATTATACCACATTATCCCGTCGTTTGCAAGGTAACGCACATCAAAAAAGCGCGGCACAGCCTGCTTGCCGTACCGCACTTCGGTTTCTGTTATTTTGTTTTCTTTTTGCCCTTGATTATGCCGGAAATGATGCCGACCGCGATAGAGAGTGCCGCGCCGCCTGCAACGCCTGCAACGACTCCGCGTGCGACGGTGTCCTTCTTTTCGGCTTTTGCGCGAGCGGAAAGACGCTGAGCGAACAGCCATTTGAGGTTGTCCGTGTCGGAATAAACAGTGTCCCAAATGCCGTGATCCATGCCGTCAAATTCCGTGTAGTGAACGGACGTGCTGCCGGCTTTTTTGAGTGCGGCGAACATTTTTCTCGTTCCCTCAGTCGGAACAGCACCGTCCTCGGAACCGTGGAAAGTGCGGATCGGGATGTTTTTCAGTTTCTTCGCGTATGCGAGGTCTGCGCCGCCGCAAACGGGCATACCTGCGGCGATACGGTTTCCGTGGCGGCAGAGCATATCCCATGTGCCGTATCCGCCCATGGAAATACCGGTGACGTAGATGCGGTCTCTGTCGATGTTGTAGGATGAGATAGCGTCCTTCATTATCCCGCAGACAGCTTCGAGCCATACGCTCTCAGGCGTTTCGGCGATAGAGTAGTTGCCGCAGTCAAAAGGCACGTTTACCCACTGTTCGTCGAGCGGACACTGCGGAACAATGACTATAGAATCGTATACGGGGGATGTGGGATCGTCGAACATTTTCTGAAGAGCGACGGTGAGGTGGAGGTGGTTGTCGTTGCCTCGCTCGCCTGCTCCGTGGAGGAAGACGAGAAGCGGATATGTTTCACCGCAGTCGTAGTTTTTCGGGATGTAGATGCAGTAAGGGAGAGTTAAGTCTTCGGTCACATATTCGGCTTTTGAGAAGACTTTTGTCACGTCGTAAGCGGTGGTTCTTTTTACGTTGAGCATAGTGTATACCTCCGGTGGGATTTTGATTCATTTTGATCTCTGGTTATATTATATCACGTCGCCGGCGTGATGTCGAGAGGGTTGGGGGATTTTTTCGTGAAAAAATGCGCGTATTCGCGCAGTGATCACGGTGATTTCCCGAAAACGCTCCATGTTTTCTCCTCCTGTGATTGACAATTCTCTTCATATTTGTTATAATATATTTGTGTTATTGTCGCTTGACGGCAGAAATCGTTCCCTGGAGGATCCGGATTATGAATACTGAAATAAAACGCTTTTTCACGCTCGTTTTTGCGGCTGTTTTGCTCGTTTCGTGCATTCCGTTTTCGGTGTGCGCCGCCGCCAATAACCCGTTTGAGGACGTGCAGGCGGACGACTATTTCTACGATGCCGTTTTGTGGGCGTACGACGAGGGTGTCACCACCGGTACTACTGCCACAAAGTTCGCTCCGCAGGACACCTGCACGCGCGGTCAAGTCGTCACGTTCCTGTGGCGTGCCATGGGTGAGCCGAATTCCGCTTCCCTCTCAAATCCGTTTGAAGACGTAAAGGAAAGCGACTATTTCTATAAAGCCGTGCTGTGGGCAGTTGAAAAAGGCATCACCACCGGCACGAGCGCAAAACGTTTCTCTCCGTCCGTCACCTGCTCGAACGCGCACATCCTCACCTTTATCTGGCGCGCGCTCGGCGAGCCCGATAAAACAGGCACAGGCGAGTGGTACTCCGATTCCGTCGCATGGGCGGAGAACGGCGGACTTCTCGGCGGTACATACACGGGCGAATTTGACGTTAATGCGGACTGTCCGAGAGCGAACGTTGTTACATATCTCTACAGATACCTCAACACCGGAGCACTGACGATATATGTTTCCCCGAGCGGAAACGACGAAACGGCTGACGGTTCTCCCATAAATCCGTACAGGACGATAGAAGCAGCCAAATCTGCAGTCCGCGCGCTCGACAAGAACAGATACACCTCGATCAAGGTAAGAATAGGTGCAGGCGAATACCGCCTCAGCGAGCCGCTCGGCCTTATCGCAGAAGACTCCGGCACCGTTTCCTGCCAGATCTCCTACGTCGGTGAGAAAGGTACTGTGATAAGTGGCGGAGTTTCGTTCACATCCGCCGATTTCACAAAAGCCGAGGGCGACGTTATGGCTTTCTTCCCAGAAAACGTGCGTGACTCTCTTGTAATGATCGACTTAAAGCAGTTCGGCTTCAAGGCGGAGGACGTTAAGCAGATGATCCTCTGCGACGGTAAGGAAGGACAGGCCCCGCTTTCACTGAACGGAAACCGTATGACCGTGGCGCGCTACCCGAATGAAGATTTTGCATACGTCCGCGCGGGAAGCCAAATCAACTGCGAAGGCGGCGAAAAGAACGCCGTCGACATGGTTACAACGACGACGATCTTCTTTGACGAAGAGCATACAGAGCATCTGAAGACATGGCACGATCTCTCCACCGTCTACACACAGGCGAGATATTCCGTTCTCTGGTGCGCGGACAACACGAACGTCCTCTCGTTCAATGAAGAAGAAAACTCAATGACAGTGCCGTTCGCAGGCGGTCATGATCCGAGAGAGGGAATGCCGTTCTATTGGTACAACATCCCCGAAGAGCTTGACGCTCCCGGTGAATACTACATCGACAAAAACTGCGTCCTTTACTTCTGCCCGACAAAGGATTTTGACGGCGCACACTTCACAATGCCGGTGCTTGACGACTGTCTCGTCGTTCTGAACGGCGCCGATTATCTCACATTCTCGAATCTTACGCTTGAAGCGACAAGGCAGTCCGGCATATCGGGTGACGGCGATCACATCACAGTGATCGACTGTACTGTCCGCTCCTGCTCCGGAAACGGCATCGACCTCACCGGAAATTCGCTCATGATAAGAGACAACGAAATCTACTCCATAGGCAAAACCGGTATCAGAATAGAGGGCGGTGACACGAAAACTCTCCGTCAGTCCGATGACATCGTGTACAACAACTACATTCACGAATGGGCAACGGGCGGCGGTACTATGAGATACGCCATAGCAGTCCTCGGATGCGGCGTCACCGTTTCGCACAACGACTGCGTGAACTCCGTCGATATGGCAATAGACTACAACGGTCCGTATCATATAATCGAATACAACTACTGCGCCGATACCTGCAAGTTCTTCGGCGACGGCGGCGTTATCGGATCGGGTGCCGAATGGGTATACGGAACAGTCGTCCGCTACAACTACATAAAAAACGGCGGTTTCACAAGAGACCGCGAGCTTGATCCGATGGGTGTACAGGGAATCACGGTCGATATGGGGCAGTCCGGACTCACAGCCTACGGCAACGTCATCGAGAACGTGACCGGCTCCGGCTTCGGTATCTGCGGCGGACGTGACCACAACATCTACGGAAACCTTATGATACAGTGCTATCAGGGACTTTTCTACGACAGCAGATTCTATACACAGATAGTCCGCGACGGTCACGGCAACAGGATCTCTCCCGACAACGGTTACACCTCGAATAAGTATTGGACAAAGGCTTTCCCGATCCTCGGAAAGCTGACGTTTGCAGATGAAAACAACTTTGACACCGTTATAAAGGATAAGAATTTCAACGCAGCCACCGTTTCGGTGATCAAGGACAACGTCTACTATCTTGACAAAGCCGTTCACAATACAGACAAGCAGAATGATCCGTACAATATTGAAAATTACGTATACGATTTCGCCGAGATCGACATTCCGAGCACGGACAACGACACGCTGTACCGCTATTCGTCAAAGCGCACCGAGCTGAACGTCGAAGAGTGCATAGCGGCAAACGAAAATGTACTTGCTATCACACCGGAGCTGTTCGCACAGATCGGCAGATCGAAAAAATAATTGAGATTTCACATCACAAGGAGAATGACAATGATTTCACTTAAGTCAAGGATAATCAGCGGAATAATCGCGTTCATCATGAGCACGGCTCCGTTCTCGGGCATCGGCGGCACAAAAACCGCGAGGCTGTACGTTTCTCCCGACGGGAAAAGCGGTGCCGACGGCTCGGAAAACGCTCCTTTTGCAACGATAGAGGAAGCGCGTGACGCGGTACGCTCGCTCGATCGGGCAAAATATAAAGAAATCGACGTGATAATCGGCAAAGGCGAGTATTCGCTCACCGAGACGGTGGAGCTCACCGAAAAGGACGGCGGAAATGAAAACTGCACCGTTCGTTACATCGCAGAGGACGGAGCTGTAATAAACGGCGAAGTATCGTTCACTGCCGCCGACTTCAAAAAAGCCGAGGGCGAGGACACCGATTACTTCTATCCCGACGTAAAGGACAGCATCGTTATGCTTGACCTCAAAGAGTTCGGCTTTACTCCCGAAGACGTTGAAAGCATGACGGAAAAGAGAAAAGACGGAAACAATTCGTTCCTCCGTGCGAACGGCAAGCAGATGACTCTCGCAAGATATCCGAACGAAGGCGAATTTGCACACGTCGGTGAAGAATCAATGATAAACAGTGCAAAGGGCTGGGAATGGGCAGACCTCGGAGTTGATACGATGTTCGTTCCTTTTGAGAGAGATCACCTTTACACCGCAAAATACTGGCACGACCTCTCGCGCGTCTATATTGTCGGAAGATTCAACGACATGACCTTCGTTGACGACGGGCGCGTATTCGGGTTCAAAAATTCAAAAACGGCAATGGAAGTGCTGTACACGAATCCTCTGCGCGTGATGCCGAAAGCGGGAATGCCGTTCTATTGGTACAACATCGAAGAAGAGCTTGACGTTCCCGGTGAATACTACATCAACGACGACTGCGTGCTGTTTTATTTCCCGACAGACGGTTTTGAAACGGCAGCGTTCACTCTCGCAAAGGCTGACTGCGACGTGTTCGCTCTTGACGGTGCGGAATACGTCTCGTTCGAGAACATTACCGTAAACGGCACGCGCAGAAACGCGATAGTCGGTACGGGCAGTCATATCACAGTCGACGGATGCACGCTCACAAACATCTCGCTCGACGGCGTGAACCTTACGGGAGACGGCAACACCGTAAAGAACTGCACGCTCGACGGCATCGGTCAGTCGGCTGTCAGACTCACGGGCGGCGACAATCTCGAACTACAGAAGTCAGGCAACATTGTCGAAAACAACACCATATCCCACTGGTCTGAGGGATGCGGCTACGAAAATCCCGCAATATCGGTGAAAGGATGCGGCGCGACTGTCTCGCACAACTCCTGCCTCCACTCGCTT
Source organism: Eubacteriales bacterium (assembly GCA_045643285.1). GTDB lineage: Bacteria > Bacillota > Clostridia > Oscillospirales > CAG-272 > UMGS1696. The sequence continues at coordinate 37,971 of JAZUKN010000086.1, forward strand.
GACACAGCGATCGAATATTACGGCGCGTATAATGTCATCGAATACAACTACTGCGAAGACACCTGCCGTTTTGTCGGTGACTGCGGCGTTATCGGCTCCAAGGATACCTTTGCACACGGGACTGTGATCCGCTACAACTACGTCAAGGACGCAGGCTTCACGCGCGACACGGAGATCGACAACGTAGGAGTCCAGGGAATATTGCTCGGAAACGGTCAGCAGAGCATCAAGGTCTACGGAAACGCAGTCGAGAACGTCACGGGATGCGGCATTTCGCTGTTCGGCGGACGCGACAACGAAGTTTTCGGAAACATCACGATGCAGTGCAAATACGGCATCCACTATAACGGGTGCTTTATCATACAGGCGTATATCCTTGACCCCCATGGCTGCAACAGAGTTGCCGGGAACGACGACCACACAAGAAGCAAGAAGTGGCAGGATGCGTTCCCCGAGATGAAGTCGTATACATATTACTCATGGGGGATGGATTTTGTCGCCGAGTGCCTCTCCCCCGATTTTAACGCCGCGCCGGTGTCGAATATATACTCGAACGTTTACTATCTCGACAAGGCGGTATGTGAAAGACCGGATCACCCGTTCTACATCGACGAATACGTTACCGAGTATTCCGGCGACAAGGTCGTTGTACCGAGTGAATATGAAGGCACGCTTTATAAATACTCGTCAAAGAGAGAATCGTTCGACATGGCTGAATGTGTCGCAAACAATCAGAAGTTCCTGTCGCTGACAGCAGAACAGTTCGCCGGTATCGGAGCAAAATAAAATCACGGAGATAAAAAAATGACTATTGCTGAAATCAAAAAAACTATCGCACGCGGCGGTATTGACAAAACACTCGTGGAAGGACTCGCCGTACCCGAAAACCGCATAGAAACCGAAAGAGCGCGCTACAATAAAGCGGCTGACGAGTTTTTGAAGCTCTACGGCGACGGCGACGTGTCCGTTTTCTCGGTCGGCGGCAGAACGGAAGTGTCCGGCAACCACACCGACCACAACCACGGCAGAGTTATCGCCGCATCGGTAAACCTTGACATAATCGCATTTGCGAAAAAGCGCGACGACGGAGTAGTTTCTCTCACGTCCGAGGGATTCACGCCAGACTACGTAACGCCCGACGCGATAGAAGCACCGAGCGAAGAATCGAAATTCCATTCTCCCGCGCTCATCGCAGGTATGGAAAGAGCGTTCCGCGATGCAGGATATAAAATCGGCGGCTTTGACGCTTACACGACATCGAGCGTATTAAAAGGCTCCGGTATTTCTTCGTCTGCCGCGTTTGAAGTAATGGTGGGAAATATACTCAATCACCTTTACAACGACGGCAAGGTGTCGAACGTTGAAATCGCAAAAATGGCGCAGTTCTCCGAGAACGTGTTCTTCGGAAAACCGTGCGGACTTATGGATCAGACTGCGTGTGCAGTCGGCGGCTTCATAACGATAGATTTCTGCGATCCGTCTGCTCCCGTTATCGAAAAGATCGGCTTCGATCTCACGAAAGCCGGATATAATCTCTGTATCGTCAACACAGGCGGCAACCACACCGACCTCAACGACGACTACGCATCCATTCCGGCGGAAATGAAGTCGGTGGCACATGAGCTTGGAGCAGAAGTCCTCCGCGGCACGTCACGCGAAGCACTTGACAAGGCACTCGCCGAGCGCGGAAGCGAGCTCAGAGAAAAGGTCGGCGACAGAGCTATCCTGCGCGCGTACCATTTCTTCGCAGAGAACGAGCATGTTGACGGACAGGTCAAAGCACTGAAGAGCGGCGACATCGACGGATTTATGAATGGAGTCGTTGCGTCGGGAAATTCGAGCTTCAGATTCCTCCAGAACGTTTACACGACGCTGAACGTAAAAGAACAGGGACTGTCCCTCGCGCTCTGCCTCACGGAAGAGTTTCTTCGCGGCACACGCGGCGTTTGCAGAGTCCACGGAGGCGGCTTCGCAGGTACGATACAGGCGTTTGTGCCGACTGAGCTGACCGAAAAATATGCCACTATGATCGACGGGGTGTTCGGAGAGGGCGCGTGCCATATCCTCAGCGTCCGCCGCGACGGCGCGGTAAAGGTGCTGTAAAATGGCTGACAACAACAGCGATGCTTTCTATAAAGGCAAGGACGCACTCAAAAAAATCGGACTGCTTATTCTGTCGTTTGCGGTGATCTTCGGACTGTTCCGGCTCATCCTCGCGCTGTCCGAACAGTACAGAGCGCCGTGGCTTTATTACATCGGCGTGACTCTGTACGCAGTCGGAGGAATTGCGGCGTTTATCGCGTATTTCATTCTCAACGGCTTTTCTTTCTCCTCCGAAGAAAGGACGAGAGACGAGCTTCCCGACAAATGGACAGAGGACGAAAAGGACGCATTTCTCGCGCGCCAGCCCGAAAACAAGCGAAAGGCAAAAAAGCTCATATACATCATACTTCCGCTGATCCTTACGGCGGCAGTGAGCTATATTGAGCTGTATCTGATAAAATAAAATGCAGAAGATCAAACTTATTGCCATGGGCAAGCTGACCGAGACGTACACGAAAGCGGCGGTCGAGGAATTTTCAAAGCGCATTTCACGGTTTTATTCGTTCACAGCGGTGGAGCTTAAACCCGAAAACGTCCCCGACAACCCGACGGACGCGGAAATCGCAAAAGCACTCTCGAAAGAAAGCGAAAAGATTCTCGCTGAGATACCGCCGCGCACAAAGGTCGTCGCACTGTGCGTCGAAGGCAAAACGATGCCGTCCGATACGTTCGCGCGGATGCTCTCCGACGCGGCTTCATCGGGAACACCCGACGTGTGCTTCATAATCGGCTCCTCTCACGGGCTTGACGACAGCGTAAAGAAACGTGCGGACGTGAAGCTGTCGTTCTCGCCGATGACGTTTCCGCACGAACTGTTCCGCGTAATGCTATACGAACAGATCTACCGCGCAGGCGAAATACTGAGCGGTGGAAAATATCATAAATAACGAGGTCAATCATGTCACTTTTCGTAAAGAAAGATAAAAAAGACGAAAACGAAAACAAGCCGGAAGAGATCGCACCGGAAAGCGAAGAAAAAGCACCGGAGACGACGGCAGAGAGCGCAATATCGGAAGAGACTGTCGCAGAAAATACGTCATTCGAGCCGGAAACGGTAACGAAACCGATGTACGAAACGCCGGAAGATTTCGACTTCAACCGCTATTTCCTTGCCGAGCGCCGAATAATTCTCGACAACGTCAGCTACGAGACGCAGAGACCTGTTCCCGGCCAGCTCAAGCTGAACGTAAAGGATACGATAGTCGCGCAGGTCATCGGCAAAAGCGGCGTGAAGGTCACATATAACCGTATGCTGAACTTTGATCCGGACGGGCCGTTCCGTCTTTCGGTGACGTTCGGCGTGATGCTCGTCTTCAATCCCGGCACAAGGGACGAAGTGGACTGGCACACGATCGACGTGGCGAACGAATTCAAGAAGAACTGCCCACAGCTTTGCGAACTGATGTCGGCGAAAGCATCGCTCATCATAGCAGAGCTGACAAACGCCAACGGCGGCAACCCGCTGATGCTGAAAAAGTAATGAAGAATGAATAATCAGACGGGGCGAACAAAAGCTTTGCAGTTATTTTACAACAAAGGGGATTCCAACCGAGATGCGAAGCATCTCGACGACTTCGTTCACGAAGTCGGGAGGCGTGAATAGAGCGTAGCGACCTTCCCCCTTTGGCGGGTAGATTGACAAGGAGGCGACGTTCACTGAGTTTACGAAGTAAACTCGCTTGTCCGCCCCGCGCGTAGCGGAAAAAGAATAATTCGAAAACGTCCCCGACGTTTTCTACCTATTGCCGATATAAAAAAAGTGCAATTCGTCCGACGGCAGGAGCAACGCGTATACATACGCACTGCCCTACAGATAATAGGTGGGGTCACGCATAGCCGTAGAATTTGTGCAAGTTTTGCGTTCCGCACAAGTGTAAATCCCGTTCAAATGAAAGGTATACCATGAAAAAAAACAAAACCTATGAATACAACGATCAATCCATAACCTCCCTGAAAGGTGCCGACAGAGTAAGAAAACGCCCTGCCGTTATTTTCGGCTCGGACGGTCTTGAGGGAACAGAACATTCAGTCTTCGAGATTCTCTCTAACTCCGTCGACGAGGCGCGCGAGGGTTTCGGGAATCTCATCAACATCACGGCTTTTGCCGATCATTCTGTCGAAATCGAGGACTTCGGACGCGGTGTTCCGCTCGGCTGGAACGAGGGCGAGGGACGCTGGAACTGGGAGCTTATCTACGCCGAGCTGTACGCAGGCGGTAAGTACGACAACAATTCCGAGGACGCGGCTTATGAGTTTTCACTCGGTCTGAACGGTCTCGGTGCGTGCGCCACACAGTATTCGAGCGAATATTTCTCCGTAAAATCGTACAACGGCACAACGCTGTCGGAGATCTCGTTCGAGAAAGGCGAAGCTGTCACTGAACTGAACGTCCGCGAGCTTGAAAAGAAAGAACGCCGCACCGGCACTGTAATCAAATGGAAGCCAGATTTGCAGGTCTTCACCGATATAAACATCCCGTACGAATATTTTGAAGATATGCTCAAGCGGCAGGCTGTAGTCAACCCGGGGATAAAATTCGTCTTCAGATACGAGCGCCCCGAGAAGACAGGCACGTTCGGCGAAATGGAGTTCTTCTACGAAAACGGCATATCGGACTACATTTCCGAGATCGCAGGCGAGACGGCGGAAACGAAGATAGCCGAATTCCACCTCGAAACAAAGGGCCGCGACCGCGAGGATATGAAGGACTACAAGCTCATCGCGGATGTTGCATGGACGATGTCGAAATCCGTTCATGCGCTCGAATACTACCATAACTCAAGCTGGCTCGAGCACGGCGGCTCCCCCGAAAAAGCCGTTAAACTCGCGTTTGTGTCGGCGATCGACAAGCGGCTCAAATCCACGGGAAAATACAACAAAAACGAAGCGAAGATCACTTTCCAGGATATCGAAGACTGCCTTATCCTCGTTTCAAACAGCTTCTCAACTCAGACTTCCTACGCCAACCAGACGAAAAAAGCGATCACGAACACGTTTATTGCTGACGCGATGAACGATTTTCTCAAGGAACAGCTTGAATATTTCTTTGCGGAAAACCCGATCGATGCCGACCGTATCTGCGCGCAGGTGCTCGTCAATAAACGTTCGCGTGAGCAGTCCGAGACGACGCGGCTCAACCTCAAAAAGAAGCTCGCTTCGTCCACCGACGTGTCGAACAGAGTCGAAAAGTTCGTTGCGTGCCGCTCGAAGGATCCCGACAAGCGCGAGGTCTATATCGTAGAGGGCGACTCCGCCATGTCGTCCTGTAAGCTCGGACGGAACGCGGAATTCCAGGCGATAATCCCCGTTCGCGGCAAGACGCTCAACTGCCTCAAGGCAAGCTACGATCGCATTTTCAAGAGCGACATCATTCTCGATCTTCTCCGCGTCATCGGTTGCGGCGTCGAGATACAGACGAAGCACAAGGCGGATATGGTGGAGTTCGATATAAACAACCTCCGTTGGTCAAAAATCATCATCTGCACCGATGCCGACGAAGACGGATTCCAGATCCGTACACTGCTGCTCACGCTGTTCTACCGTCTCCTGCCGACGCTCCTCAAAGAAGGCAAGGTCTATATCGCCGAGTCGCCGCTGTTTGAAATAACTCCGGCAAAAGGCGAGATCGAATTTGCGTACAACGAGCCGGAAAAGGCGGAGATCGTCAAGCGGCTCGAAGAAAAGGGCATAAAATACACGCTGCAGAGATCAAAAGGACTCGGCGAAAACGAGCCGGATATGATGTGGCGCACGACGATGAATCCCGCAACGCGCAGACTGATCCGCGTGACACCGGCAGACGCGGAAGCCACGGCGAAGATATTTGACTTGATGCTCGGCGACGATCTTGCCGGACGAAAAGAGTTTATCGCGGAGCACGGCTACGAATACCTCAAGGACGCGGATATATAAGGAAGCAAAAAACAAACGGACGATCACCAGTCGTCCGTTTTCTGTTTTACCACCAATTAGTATGATCGTGTAAAGCAATATATACCAATTTTGATACTTGTGCTCTTGTTAGATTTTTTTCAAGACCTAATGTGCCGTCGGGGAAACCTTCGAGTATTCCAAGCTTTACCAAAGTATTTGCCGAACCAACAATTTTTTTCTCCTCAATGGCATCAATAGAATCTGCATCTTTGAAATCTTTAAGATACTCTGTTCCTTTCACGTATTCATAATTATAATCTATTATGCGCAAAGCTTCTACTATAATCATGGCGGCTTCTCCGCGAGTTGCCTCTCTGTCAAGTTCTTCCACTTTCATATAGTTTATACGAGGTAATCCTACACCAATAGTTCGCTGATACGGCTGTGCCCAGTGAGTGTCACTGTCTTTTGGTCGATACTCATAATCAGGCCATACCATAAGACAAGCCATCTTTAATAGTTCACCTAATTTTACATTGCCGTCCGGTTTGAACTCGGGTAACGAGCTGTCGTCGGTCACAGGATATCCGTTGAGAATGTTCCTTTCACAGCACTGCTGGATATAGAAATACGCCCAGTGGTCTTCCGGAACGTCGGAGAATTTCTGATCTTCTTCGGCGGCGGCAGGTAAAGTGAATGATACCGCAAGCATGACAAATGCGATGAATAAACAAATCGTTCTCCGTAAAAAAGTTTTTTTCATGATGATTTCCTCCGTTTTTCTTATGCAAAATCGTTTTGACGGGAGACACGATGGTTCCCCTACTGACTATTTCAAAGTTTTACTCTTCTTTCGCGTATCTCTTGTCAAGAAGCGGCTTGCCGTCCTTGTCGACGAGAACGGTCAGTCCGCCGACATTTGTCCACCACGCAAGCAGATACTGCACACCCGTTTCCTTATCAACGATTATCCGCGTGCCCTGAGATAATCCGTTTTTTTCGACTACTTCAAATCTGTCGTCCATACTTTGCCTCAATTATTCATTCTTCATTATTCATCATTCATTATTCATTTATAATTTTTGTATCATCATGCCGCCGTCGACGCCGATGACCTGTCCTGTCGTGTAGCCGAGATACCCCTCCGTCAGCGCAAGCACAGTTTTGCCGACGTCCTCCGGCTGACCGATACGGGCGATAGGACAAAGTCCTTCGCTAATGAGCCTGTCGTACTTTTCGCGCACCCCTGCCGTCATATCCGTCGCAATTACACCCGGGCGGACTTCGTATACGCGGATGCCGTATTCGGCGAGACGGTCGGCGTACAGCGTTGCAGCCATAGAAAGTCCTGCTTTCGAGATGCAGTATTCGCCGCGGTTGACACTCGACACCGTCGCCGAGATCGACGTGATGAACACAACGGCACGCATAGCGTCGTCGGAGACTTTCGTTTCAGCCATTCTCTTTGCGATTTTCTGCGTGAGGAAGAACGCGCCGCGCAGATTTATTCCGAGTACGCGGTCAAAGCTCTCCTCGGTCATCTCAAGCATATCCGCGCGTACGGACGGAGCAACGCCTGCGTTGTTGACGAGAAAATCGACCTCACCGAGCCCGTCGAACGCTTCGCGCGTGATTTTTTCGCGGTCTTCTTCTTTTGAAATATCGCCGCTCACATAAAACGATTCGGGCGAATAGGATTTCAGCTCATCGAGGTATTCTCCGACCATTTCGGCAGGTTTAGTGCCGACCGCGCATACCGTGTAGCCGGCTTTTGCGAGCGTGATCGAAATACCGCGTCCGATACCGCGAGCCGCACCTGTGACTATCGCACATTTCTTTCCGTTTTTCATTATATAAACCTCACTTGTTCGCAAAAACTTTCTGATATATCGGCAGATACATCTCGGTGTCGCGGATCGGGCAGCCTGTGCAGGACATCGCACGCATGAGCGACGTACATTTTGAGCAGGTCAGGCAGACCTTGTGAAGATCAAGTCCTCGTCCGGCGAGAATATCCTCTGCGAAAGTCGGGTAAGCGAACGCCATACGCCCGAATCCGGCGCAGTCGATCATACCGTCACGGAGTGCGCCTGCGGCAACGTTCGGCGCGAATTTGCGGAGATAAGTGTAGCCCGTGCCGATCAGCGTGATGCCGGGGGCTGCCGCTTTCATGTGCGCGGATGCGTTAATAAGGCGCGCCACCCCTACGAGCTTTTCTTCCGGCGGCTCATATCCACCGTTGTCATACGGACGGTTGACGTGCGGATTGTAGTACGGCGAGCCGAGCGTCATATCGACCAGCCGCACGCCGTTTTCGTACATTATGTTATAGAGCTTGTCCGGCTCTTCCCAGTCGATTTTTAAGTAGTCGTCGTGGTCTGCGGCGAATCCCCACGGGTACGGGATGCAGTCGTACGGTCCGAAGCGCGACGCGATTATAAAGTTCTTGTCGGCGTGGACAGCAGCCGCTTTTATGGAGTTGACGAACAGACGTGTTCTGTTCTCGAACGAGCCGCCATACCGTCCCTCTCTCGTGTATGCGGAGAGAAGCTCGGAGAAAAGATACTTGTGACAGCACTTCACGTCTGCGCCGTCGAATCCGGCTTCTTTCGCCATTTTTGCGGCTTCACCGAACTTTTCGGGGAGAGAATCAAGGTATTCGTCCGTCGCTACGGGGTAGTCGGGATCTATCATGAATTTTTCATTCATCACAGGGTTGTGGTACGAGATCACGGGAGCAGGCTTGTTGTCCTTGCGCGAAAATCTGCCGGAGTGCGTGAGCTGTAAGATAAGCGGAGCGCCGTTGTTTGCTTTGTGCATCTCTTCCGCGAGTCTCTTGAACGAATCGAGATTGTCGCGCGTTATCCAGAGCTGTCCCTCGTTCGTGCGTCCTTCTTTTACGACGGCAGTAGCTTCAAGCCAGACAAGTCCTGCACCGCCGGACGCCATTCTCTTGCCGCGGCGGAACGTCATCTCGGACGGCGCACCGTCGGGAGTGGAGTCGAATCCCTCCATCGGGTGAACGGTCAGCGAGTTCGGAATGACGACATTCGAGTCACCGATGCGGTGTTCGGTTTTCAGATTTGATGTGTCGTCCGACCACGGCAGTTTGACGCCGCAATTTTCAGCCGCCGTGAGGAGTTCTTCTTTTGATTTGTAGTTGAATTTCTGTGTCATTATGTAAAACCGCCTTTCTTTGTCTCACGCCATTGTTTCGAGCATTTTCGCCGTGACTTCGTATCTTGTGGGAAGTCCCTTGTCAAATGCCGCCGCTTCTTCGTACATGAATTCGCTCATTCTGTGATGCTCGTTGCCGAGAGAACCGGCGATGTGCGGTGTGAGGAACACGTTGTCAAGCGTGTAGAGAGGACTGTCGGGCATCGGCGGTTCGGGTTCCGTCACGTCGAGGACTGCCATGCGGTATGTACCCTCTTCTCTGAGTGCGCGGATCATATCATCTTCGACTACCTGTGCGCCGCGTCCGGTGTTGATGAATGTAGAGCCTTTCTTCATCAGCGAGAAGAGGTGATAGTCGAGCATACCTTTCGTCTGCGCGTTGTCGGCGAGGTGGTTCGAGATAACGTCTGATTCGGCGAAAAGCGTTTCAAGCGAGACTTTTTTCACACCGAGTGCTTCCGCCTTTTCGTCCGGCAGGAACGGATCGAATACGAGAACTTCTATTCTCTCAAGCGTGTTTTTGAGCTTGCCGATAACGAGCTTGCCGATCATGCCTGCACCAATAATACCGACTTTGATCTCGTAGTTTCCGGGGAACGCGACCGGCACATCACGGTGAGACCACGCAGCACCGCCCGACTGTCTGTGGAGACGGTGAAAGTATCCCTTTGCCGCCATGATGATAGCCGCGAACGTGTATTCCGATACGGGAACGGCATTGGCCGCCCACGCCGAAAATATCTTCACGCCGCACGCGAGGAAAGGACGCGCAAATCTCTGTACCGTACCTGCGCCGTAGAATACAGCCTTGAGATTCGGCAGATAACCGCGTATCTGTTCTTCCGTGAGGCACGGCATACCCCATGTCGAGAAGATGTAGTCCGTTTTTTCGAGAACTTCACGGTATTCGTCGAGCTTATCGGACTTTATGATGTCCTTTGTCGGGAAGAAGAACTCAGCGAACAGTTTTTCTTTTACTGCATCGGAGTATACTTCGTTTATCGGTGTGTCGACTCCCATAAATACTGCGTTTTTCATTTTATCACGTTCCTTTTTTGAATTATTATGTGAAATTGAATTTGCCGAGATCGTCGAAATCGAGTATCTCGGTGAGGATGTAATTTGATACGAACATTCCGCGGGGTGTGAGCGCATACACGCCGTTCTTTGCGGTCATGAATCCGCTCCGCACGAACCATTCGCACTTTTCGCCGAACATTTTCTCAAACGAAAGACCGAACCGGCGCGAGAATTCTCTGTCGTCTATTCCTGCGGCGAGACGAAAGCGGAGCATTATGTATTCGCCCATTCTTTCCTTTTCTTCAATCTCTTCGATGTCGTCAGTCAGACGTACTTTCGATTCGGGAACAGTCACGCCCTCGATGTATTTCTTTATGTCAGGAGTAAACGAGAAGCGGTTCCCGTTGAAATACGAATGAGCGGACACGCCGAATCCCAGGTACTCGTCGCAGTTCCAGTATTTGAGGTTGTGCGCGCACATTTTGCCGTCCCGTGCGAAGTTCGAGATCTCGTACTGTTTGTAACCGAGAGTCGAGAGAAGATCGACAGCCGCGAGGTACATATCTGCCTCAACGTCTTCCGCCGGAAGCGTCGGTGCGATTTTTTCGTAATTCTTTCCGAAAGGAGTATTCGGCTCTATCTTGAGGTCATAGAGCGAGATATGCTCCGGTCGCAGTCCGCCGACGTATTTTATCGAGTGCATGAGCGACTCCGGCGTCTGGTGTGGGATGCCGAACATCAGATCAACGTTGATGTTGTCGAATTTCGCGTCGCGCGCCATTTTATAAGAGCGCATGAAATTCTTTCGGGTGTGACAGCGCGAGAGTGCTTTCAGCTCATTTTCGTGCGCCGACTGAAGCCCGAACGATATACGGTTCACGCCCATTCTGTGCAGTCGCGCGAGGGTGGAGTAATCGGCAGTCGCAGGATTGCATTCGATTGAAAATTCCGCCTTCTTCACGAGCGAAAAGTTCTTCTTGACCGCGCGGATAAGACGGTACAGCTCTTCCGGCGGGACGGAAGTCGGAGTTCCGCCGCCGATGAATACCGTGTCCGGTTCGTATTCTTCCGCCGCCGTTTTGTAGCTTTCGATGTGAGCGATCAGCGCGTCGATGTAGCGCGTGACAAGCTCATCCGACTCGGGAGGCGCGGAATTGAAATCGCAATAAGCGCATTTTGAGCGGCAGAACGGGATATGGATATATATTCCGAGCCGCTTGTGGGATGTTTTGTAGGTCATGATACACCTTAGTGTTAGTGTGATTTACTCATCGTCATTCAGCTTGAGCACAGCCATGAACGCCTCCGGAGAGACTTGCACTGAGCCGAGGGAACGCATCTTTTTCTTGCCTTCCTTCTGCTTTTCAAGCAGTTTTTTCTTTCTCGAAATGTCTCCGCCGTAGCACTTCGCAAGCAGGTCCTTGCGCATCGCCTTGACCGTTTCGCGTGCGATGATACGCGAGCCGACTGCCGCCTGTATCGGTATCTCAAAGAGTTGGCGTGGGATGTTGTCTTTCAGCTTTTCCGCGATCTTTCTCGCTCTCGCGTACGCTTTTTCTTCGTGGACGATGAACGTCAGCGCGTCGACCATTTCGCCGTTGAGCAGGAAGTCGAGCTTCACAAGCGACGACGGCTCGTATCCCTCAAGCTCGTAGTCGAGGGATGCGTAACCGCGGCTGCGCGATTTCAGCGCGTCGAAGAAGTCGTAGATTATCTCGTTGAGCGGCAGCTTGTAGTGAAGCTCCGCACGGTTCGTGTCGATGTATTTCATGTCGATGAACACGCCGCGCCTGTCCTGGCAGAGGTCCATAATGCCGCCGGTGTATTCGGTAGGCGTGATTATCGCCGCATTCACTATCGGCTCTGCCGCGATTTTTATCTCGTCGGGTGACGGGTAGTTCGTCGGGTTGTCGATGCGGACGACTTCGCCGTTCGTCTTCGTGATCTCGTATATAACGCTCGGTGCGGTCGTGATAAGATCGAGATTGAACTCTCTCTCTAACCGTTCTTCGATGATCTCCATGTGAAGCAGTCCGAGAAAACCGCAACGGAAGCCGAAGCCGAGCGCGATCGACGTTTCCGGCTCGAACGAGAACGCCGCGTCGTTGAGCTGGAGCTTTTCGAGCGCGTCCTTTGTTTCGTTGTATTTTGCGCCGTCGGCAGGGTAGATGCCGGCAAAGACCATTGACTGAGCTTTCTTGAAGCCGGGGAGCGGCTCTGCGGCAGGACGAGATGCGTGCGTTACGGTGTCACCGACGCGCGTTTCCGATACGGTTTTGATCGACGCAGTAAAGTAGCCGACCTCGCCTGCGGACAATTCTCCCGTGGGTTTCAGCCCGAACGGCTCCATAACGCCGACTTCGACGACGTCAAATTCCGCGCCGGTGTTCATAAGGCGTATTCTTTCGCCTGTTTTCAGCGTGCCGTTCATGACGCGGATGTATACGACAACGCCGAGATAGCTGTTGTAAACGGAGTCGAAAATCAAACATTCAAGCGGCGCGTCCTCGTCTCCCTCGGGGGAGGGAATGTCTCTGACGATAGCCGCCATTACATCCGCGATGTTCAGACCTGTTTTTGCCGAAATAACGGGCGCGTCCTCAGCAGGAATGCCGATAACGTCCTCGATCTCTTCTTTGCATTTGTCGGGCATGGCGGAGGGCAGGTCGATCTTGTTGATGACCGGCACGATCTCAAGATTTGCGTCCGCCGCGAGATAAGCGTTTGCGAGCGTCTGCGCTTCGATGCCCTGTGTTGCGTCGACGACGAGCAAAGCACCCTCGCACGCATTGAGCGAACGGCTGACTTCGTAGTTGAAGTCGACGTGACCGGGGGTGTCTATCATGTTGAGCGCGTATTCTTCGCCGTCGGGAGCGGTGTAATCGATACGTACCGCACGGGCTTTGATCGTGATTCCGCGTTCTCTCTCGAGATCCATGTCGTCGAGGAGCTGTTCTTCCATATCGCGTGCGGCGACAGTGTTGGAAAACTCAAGTATACGGTCGGCGAGCGTGGATTTGCCGTGGTCGATGTGGGCGATGATCGAGAAATTTCTGATGTGCTTCTGTTTTTCGGTCTGAGCCATAATATATAAACCTTTCTTTGAAAGACGGTTTTGCGTGAGAATATAATTATTTAGTATATTGTACCATAAAGTCGGAGGAAATACAAGATTTCAGATGAAGAAAACGTCTCACGTTTTACAATTCGTTTTTTCGCGGCTACGCACGAATCATACCTTTCTATACCGTAGGGGAGGGGTTTCCCCTCCCGACGAAAGAATCAACATATTTTTCTATATAAACAAAAGGTAGAAAACACTTGAGTCGATTTCAAATTATTATCGTCCGTCAGGAAAGGAAAAAAGCGTAGTATCGCACGAATACGAAAAAAACAGACACCGGGAACCCGATGCCTGCCTGAAGTAAGTTGTATTTATGAAACAGGTGAAAAATATTATAAGCTGAACGAATCAAGTCCGTCACTTATCGCCTGTTGTACTCTTTCGAGCGCCGCCGTTGCTTCTTCCTTTGTTGAGTAAGAGCAAATCGGTTCCCAAGAGTCAACTCTCGTCTGAACGGACAATTCCCAACTCACGTTCGAAGATATTCTCGAATCAACAACGCGCAGACCACCGTAACAAAGAAATACTTTTGTTTTGTCCGGGCTGATGAGGCTCATTCTCTTTCTCGGAAGCACATGGGTACCGTCCGGAAGAACAAACTGAAAATCGGCAAGCATATTCTGTATTGCATTTTGCACCGATGCTTCCACTGTTTCTTCGATCGTGTTTCTGAGTTCTTCAAATGAATCTTCGATCACGTCTTCAAATGAGTCATGTATTGAATCCCCTACTGCTTCTTCAACTGCCGACTGGATTTCATCGATCAATTCTTCGCGTTCTTCGTCTGTCAGGCTCATTTTTTATCCTTTCACTTATTACTTCTTACCTATTCACTATTACCTATTACTTCTTATTTATCTCTGTACTCTTCCCGAGCCGTCTCCGCCGGAGAGCTTTTCTACTTCGGAGACCGTTACCATATTGTAGTCGCCCTCGATCGAGTGCTTCAGAGCAGACGCCGCAACAGCGAATTCAACAGCGTCCTGCGTGCTCTTGCCGTTCAGAAGCGCGTAGATCAGGCCGCCGCCGAACGAATCACCGCCGCCGACACGGTCAACGATGTGCAAGTGATATTCCTTCGAGAAGCAGTAGTCCTTGCCGTCGTAGAGCATACCTGCCCAGTTGTTGTCGCTCGCGGAAATGGATGTGCGGAGCGTGATCGCAACTTTCTCGAATCCGAACTTGTCGGCAAGCTGTTTTGCAACGGATTTGTAGCCGTCCTTGTTGAGCTTGCCGCCGTAGATGTCGGTATTCTCGGCTTCGATACCGAACACATCCTTTGCGTCCTCTTCATTGGAGATGCAGACGTCAACGTACTGGCAAAGGTCGGTCATAGCCGCTCTTGCCTGTTCGCGTGTCCACAGCTTGCCGCGGTAGTTGAGGTCGCAGGAGATCTTCACGCCGCGTGCCTTTGCCGCTTTGCACGCCTGACGGCAGATCTCAACGAGATTTTCGCCGAGAGCCGGAGTGATGCCGGTGAAGTGGAACCATTCCGCACCGTCAAAAATCGAATCCCAGTCGAAATCTTCGGGCTTTGCTTCCTGGATAGCGGAGTGCGCTCTGTCGTAGATGCAGACGGAACCGCGCTGGGATGCGCCCTTTTCGAGATAGTAGATGCCTACTCTGTCGCCGCCGCGGACGATTTTCGAGGTGTCAACGCCGTATTTGCGGAGCGAGTTGACTGCGCCCTGACCGATAGCGTGCTTCGGGAGCTTTGTGACGTACGCAACGTCGATGCCGTAATTTGCGAGAGATACTGCGACGTTCGCTTCACCGCCACCGAACGTTGCTTCCATCTGATCGTTCTGGAAGAAGCGGTAGTAGCCGTTGGGTGCGAGGCGAAGCATAAGTTCGCCGAATGTGATAACTCTTGCCATGATATGTATTCCTCCGATTAATTTTGTTACAATCCCTTCGTCACTGCGTGACACTTCCCTCCGCCGTACATGGCAACACAAGAGAGGCTTTTTGAGCGTGTATGAATCAGGCGCCCCTGTGTAAGGGGAGCTGTCGCATCGCGACTGAGGGGTTGAAAATTATTTCTTGTTTCCTACGAGATGTACGGCGAAACCTGCGATCTCGTCTTCGAGATAGATCGCGTTCAGCGTGCCGTCGGGCTTGCATTTTGCGCTTGATTCGTTGAATTTGAAGCCCTTTGCCTCAAGTTCTGCTTTTGCCGCCGCAACGTCGGGCGTACCGATCGCTATGTGACCGTTCTTTCCGAGATACGGGGGCTTCATAAGCTCAACCACACCGCCTGTAAAGATCGAAGAATTGCCTTCTTTGATCGTAAATCCGAACAGAAGCTCGAACATTTTAGCGGCTTTCATTGCCTCTTCTGCGTTTTCGGTATTGATACCGATATGCGCCAGTGTATACTCAGCCATTTTTTACCATTCCTTTCTTTGCGTTTGTGCCGTTTTTGCACAAACGGGAGTTTGAAGCAACCTATATTCGATTCAGGATCGCTTTATATTCAAGCCCGTGCTTCCTTGACGATCTTCACGGACTCCTTGCAAAGCTCGGTGATCTCGTCCCACTTGCCGTTCTCAATGAGGTCGGCTGTGACCATATACGAGCCGCCGCACGCCGCGATAACGGGTTCTTTGATGTATTCGGCGAGGTTTTTGAGAGAGATACCGCCCGTCGGCATTACCTTAAACATCGGGAACGGTGCGCTCATTGCTTTGATCTTCTTGATGCCTCCTGACTGCTCAGCCGGGAAGAACTTGATAAGCTCAAGACCGAGTCTGTATGCGGCGTGATAGTCGGTAGGCGTCGTGCAACCGGGGAAAATCGGCACGCCTTTCTTCTGCGCGTATTTTACAAGCTCCACGTCAAGTCCGGGGCAAACGATGAACTTTGCGCCGGCTTCGACCGCACGGTCGATCTGCTCTTCGGAGAGGACTGTGCCTGCACCGATGATCATATCAGGGCATGCTTCGCTCATGAGTTTGATAGCGCGGTCGGCACCTGCGGCACGGAATGTGATCTCGGCAACGGGTACGCCGCCGTCGCAGAGAGCTTTACCGAGTCGCGGAGCGTCTTCGGGGTTTTTCAGTTTGATAACCGGAACAACGCCGATTTCTGAGATTTTTTCACTTAATGCGTTCATTTGGATTTCCTCCATTTATGTAAAAATTATTTTTTGTTTCTGATTTTGTCGATAAACACGCTGATCTTCTTGCGGAAGCAGAAAAGCA
Organism: Eubacteriales bacterium; assembly: GCA_045643285.1. Lineage (GTDB taxonomy): Bacteria > Bacillota > Clostridia > Oscillospirales > CAG-272 > UMGS1696. The sequence continues at coordinate 54,471 of JAZUKN010000086.1, forward strand.
CGATTATCACGATCGCGACACAGAGGAAGATTATCGCCTCCGCCCACGATCTTTCCGCCGCCCATTCCACGCCGAACAGTTTCAGCACGGGATAGACGATGCACAAAAGAGCAAATGCGAGTAGTGTTGCCCAGATTCTTTCCATAGTTTTTCTCCTGTATTGTGAATATGATAGTTTTGTTTTGTTGAGACTCCGTCGGAGCCTTTGCAAGTTGAGAGGCATAACAATCCCTCAGTCAGTCTGACGACTGACAGCTCCCTTTACACAAGGGAGCCTTTGGTGCGACTTATAGCCTCCCTTGTGCAAAGGGAGGTGGCGCGAAGCGTCGGAAAGATTGTCTTCTCTTTTGTGGAGCTCTGCTCCAAACCTCGCAAGGGCTACGCTCCCTTGACTGCGCAAACTTTCCCAAAAAGTTTGACAAAAACTTTAATAAGAGGCACCCTTGTTTTTTCCCCTACTAAAGTTTCTTGCCAGGCTTCTTTTCAAAGAAGCCGCGTTCTCCATTACTTTGCCATTTTGTTTTTTCTAAGCGTCATATAGTCTTCGAGGATCAGCCTTGCCGAAAGGGTGTCGACTGTTGCCTTGCGCTTTTTTCCTCTGACGTTGTTTTCGCTCAGAATCTTATGCGCCGAGACTGTAGTAAGCCGCTCGTCGTACATCTCCGTCGGGATCCCCGTCAGCTCGCCGAGTTCCCGTGCGAACGCTTTGCATTTATCGCTCCGCCAACCGGCAGTCCCGTCCATGTTCACGGGGTTTCCGACGACGATCAGCTCGGCTTTCAGCTCTTTCACTCTTGCGCCGACCAGCTCCAGTGCCTTTTTATAGCTGTCCGCCGCTACGCATCCCGCTTCCGACGCCATCATTTCGTATTTATCGCACACGGCGATCCCTGTTCTCGCGTCGCCGTAGTCAATCCCTGCAATTATCATTCTTTACCAATCTTCCTCTTCTTCGCCGTCTGGCGTGTCTTCGGTCTTTTCGGCGTTCTTTTCGCCGCCGAGCTTCTTTTTGACGTATTCAAGCACCTCTGCGACGGTCGGGACGGATGACGACGCGCCTGCCCTTGTTACGGAGATAGCCGCCGCGCAGGTCGCGTACTTTGCCGCCGAAACGATGTTCCCGTTTTCGAGATAAACGTACGTCAGCACGGCTGTGAAAACGTCGCCTGCGGCTGTTGTATCGACGGGCGTGACTTTTTCAGCCGGAACAACGTAATATTCGCGTCCGTCGTAGATGAAACAGCCTCGCTCACCGAGCTTGATGACTATGTATTTTGCGTCGACATGTGCGCGGAGCTTTATTGCGGCGCGAAGACAGTTTTCCTCAGACGACGGCGTGATTCCGGTGAAGACTCTCGTCTCGGTCTCGTTCGGCGAAAAAACTTCGACTCTGCCGAGCGATTCGAGCGGAAAGTCCATTCTTGCCGGTCCTGCATCAATGAATACGGGTATATCTTTTTCGTTTGCGAGGCGGCACGCTGTGAAAACCGCTTCGTCGGGGATCTCAAACTGCATATACACGGCGTCGGGATAGCATCCGAATGCCTCTTCTACGTCGTCGGGGGAGAGCGCTTTATTCGCGCCCGGGTATACTATTATACGGTTCTTGCCGTTTTCTTCAACAAGAACGGACGCAAGTCCCGTCGGGAGGCGGTCGTCCTTTACGATGAAGCGCGTGTCGATATTCTCGCCACGGTATGTGTTGATAAGCCTCTCAGCGGCTTCGTCCTTACCGAGGCGGCACGCAAAAACTGTATCCGCGCCGAACCGTGCGAAAGAGATCGCGCTGTTAGCGCCCTTTCCGCCGGGTAGATAGTCGTAGCCGTAATCCTCCTCGGCGACAGTCTCTCCCGAATAGGGAACACGTCTCATACGTTGGACAAAGTCGGTATTCGCGCTGGAAACAACAAGGATACGCTTTTTCGGCATGGCAGTTTTCCCCTTTCCGTTCCCTGTGGGAACACTATAATAACTCGCGCGAGGCGCGAACTTCACTTTTCTTTATCTTGCACAAATTCCACGAATTCGCGTGAAATAATATAACATATCTATAGGGCAGGGGCTTGCTCCTGCCGCTCAATTTATCCAAACCGCACGTTTGGCATCGTGGATGTCCTGCTTGTTTACAAGCGGGCGGACAGGCGGACAAGCCGGTATTCGACTTCGTCGAAACCGACGCGACGCTCTTGTGAATCACCGCGCTTAGGGGGAAGGTCGCTTCGCTCTATTCCCCCTAAGAACCCCTTTGTAACAAAGTGAATGCAAATCTTTCGTTCGCTCTGTCTAATTATTCATTATTCATCTTTCATTCTTCATTATTCATTTCTTTTTTTGCGCTTCGTCTACTTCTTACCTATTCACTATTCCCTCTTACTTCAACTCATCTGTGTCCGTAAGAATCTATGTCAAGTCCGTCCATTACGCGGTCGGCGTCGGAAAGTGCCTTTTCAACGAGGTCGTTTGACGTATAAAATTCTCCGACTCCGTTCACCGTCGTGAAGTATTTGCCGCCGGAAACGTGTCCTGTCGATGTCTCAAAATAGCGGTAGAACTTATATTCATATATCTGCCCTGCCGTGTTCTCGTAAGTCATCGTCATCACGAGATTGTCGTCGTTTTCCGTCAGCGCGGCTTTGTCTTCTTCGCTGAGCGTCGCGTATTCCTGATTCGTTATATTCATCAGCGTCATATAGTATTTGCGGAAGTTCGCAACGTCGTCTCCCGTGAACTTTTTGCCGCTGTTTTCTTCTTTTACTTCAAGCACAGCGTTGCCGTTTTCGTCCGTCGAGTGTTTCAGAGTGAAGTCAACATCGACCTCGCCGCCCTTTACACTGAGTCTTGAGACTGTCTTTATATCGACATAGAACGGCATTTCTTCTATCCATTTGAAGAAATCGTATTCGAGCCACGCAAGCGTCTCCGCCGGCATTTCGCATATCATCATGTATCCGTACATACTCGACACGGCGTAATATTTGCCGTTTTCCTGCCGCGCGGAGACGAAAATATCCATCTCGACGCCGCCGGACGTGAGAACTATCGTATAATACGGCTCGTCAAGCCCGTACTGTGCGAGGTCTTCTTCCGTCGGTCTGAGCGCGACTACTCTGTCGCCGACCTGGTTGACGAACGAGTACATCACGTCAAAGTACAGGTCTTCGTTTAGTGCGTAAGTGTTCTCAGACGTGTTGTTTTCGGGGTGCGGATACGCCATACGGAGCACGAGCATCTGATTCTGCAGTATTTCCGTTTCTGTCATGCGCTCGACTGCGACGAAAACATCGTCACCTTTTACAAGCACGAACGAATCGAGCAGATAGTAGTTGTTTTCGGTCAGTCCGTCGATGAGTTTCGGAGAAAGAAGATTGTACCCCGGTTCAAGTATGGTATCGGCGAGCGTCAGAGACATGATATACACGGCGTCGCGGTCTGCGAGCCTGACGTAATATCCGCCCTCTGTGATAAGCCCATCGCCGACGTACATTGTGATCTTGTCGCCGTTCGTTTTCGTGAGCGTCCACTGCGCCTGCGGCTCGTCAAGTCCGAATTCGGCGAGCTTTTCGCGGTCGTCACCGAGATTTTCGGCGACGCGCATCATGGCGACAGGCGTTCCCGTCGTCACGACAAGAGATGCGAGCTTGTTGTCGTCGAGCGGCAGTGCGGTTATCCCCTCAAGCGAGAAGCCGGACGCCGATTTTTTGTCCTGCTTTACACTGAACGTGCCGTGTTCGTTCTCGACCTCTATCGTTCTTATCTCCGAGCGCGGTATCGGCTGAAAAATATAGAAATTCGTCAGCCTGTCGGTGATCAGGACTTCGCCGTCGAGCAGATCAAGCTCCACGCGCCCGTCGTCGTTTTCACCGAGCAGGGGATTCACGAATATGAAATACACCGCCACAAGTGCGGCAAACAGTACACCGAGAATTATCGCGGTGACTGTGCGGTTTTTGATTTTCATTGATGCTTCCTCTTTGTTACGACTACTATGCCGAGGAGCGCAAATATCACCGGAAGAACAGCAGTCATGGCGACTGTCCAACGGTTTGCGTCTGCGGTGGTCACTGTTATCGAGCTGTCGTCAAACGGCTTGAACTTGAGGTCTGCGAGCACTCTGTCCTTGCCCATGGCTGTCATGGATGCCGACAGAATATCTTCGTTCGCGTAGGAATTTGAGACAATATACGCCTGCGACGCGAACGTCGGCGAGCCTGCCGCGATAACGTAGGAATAGTAGTATTCGTTGTTCACTATTCTCTGCTCTCTCGAAACGGTGAGCAGGTTATATGCGCCGCTCTCCGTCGGGTTCCCGTTCACAACAGCCTCGGACGACGGATAAGAGCGAAGCATCGGAGAGACTTCTCTCGATGCGTTCAGTTCACCGCCTCTGCTCCAAAGAATGTCGATAGGCGCGGATTTGCGGATGATCGCCCTCGGTCTTGCAGAGAGAGAATTGATATCGGAGAGGTACAGTCCGCCTGCGCCTCCCTCGACGTATTCACCGATTATCGAGTATCCGTCGACCGACATGGAGTGTTCCATGTCGCGCACAGTTGTGTCGGCGACGTAGGAAATGCCCCATTCGGCGAGAAATTCGTTAAGATTCGTGAGATTTGCGACGTATTCGGGATCGCAGAACACGAGCAGGCATCCGTAGCCGTCGAGAAACGAGTCGATTTTTTCGATCTCGTTGAACTGCGCGTCCTCGGCTTCCGCTCCGACAAAGTCATAGATCGGGTTGTAGATGACGACGATGCGGCAGTCTTCGTCGATCTCGTTCTTCGTGAGATCGATCGCATCGACTTCGTAGCCGTTTTCGGCGAACATTGAAGCGAGTGCTATGGCGGAAGAAATATCTTCGCCGTGCGACGCGGTGAACGCGACCTTCGGCGTTTCGCTTCTCGTTACCTGGAGGATAGCGGAGACGAATTTCTTCTCTCCGTTGTACGCCCACGCGGTGCTGAGATCAGTCTCGTCGTCGTATGTGAAGAAAACTCTCTGACGGAGAACGGAGACCTCTTTGCCGCTCGTTATTACCACAGATGTAGAATCAATATCGGTAGCGGCAGTTTCATAGAACGGGCGGAAAAACGCGGGATTTTTCAGCACATCCACGCATTCTACTGAGATATTCGTGAAAGACTCGTCAAGCTGTTTCGCAGTCGTGTAGATATATCGGCTCGCGGTGCTTGCTTCGAGTTCGTCCGGCTCGGCGGCGAAGTAGATATGCACGTCCTCGGTCACGTCGGAGAGGATCTCTTTCGCGTTTTCCGAAAGCGTGAAGATCTTCTCTTCGGTCATATCGACAAACCACATATATTTTGTGCCGAGCGCGGTGATGATAATGTTGAGTATCACGACAACGGCGATAAACGCAACTGTCAGAGCCGTGCCGGATGCGCCGTAGCGGAATTTCTTTGATTTAAGAAGTGATGTTTTCATTTCATCCGCCTCCCTTACGCATAACGCCGTCTCTCACCGATGCGAACGGCGAGGAACAGGAACACTGCCGTTATCGAGAGATAGTAGACAGTCGCGGCTATGTCGAACTGCCCGACAGCGAAGTTGCCGTATCTCGAATAGACGGAGAAGAAGCCGAGTATCTGACGGACGAAAAACGAATCAATAAGGCTGTTGAAAAGTGCTATCCCGACGAACGCGAGAAGCACGCCCATTGTGCCTATTGCGGCTGTGACGGTACTTTCGGTCAAGGTTGAAACGAAAATACCGACAGCGATGAAGCACATACCGATGAGCAGCATGGCGATAAGGCAGCCGAACGCCTTGCCGACGTTAAGCGAGCCGTTTTCGGGGATGTATTTTGTCAGCGGCAGGTAGTAGAGGCAACTGAGAAGCACCGTACCTGCAAACATTGTAAATGCGGCGAGAAATTTAGCGACGACCATTGACGTTACAGACACCGGAGCGGTAAAAAGAAGCTGATCGGTCTTCGTACGCTTTTCTTCAGCGAACGAGCGCATTGTGAGAAGCGGCACGATGACGATATAGCCGAATATCATAAGCTGGAAGTAGCCCGATATGTCGGACGACTGCTGAAAGAGCGTCGATACGCCGAAAACGAATCCCGACACGGCGAGGAAAACAGCGATGAATACATATCCGAGCGGTGTGATAAAATAGCCGCGCAGTTCTTTTTTATAAATTGCAAGCATTATCGTCTCCCCTTTCCGGCGGTTTTTTCAGTGATTTTGATGAACACGTCTTCAAGATTCATTCCGCTCGACTGCATACCGATGATTGCACGTCCCTTTTCGCTCATGGCGAAGAAGACGGGCTTACGGACGTCGACTCCGCGCTCGGATTCAACGGCGTAAGTGTAGCTATCGCTCTCTCTTTCTCCGGTAAGTTCGACCGAAACGACACCCGGTATATCTTTAAGCTCGCGCAGTACGTCTTTCTGCGGTCCGCAGATCGAGAACGTATAGCGACGGTTCTCTTCGACTGTTCGCGTGATGTTTTCGGTCTTCTCATCGGCGATGATCTTGCCGTCGTTTATGATGATGACTCTGTCGCAGACGGACTGGACTTCGGAGAGGATGTGCGTCGAGAGGATAACGGTGTGGTTCTTGCCGAGATTTCGGATAAGGTTGCGTATTTCGATGATCTGCTTCGGGTCAAGACCGACAGTCGGCTCGTCGAAGATGATGACGGGCGGATTGCCGACAAGTGCCTGTGCGATACCGACGCGCTGGCGGTAGCCCTTCGAGAGGTTTTTGATAACTCTGTCCTTAACGTCGTCGATTTTTGTCTGGCGGCGGACTTCTTCGAGGTGCTTATCTCTCGGAAGCGTACAGCCCTTGATCTCATAGACGAAGTCGAGGTATTCGTCGACTGTCATATCGACATAAAGCGGCGGCTGTTCGGGCAGAAATCCGATGAGTTTTTTCGCCTCGTTCGGGTGCTCAAGCACGTCGATACCGCCGACCTTGACTTGTCCTGCGGTGGACGAAAGGTAACCGGTTATGATGTTCATGGTCGTGGATTTGCCGGCGCCGTTCGGTCCGAGAAAGCCGACGACTTCGCCTTTACCGACGGTGAACGTAACGCCGTCGACAGCGGCTTTATTGCCGTACATTTTAACGAGATCATTTATTTCAATCATCTGAAGCAAAATCTCCGTTCTGATTATTTTCGTATTTTTGCGCTGATACGCCAATATAAATTCAATTATGTATTATAGCACTGATTTGTAAAAAAAAAATGAACACGGGAGATTTTTTAAGAAAAAAAGAAGAAAACGTGAGTTTTCTTCTTTCCTTTACTGAATGAAAAGGAAAAAAGAAAGAAAACACTTCGTGTTTTCCACCTTTTGCCGTGAGGTTTCCCGAAATCCGCGGGACGTCGATGGCACCGTCCCCTACCGGAGGTAGATTTGTAGCCCGCGCACAGCCGTGCGGTTTATGCAAAGCCTTACAGTTTTCCCCGAAAACTCAAAAAAGCGCTGATCTCTCAACGCTTTTTCTGAATTATTACGTTTATCCGCCGAGGTACGCTTTCTTTACAGCTTCGTTTCCGAGAAGCTCCGCACCCGTACCCGTTGCGACTATCTTGCCCGTTTCAAGCACATATCCGCGATCTGCTATCGACAGAGCCATCTGCGCGTTCTGTTCAACTAACAAAATCGTCGTTCCTGCTTTGTGCAGTTCTTTGATGATATCAAATATCTGCTCGACAAGGATAGGCGCGAGTCCCATTGACGGCTCGTCAAGCATGAGTAGCTTCGGATTCGACATCAGCGCTCTGCCCATTGCGAGCATCTGCTGTTCACCGCCCGAAAGCGTGCCTGCTATCTGACGGCGGCGTTCCAGAAGTCTCGGGAACTGCGCGTACACTCTTTCAAGTCCCGGCTTGACCGTGCTCTGCGACTGCGTGAACGCACCCATAATGAGGTTGTCTTCAACTGTCATCTGGCAGAAGATCCGTCTTCCTTCCGGGCAGAGAGCAAGCCCTCTTGATACTATCCTGTGCGCCGGAGTGCCTGAGAGCATCTGTCCGTCGAATGCTACAAAACCCGTCTTCGGATGAAGAAGCCCTGCTATCGTGTTCAGCGTTGTCGTTTTTCCGGCACCGTTCGCACCGATCAGTGTTACGATCTCTCCCTCTTTGACTTCAAATTCAACATTCTTTATGGCGTGGATAGCGCCGTAATACACATTGATTCCGTTTACTTTAAGCACAGCGTCAGCCCTCCTTCTTCTTTCCGAGGTACGCCTCAATAACTACGGGGTTCGCCTGGATCTCTTCCGCCGTACCCTTTGCGATTATCTTACCGAAGTTGAGCACGCAGATACCTTCGCAGATACCCATGACAAGGCTCATATCGTGTTCGATGAGCATTACGGCTATCCCGAACGTGTCGCGGATCTTGACGATGTTTTCCATAAGCTCGTACGTCTCGGACGGGTTCATGCCGGCTGCCGGCTCGTCAAGAAGCAGAAGCGACGGTTTCGACGCAAGTGCGCGGACAATCTCAAGCCGTCTCTGTGCGCCGTACGGAAGCGAGCCTGCCTGAGCGGATGCCATATCCTGCATATCAAATATCGACAGAAGCTCAAGCGCCCTTTCGTGAGCCGCTTTTTCTTTATTCCAATAGCTCGGAAGACGGAGGATGCCTGCGGCTGTCGAGTATTTTTCCTGGTTGTGAAGACCGATCTTTACGTTGTCTTCAACGGAGAGGTTTCCGAACAGGCGGATGTTCTGGAACGTGCGCGCGATGCCCATTTTGTTGATCTGCGCCGTCGTTTTGCCGCTTGTGTCCATACCGTCGAGCATGATAGTGCCGCGCGTCGGCTGATACACCTTTGTGAGGAGGTTGAAAACGGTAGTTTTACCTGCACCGTTCGGACCGATAAGACCTGCGATCTCCGTTCTGCCTATGGTAAGCGTGAAATCGTCGACGGCTTTCAGACCGCCGAAGTCGATACCGAGGTGGATACATTCGAGAATAGGCGTCTTTCCGAGGTCACGCTCCGGAATGATCGAATGGCTCGGGACGTTCACCATTTTGCCTTTATTGAAATTCGGCTGGTTCATTCTGCCTGACCTCCCTTCGCCTTTTTCTTTACTCTGTCTTCTCTGATTTTTTCGATTATCATTTTGAGCTTGTCGTTATTCGTAACGAGCATTACGAGAATGAGGATTATCGCATACACAAGCATACGGTAGTCTGCAAATTCGCGCAGTGCTTCGGGAAGAACGTACAGGACAGTCGCCGAAATAACGGAGCCCCATATATTGCCGAGTCCGCCGAGCACGACGAACACAAGAACGAGGATAGACGCATTGAAGTCAAACTTCGCGGCGACGAGGTTGGAATAGTTCAGTCCGTACAGCGCGCCTGCCGCACCTGCGAAAGCCGCCGACAGAACGAACGCCGTGAGCTTGTACTGCGTGACGTTGATACCCACGCTCTCTGCGGCGATCCTGTTGTCGCGGATAGCGAGTATCGCACGTCCCGAACGGCTGCGGACGAGGTTGAGAATGACGATAAGTGCGATCATTATGAGAATGAAGCCTGCTTCAAATGTTGCGAGCTTGTCAGTACCCGTAGCGCCCTGCGCGCCCTTGATTATTGCGTAGCCGGTTTCGTCAAGTCCGAGGCTGTCGACTGTCACCTTGCCGCTGATGTTGAACGCGATGTGGAGTCCGCGCGAGTCCTTGCCGACGACGAGGCAGTTCATGATCTCTTTTATGATCTCGCCGAACGCGAGAGTAACTATAGCGAGGTAGTCGCCTTTCAGTCGAAGAACGGGGATGCCGACTATGACACCTGCGACAGCCGCGAACAGTGCGCCGACTACCATTGCGATAACAAGGCGTAATGCACCGATCGGGATCAGCTCTTTCAGTCCCATTGCGGTGATGATGCCGGTGAACGCACCGACCGACATAAAGCCTGCGTGACCGAGAGACAGCTCGCCGAGGATACCGACCGTGAGGTTGAGTGACACCGCCATTACTATGTAACAGCAGATCGGCACGAGCATACCGGAAACGGAACGGGAAAGTCCTCCGGAGGACTTCAGAATCATCATCACAACGAACGCTATCGACACGCCGGCGTATGTTGCGAAGTCGATTTTTGTTGTTTTTTTGAGGTTTTTGAGCTTGTTAAACACTTTTCATTCCTCCTTTACACTTTTTCACGGACGTTCTTGCCGAGAAGACCGGCAGGACGCACAAGAAGGACGATGATAAGCACGCCGAACAGGATAGCGTTCGACAGCTCAGTCGAGATATATGCCTTTGCGAGAGACTCGATTATTCCGAGCAGTATTCCGCCGAGGAACGCGCCGGGAATCGAACCGATACCGCCGAAAACTGCAGCCGTGAATGCTTTGATGCCGGGCATTGAGCCGGTAGTCGGCATAAGCGACGGAGAGAACGAGCAGAGAAGCACGCCTGCGACTGCCGCAAGTGCGGAGCCGATAGCAAACGTGAGCGAGATCGTTCTGTTTACGTTGATACCCATAAGCTGTGCGGCGGCTTTGTCTTCGGAGCAGGCACGCATAGCTTTACCCATTTTCGTTTTGCCTGTGAACAATGTGAGGGCGACGGCAATCACGATGCACGCGGCGACCGTCAGAATGGTAACGTATGAAATTTTGAGCTGACCGTCGAACAACTCGACCTGTCCGTCAAGAATGGGAGTGTACGACTTCGGGTTTGCGCCGAAGATCAGCAGTGCCGCGTTCTGGAGAAGGTAGCTGACGCCTATCGCCGTGATCAGTACGGCAAGGGAGGGAGCCTGTCTGAGCGGCTTGTACGCGAGTGCTTCTATGACGACGCCGAGAACGGTGCACACCGCCATGGCGATCACGAGCGACAGCCAGATATTCAGTCCGAGATTATACGACATAATGAACGACACATAACCTCCGACCATGATAACGTCGCCGTGCGCGAAGTTAAGCATTTTCGCTATGCCGTATACCATGGTATAGCCGAGAGCGATTATCGCATAAACGCTTCCGAGGCTGATACCGCTTATCAGGTACGAGAGAAATTCCATTGTTAAACCTCACTTTTTCCGTTCTATGGCAGAAACGGCACCGTGAAAACGCTGATTTTCGCCGATTTCGTTTCCGCCGTAGAAAACAGGTAAACCCATGAAGCACCGGAAACTCCGATGCTCCACGGGCATATTATTTCTGTTATGTTTCTGCGTATTTTGTCACCGTGCGGCTATTATTTGCCGGGAGTTACGTATACGCCGTCCTTGATAACGACTGCGAGCGGGCTCTTCGAAACTTCGCCCTCAGCGTTCCATGTCAGACCTTCGCCTGTAAGACCTGTGTACTTGATAGTCGGCATTACTGCGATGATCTTTTCGCAGATCTCTTCAGCTGTCATGTCGGCTGTGCAGCCTGCTGCTTCAAATGCCTGTACGAATACGTAAATGGAGTCGTAGCCGTCTGCTGCAAACTGGTTCGGAACTTCACCGTACTTTTCCTGATAATTCTTGACGAAGTTCTTTGTAAGCTCGTCGTCAGCGTCGGCGGAGAACGGCGTGAGAAGCATTACGCCCTCAGCAAGAGCGGTATCGAAGTTTTCGAGAGTAAGGATACCGTCCATACCGTCAACTCCGAAGAATGTGGGAGCATAACCCATCTGGTCAGCCTGCTTCAGAATGATAGATGCGGGCTGGTAGTAGATCGGCAGGAAGAGGAAGTCTGCGCCTGCGGACTTAGCGGCTGTGAGCTGAACGCTGAAGTCTGCCTGTGTAGCTTCTGTGAATGTGCCTTCGTAGACGATGTTGAGGTTCTGATTCTGAGCCTCTGCTGCGAATGTGTCGCGGATGCCCTGGGAATAAGCGTCGTCGTTACGGTAGATAATGGCGATCTTTGCGTCCGGGTAGTTCGCGCCAATGTAAACAGCGGAGCCGTTGCCCTGGTTCGGGTCGCTGAAGCATACCTGGAATGTATTGTCCTTACCCTTTGTTACGTCAGCGGACGAAGCGGAAGGAGTAAGAGTGAACACTCTGTCTTCGTTTGTTTCTGCGGATACAGCGATGCACGCGCCGCTCGTTACGGTTCCGATAAGAGCCTGCATACCCCAGTCAAGAAGGGAGTGATATGCGTTGATGGCGATTTCGCCGTCGCCCTGGTCGTCTTCAGATTTGAATTCGAGCTTGAGACCGCCCTTTGCGTTGATTTCGTCAACGGCGATCTGTGCGCCGTTAGCGGCAGCCTTACCGTAAATTGCGTAAGGACCTGTAAGAGGACCTGTAAGTCCGAGCTTTACTGTGTCAGATGTTTCGTTTTTGTTGCCGGCGCAGGAGATGAGCATAGCCGCACAGAGAACAACTGCGAGAACGAGAGAAAGGATTTTCGTGAATTTCATTTCGGATATCTCCTTTTTTGAAAATATATACAATCCGTCCGTTTTTTGTCCGTGTCGGATTATTGCTAATATTATATCACGCTTCTTTCAAATGTCAACTGTTATTTTCAACAAAAAACGTGTCTGAAAGTCGTGCAATTTTTGAATTATTATTCAAATTATACGGAATATATGCGAATAAGATTCCGTTTTTGTTCTTTCGGAACGTCTTGCACGGGTGGAAACGGCCGAAAAGACTGCCGTCTGAGGCGGTTTTCGGGCAAATCCCACAGGCCTGGTGAATGAATATGCAAAGGTTTTTTATTGCAAATCTTTCTGTATTGCTTGGAAAATAGAGTAGAAAGCACTTCGTGTTTTCAAATTATTCCATTTGTCCTGCGTATGTAATACGCGGCGGACGGCGGCTTCATTTATCCAAACTTCACGTTTGGATTCTGATTTGTCGCTACGCGCGACAGGCGGACAAGAGCGTACCGCGACGCTCTTGTCAATTACCGCGCCAAAGGGGGAAGGTCGCTACGCTCTATTCCCCCTTTGGAATCCCCTTTGTTTACAAAGAAAGTGCGACGGTGAAGAGGATTTAAGTCGTTAATAATAGCGCGCTGCCGCTCATTTTGAAGTAATAAGTAATAGTGAATAAGTAGACAGAGTGAACATAAGTCCTGCAGTTACTTTGTAACAAAGGGAGTCCAGAGGGGAATAGGACGAAGTCCCTTCCCCTTTGGTGGGGTGATTCACAAGAGGTCAACATTTGACCAACCGAGATGCGGAGCATCTCGACGAGTTCACTTTGTGAACTCGGCTTGTGCGCCGTCCGCGCAGGACAAATCCGAATCCAAACGTGCGGTTTGGATGAATAAAGCCACCGTCCGTCAGGACAAAGAAAATAATTTGAAAACGTCCCCGGCGTTTTCTTCCTTGCGAAGTGGTGATATTTGTGATATAATTGTGCCATAATTTCATAATTTGAAATATAAAAAACTCCTCCGGAGGCAGTCATAATGAACGAAGACACCCCTGCACAAAAATCATTTCATGCAACATGGATCGCCGTGAACCGCGAGATCACACCGGAAGACTCTTCTTCCCCGTGGACGCTCGGAGAAACCGAAAGAAAGCTCCTCACCGAAAGAGCCGACTACCTCAGAAAAACGCTCCCGTGGGCACTTCCGTTTGACGAAGAAAACCAGCACGAGCCGATAAAAAACACCGGCGGAATCGCGCTGTTTGCAAAAACGTTCTCCGCGTGCGGCGTGCGTTCTGCCGTCATCGACTCGACAGCCCTCGGTATTTACGATTTATATATAAACGGACGCCGCGTCGGCGGAAAAGAAAACGAACGCACAGTCTATGACGAATTCAAGCCCAGCTGGACGGACTACTCAAAGCGCGTGCTGTACTACACATACGACGTGACGGACTACCTCTGCGACGGAGAAAACACCGTCCTTGCGGCAGTTGCGTCCGGTTGGTGGAACGGGCATATCTCGCTCGGCACTTACGGAGACAACCAAGTCGCTTTTCTCGCCTCTCTGACTTTTACCGACCAAACCGGCGCACACACCGTCACGACCGACGAAAGCTGGCTCTCGGCATGGGGAAGCAGTATCCGCGCGGCTGACATCTGGGACGGCGAGCTGTGCGACGCCCGCTTCCCTGCCCCGTCGGAAATATCGGCTGACCTTTCGCTGTGCCGCTTCGCGCCTGTTGTAACGGAAGAGCACAATATCGAAATCACGCCGCACTACGGTCCGACTGTCAAGATCCGCGAGCAGTTCTCACAGTCCGTCAAGTCCGTTGTGGTTTTTGACGGCGCGAACGACAGCGGGACGAAATTCGGCAGAATACATAAGGTGCGCGAGTACACGGACGGCTCATTCGTGCTTCACAAGGGCGAGCGCGCAGTCGTCGATTTCGGTCAGAACATGACAGGTTACCCCGAAATAACGCTTCACGGCGCGCGCGGCACTACGGTACAGCTCCGCACCGGCGAAATGCTGAACGACGACGGTAGCTTTGCTCACGGAAACGACGCACCTGCCGGCACTGTCTATTCGTCGAACCTCCGCGCGGCAAAATCGAAAGCATATTACATTCTCGCAGGCGGCGCGAGCGAAACGTATCATCCGACGTTCACATTCTTCGGCTACAGATACCTTGAGATCGCCGCAACGGACGATATTGAAGTCACCTCGCTCGTCTCGCTCTGCGTAGGCTCTGACATCCGCGAAACGGGAAACATCGAGACTTCAAGTGCGGACGTAAACCGACTCATTTCCAACATAAAATGGGGACAGCGTTCAAACTATCTTTCCGTACCGACGGACTGCCCTCAGCGTGACGAACGGCTCGGCTGGACAGGCGACACGCAGGCGTTTTCCGCAACAGCCGCGTACAACGGCGACGTACTCGACTTTCTCCGCAAATGGCTCGGCGACGCGCGCGATTCTCAGTCCGACGAAGGTCCGTACCCCGACTGTATTCCGCGTACAAAAATCTTCGGCGAGGGTGCCGCCGGTTGGGGAGACGCAGGGATCATCGTTCCGCACGTGTTGTGGCAGATGTACGGTGACACAGGTGTGATAAAAGAGCATTTCGCGTCAATGGAAAAATACATGGACTGGCTTGAAACCCGCGGGCTTGACGGTCCGAAAGCAGTCTACTGCGACTGGCTCTCTGTCGAGGACACCGACGGCGAATACATTTCCGTATGCTACTACGCGCTCGATGCAGGATACATGGCAGACATGGCTCGCGCGATCGGAGAAGGCGAAAAAGCCGATCACTACGCCGATCTGAAAGATAAGATCGCCGCGCATTTCAGAGAAAAATACTGCGATGCAAGCGGAAATCTTAAGCCTGAACATCATTCTCAGACCGCTTATCTTCTCGCGCTCGGGTATGATCTTCTGCTCCCTAAAAACCGGGTGGACGCAATAAAAAAACTGCGCGAGAGCATAATTTCGCGCGGTTACCACCTCTCAACGGGTTTCCTCGGCACAGGTATAATAAACAAAGTCCTTGCGGAGATCGGTGAAAACGGGCTGGCGTATTCGCTTCTTATGCAGACGAAAATGCCGTCGTGGCTCTACTGCGTCAAAATGGGCGCAACTACCGTTTGGGAGCGGTGGGATTCGTTCACAAACGAGCACGGCTTCACGGTGTACGGTGTGGATTCGTCGTTCAACCACTATTCTTACGGCGCACTGCTCGAGTGGATCTACCGCTATGTGGCAGGAATTGACACCGATACTCCCGGCTTTGAGCATCCCGTGCTTCATCCGATGCCGGATACGCGCACGCCGGATGAGATACCGAGCGGAGAAGAGCGGCTCGAATGGGTGCGGGCTGAGTTTGATTCGCCCGTGGGAATGATAAAATCGGCATGGGACACGCGCGGCGGATTCACGTACAAGTTCACGCTTCCCGTGCCGTCGACGGTGATTTTGCCGCGTCTGACGGAAGAAGACACGTTCACGCTGAACGGAGACACGCGCAGATTTGATGAGTTTGACCGAACAGACAAAAACGAGACGAAAATCGAGCTGAAACCGGGAGAATACGAGATAAAAATGAATAATGAAGAATGAAGAATGAAGAATGAATAATTAGACAAAGCGAACGAAAGCCTTGCATTCACTTTGTAACAAAGGGGACAAGTTGAAGTAAGAGGTAATAGTGAATAGGTAAGAGGTAGACGGAGCGAACATAAATCTTGCATTCACTTTGTAACAAAGGGGAGTCCAACCGAGATGCGGAGCATCTCGACGACTTCGTTTACGAAGTCGGGAGGCGTGAATTGACGTCAGTCTTTCCCCCCCTTTGGTGGGGTGATTCACAAGAGGTCAACATTTGACCAACCGAGATGCGGAGCATCTCGTCGAGTTCACGGAGTGAACTCGGTTGTGCAGCCGTCCGCGTAGGACAGAAACTGATTCCAAAACGTACGGTTTGGATAAATAAACCGCCGTCCGCCCGCTTGTAAACAAGCAGGACAAAGAAAAAAATGAAAACGTCGAAGACGTTTTCTTCCTTTTGCCTATGTGAAGCGTGTTCAAATCGTCAAGCGGCAGGAGCAAGCCCCTGTCCTACAGATAATAAGGGTAGCGTATCGTGCGTAGCCGTGAGGTGTGCCGAAATACGCGCGGAAGCGCGAAAAAATCAGAAAGATTTATAAAATATCCCGTTTTTTGTGAACTTTTCCGCGAAAATCTGTTGAAATCCTCAACATTTTATGCTAAAATGACTATGCAGAACTATTATCACACTATATTTTTGGAGGATATTATGGGAAAATTCGTTATCAAAGAAACATCTACAGGCGTTAAGTTCGACCTTAAAGCCACAAACGGCGAAGTGATCGGCACTTCCGAAGTTTACGCTTCCGAAAAGACCTGCAAGAACGGCATCGCTTCAGTTCAGAAGAACGCACCCGTCGCAAACCTCGCCGACACAACAGTTGAACCCGCAATCGAAGCAAAATGCCCGAAGTTCGAGATCTACCTCGACAAGAAAGGCGAATACCGCTTCAGACTCAAAGCATCCAACGGCGAGATCATCCTAGCGTCCGAAGGCTACAAGGCTAAAAAGAGCTGCGAAAACGGTATCGAATCCGTCCGCAAGAACGCCGCTGACGCAAAGGTAGAAAAAGAATAATCAAGCTCAAAGAAAAAACTCCGCTTCAAAAAAGCGGAGTTTTTTCTTTTATCGGCAGGATTTCTCATTTCAGCTCCGAGAACACTTCACCGATCTTCGCGTTTATCTCAAGATCGCACGACGGGCGCAGGCGGCACGAAAGATGCTCGCGGTTGATTATAACAAGGTGCTTCCCTCTGAAATATTCAACGAACGACGCCGCAGGATACACCGTCAGCGATGTTCCGCCGATTATCAGCATATCCGCACTGTAAATTGCGTTCACTGCACCCGTGACCGCGTCTTCGGGCAGTGCTTCACCGTACAGTGTAACGTCACAGCGTATCACGCCTCCGCAGTCGCAGTGAGGCACTCTTTCAGTCGACTCGAAAATCGCGTCTGCCGGATAGTTTTTGCGACACCGCATACAGTAGTTGTGCGAAGTTGTACCGTGAAGCTCGTATACCTTTTCCGAACCGGCTTTTGTGTGCAGTCCGTCGATATTCTGCGTCACGACGGCAGAGAGCTTTCCTCTCCGCTCAAGCTCAGCGAGATAATAATGCGCGGCGTTCGGCTTTACGGCACGCGAATCGAGCTTCTGACGGTAAAACTCAAAGAACACCTCCGGCTCGTTCACAAGGCATTCGTGAGAAAGAAGATATTCCGGCTTATACCCGTCGAAGCGGATGTCGTGCTGATTATAAAGTCCGTCGGTCGAGCGGAAATCCGGCACGCCGCTCTCTGTCGACACGCCTGCTCCGCCGAAGAAGACGATTTTCTCCGACTCGTCGATATATTTTTGCAGAAGCGCGATTTTTTCGTGCATGGGTGACTCCTGAAAGGTGGAAAACGTCGAAGACGTTTTCGATTGTATTATTTTGTCAAGCGTTTTTATAGGCGGCAAACGACACAAAAGCCTCCATCTCCGAGGGAGGGGGACCGCTTGCGGTGGAAGGAGCAAAGAAAGCAACGCTTTTGCGTCAAAAGGTAGAAAACACTTCGTGTTTTCGATTTATTTTTCTGTCCTGCTTGTTTACAAGTGGGCGGACGGCGGACAAGCCGGTATTCGACTTCGTCGAAACCGACGCGACGCTCTTGTGAATCACCGCGCCAAAGGGGGAAGGGACTTCGTCAATTCACGCCTACCGACTTCGTAAACGAAGTCGTTGAGATGCTCCGCATCTCGGTTGAACCCCTTTGTTGCAAAGCAACTGCGACGGTGAAGAGGATTTAACCCGTGAGGTAACAGCGCGCTGACGCTCATACGTTCGTGTATACAAGATCAAAGTAACTTGCGCGGAGCGCAATCATCGTTACGCATAGCGTATCATCGTTGCGTCAGCATCATCGTTTGCCGCAGGCAATCATAACTTTAATCTACTTCTTACTTCTCTTACCCAATCATGTCTTCCTGGGTCTTCTGCATGGTGTAGCAATCGGGGTTTTCGTAGTCAATTGAAAGTGTAAGGCGAACATCCTGTGCGCTTGCGGCGAGGTATATGTCGTATCTTCCGGATTCCACTACCCAATCGTGGAGCATAGTGTTATAGTAAGCAAAATCCTCATCCGTGAGATCGAACGTCAGATTTGCGCTCTCTCCGGCTCTAAGGAAGACTTTTTTGAACTTTTTCAGCTCTTTTTTCGGCTTTGTGACTGTCGAAACAGGGTCGCCGACGTAAAGCTGTACGACCTCCGCGCCGTCTCTGTCACCGACGTTCTTCAGCTTCATCGTAACGCGGTAGCCGTTCTTTGTCTCTTTGATCTTAGCGTTCGTGTACTCGAATTTCGTGTACGACAGACCGTGGCCGAACGGGAACCACACTTTTTCGGGGTGATAATCGTAGTAGCGGTAGCCGATCAGCGATTTTTCGGTATATTCTATCTTCATTCCGTCGCCGTTGAGGTCTATATCGCGGCGCATTTCCGTCGGGAACGTCTCGGACAGTTTGCCGCTCGGGTTGATTTTTCCCGTAATGACATCTGCGACTGCCTGACCGCACGCCTCACCTGTCGGCCACATCTGAATAATGGACGTGCAGGCGTCGGCTTTGTCACTGCGGAACGTGGACGAGCCACTGCAGAGGACGAGGATCGAGTTCGGGTTGTGATATGTAACGTTGCGGAGAACGTCTTCAATATATCCGGCAAGGTGGTTGTCGAAACGGTCGATGTTCTCGGAGTCCTGCGACGGCTGAACGCCCGTGAAAACTATTACTGCATCGTATGTCTGAATGTCGGGCATATCCTTGCAGAACGTGTGCCAAAGCATATTGTCGGGCTGTTTGCGCGTGAGGTACGGGAAGTAGTCCACCTGTACTCCGGGGAGATTTTTGCGGAGGCAGTCGAGCGGCGTGTCGATCCAGTCGGGTTCCGTCTTAACTTCAGCCGAGCCCTGTCCGTTCGTGTACGGCATAACGGCGTACTCGCCCGTGACGGCAACTTTCTTTACTTTATCGGGAGTCAGCGGCAAAAGCGGAATATCCGTATCCGACCAGCCGGCGTGATTTTCGTAAACGGGCCATTCCTTCGTGGAATTGCGGAAATTGCCGTTTTTGAGGAGGCAGACGGCTTCCTGAGCGATCTTCAGTGCGTTTTCGTGCTGTTTTTTGCGGTCGTAATCCTTGTCCTCCCTTACGTCGCGGAGCAGGAATTCAAGCACTCTCCCTGCGGATTCGTCGACATAGTCCATAGAGAGCCGTCCTTCGTTTACGGCAGACACGATCTCTCTGACTTCGCTCTCGCAGTGCGGCATATTCAAATCAAGTCCGGCTTTTACAGCTTTAACGGGATCGTGTACTGCGCCCCAGTCGGACACCATAACGCCCTCGTAACCCCATTCCTTTCTCGGCATATCCGAGAGAAGCATACGGTTTTCGGAGCACCACATCGAGCCGACCTTGTTGTATGCGCACATGATGCTCGCCGGCTTCGAGTTCTTTACCATTATTTCAAACGCGCGCGTGTATATTTCCCTGAGCGTGCGCTCGTCTACTTCGACGTTCGTTTCGGTGCGGCGCGTCTCCTGAGAGTTGCAGGCGTAATGCTTTGCGGAAGTGCCTACGCCGTTTTCTTCGCATCCGTTGACGTAAGCCGCCGCCATGATTCCCGTAAGAACGGGATCCTCGGAGAAATACTCGAAATTGCGTCCGCAGAGAGCGTTGCGCTTCATGTTCAGTCCGGGACCGAGTATCATCTGTATATTGTGATGCACGCAGTCGTTTGCGATCGTCTCGCCCATGAGATATGCCATATCGGGGTTCCACGTTGCGCCCGTTGCACAGCAGGACGGAAGTGTCGTCGAATTCGTTCCGGGGTTGTAGTTGCGCTCACCGTTAGGGCCGTCTGCAAGATTCTTCGGCTTGATACCGAGGCGCGGCACACCGGCAGTCGAGAGTGATGCGCTTCCGCCAGTGAGAAGCGCGGCTTTTTCTTCGAGAGTCATCTCGGAGAGGAGCGATTTTATTTTCTGTTTCGTGTTCATTTTTTCCTCCGTTTTCGTCCGGCATAAGTCCGGAGAGTTCTTGTTTTTCTCTGATTTCAACTATACCACGGCGCGTGCGGTTTGTCAATAAAATAGCAGAATCAAACGCGAATTTTTAATCCTCTTCAATTATCCGGAAAATCCGCAAGCAGTTTTTCAGTCAGTCGGCAGAAAGACTTACTGCTCTTTTCTGCGGCGGCAAGCACCTCTTCGTGAGAGTGCTCTGTTTTGGCAATTCCCGTAGCCATGTTCGTTATGCAGGAGATCCCGAGGACTCGCATCCCGAGATACTTTGCTACAGTTGCCTCGGGGGCCGTGGACATTCCTATCGCGTCTGCGCCGAGAGTACGGAATGCGCGTATCTCGGCGGCGGTCTCGAAGCACGGACCGGTAAAGTAAGCATACACGCCTTCACGGACGGGAATATCGAGTTCTTTTGCAGTCGATCGGGCAAACCGCAGAAGAGCAGAGTCATACACTTCCGTCATATCCGGAAAACGTCTGCCGAATCTCTCGTCGTTTGGACCGATCAGCGGATTTGTGCCGGACATATTTATGTGATCGGTGATCAGCATAAAGTCTCCGGGCGCAAAGGACGTGTTGATCCCTCCGCAGGCATTTGTGATTATGATGTTCTTCACACCGAGCTGCTTCAGAACATAAATCGGGAATGTCACTTCTTTCATGGACAGTCCTTCATAATAGTGGAACCTGCCCTGCATTGAGACGACCTTTTTTCGTCCGATAGAGCCGAAAACCAGCCGTGCTGCGTGTCCTTCCACCGACGAAACCGGAAACCCGGGAATATCCGCATACGGCATCACTTCCTGCTGTCCGAGATGCTCAGCCACCTCGCCGAGTCCGCTTCCGAGGATGATTGCGACCTCCGGCTGACAGGATATGCGGCTTTTTATCGCCTCCGCTGCGTTCATGACCTTGTCGTAAAGCATATTTTCATACCACCTTTTTCTGTTTCACATTTTGATCACAGCATCACTGAAAAACGAAAAAGCAAGAGCTTTTCATGCAAAAAAACTATCCTCCGGCACAGCACACAGATAGTGACACACCGTCAGATGAAGCTCCTGAACCTTGTTTTTTCGAGCATACTTTTTCTTAATCCTATTATATTCCATAGTGCTTTCGTCGTCAAGGGAAACATAAAGGCTCTGCAAAAACTCCTGTCATTTCGCTCGTCCCAAGCCGAAAAATCCAAAACTGCTTATGCTCAATATTGACAGAAAAACGTTTATTCTTTTCTTTCCGTCGGTTTTCATAAAACTTATCAATCATTTTCATATTCTGATCAAAATGCTTGAAAATCCGCAATAATCATAGTATAATTTTTATGTAGAAGTATAATATAGTGAAAAATCATCCCACCTTTTCACAGCCTTACACAGGAGAACATCCGAAAAGCACTCCCGAAACGGCAGAACTGTTGTCATCCTTCGGAAGCAGTTCCGAACGACGGGCAGAGTACCGTATCCAATGAACAATACTGACAATTTTTATCGGAGGTAATTCAATGAAGAAAATGCTCAAAGCCGTTCTTTCGGCAACACTTGCACTTGTTATGCTCCTCTCCGTCATTCCGATGACGGTCAGCGCGGCATACAATCTCCCATTCAGCGACGTAACATCGTCCGACTACTTCTTCGAGCCCGTTATCTGGGCATACAGCGAAGGCGTAACGACTGGAACGACAGCATCGAGGTTCGCACCCGAATCCACCTGCACAAGAGCACAGGTAGTCACATTCCTGTGGCGTGCAATGGGCAAGCCCGAGACGTCATCGCCCGATAATCCGTTCGAGGACGTTAAAGAAAGCGACTACTTCTATAAACCGGTTCTCTGGGCAATAGAAAAGGGCATCACAACGGGAACGAGCGCAAAGCGTTTCTCACCGGACGTGACCTGCACAAACGCGCACATTCTCACCTTCATCTGGCGCGCGATCGGTACGGTCAAGTCCTCGTCAACAGGCGAATGGTACTCCGAAGCACTCGATTGGGCAACAGCAAACTGTCTCCTTGACGGAACGTACACTGGCGACTTTGACGTGAACAAGGGCTGTCCGAGAGCGAATGTTGTAACATATCTTTTCAGATACATCACAGCCGACACGGTCACAGTTTACGTTTCGGCTGATGCTGACGCAAAGATAGCTGACGGATCGGCAGAAAAACCGTTCACATCCATTGAAGCGGCACGCGACTACGTCCGCACTCTCGACAAGAGCAAATACCGTGCGATCGACGTAATGGTCGGCGGCAAATTCACACTCTCATCCCCCGTTGAATTTACGAAAGAGGACAGCGGTACCGAGTCCTGCCCGATAAGCTACATCGGCTCCGGCGACACTCTGATCGGCGGCGGATTCGCTTTCACGGCAAAGGATTTCGCTCCCGCGACAGGCTCAGCCGCACAGTACTTCAAAGCTGACGCAAAGGCGAACATAGTCGAGATCGACCTCAAGCAGTTCGGCATCACGAAAGCCGACATCGCGGCTATGTATGCTACCCCCGAAACGGGCAAGCTCGTTCAGGCGCTCGGCAACAATATTCCTCTTCTCTACGTCGACGGCTCTCTCGCAACTGTCGCAAGAGAGCCGAACGATGAGTACGCAACCATTACAGAGGGTGTCATCAACTCGGAAAACGGCGAGTACAGCGCACGCGACTACGTTGACACAACTACAATAACGATCTCCGACGAATACGTCGAGGGCATTACCGCGTCATTCCACGATATCTCAAAGGTCTTCTGCATCGGACGTTTCTCGTCCCTCTGGTGCAACGACAACTCGAGAGTCCTCTCGCTCGACGGCAACAAAATGGAAGTATACTTCGCCGGCGGACATACGCCGAAGCCGGGAATGTTCTTCTATCTCCAGAACGCGCCCGAAATGCTCGACGCTCCCGGCGAATACTACGTTGACGATGACGCTGTCCTCTATTACTACAAGGGTGAAGGATTTGAAACAAGCTCGTTCTCGATCCCGAGATCCGAAAATCTCTTCACCGTGAACGGCGCGGAATATCTGACGATAAAGAACTTCACGCTTGAATCGACGAAGAGCGGTGCAGTTACCGCAAAGGCAGATCACTTCACGCTCGCAGACTGCGATGTTCGCGCCTCCGGATCAGACATCGTTCTGAGCGGCGACTGTATCACAGTCGAGAACAACTATTTTCACAACTTCCTGTTCGGCGTCATCTCGATAGAGGGCGGCGGCGACAGAAAGACGCTCACTCCGTCCTACGACCTCATCACGAACAATGAGTTCGAGAACTGGGGCATCCTCGGCAGAACATACTACACGGCAGTAAACCTCAAGAATTCCTGCGGCGTTGTAGTATCGCATAACGAAATGCACGACGCACCGCACGCGGCTATCACCTGGTCGGGCAACAACAATATCTTCGAGTACAACGAGATATACGACGTCTGCAACGACACAGACGACGCGGCGGCTGTATATTCCTACGCCGACAGCTACATCAACTACGGCAACACGATGCGTTACAACTATATTCACGACATCCGCATGAAGAACGAACGTCTCACAAAGGTACCGAACTATCCGTACTGTCACGTTTCCGCGATCTACTGGGACGGCGGCAAGGCAGGTCAGATCGCACAGTACAACATTCTCGAAAATGTTGACGGAAGCGGCGTCATCGGAAGCGGACGCGACGAGACGATCACAAACAACCTGTTCATCTCCTGCGGCTGGGGTCTCGACCTCACGGGCTGGTTCTACGACGAGGCGATCAAGCACGCAGGCGGAACTGCCGGAGACCTCGTTCCCTACAAGGACAACAAGGCATGGCAGGAAGCATATCCGTCGCTTTATAAGCTCGACTGGACTTATACCGAAAAATCGCTCGACGATCCGCTTTACTATCTCTCTCCCGGCGGCGTCGTTGCGAAGAACAACTACTTCTACTTTGATAAATCCAACATAAGAAGCATCGGCACATACGGCTCAGGCCACATTTACCAGAACTGGATTCTTGACAGCGTAAAAAAGTTCTCCGCCGACACTATCGAAGACACAGTCGAAGGCGTCAACCAGACGACTTATACATCAAAGCGCACACCGATCACAGCAGCCGATGTCATCGAGAAGACCTCAGATGTGACAGGCATCACAATGGAAGAGTTCACGAGAATCGGAATTAAAAAATAAAAGATTTTAGGAGCATACCATGACACTTACAGCTAAAATAGTCAGCGGAATACTCGCATTTCTCATGATGTTCTCTCCGATCGGTTTCAAAAAAGATGACACGGCGTCCGGCAGCGTGAAAGAGATCGTCGTTTCCGCAGACGGAAGCGGCGACTGCAAGACTCTCCCGGAAGCACGCGACATCGCACGAAAACTCGACAAATCAAAGTACAGCGGCATTGATATCGTCATAAAAAAGGGACTCTACCCTGTCACTGAGACGATAGTCTTCGACAAAAAAGACAGCGGAACAAAGAACTGCCCCGTTCGGTACATAGGCGAAGACGGCGCGGTTCTATCGGGCGGAACATTCTTTGATTCATCAAAATTCATGCCTACCTCGGGAGAAATAACAAAGTATTTCCCTGATGAAGCAAAAGACAGGATCCTAATGCTCGATCTCAAGGAGTACGGCTTCACGGAAGAAATGTTCTACGGCTCAACTGTTGCAGAAAGTGCGTCGATGAGCTCGATAGCCCCTCTTCTTTACGCAAACGGCGAGCTTTGCACGATCGCGCGCTATCCGAACGAGGGAATGCTCCACATGAAGACCGGCGAGATAAACGCCGAAAACGGTGAGCACGGTGCGAAAGACTTCGTTACCACTACGTCTATCCACCTGACCGACGAGGATTTCGCGCACGCTTCGGCATGGCACAACACAAACGACACATACATCTGGGGACGCTTCTCGGCACTCTGGTGCACGGACAACTCGAACATTATCTCGTTCAACAAAGACAAAGACAACGAAATGCTCATCTGGTTCGCCGGCGGACATGATCCGAGACCTGAGATGCCGTACTATTTCTACAATGTTCCCGAAGAGCTTGATATGCCCGGCGAATATTTCGTGGACAGGAACTGCATCCTGTATTATTATCCGACCGACGACATATCTGATCTTCGTTTCGGAATCACGTCTCTTGACGCGAATATGATCGAGATAAACGACGCTGATTTTCTCACGTTCGAGGGACTCGCGTTTGAGCAGGCGAACAAGGATCTGATCGTTACGGATGGCGCTGACAGTTTCACACTGAAAAACTGTACTCTCAGAGCGGCAACGGGAGAATGTGCCGATCTCTCGGGTGAACATATCACAGTCGAGGGTTGCGAATTCTCGTATTCGGGCGGATCGTGCCTCACAGTACGAAGCGGCGACATCGACAAGCTGATCGAATCCGACAGCATAATCTTCAACAACCTGTTCCACGACTGGGCATACACGGGAAGATGTATGATCAACGCGCTTGAGCTTCGCGGATGCGGTGTCACGGCTGCTCACAACGAGTTCTGCAACTCGAACGAAAT
The DNA here is from genome assembly GCA_045643285.1 of Eubacteriales bacterium. GTDB lineage: Bacteria > Bacillota > Clostridia > Oscillospirales > CAG-272 > UMGS1696. The sequence goes on from JAZUKN010000086.1 coordinate 80,495, forward strand.
GGCAGTCGGCTGGGGAGAATGTGTACTTGCGGTCGTTGAATATAACTACATCCACGACGTTTGTCAGCTGTTCGACGACGGCGGTGCGTCCAGCACAGGTTTCGTTTATCTGTCCTACGGCACGGAGATACGCTACAACCTTTACGAAAATGTCGGAGATCCCGATAACGTGAAATACGGTCTCGGACTCGGCGTAAACGCAGTCAGCCTTGACATGGGCACGACGGGAAACAAGGTCTACGGTAACATCTTCTGCAAAGTCACTGGCGGCGGTGTTGCGTTCACCTCGCGCGACAACATTATCACGAACAACCTCGCTGTTTCCTGCCGTAAGGGCGTTGTTTGGATGGAATCGTATGCTTACGATATCTATAACCAGAGAGAGACGTATCAGGACGCTGCAGGTGCGAATGAATGGGAAAGCTACGCAGCTCGCTTCACAGGCAGTCCGGCAACGTATAACGAATACTGGGCAAAGAGATTCCCGAATCTCCTTGAGCTTGACTATAACCTCAAGAATGCGGACAAATTTGAGCCGAACTTCTGTGCTTTCCCGTACGGCGTGGAAATCAAGGACAACTTCGTGTTCCTCGACAAAATGAACTACCTTGAGCCTCACGGAAACCCGCTCAATCCGCCCATCAAATCGAAATCAGCCAACGCCTTCGTGCCATACACAATCACACAGGACTGCCTGAAATTCGCTGAAGTCGAAGAGCCGCCTACAGTAGTCTACTCCTCGGCAAGAAACGATTATTCAGTTGAATACTGCGTGGAGCAGGCTGAAAAAACGACCGGAATCACGGTCGAAATGTACAAGTCTATGGGCAGAGTGACCGAAGACGCCCCAAAAAACACTAACGGAATGGGAACGGTAGTAGCAATAGGCGGCGGAGAATCGCCGAGAATTTTCAATTATATTCTTGAGAACCTCGTGGACAGAACAGATGAAAAAGGGAAAAAACACTGCCTGTATATAGGCACTGCATCTGACGATAACGAGGAGGGATTTGATAATATCGCCCGTTCCGTAGCAAGCTACCGCTGTATGACAAAACCTCTTAATCTCGTCACTGAAGAGTACACCGAAGATGAGATAAACGATCTGCTCGACTGGGCGGATGTCGTATACGTCGGAGGCGGCGATACTTACAAAATGATGAATGTCTGGCGCGAAAAAGGCTTCGATAAAATGCTTACCGAACGCTATGAAGAAGGACGGATAGTATTCTGCGGAAGCAGTGCCGGCGGATGCTGTTGGTTTGACGAGGGATACAGCGATTCCGCTCCTTCCGAAGACAAAGGCGGAAATTCCTGCGGATTTGTCAAAGGACTCGGACTGATCGACGCTGTGTTCTGCCCGCATTACAGCGGACGCGGTGCGGAATTTGAAGAAAGGATCAAGAGCGAGAGCCGTGACTGCTATGCGCTTGATGACAACGCGGCAGTTGTCTTTGCTGGCGGAGAAGTGACATATCTCGGCTGTGATTACGGCTTTGTCCCGGAGATGTACGTATACAGACACAGTTCAACCGGTCTTGTGAAAGAAGCTCCGGAAGACATTGTGGTTCTCAAATAATTACGCAAAAAGGCTGCTTAATAAAGTAGCCTTTTGTATGTTATGTCAAAAGCCGCATAGTTTTTTTGGCAATTTCACAACTTGAAAAAATATCTACAATGATATATAATACAAACAACGGATAAACCGTAATTTTTTATTCAGGAGAAAAACATGAAAAGAATCATTTCGGTCGCACTCGTAGCCCTGATGCTCGCATCCATGCTCTGCATCAATGTCAGTGCAGCAAAAGACCCATACGGCACACAGATCAAAGTTCAGTACACGACAATTGCTCCGTCAATGTCAGAAGCTCTGCCGGACGCATCCTGGGGCGATCTCCTTGCTCACGTTGACAAGGATTCCCCGAATGCCTGCCTTCTCGACTACGGCAACATGAGAATCGAGGAAAAAACAGGTCAGCCCACCTCAAACCTGAAGTGTAATCCGGACAATTACCTTGACGTTTACGCAAAATGGACCGACAGCACGTTCTATGTATGCTTTGTTTCCGGTGATGACAGCCCGGTCGGTAGCCCGGTTGCATGGATCGGTGACGGCATCCAGATCAATATGAATCTCGGTTCATGGTGGACTTCCATGTACAGCGCAGATTACGGTGATTATTACAACGGAGGTTGGAGAGAATACTCCTACCTCGTAACGACTGACTACGATGACGTTTCCTGCCAGTACGACGGTATGTGCCTCGATCTCGACGAAGAACCGATCCTTTACTGGGATGACGCAGGCGGAAAAATGGTCGTTAAAATGGCTGTTCCGTTCAAGGTTCTCGGCGCAGGCAGGAACGGTGTGAAGGACGGAGATTTCATTTCGTTCTCCATGATCAGAATGATTTCCGAAGCAAACGAGACTTCTTCCGTAGGCACAGGCTGGCTCGAATGGGGCGATATGTACAATATCTCGAAGGCATCTGACGGCGGCAAGGAAGTTACCGATGCAAAATCTCAGTCCACAAAGACAACTTCCCCGAACTCGTTCGTTCTCACAGGAAAGTCGGACGGCACGACACCGACAGAACCCGAACAGCCGACACAGCCCACACAGCCCACAACTCCCGCTGAAAAGCCGTCTTCCTGGGCAGAAGCGGAAGTAAATGCAGCAATCGCCGAAGGACTTGTACCGGCTGAACTGCAGAGCGGCTACACAAAGGGCATCTCCAGAGCTAACCTTTCGAAGTGCCTCTCCGCTCTTCTTGATAAGGTCTACGGCAAAGCTCCCGAAAAGAACGACGCGAAGTTCAACGATACAACAGACGCAGATGTTCTGAAAGCCGCTAACCTCGGTATCATCAACGGATACGATGCAGCAGGCGGAACAAAGGACTTCAAGCCGAATAACACACTGAAGAGAAGCGAAATGTCCGCAATCATCAACCGTGTAGCAAAGCTCTGCGGCAAGACAGTTGAAGGCTTTGACAGCGAAGTTAAGTTCTCCGACACAGCATCTCACTGGTGCAACAAGGAACTCGGCTGGCCCGTACACAACGGAATCGTCAAGGGAACAAG
>JAZUKN010000087.1:0-41640 GCA_045643285.1 Eubacteriales bacterium
CGAGGGCGGTTTTTCCGATGAAGAGGCAAAAAAAGCCGTCGCCGCCGGCATGAAAGGCGTTTCCCTCGGCAGGAGGATACTCCGCACGGAAAGTGCCGCGCCCCACGTTCTGTCCTGCGTTTCGTTCGCGTTTGAAAAGTGAGCGTAAGTCATTTTTTATAAAATTTTCATATTATTCACAAAAAAACAGGGGCTTTTTTATGAAAAATTACGGATTACCTATTGAAAAATACCAAAAAATCGTGTAGAATATAGTGTAGTATACACAAAAAGACAGATCGTGTTTTTTGATGAAAGGGGAGTTTTCAATGGCAAACCGTTTATTTCAGGGAATAATTCATCAGATGAGGGATGCGGTTGATCGCGTTATCGGCGTCATTGACGACAACGGCGTTATCATTGCGTGCAGTGAGCTTGTGAAGATCGGCGAGATGAGACAGGGCGTGCGCGACGAGCTTTCGTATTCCTCTGAGTCCGTTACATCCGGCGGATATACCTACAAGGCTATCGGCTCCGGCTCAAAGTGGGAGTATGTCGTCTTCGTCGAGGGCGAAGATAAGTACGCTGAAAAGACAGCTACCATTCTGTCAGTAAGTCTCTCAAGCATCAAGAATCTGTACGACGAAAAGTACGACAAGAACTCATTTATCAAAAACATAATTCTCGACAACATTCTTCCGAGCGATATTTATGTTAAATCGAAGGAGCTTCGCTTCAACGCTGAGGAATCGCGCGTTGTATTCCTTATCAAGTTCCATTCAAAGTCAGATGTTCTGTCGTACGATATGGTACAGAACATCTTCCCCGATAAGAACAAGGACTACGTTATCGCAACTGGCGAACAGGATATCGTTCTCGTTAAGGAAGTAAAGCCCGGAACGGACATCAAAGAGATCGAAAAGATCGCGCGCCAGATCGCCGATACTATCAATTCCGAATTCTACGTCAAGGTTTCTATAGGCATCGGAACGGTAGTCGACAATATCAAGGACCTCGCCCGTTCTTATAAGGAAGCACAGGTGGCATTCGAGGTAGGCAAGGTATTCGATACCGAAAAGAACATAGTAAGCTACGAAAATCTCGGGATCGGCAGACTTATCTACCAGCTCCCGACAACGCTCTGCGAAATGTTCCTCCAGGAAGTATTCAAGAACGGTTCGCTCGACACACTCGACAGAGAAACACTCATGACGATCCAGTGCTTCTTCGAGAACAACTTAAACGTGTCCGAAACATCGCGTAAGCTGTTCGTACACAGAAACACTCTCGTTTACAGACTCGAAAAGATCAGAAAACTCACAGGTCTTGACCTCAGGGAATTCGACCACGCGATCACGTTCAAGGTCGCGCTCATGGTCAAGAGATACCTGACGACAAAACCCTCCAAATATTAAGCCGCACAAACGAATATCAGACAGGGACTGCGCCGTATGACATCACGAAAAAACCGCGCAAGGTCCCTGCGATGTTTTTATTCAGTGCGGACGATTAAAACGTTATCCGCACCCCAGTGGAGAAAAATATGATTGATTTTGAAAACGTAAAGCTCGTCTATCCGAACGGAACGATGGCGCTCAAAGGAATAGACTTACATATCGACGAGGGCGAATTCGTCTTTATCGTCGGTCATTCCGGAGCCGGAAAAAGCTCGATAATGAAGCTACTCCTCCGTGAAGAGACGATTACGTCCGGCAAGCTGACGGTCGGGGACTACGATCTCGGCTCGATGAAAACGAAGGATATTCCTTTCTACAGGCGCGAGCTTGGCGTAGTGTTCCAGGATTTCCGCCTCTTCCCGAAGAAAACGGTATACGAAAACGTCGCGTTTGCAATGGAGGTCGTCGGAACACCGCACTCGAAGATAAAGAGACGTGTACCTGCCATCCTCAATACCGTGAACCTTGTCGGAAAACAGGATGCGTTTCCGCATGAGATATCAGGCGGAGAACAGCAGAGAGTCGCGCTTGCCCGTGCGCTCGCGAATAATCCGAAAATTATCATCGCCGACGAGCCGACCGGCAACATCGACCCGAAAATGTCGCTTGAGATCATGAGCCTGCTCGTAAAGATAAATAAGCTCGGCAAGACCGTTATAGTCGTGACCCACGAGAAGAACCTCGTCGACTACTATAAACAGCGCGTTGTCAGCATCAGAGAGGGACTTATCGTCGACGACAGAGTGGGAGGTATGTTCAATGAAACGTTATAATATCTTCTACTTCATTAAGCAGGCACTCGCCGGAATGCGGCGTAACGGAGTCATGACATTCGCGTCTGTCGCGGTGCTTATGAGCCTGCTCGTCGTCATCGGCGGATTTTCACTGCTTGTTTACAATATTGATCTGAACCTCTCGAATTTCGGTGTGCTCAATCAGATAGCCGTTTTCGTTGACACGGACGCCGACGAAGCCGAGATCACCGAGATCGGCGAAAAGATCGCAAAGCTCGACAATATCGCATCTGTCGAGAGAGTGACCAAAGCCGAAGGTCTTGCCGAAATGAAAGAGAAAAACGACGTTTACGATGACGTAACGGATGAGGAAAACCCGCTCCCCGATAAATTCGTCATTACATATATCGATACCGATAAGGTGCCGGAGCTGAACTATCAACTTTCGCAGATCGAAGGAATCGACAAGATCAACGACAGGCTTGATCTCGCAACGACAATCGAGAATCTCAAGCAGGGAATAATGATAGTATTTATCTGGTTCCTTGTCATCCTCGGAGTCGTCAGCGTGTTCATTATCATCAATACGATAAAGCTCTCCGTCTATGCGCGTAAGAACGAGATCGCCATTATGCGCTATATCGGAGCGACGGGCTGGTTCATCTCGCTTCCGTTCACGTTTGAAGGCATATTCATCGGACTGTTTGCGTCCGTCATCGCGTTCTTCGGCGAATGGTACGTTTACTCCTACGCCGAAAACCTCGTGCTTGAGGATCTTCAGATGATCTCGATAGTCGGCTTCGGAGACGTGAAAACGCTTGTACTTATCGGATTTATCGCAGTCGGTATTCTTACCGGTGTTATAGGAAGCTCCATTTCACTCGGTAAATACCTTAAAGAAAACTGATTTACGAACATGAATAAAAACACACTGAAAAAAATAACGGCGGCACTGCTTTGTGCGCTTATGCTCGTGCTTATGCCGATTTGTTCGCTTTCGGCGACCGACGCGACTGTCCAGTCGTACGAAGATCAGCTTGCGGATATCTCGGCGCATATCAAGCAGGCGCAGAACGACCTCGCTTATATCAGAGGACAGAAGTCCAGCACATGGGAAGAGGTCGCAAAGCTCGACGAACTAATCTCCTATAACGAAAACTGGAAGCAGCTCGCCGAAAAACAGCTTGAAACGCTCAATAAGCAGATCAGCGAGACGGAAGAACGCATCGCCTCACTTGAAAAGAAGATCGACAATCAGCATAACGCATACCTCGAGAGAATGAAAAGAGAATACATGGAGCAGGAGACCGACTATATCGAACTGATACTCGGCTCGAAGAACCTTGTGGACTTTCTCTCGAAGCTCGAATACGTCCGTGCAATAATCGAGTACGATAAACGGATCATAAAAGAGCTGAACGCGAACAGAGCCGATCTTGAAACCGAAAAAAAGAAGCTCTCCGACTCAAAGGAAGTCCAGCTCGTCAGAGTAAAGGACTACGAAGAGGCTATAGAGAGCAGTCAGAAAACTTACGACGAGAAGATCGCGCTCATGGCACGGCTTGAAAAAGACGAGAGCGCAAGTATGGATACATATACATACTATAAGAATCTCGAAGATAAGATGAACCGCGAGCTTGAAAATTACCTCGCCGAGCTTCAGCGAAAGAGCCAGTCGGCGTATGTCGGCGGCACGGGCGGATGGCCTCTCCAGGCAGGAGTATACTACTATGTTTCGTCCGAGTTCGGTTGGCGCGTGCTTTGGGGAGTGAACGACTATCATCTCGGCATCGACCTTGCCTGCGCGAGCGGAACCGAGATATATTCATACAACGGAGGAACCGTTCTGAAGAGCGAATGGCACGACAGCTACGGCAACTATGTTGTCGTAGACCACGGCGGCGGAATTTCCACACTGTACGCTCATATGTCAAAGAGAGCAGTACAGCAGGGTGACTATGTTGCGGCAGGTCAGCTCCTCGGATACGTCGGAATGACAGGCTCGGCGTCCGGTTATCACCTCCACTTCGAGGTCAGAGAAAACGGTGCAGTCGTACAGCCGCGCAACTATCTCTCATTCCCGTAATATACTGATTACATCACAAACATACGGGAATAATAGTAAAGAAAAATCAGTAATCAAATCGGAGGCGTCTCCATAATAATGAAAAAGAAAATTTCACTTTTTGTCGCTGTTATTATCGCTTTGCTGTTCGGACTTGCAGTGTTCATGGCGACATTCTCGCTGATGACGTTCAAAAACGTGTCCGACGCACTGAATAATGCGGAAATACCGGATACATCCGCCACAGACGCGACGGAAGACAGCGCAGATAAAAGAACGGATAACGAGTTTATAAACAGGCTCGCCGAGCGTATCGCTGAAGTCGACGAGATATACAGATCAATCTATATTGGTGAGCTTGACGACGAATTCCTCATCGACTGCGCCATAGACGGATATGTCGCCGGCACGGAAGATAAATACGGCAGATATTATAACGCCGAGGACTTCAAGGAATGGACGAGCGACATTGAGGGTGAATTTGCCGGCATCGGCGTAAACGTCATCTTCAACGCAGACTATCAGGTCATCGAAGTCATCAACGTGTTCCCGGATTCTCCGGCTGACCGCGCAGGTGTGCTTCCCGGCGACCTCGTCATCTACGCAGGCGAAGAACACGAATCCGTCATTGATCTCGGTTACTACGGAGCTATCGACAAGATCCGAGGCGAGATCGGTACAAAGGCGTACTTCACTGTCGCACGCGGCGAAAACTACGAAAAAGAGATCGACTTTGAGGTTGAGCGCGAACAGGTGACAGCGGTTTCCGTGACATACCATAAATACGCACTCGACGAAGAAGTCGGAGTCATAAAGATCACCGAATTTGACGTACCGACGTCGGAGCAGTTCATCGAAGCCGTAAACGCTCTCGTGAACGACGGATGCAAAAAGCTCGTCGTCGACCTCAGATATAACCCCGGAGGAGAGCTTAACTCCATTGTACAGACGCTTGATTTCATCGTTCCGGCAGGACCTATCGTTCACATTATGGATGCCGACGGAAAAGAAGTCAGAGCAATGTATTCGGATCCGCGTGAGCTTGATATACCGATGGCAGTTCTCGTAAACGGCAGTACTGCAAGCGCGGCTGAGCTGTTCACGTCCACTGTCCGCGATTACGATAAGGCTGTTATTGTCGGTACAACGACATACGGCAAGGGCTGTATGCAGACGACGGTACCGCTTTCCACAGGCGGAGCCGTAACGGTGACTTACAGAATGTACAATCCGCCGTTCTCCGAAAACTATCACGATGTAGGAATCGTGCCGGATATTGAAGTAGAGCTTGACGAGGCACTTGCAGAGAAAAACGTCTTCAAGATCACCGACGAAGAAGACAACCAGCTTCGCGCCGCAGTCGAAGCCCTCGCAGATTAAGACAAAAACAAATTCATATAACGCAAAGAAGGACTCTATACCATGGAAGACAAGAAGACCACCAAATATACACAGGAAGGCTACGACGCCCTTGTAACAGAGCTCAACTACCTCAAAGGTGAGAAGACAGAAGAAGTGAAGAAAGCGCTTGCATTCGCCCGTTCGCTCGGCGACTTCTCAGAAAACAGTGAGCTTGACGCCGCAAAGGACGAACAGGGACAGGTAGTCGCAAGGATCGCAGAGCTTGAGGAGCTTCTCAAGCACGCCGAGATCATCACCGCAGACGAGGTGCGCGACGATGTTGTCAATCTCGGCTCGTCCGTCAAGGTGTACGACGAAGATTTTGAAGAAGAAGTCGTTTACGATATCGTCGGCACGAACCAGGCAGACCCGATGAACGGTAAAATTTCCGATATCAGCCCGATAGGAAGTGCGCTTGTCGGAAAGACAGTCGGCGCGGAAGTAACAGTCACAACTCCCACAGGGGATATCAAGCTGAAAATTCTTTCAGTCGAGAGAACAAAGAACTGACACGAGAAAAGGAAGACATAAAAATGGCAGATAATAACGTAAATCCCGCAGTACAGAACGAAGCGACTCAGGAAAACTATAACGATCTCGTAAGAGTACGCCGTGAAAAGCTCGCCGATCTTCAGCAGAACGGCAAGAATCCGTATGAAATAATGTCGTATCCGCAGGACGCATATTCCGCAGACCTCAAGGAAAAATACGCCGCCATCGAGCCGGAAGCACATACAGGCGAAGTTGTCTGCATGGCAGGCCGCCTTATGACGAAGCGCGTCATGGGCAAAGCATCGTTTGCGGACCTCCGCGACAACAAAGGCGATATGCAGCTTTACGTCCGCCGTGACGAGATAGGCGACGAGCCGTACGCGGATTTCAAGAAATTCGACATCGGCGATATAGTCGGTGCAAAGGGCGAAGTCTTCCGCACAAAAATGGGAGAGCTCAGCATCCACGTCAGCGAGATAAAGCTCCTCTCGAAGTCCCTTCTTCCGCTTCCCGAAAAATATCACGGACTGCAGGATCTCGATACACGTTACCGCCAGAGATACGTTGACCTTATCGTAAATCCCGAAGTAAAAGAGACATTCATAAAGAGAAGCCGTATCCTCACGGAGCTTCGCCACTATCTTGACGGCAAGGGCTTCCTCGAAGTTGATACACCTATCCTCACACCGTTTGAGATCGGCGCGTCCGCAAGACCGTTCTTCACGCACCATAACACTCTTGATATGGATATGGTACTCCGTATCGAAACGGAGCTTTACTTAAAGAGACTTATAGTCGGCGGTATGGACAGAGTATATGAAGTAGGCCGTATCTTCCGTAACGAAGGCATGGACCCGAAGCATAACCCCGAATTTACCTCGATCGAGCTGTATCAGGCGTTCACCGACTACCACGGAATGATGGACCTTGTCGAAGATATGATGAAGACCGTTACCGAAAAGGTTTGCGGCTCACTGAAGATCAATTACCAGGGCAATGAGATCGACATCGGAAACTGGGACAGACTCACAATGGTTGAGGCAGTGAAGAAGTATTCCGGCGTTGACTTCAACGATTGGAAGACAGACGAAGACGCAATAGCAGCCGCAAAAGCGCATAACGTCGACCTGCCCGAAGTACCGACGCGCGGCTCTATCCTTGCCGAGTTCTTCGACGCATTTGTTGAAGACAAGCTCATCCAGCCGACGTTCATTTACGATTATCCTGTCGAGATCAGCCCGCTTGCAAAGCGTAAGCCGAGCAATCCCGAATTCACCGAACGTTTTGAATATTTCATCAACGCTACGGAATTCGGCAACGCATTCAGCGAGCTGAACGATCCTATCGACCAGAAAGAACGCTTTGAAAAGCAGGTCGCAGACCGCAAGAAGCTCAATCCCGAATCAAAAGCGCAGGTCGACTACGACTACGTTACGGCTCTTGAATACGGTATGGCTCCGACGGGCGGACTCGGATTCGGAGTCGACAGACTCGTAATGCTTCTCACCGACAGCGCGTCGATAAGAGACGTGTTGCTCTTCCCGACGATGAAACCTCTCGAATAATCCACATAAAGCACCGTTTGAAGCGGTGCTTTTTCTTTTTGAAAGCATAATTTTTCCGATTTTTCTCCCATTTCTCACGAAAGTATGCTATAATATTATTTTAGGAAGAGTCTGCGACGGAGGCGAAAAATATTTAATTTTTCGCCGGAAACAAAGGAACTTTTTTCGCTTTCCGTCGTCTAAGAATATGAATACATATTAACCCGGGACTGTACTATGACTGAAACAAAAATAAAGCGCACCGAGAAACCGGAACGCGCCGTGATAAAAAAAGAACATCATCGCCGAAGTCGGCAGGAGCAGAGAGAAAGGGCAGTGACCTCACTCTATATGCTCCCGTCAATTCTCGGCGTTCTCGTGTTTTTCGTGCTTCCGTTCTTTGTTGTCATCTACTATTCGCTGATCGACAGCGTGAACGATCCGAATTTCGTCGGACTTGAAAATTTCGCGCGGCTTTTCCGCAACTCCGCGTTTCTTCTTGCACTGAAGAATACCGGAATCTTCTCGGCGATAGCAGTACCGCTTGTCGTTGTGATACCGCTTCTGCTTGCGATGCTCCTTGAATCCGAGCTTCCGGCAAAAAGCGTGTTCCGCACGGTCTTTCTCTCTCCGATGATCGTGCCTGCCGCATCCGTTATCCTTATCTGGCAGATGCTCTTCGACTATAACGGCGCGATAAACGATATCACCGCCATTTTCGGTGCAGGAAAGATCGAATGGCTCAAATCCGACTACGGCATTCTCGTTGTAGTTCTGCTCTTCCTTTGGAAGAACATCGGCTATAATATGATAATGTTCATGTCCGCGCTCTCCGCAGTGCCGAAGGATATTCTCGAAGTCGCAACGCTCGACGGATGCAACAGCGTACAACGGTTCTTCAAGATCAAGCTCCGCTATCTCGTCTCGTCACTGTCGTTCGTCACGATAATGTCGCTTATCAACTCCTTCAAGGTGTTCCGAGAGGTGTATCTGCTGACGGGCAACTACCCGTATGACTCAATGTACACCTTGCAGCATTTTATGAACAATACATTTGCAAACTACGACTATCAGAAGCTCTCAAGCGCCGCCGTTGTGCTGTGCCTCATAATGATAGTTATAATATCTGTTCTTCTCTTTGTTGACAGTAAAGCAGGGGAGGGGATCGAAGAATGAACGGCGACATCACACTCCGCGAGGACATGTTCCCCGTAAAGAAGAAAAAGAAACCGAAGGCAAAACGGATACTCTTCGTCGCGTTTTCTCTTATCGTGCTGATAACCTTTGCCGTGCTGTTTTTGTTGCCGACTGTGTTCACATTCACGAACTCGTTTATGTCGACTACCGAAATATCGGCAAACTACGGCAAGATTTTCACGGGACTCGGCGTGTCGGGCGACGGCGGTCACGTCTTCATTAACGAAAAGATCAATATGCAGCTCATCCCGACAAAGGTCAGCTTCACGCAGTATTCGACGGTGCTTCTCAAATCCCCCGATTACCTTGTGAAGTTCTGGAACTCCGTCATATATGTGCTTCCGATAGTTGTTTTCCAGCTTATACTGTCGGCAGGCGCGGCGTATGCGTTCGCAAGAGTCGAGACGAAGTTTCGCAGTATCGTGTTCTTCACGTACATTATTCTGATGCTTATGCCGTATCAGGTAACGCTCGTGCCGAACTTCCTCGTTATAAGCAAACTGAACCTGCTTGATACACGCTGGTCGATAATACTTCCGGGGATATTCTCACCGTTTGCGGTGTTTATCCTCACAAAGTACATGAAACGCCTGCCTAAAGCGATGATAGAAGCCGCACAGCTCGACGGCGCGGGAGAATGGCAGATATTCTGGAGGATCTTCATTCCGATGTGCCGCGCCACACTGTTCTCGGTCGGCATACTTGTGTTCATCGACTATTGGAACATGGTAGAACAGCCGCTTGTACTGCTCACCAATACCGACCTGTACCCCTTGTCTGTTTTCCTCTCGAAGATAAACGAATCCGATACAGGCGTTGCGCTTGCGATAGCCGTCATATATATGGTTCCGCCGGTGCTTCTGTTCCTCTACAGTGAAGATTATCTCGTCGACGGAATATCGTATTCCGCGTCGGTCAAAGGCTAAGTGAAACCTGAAAAGATATAATACGGGAGACTATGAAATGAATAACGAAAATACCGCAAAAAAAAGAGGCTGGATAAAGAACGTCGCAATAATTTTTCTCCTTATCCTCCTGCTTCTTACATTTTTCTCAAATACAATAATGACATATTCGCTTCCGGAGGTGTCGGCGCAGTACGGTCAGTATTCGTCGCTCTCTACCTCTGTCAGCCTGACGGGTAACGTCAAAGCGAACGAAAGCTATAAAGTCATCTACGAGCCGAAGACGGACGACGGAATGATACAGACGAGAAAAGTCCGCTCCGTTTACGTCAGAGAGGGCGACTACGTCGAAAAAGATCAGGTCATCATCGCACTTGAGGGTGGTCAAAGCACGGAACTCAGCAGCCTTGAAGAGCAGTATAACTCGCTGAAGAGGCAGTACGCGCTCGACCTCGCCGATGATAATGTGACATATCTCCGCAATTCTCAGACTCTTGAGGCCGCACAGACGCGCTACGACGACGCAAAAACGTCTTACGATAAGCTGAAAGCGCAGTACGATAAGCTGATGAAGGATTCGCCCGACACAGCCGAAAAAGCTGATGAGATCGCCGCAAAGCGTAAGGAGCTGTCTGCAAAGGTCACCGCTCTTGAAGAACAGATTTCAAAGCTCAATATGAAGATCGAGAACGCAAAGGCAGGTGCAGAGGGAGCGGAAGGCTCTCTCGCAGAAATGGAGATGAAATTTGCCGAACTCGAATCCGATTATAAAGACGCAAAGGAATACGAAAAGCGGATCGGTGAACAAGTCTCCGCACTTTCGGCAAAGGTCAAGAAGATGAGAGAGGCGAAAGGGCTTACCGATACCATACAGTCTCTCGAAGAGGCGAACGCATCGCTCTACGCATCATTTGAGACGAACATCGCCGAGATCATGAAAAATAACGAGCAGATCGCCGAATGTGAGAAGAAACTCAGTATAATCGGCTCGGATAAGGTCACTGAGATCGAAATGTTTCAGGCAGAACACGACCTCGAAGAACTGAACGACGAATACGCTGACGCAACGACTGAACTCGGCGAGATCACGCCTATCTACGAGAGCGCAAAAGCAAATATCGAAGCGGCGCGTAAGGCGTTCGAGTCGGCAGGCGAGCTTGAAATTCTGAAAGCACAGCTTGACGGAGCCGAAAAAGAGCTTGAAGCGGCAAAAAAAGAGCTTGAAGAAAACGCAGATCTCGAAACACTCAAAGCAGAACTGAAATCCGCCGAAAACGAAATGAAAGACGCAAAGACCGACCTTGACATCACAAAAAATGAGCAGTATAAGAGCAATCTTTCGTCTTCAAATAACAGAGCGGATCAGAAAAAACAGCTTGATGAGCTTGAAGCAAAGATAAAATCCTACGGTGAAGCACCCGAAACGCTCAGCGTGACTGCTCCTATCGCCGGAAGGATCGTGTCACTTTACGTCGTACCCGGAGAGAGCGTGTCGAGCGGACTTACCGTAGCCGATCTCGAGATCGCAGACAAGGGATACTCCTGCGAAGTAACAGTCTCTACCGAAGAAGCGCGGAAGATACAGGTCGGCTCGCCCGTCACCGTGTCGAACTCGTGGTGGTACTCGAACATTGAAGCGTCGATAACGCAGATCCGCTCCGATCCGCAGAGCCAGGGCAAGAATAAGATAGTTATATTTGAAATAAAGGGCGACGTTTACGAGGGACAGCAGCTCACACTGTCTGTCGGCGACAGAAGCTCGTCGTACGATAACGTGTTCCCGAACTCCGCTATCCGCCAGGACAGCGAGGGAAGCTACGTTCTCACGGTCGAATCGAAGAAAACGCCGCTCGGCATAAGATATAAGGCTCACAGAGTGAATATCGAGGTCGTCGCGTCTGACAGCACGAAGACGTCCGTATCCGGACTTCTCGGCGGCGAATTTGTCATAACAAATTCCGAAAAGCCGATCAGCGACGGTCAGATGATCCGTCTCGCTGACGAATGATGCAACGGTAACCGATATGAGCGAAAAAGTCAACAAAAAAACACTCAAAGCCGCCGCCGTCACTGCGATAGTGCTTGTCTTCGCACTTACCGTAGTAGGAGTGATCGAGCTTGTCGTCGGCGGAAAGCGCGACTCGCTTGATTATCTTAAAGCAGGTAAGCGGTGGTCGTCGGACGGCTCACCTTACGCGGTGATCGCCGCATATACGGACGACGACAACGGATTTGATGAAAGCACTCTCGGAATGTGGGAGCATTCAATGGAATCCGCACTCACGGAAGCGGCTGTCTCGTCAGTCGGCGGACGACGCTGGGCTTACGCGGCATCGTTTGAAACGGAGCTGACCGTCTCGGCGAAAAAAACGACGACTGCACTTGTCACAGTCGCGGTCGGCGATTTCTTCACGTTCCACACCTATGATTTCGTCTTCGGCTCGGGATTCCTTAACGATATGTCGAATCCCATGGGAGTTGTGCTTGACGAAGACCTCGCGTGGAAGCTGTTCGGCGCGACGAACGTTGTCGGCATGACGTTTACTGCCGGCGGAGAAGAGTACACCGTCTCGGGCGTATATAAACCCGAAAAGACGGGAGGCGCATACGGCTACACCTACGGCAAACGTCCGAGAATGATAATGAGCGGCAGAGGCTACGCAAAGATAGGGCAGTGCTCCTATACGACATACGAAGCCGTACTTCCGAATCCCGTCAAATCGTTCGCAAAAAATATCTTCGACAACGTTATCAGACTGAACGAAGACAAAAGCGACATAATCGAAGCAACAAAACGGTTTTCACTTGAAAACAGATTCTCGAATATGAAGAAACTAACATATTCGTGGATCAACATAAATACGCTTGAGTACCCGTACTGGGAGAACGAAGCAAGAGTCAGCGACTACAGATGCGCGCGGCTGATGATATTTGAGATCATCTTCGCGTCTGTTGCGGGAGCGGCACTCATCGCGTCGATCGTCCTTGTCGTGGTTTCAGGATATACACCGGTCGCGTCGGTGAAAAATCTATTCGGAAAAGCCGCGCGGCATAAGAAAACGAAACAATAAACTGAAAGAGGTATGAAAATGACAGTAAAAAAGACAGTCTCACTCATTCTCGCGCTGGTTATGGTACTTTCCTGCGCGGCAATCTTTTCGTCATGCTCGAAGAAAATCGACGGCACGGACATATCAAAACTGAAGAAAACAAAAAGAGAACACGTTTACTCGGAACAGCTTCTCGAAAACTGCGAGATCCCGGGGTACGTAAGTAACATATTCGCATCAGACGACGCTATCGTCATGACATACGACAGAACATATACCTTAGTCATGAACGAAAACGGCGAGGAAATCGAACGGTTCGAGGGTTACTACTATAACTATAACCCCGGCGATTTTTCGATAGACGGACCGGTGCTGTATGACGACATAGTTTACTCCGAGGCAGCATCATCTTCGGTCACCGTAACAAATGGTACTGAAGAAACTGTCGCTCCTGCCGATATTTCGGACGAAGAAGCACAGGCACCGATGACCGAAGAGCAAATTGAAGAGCCTGTTGCGTCAGTTGATATTGACATTGCTCCTGCTATTCCCGAACCGGAACCGAAGGAAGAATACAAGCCGGAAGGTGAACCCGACGAATTCGGCGTGATCATCGACGAGAACTATAACATCTGGGTGCCGGACGGAATGTGGTGCAATTATCTATCAGAGCAGGTCATCTCCCGTGCGCCGCTTGACGGAGGAGAAGCAACTGAAGTTGTTATAGACAACAAAACTCTTCCCGAAGAGCTCGCGGACGGCTGGATGAACGGTCTTTTCATGGGTGCAGACGGAACAGTCAAAGTGCTCTATAACGTCGGAAAATACGACGAGGAAACGTTCATATACACAAACGAATATTACATCCTCACCGTTGATATGACGACCGGCGCACTCTCCGATATGAAGTGCCTCAACGACTGCTACGCGAGCGCAGGCATCAATCCCGAAGACGCATATATAAACAATATCGTTATGCTCTCCGACGGAAACTACTACTTCAACGTAAACAGCGGCTCTATCTACGTCGTTGACGGGGATATGAAGCTCGTCAAAAAGATAGAGCTTGGAGAGGGCTACATCAACAGCATGAACGCAGTCGGCGACACACTGTTCGTCGGTATGTACGACGTGAACTGGACAAAGATGAGCTTCTATACCATTGTAAACGGCCAGGTAACACCGATCGAGAGCGACGACAAGCTCTCCGATATGATGTACAGCACTGTAGGCGGCTACGGTACAAAGGTGTTCTTCCGCAAAGACACGGGAGTCGCATATTTCGACACCGCTACAGGTGAAACGGGCGAGGAACTGAACTTCATCAACTCCGACATCGACTACACGAATCTTTCAAACCTCACTCTTATCGGAGAGGGCAAATTCCTTAAGTCCTCGACTGACTGGTCAGTCGGCGACGGCAAAACTACCGTTTCGATCCTCACAAAAGTGCCGGACGAAGAGATAAAGGAAGAAGTCATCCTCACCGTCGGTTCTATCTACGGCGATTATAGCCTCATCAAAGCAATTATGGCGTATAATAAACAGAGCGACGGCGTCAGAATCACCGTAAAGACATACGACAGCTACAACAATCAGGAAAACGAATGGACGGGCGCGCGCACACAGCTCAATAACGAGATCGTGACAGGCGCACTTCCGGACATCGTAATGCTTGACTATTCGCTTCCCGTACAGTCGTACTTCCAGAAAGGCGTGTTCGTCGACCTCAATAAATACATCGACAGCGAGGAATACGGCATCGACAGAACAAAATATTACGACAACATCTTCCGCGCAAACGAAATAAACGGCAGAATGTACTCGATGATCGTATCGTACTATGTCAATACACTCGCCGCAAAGCCGAAATTCGTCGGAAACGAAAAGGGCTGGACGTTCGACGAATTTATGAACGCCGTCAAGAATATGCCTGAGGGAATGGATGCGTTCTTCGGTTCGGGCAGAAATGAAGTATTTGAGAGCGTTGTCAATATGGGCATGAGCGGACTTGTCGACTGGGAAACAGGCAACACGAAGTTCGACACGCAGGCGTTCAGAGACTTCATCACATATCTGAAAGACGTTCCCGAAATGGGGATCTGGGAAGCGTTCTACGATGAAATGGAAAAGGGCGGCGACGAATACATCTACGACGAAGCAAAGGACAGAGAGATCAGCGAAAACATGGCTCTCCGCTTCTGGAACGACAAATCCCTCTTTGATAACGTATCTCTTTACGCGGTTGAATCCATATCTTATCCTTACCGTGAATTCGGCTCAAGAGACATTACGTTCATCGGTCTTCCGACGGACGACGAAACCTCAAACGGCGCTGTAATTCAGCCGGAAGCAGAATTTGCGATCAGCGCAAAGACCGAAGCAAAGCTCCAGGCATGGGATTTCATCAAATTCTATCTTGAAACATACGATCCCGGCTACGGACTTTCCGTATCCAAAGAAAACGTCCGCAAGCAGGCAGACACCGCCCTTGAGAACGCAAAGAGAGAGCAGCAGTATATAGGCAGCTATGTCAACGACTACGAATGGCTGAAACAGATGGGATACTCCGAAGACTATATCAACTTCCAGATCAACTCGAACGTAACTCTTGACGAAGAAATGGTCGAAACATTCTTCGACATCCTTGAAAACGTAAAGACTGTACTCAGAACGGACGAGGAGCTTGTCGATATAATCAACGAAGAGCTTTCGGGCTTCTACGCAGGCACAAAGAGCGCGGAAGACACATCGAAAGTCATCGCAAGCCGCGCAAGAACGCTCATAGCTACGAAGTCGTAAAAATCATAGACACAATAAAACCTCACGAAAAAAACGTGAGGTTTTTTGTTTTAGTTATCAAACAAACACTTTCCGCGAGTCCGTATTATCTCCTTGTAGCGGTAGAACGACTTTTTTCTGGATCTGTTCATCGTGCCGCGTCCGCTGTCGTCGAGATCGACGTAGATCAGCCCGTACCGCTTCCGCATTTCGGCAGTCGAGGCGGAAACAATGTCGAGCGGCGCCCACATCGTGTATCCGAAAACGTCAACGCCGTCGCCGAGCGCACCGAGCACCGAGCGGAGATGCTCTTCGAGATAGTCGCTTCTGTAGCTGTCGTCTACTGAGATACTGCCGCCGAGTTCTATCGGCTCGTCAACTGCGCCAAGCCCGTTTTCCGCGATGAAAAGCGGGATCCTGTAGCGGTCGTAAAGCCGATTCAGTGTGTATCTCAGCCCGAGCGCGTCTATCTGCCAGCCCCAGTCGGACGAGTGCAGATAAGGATTCACAAGTCCGCGCGAGATGTTGCCGCCTGTGTGGGGAGTGTCGCCGCCGTCAACCGCCTCGCATACCGACGAATAATAGCTGAAAGACACGAAATCAACCGTATTTTTTAGTATTTCTTCGTCTCCCGGGATTATGTCAGGTTCGATCCCGTGTTCGGCGAAATAATTCCGTAAATACTCGGGATACCGCCCGAAGACCTGCACGTCTGAGAACGCATACGTCTCGCGGTCGCGCATATACGCCGCAAGAACATCCTCCGGCTTCGGCGTGAGAGGGTAGACTGTCACACCGAGCACCATACAGCCGATCTTCGCGTCGGGGATTATCTCGTGGCATAGCTTTACCGCCGCCGCAGACGCGACAAGCTGATAGTGCATCGCATTGTACAGATCATTTTCGCTGAGTTCCTCTTTCGGCGTCATAATAGCACCGGCCATGAAAGGCGCGTGGGGAAGTGCGTTTATCTCGTTGAACGTCAACCATAGTTTCACTCTGTCG
This sequence comes from Eubacteriales bacterium, assembly GCA_045643285.1. Taxonomy (GTDB): domain Bacteria; phylum Bacillota; class Clostridia; order Oscillospirales; family CAG-272; genus UMGS1696. The sequence goes on from JAZUKN010000087.1 coordinate 16,611, forward strand.
CCGTACCGACGGAACACTGTCTCCGCGTATTTCGTGAAGAAACCTATAGTCCGCCTGTTGCACCAGCCGTTGTACTTTTTCGCAATATTCATCGGTGTTTCGTAGTGCGAAAGCGTCACGAGCGGCTTTATTCCGTGAGAAATAAGCTCGTCGAACAGCGAATCGTAGAACCTTAGCCCCTCTTCGTTCGGCTCGTCGTCGTCACCGTTCGGATAGATGCGCGACCACGCTATAGACACACGCAGTACGTTGAATCCGCACTCCGAAAAGAGAGCAATATCGTTCTTGTAGCGGTGATAAAAGTCGATTCCGCGCAGTTTGAGATTGTCGGAAGTCGGCTCGTCCGTCCGCTTTCCGCGCAGACCGTGCGGCAAAACATCCTGTACCGACAGCCCTTTTCCGCCCTCATTGTACGCACCCTCGCACTGATTAGCCGCCAGCGCACCGCCGATCAGAAAATTTTCGGGAAATTCTTTCACCATATCAGATACCTCCCGACGGTATGAGCCTCAGAAGCGGACGGCGCTCTATTGCATCTGCCGTAAGTGGCTCGACTGAACGGAATTCGTCGGAGTTTATAATGATCATCGGCGTGGTAAGATCGTAACCGGCTTCGCGTATCGCTTCGGGATTGAATTCGATAAGCGGATCTCCTGCTTTTACCCGATCACCCGGAGAGACGAACGAGCGGAAGTGCTTGCCGCCCAGCTCAACTGTGTCGATACCGACGTGCATCAGTATTTCCGCACCGCAGTCGGCAGACAAAACGACTGCGTGCTTCGTGTCAGTTACGGATTCTATCACTCCGTCAGCAGGAGCAACGAGCAGACTGCCGTCGGGAACTATAGCCGTGCCGTTTCCGAGAACGGACGACGCAAACGTTTCATCAGGTACTTCTCTGAGCGAAACGACGCGCCCCTTTATCGGAGAAGACAGCGTGATTATTCCTTTCGGCTGACGGACTTTCGGCTTTTCTCCGTCCGATGAGGCTGAACCGTCGACGGCTTTTTCTTTACCGTAAAGCGGAATAAGCAGAGTACCGACAAATCCGACGGCAAACGCGATAGCCGAGCCGATCAGCGCGTTCGTGATGTTCGTCAGTCCTTCTTCACCGATATATCCGGGAAGCGCGAGAAGTCCCGGCGAGCCTGTTGTATACCGCCCGACTCCGGTAAGTCCCATAAATAACCCGGACAGACCGCCTGCGATCATAACGGGTATGAGCGGTTTTTTCAGCTTCAGATTAACGCCATACATCGCAGGTTCGGTAACGCCGCAAACAGCAGTAACACCGGCAGACGATGCAAGAGAGCGCATATCCCTGTCCTTTGTTTTCAGTGCCACAGCGAACGACGCACCGCCCTGTGCGATGTTCGAGCCGAGCATCCCGGGACCGACAAGACGGTCGACACCTGCAGTTGCGATGTTGTTGATGCCGATAGGGATAAGACCGTAGTGCGTGCCTGTCATGACGAGGAACGGGGAAGCGATGCCGATTATCACGGGAACGAGCCACGGCACAACGCGGTCGAGCCAGCCGATACCGATAGCGATAGCGTCACCGACGAGCGTACCGACAGGACCGATGACGACGATCGCCGCAAATCCGGTCACAACAAGAGTGATGAGCGGAGCCGTGAAGAATTTTATCGCTTTAGGCGAAACCTTGTCGGCGAGCTTTTCAACGTACGACATAAACCAGACCGTGAGGATTATCGGAATAACGGATGAAGAATAAGTTGCCGCAGTGACGGGAATACCGAAGAGATGCGCCGTGCCTTCGCCGGAGAGCAAAGCGGCGAACGTGGGATGAAGCATTATCCCGGCGACAGACAGCGCGAGTACGGGATTTGCGCCGAATTTTTTTGCGGATGAGAACGCGAGCAGAAACGGCAGGAAGTAGAATGCCGCGTCCGCGAACAGCGCGAGAAAGGCGTAAGTTTCGCTCTCGGGAGTGAGTATTTTTACGGCGGAGAGCAGGGCGAGAACGGCTTTGAGGATACCTGCACCGGTGATCGCCGGAATGATCGGCGTGAAGATCCCCGCGAGCGTGTCAAGTGCGCGGAGAAAGGCGTTCTTGTCGTCCTTTTTGTCGGATTTTTTGCCTCCTTCCGATGTAGTCGAGCCGCCCGTCAGTTTTGCAAGCTCCGCGTATACTCCTGCGACTTCACTTCCGATGATGACCTGGTACTGTCCGCCCGACTGAACCACTCCCATTACCCCGGGGACTTCGCGTAAAGCGTCGGTGTCTGCGGCACTTTCGTCCTTCAGATTGAAGCGGAGTCTGGTCATACAGTGTGTATATGAAACGATGTTTTCTTTGCCGCCGATGAGGGAGAGAATCCGTCCGGCAGTCTCTTTTTTGTCCATGATATCCTCCCGAAAAGATTATTTCGGGATTATGATTGACAAAAAAAGATGATATTATAACAAAATGGTACGGAAAAAGAAAAAATTGTATTTACAACAGTAAGAAAATATGCTAAAATGTGAATACCACACAAATCAAATAACAAACACTACAGAGGGTATTTCTGTCGATTTTGGCAAAAATGCGTTCTCCTTTTGTGCATCCTCTTGTAGTGATTTGTGCAGAAAGTGATTTGTGTGGTAGCAATCCGGAGTAACGCATTTTTCGGTGTGTGTTTGCTTCGGCTTCACACACTTTTTTAATTTGAAAGGAAAACGTTATGGAAGAAAAGGTTTTGATAAGAAGCGTACAATGTTCAAAATTATGGATTTTTCCTGTCATACTGATTGTTGTTGGTTGGCTTGGTACTTTAATTGGTCTTGGCACTTTAATTGGGCTTGGTATTATAATTGGGCTTGTGTGGCTGATAGTTCTTGCCTGTATGGGTGCTTTTTCAAAATTTGAAATGACCGTAACTGACAAAAGAGTATACGGTGTACTTCGTCGAAAAAGAGTTGATCTTCCGCTAGATTCTATTACAGCAGTCGGAACAGGTTTAATCAAGAGTGTTGCGGTTACAACTTCTTCTGGCGCAATAAAATTCAAATTTATCCAAAACCGCGATGAGATACATAAAGTTATCAGTAACCTCCTTATCGAACGCCAACAGAATAAAAACTCTCCCGCTACAGTAGTAAATGAGATTCCGCAGAGCAATGCAGAGGAATTGAAAAAATACAAAGACCTCCTTGACAGCGGTATCATCACCGAAGAAGAATTTGCCGCAAAGAAGAAACAGCTTCTCGGTTTATAAGCAAAACAAAAGTACGGTGCACCGAAACACCGTACTTTTTTGTTTTATTTCTGTTTATCTCAGAACATCGGAACGACAGCACCGGCGTACTTCTCGTTGATGAAGTCGCGGATAGCGTCGCTTGTGATGATTTCACAGAGTGCCTTGACTGCTTCGTTGTTTTCGTTGCCTTCCTTGACTACAAGGATGTTTGCGAACGTCTGAGCGGCTGTCGAATTCTTGTCTTCGGTTGCAAGAGCGTCGGCGATCTTCAGACCTGCTTCTATAGCGTAGTTGCCGTTGATCACTGCGATAGCAACTTCGTCAAGCTGAGAGGGAAGAATAGCGGCTTCCATTTCAACAATGTTGAGGTTCAGCGGATTCTCTGCAATGTCGTTCTTTGTTGCTGTGAGATCGGCACCCTCTTTCATCTTGATAACACCTGCGGCGTCAAGAAGCAGAAGCGCTCTTGCTTCGTTTGTCGGGTCGTTGTCGACTGCTACGGTGTCGCCTTCTTCGAGTGCGTCAAAGGATGCCTTTGTGCCTGCGTATACTCCGTAAGGCTCGTAGTGTACAGCCTGAACGGAAACGAGGTGCGTGCCGTTCGATTCGTTGAACGATGTGAGGTAAGGCTGATGCTGGAAGTAGTTCGCGTCAACGTCACCGCTTTCTGTTGCTGTGTTCGGGATGATGTAGTCGCCCATTACTTCGATCTCAAGCGTGTAGCCCTTTTCTGCCATTGCGCTCTTGCACTGCTCAAGGATTTCAGCGTGCGGTGTGGAGCTTGCGGCTACCTTGATGACCTTAGCGTCGGAATCTTTTTTGTCACAGGAAACGAATGCGAACAGGGAAAGAGCGAGGACTGCTGCGAGGACGAGTGAAAGAATTTTTTTCATGATAAAATCTCCTTTTGGATTTGTTTTTTTATATATCAGTCACCGATTTATCTTATGCGCTTGTCTGATTTTTTAGATACCGCCGTGAACGATACCTGGATAACCTGAACAAGAACGATAAGAAGTAGGGATGAAATATACATGATTTCTTTGTTGAATCTGTAAAGACCGTATTGGATCGCAAGCTGACCGAGACCTCCGCCGGCTACGAGATACGCCATAGGGGTGTATCCGAGGATAGTCGTTATTGCGATAGCGCCGCCGACGATAAGTGACGGTTTTGCTTCGGGGATGAGGACCTTTGTGATGATCTGGAAGTTGTTCGAGCCCATTGCGTGCGCCGCTTCGATAACGCCGCGATCCACTTCGATGAGCGACGATTCTATCATTCGCGCAACGAACGGAGCCGCCGAAATGACAAGATAGAAGATGAAAGCATTGTCGCCGATCTTCGTGCCGACTATCGCTTTTGACACCGGCTGGAGCATAACGAGTGCGATTATGAACGGAACGGAGCGGATTATGTTCACGATGAATCCGACGACGGTGTTCACCGGCTTGTTCGGGAAGATGCCGTCCGCCGACGTGCAGTAGAGCAGAACGCCTATCGGTAGACCGATGACGTAGGCGAGCAGTGTGCTTACAAGCGTCAGCTTCAACGTATCGAGGAGCGCTTCACCGTAAGTGGCGAGCATTCCGCCGCCGAAAAGGGAATTAAGGAATTCACTCATTGTCTCCGTCCCCCTTTCGTATCTCGTCGTATTTTACGCCGTGCGTGTCGAGGTAGTTGAAGATGCGCGCGAGCGTCTGTTCTTCCGTCGGAAGCATCAGAACCATTTGCCCGTAGGATTTGCCGTCGAGCTGCTTCATATCTGCCGACATGATATTGACCGCCGCACTGCACTCAAGCGAGAGATTTGCGATGATCGGCTCCGTAGCCTTCTGTCCGTCGAACACAAGACGGATGAGCCGGCCGCCTTTCAGCTCACTGACTGCGGTGTTTTTAGGTAGGATAAGCTCGCGTGCCGTTTCGGATTTCGGTGCGATGAAGATGTCCTTGACAAGTCCTTCTTCCATGACTTCGCCGTGGTTGAGAACGGCTACGCGGTTGCATATCTTCTCGACGACGCGCATTTCGTGAGTGATTATCACGATCGTGACGCCCATTTCTTCGTTGATCTGCTTAAGTAGATCAAGAATCTGATTCGTCGTGTTCGGGTCGAGCGCGCTTGTCGCTTCGTCGCAGAGGATGACTTCGGGATCTGTCGAGAGCGCACGGGCTATTGCGACTCTCTGCTTCTGTCCGCCCGAAAGTTGGGACGGATATGCTTTCAGCTTGTCGCTGAGTCCTACGGTTTCAAGGAGCTTTTTCGCCTTTTCTTCGGCTTTTTTGCGCGGCACACCGCATATCTCCATGGGATAGCAGACATTTTTGAGTACCGTCCGCTGCTCAAGCAGATTGAAGCCCTGGAAGATCATTCCGATCTTTTTCCGAGTTTCAAGCAGTTCTTTTTTGGATAGGGAAGCGAGCGGCACGCCTGAGAAGATGACCTCTCCCTCAGTCGGGACTTCGAGAAAGTTCATACATCTTACGAGAGTCGATTTGCCGGCACCCGACAGACCGATTATACCGTAAATGTCGCCTTTTTCGATTTTCAGTGAAACGTTCTTTACGGCTTCAACGTTGCCGTTCGTCGTTGAGAACGTTTTTGATACATTTTTCAGCTCGATCAATAGCTTTGTCCTCCTGTCTCTTTGGAGTGAAAATAAAAATGTCCGGAAACCTTCTTTTTTGAGTTCCCGGACTTTTCTGTCAGTTAATCAAGTCGAATGAACGCTCGACTAAAACGCCCGACGGAAAAACCGGGCTGAGAACATTCGAGTTGCGTTGAAGGATGTTCTCGTAGTCATCGTTCATACTCACTTTCGGCTGAATTTGTTATAGGGATTATATCACGTCGGTTCTGCGTTGTCAAGCACAAATCCGAAAAAATTGATTTATTTTTGCAATTTCTTACAAAATCAACGAATATCAGTGTATATTTGTGAATATTATTCGTCGATTTTACTTTGTGAGAAGGTCGGAAACCTTTGCGTCGCCGTATACTGTCTCCCAGTCCTTGCAGAAATCGTCGATTGCATAATAAGTCAGAGGGTGGTAGATGAGCATATCGAACAGATCGGGGTTGATCGTTACTGCCTGCGCGCCCGTTACGGAGACCTTGTGTACCTGCTCAACGTTCTTGAACGAAGCGGCAAGCACCTTTGTGGAAATATTGTATTCCTTGAAAATGTCGACGATCTCGCGTACAACGTTTACACCGTCGGAAACGATGTTGTCAAGTCTGTTGATGTACGGAGCTACGAAATCTGCGCCGGCATTGGCTGCGATAAGAGCCTGCGGCTGAGTGAAGATAGCCGTCATCGTGACGTTGATGCCTGCGTCCTTGCAGAGCTTTGTGCCTTTCAGACCCTCTTTTGTGATCGGGATCTTCAGATAGAAGTCGCCGCCGACCACGCTCTTTATCATCTTTGCTTCTTTGAGCATTTCTTCGGCTTCTGTGGCTGTCGTCTGAACGTGGAGCATTTTTCTGTCGCCGATTATCTCACGGATAGAGTAGATCAGATTTTTGAAATCGGTTTTTTCTTTTGATACTATTGTAGGGTTTGTTGTGACACCTGCGATCGGATAGAATTCGCAGCACTTCTTTATGGCGTCTATGTTGGCTGTGTCAATGAGGTATAACATCTTCGATACCTTCCTTTCTTTTTCATCGTCTATATTATATCCCCAGCGGATGTTACAGTCAAGCATACGAGTAAACGAATTTTACAGATAACCTCACATTTCTTTGGTGCATTTTCACAAAACAAAGCGTCTGTATTTGTAGATATTCACAAATACAGACGCAACGTGTTAAAAATTAACATAATTCCGGAGAAAATAACATATTACGCACGCTTATCGCCTGTCGACGAGTACCTTGTCACCGTTTTCGACTGCGGAAAGAAGATAACCTTTGCTGTCGTAAACGAGCTTGAGCGTGAAAAACGGGCAACCGTTTTCGATCTTCCTCAAAAAGATAATGTCGCCCTCCCATAGATCGAGGGAGTAGAGCATATCTTTGTCCACCCATTCGAGAACACCCTCGTTGCAGTCGGTAAGAGAACCCGAAAAATCGTTACACTTGAATAAAAACATCTGCTCGCATTCTCCGCCGTCGATAACGAATGTGACGACCGAATAAAGCGTGACTTTGCCGAGCGTAAGTCCGGTTTCCTCAAAGGTCTCACGGCGAACACAGTCTTCGGGAGACTCGTTTTCTTCAAATCCTCCGCCGACGCCTATCCACTTGTCCTTGTTCACATCGTGTTCCTTTTTCACACGGTGCATCATCAGATATTTTCCGTCTTTTTCGATATAGCAAAGTGAAGAGTTACGCATAAAACAGCCTCTTTTCAGTTGTCGGTCCGACGGTTTTCACTCAGTGTTCATATAACCGTCAGATTGTGTTTTTATAATTATATCACCGTCTTTTCCGTAAGTCAACGTGCCGATTCGGTAAATTATTGCAGAAAATGTTGCAAAAACGGAATTGGTGTGTTATAATAGACAAGATTAAAAACTTTATCAAAGAGGTAAAAAATGAAAAAACTCATTATCGCACTCCTTATCGCCTGCATGGTGCTCTCGCTTGTTGCCTGCGGCGCAGAAAAAGATGAAGAAAAGGTAAATCCCGACGAACAGACGACTGAAAACACAGACTCCGAAAACACAGACGAAAACACAGATTCAGCCGACAACGGCGATGAGATCACTTCGTTTGACTATATGGCGGCTGATCTCACTCAGTACCTCAAGCTCGGCGAATACAAAGGTCTTTCCGCTACACGCGAGACCGCAGAGCTGACGGACGAAGAGTACAACGACTATATGAATCAGCTTCTTGCAAACTACAGCGATTACGAGCAGATCACCGACCGCGCCGCAGTTGAAGGCGAAACAGTCGTAGTTGACTACACCGGCACAAGAGACGGCGTGGCTTTTGACGGCGGTACAGCTCAGATGCAGCCTATAGTCGCATCCGACGGAAACGGCTATATCCCCGGCTTCGGCTCCGCTCTTATCGGACATAAGGCAGGCGACGTTTTCTCGACTGAGATCACATTCCCGGAAACCTACCAGAACAATCCCGATCTCGCAGGTGTGACTGTAACGTTCGCGTTCAATGTCCACTACATCCAGGGCGAGCTTGTGACTCCCACGCTTGATACTATCGACGATACGTTCGTAAAGACATATTTCGGTAAGGATACAGTTGAAGAATTCGTTACGTCCCAGCGCGTGGGTGTTGAGATCCAGAAGGCTTACTCCCAGACATCCGCAACAAATATGGAACTTTGGCAGCAGATCATCGACAATTCCGAAGTGATCGCATATCCCGCAGGAGCCGTTGAAGAAGTATACGACTACTACCGTGAAATGTACGAATACTATGCTTCATATTACGGAACGGATTACGCAACGTTCCTCTCCGATTACGTCGGTATCACGGATGACGAGCTTCTCGAAAACTGCCGCGACTTCGTCAAGGAAGACCTCGTAATGTATTCTCTCGTAAAAGAGCTTGACGCAAATGTAACGGATGAAGAGATCGCCGAAAAGACCGCATTCTTTGCACAAATGTACGGTGTTGGCGAAAGCGAAATCACATCCTACTACGGCGACGAGCAGATGAAGACTACAACGCAGTTTGATAAGGTGCTCGACATCATTTCTACTTTCTCGAATATCACTGAAGTGGCGGAATAATTGGTAATACGGAAAATTAAAAGATCGTCCCACGTTTTCGTAAATGAGAACGTGGGATTTTTCATTCTGTTTTTCTTGAATTATTCATTCCGATATGATATAATATACAATAAGAAATTTTTCGTATGGAACCGAGGGAAAACCATGGGGAATACATTTGAATATAAATGTCCGCGATGCGGAGGCTCTCTTGTGTTCGACAGTAACACTCAACTCGTCCGCTGCCCGTACTGCGAATCGGAATACGACCCCGATGAGATACAGGCAGAGACGGACGCGACGCTTGCAAACGAAGCTCCGTCGGACGGCGAATCGGCTGAAGACTATATAACAGACGGCGACGGACTGAGAATGTACGTCTGCGAGTCCTGCGGCGGCGAGATCGTGACAGACGAAACGACATCTGCGACGTCCTGCCCGTTCTGTGGGAATGCTGTCGTTCTGAACGGTAACCTCTCGGGAATACTGAAGCCCGATATTGTCGTTCCGTTCAAGCTCGATAAGCAAAAGGCAAAGGACGCACTCATGGCGTTCTGCTCGAAAAAGCCGCTTCTGCCGAAAGGGTTTATGACTGAGAATAAAATCGACGAAATAAAAGGCGTGTACGTTCCGTTCTGGCTCTACAGCGCGGACGCGGACGTTTCTCTCTCGTTCAAGGGAACAAAAACGCGCGCGTGGTCGGATTTCAGATATAATTACGTTGAAACCTCATACTACAGAATAGTCCGCGACGGCTCGCTCGGTTTTACCGATGTTCCCGTAGACGGATCGACTAAAGTGACGGACACCATGATGGAATCAATAGAGCCGTTCGACTGGAGCGAGGCTGTCGACTTCAATACTGCGTACCTGTCGGGATTTTTCGCCGATAAATATAACGTTTCCGCAGACGAATGTGCAGAACGGGCAGAGAAGCGAATGAAGACCTCCGCCGAAGACGCGGTCAAGGCTACAGTTCACGGCTACGCGACGCTGACGACGGAAAAATCCGACGCAGGCTACAAAAACCGCCGTGTCAGATACGGTTTGCTTCCCGTGTGGCTTCTGACGACCGAATGGAAAGGCACGAAATACACCTTTGCGATGAACGGACAGACCGGAAAATTTTCCGGCAAACTGCCCGTCAGTAAGGGAAAACCGTTCCTCTACTTCCTTTTGATAGCGCTCGGCGTGACTGCACTTTGCACCGCGCTGTCGTTCCTCTTGCTGTAAAGGCGGTGATGAGATGAAAAAGATTTTTACCGTATTTCTTGCAGTAGTTTCTGTCGCTTTGTTTGCGCTGTCCGTTTCAGCTTACGGCGTGTCACGGCTGAACGATAACGCCGATATTATCTCCGCCGAGAACGAACAAATAATCCTTGACTACCTTGACTCAAAGAGCAACGAGCAGGATTTCACCTTTGCCGTTCTGACTGAAAACACAATAAACGGCGGTGACGTGCAGGACTATGCCGACGAATACTATGACGCGAACTACGGCAGAGACACCGACGGAATAATTCTGCTTATCGTAATGGACACGCGCGAATGGGCGTTCTCGACGAGCGGACTCGGCAAATCCTACTTCGGCGACAGTGAACTGTACGCGCTTGAAGACACAATGGTGAGCGAGCTGTCCGACGGAAACTACGCGCAGGGGATTTATAACTACGCACAGACCGCTGTTTACTACGTCGATTTTGCGAAGACTTACGGCTATAACTTCACCGACGACGGCTACGATGTAGATCACGATTATTACGGCGACTACGAGCCGAACCGCGATAACCTGCCGACTCCGCTTTCCGAAAGGCTGACGGTTTCGGGAATAATCGGTGCGATAGTTTCACTGATATCAACATCGGTTATGCGTTCGAAGATGAACACCGTACACAAAAAGCAGTCCGCGAGCGACTATATAAGAAAAGACAGCCTGAACATCACACGCGCGAACGACTATTTCCTTACGAGCAGCATCGCACGGACACCGAGAGCACAGAGCAACAGCGGATCGAGCCACCACGGCGGAGGCGGAGGAGTACACATAAGCTCCGGCGGTGGCAGTCACGGCGGAAGCCACGGCCATTTCTGATAAAACAAAAACCGGCTGAGATAAGTTTAGCTTATTTCAGTCGGTGTTGTGGTTAAAAAGGAACGTGCGGCGGAAAGGCTGATGCAGTGAAATATTGCTTTGCAATGTGAAATTTCGGCTTCGCCGAAGTTAAATATCACACGCCCGCAGGCATTTCACACACCGGAGGTGTATTTCACAGCGTAGCTATTTCACTTGCCGAAAGGCAAATTTCACTAAAAAAACATCCCTGAGGATGTTTTTTGTCGAGTGGAGACGAGGGGGCTCGAACCCATGACCTCTCGGATGTGAACCGAACGCTCTGACCAGCTGAGCTACGCCTCCGTGCATTGAGTATTATACCACCGTGTCGCCGATTTGTCCATAGCCCGACGAAAAAAACTTTTGATTTCCGGAGAAATATTTATGCTTTCAGATATTTTGTCATACCTTGCCTGTCCCGTTTGCGGAGGAGAACTCAACAGAGTGGGCGGAAGTCTGACCTGCAGTTCTCGCCATTCTTTTGACGTGTCGAAAAGCGGCTACGTCAATCTTCTGCCGCCCGGGAAAGAGAAAAACGCACACACCGGGGACGAAAAAGCCATGATCCGCGCGCGTGCCGACTTCCTCGCCTGCGGACATTATTCAAAGATCAGCACGACTCTCGCCGAACTCTTTGCGGATATAACGCCCGTTTCGTCGTTCTGCGATATGGGAAGCGGAGAGGGATTTCACACTGTTAATATCGCACGCCGACTTCACGAAAAAACCGCGTCTCCCGTCATCGGGATAGGTGCGGACGCATCGAAATACGGCGCGGAATGTGCGTCAAAGCTCTCGCGCTCGTTCGGTCTAATGCCGAAAGACGGCATCGGCGCGGATTTTGACGGAAACTGCGCTGTCTATTTCATTCCGGCAAATATTTTTTCTCTTCCGATAAAGTCCGATTCCCTTGACGCCGCCGTAAGTATGTTCGCGCCTATCCCGTGGGATGAGTGCGCGAGAGTATTGAAACCGGGCGGCGTGCTCGGAGTCGTTTCTTCCGGCAAAGACCACCTTATCGAAATGCGCCGCATAATCTACGACGACGTGCGCGAGGCGGATTTTTCTCCCGAATGTCCCGACGGATTCGAAAAGATCGCATCCGACAGCATAAGCTATACAGCGTCTCTTTCAACGGATAAAGAAATACAAGACCTATTTACAATGACGCCTTTTTATTATCGCACAAACGAAGAGGGACGCGCACGCCTTTATTCGCACACGTCCCTTGATGTTACGGTGAACGTAAACTGTACTTTCTTCCGAAAGACCGCTCATGAATAAAAATCGTGACTGCCGACCGTCATGACGTACGAGCAGTTGTTGACGATCCAGTAGCTTTCGGCGAGGGATACGTTCAGAAAATAGAGCGCATCGCCTGCGACGTTCACACCTTCAAGCGTCAGCTTCGCCGCAATTACCGAATCGCGGTCCGGTTCTTCGTAAATGCTTCCGTTGCTGACGGGGGAAAACTGCACGCCGTTTTCGGTGTCGAAGATCACGCCTATCGTGTCATTCGGGAACTCGCCCGAACGAACGCGGTTCATTATCACGCTTCCGACTGCGATCTTGCCGAAGAACGGTTCCGCACCTGCTTCCGCATTTATTATCCGCGAAAGCCAGTATAACACATCTGCATCATAAAAGCTGTCACCGCATTCGATGGCGGCTTTTTCTCGTGAAAGATAGACAGTGTCGCGCTCTCCGTCGTAGATGCAGGCATATCCGAACGCACCGGATAAAGCTCTCAGCGGAGCATACAGTCGTCCGCCGTCGACGAATGAGCCGTTTTCGCACCAAAGCGCACGTCCGTTTGCTTCAATGTAGTATTCGTCTGCCGTTACCGACAGAACGAGCGAATCGGCTGTTACCGTCGCCGTTGAAGTTTCGCCGTCCCACTCGATTGAACGTGCGCCGGAATAATCCGAAAATTCGCGCACCGATACATAAGCAGTGTTTGCGAGCAGGAATACTTCGCCGCCGTATTCTTCGCCGTCGATCCGGACGTTCAGCGCATTTCTGTAGACTTCGCCGCGCTGAATAAGCCGCCGTCCCGTACATTCAGCCGCAAATACAGGCGACGCGAGCATAAAGAGGGCGGTGACGGATGAGATCACACGCCGGAGAAGCTTTCTTTTACTAAAACTTTTCGATCCCATAGTTTTCTCCTTTCTTTTCGGGGATAATTAAGTATACCATATCTTCACCCGTTTTGTTACAGGTAATATCCGCCATGGAAGGGAAACCATTATTTCCCGTTTTCCCGAAGTCGTTTTTTGTCGTATTATTTCAATAAAACAGTGGATTTTTTCCGCACGATACTGTATAATCAATATGTATATGCTTGTACTCAAATCTGACGGAGATAATAATAAATGAATATAAAAAAATTGACTGCGGTCCTCTCGGCGGCGGCGATGATGTTCTCGCTCACGTCGTGCGGACTGATAGACGTAAAACAGATCGACGCCGCGCCGCAGAACGGACAGACAGATATACATACCGAACAAAACGTAACTCTCGCGCCGTCGACTGATGTGTATTCTCCTGTGCCGCAGAGCGAAAAAAGACTCTCTGACGCACGGAAAGCCGTAAAGAGCGCTGTGTCCGCGACGTATGACGGCGACACTGTGTTCGTCACGGAGTCGGACGATTGCACGGTTTTTTCGGACGACTGCACGAGCGTGACAGAAAAGCTCACATACATACGGAATACTCTCGTCGAAGAGGAGCTTGAAGTACATTTTGTCACCGAAAAGAAAACTCCAGCCGATATGCTCGCAGAAGCAAAGCGGAAGAAAGCGGCAGGGGACGTCACGGCGGATGTTCTCTTGATCCCGTCTGACAAAGCCGCACTTTTCGCCGCGGAAAAAACGCTCGCCGACCTCTCGAAACTATCCGGCTTTGACGCGAACGCCGATTATTTCAGCGCACAGTCAGCGTCCGGCTCGTCGATCGGAAAAGAGATATATTCCGTTGCAGGGAACGCATCGTTCTCACCGGATAATATCACGGCAGTCTTCTTCAATAAAACTCTGCTTTCAGCCGCAGGGATAGACGCAGATGAGATTTATTCTTCCGTAAATAATAATGAATGGACATGGGACACGCTTCTCTCGTATGCCGCAGTGACGGTGGGAAGCATCACGACACCGTTCGGTGCGTCAACTCTCGGAGATGCTGTCTTCAAGTCAGCCGGACTTGATTATCTCAAAAAGACTGACGGAAAAATCACGGCAGGCTTTGATTTTGACGGACTGAAAACAGTGTCGGAAGTTCTCAAAAAACTGACGGACTGCGGAATCAGAACGTCATCGTATACCGCGGCAGACGATTTCATCGGCGGTGATACCGTGTTCATGATTCATAAGCTGTCGGCACTCGAGAAAATCGGTGATTCTTCTGTAGATTTCGGAATCGTTCCCGTTCCGACGTGCGCCGCAGGAGAGAGCTACCGCACCGCACTTGCGCGGACTGCGGTTTTGTTCGCCGTATCAAAGGATTCTCACAGACCTCAGACCGCGCTTGACTCGATAAAAGCACTGAACGCCGCGTCTCACTCAATTCTGTCGGACGGCTACCGCGAATATCTTTTTACAGATTACTTCCGCGAATCTGAATCTGCAAAAATGACGGCAATAATACTCTCGTCGGGCGAATACGACGGCGCGTATATCCTCGGAGCAGAATACCCGGAGGTCGCCGCCGCAACATATAATTTTGCCGATAAGTATAAACTATCCGACGAAAAAACATTCGTGAAACAGATGAAAACGGCGCAGACCGCAATGCAGAAAGCACTTGACAAGGCGGCAAAACAGACAGCAAAGAAGAAATAAACGGGAGGAAAACGACAGTATGAAGAAATTTCTCGTGATAGACGGCAACAGCATAATAAACCGCGCGTTTTTCGGGATCCGTCCGCTCTCGAACAGAGCAGGGATGCCGACGAACGCACTGTACGGCTTTATGACGATAATCAGAAAGCACCTTGACTCTATTCGTCCCGACTATCTCGCAATAGCGTTCGACGTTCACCAACCGACGTTCAGACATAATGAATACGCCGACTATAAGGCAGGGCGCAGACCGATGCCGGACGAGCTGAGAGTGCAGATGCCGTACGCCAAGAAGATAGCCTCCGCGCTCGGATTTCTCGTTATCGAGTCTCCCGGATACGAAGCCGACGACGTGATAGGCACGACTGCCGCAATGGCAGACCGCAGGGGGGATATTGAGTCGTACATCCTCACGGGAGACCGCGACTCACTCCAGCTCATTTCCGACCGCACGTCCGTTGTGCTTGCGAAGAATAAAGAAGACGTGATCTTTGACAGAGTCCGCTTCAAGGAAGAATACGGCGTTGATCCCGAGCAGTTCGTCGACGTAAAGGCACTCATGGGCGACTCGTCCGACAATATTCCCGGCGTGCGCGGAATAGGCGAGAAGACAGCTTTTGCACTCATCAAAACTGCCGGCTCACTTGATACGCTCTACGAGACGGAAGGCTATTTCGGGCAGACAAAATCCGTTACCGCCAAGCTCGACGAGGGCAAGGACAGCGCGTATAAATCAAAATGGCTTGCAACTATCTGCCGTGAAGCTCCCGTACCGTCGGAGAAAGAAATATTTGACGAAAGACCGATAGACGGCGCAGAGCTTGCCGCAATTTGCAGAGAGCTTGACTTTGTCGGAATGGCGGCGCGTTTCGGCGTGAACGAGGCGCACGAATTTGCCTCCGCAAAAAAAGAGCAGGGAAGTGAGCTGACAACAAAAGAGGTATCGGAGATAAAAACGCTCAAATTCGGCGCACCCGTTGCGTTTTACTGTGACGACAGCACCGCCGCCGTGACCGAAGACGGAAAGAATATCTTCACCTGCGCGATAGATTATGACGACGCAAAAGCGTTCCTCCAAAACAATACCGTAGTCTGCCACGATTATAAATCACTTCTGCGCCGATTCGGACTGACAGGCGACGACGTGAAGTGCGCGTATGACACAAAGCTCGCCGCGTATCTTCTCGAACCCGGCAAAAAGTACGATCTGAAAGACGTCTCTTTCCTCTATCTCGGACGCGAGCCGTCCACCGCCGCAGAAACCGCCGCCGCTATCAGTGAGCTTTACGGCAAAACGAACGAAAAACTGAAAGAATACGGCATGGAAAAGCTACTACACGAGATCGAAATACCGCTCTCGGCAGTCCTCGCCGGAATGGAAGCGCGCGGCTTCAAGATTGATCCCGACGGGATCAGAGAATACGCACGGAAGCTGAAAATGGAAGAAGAGGCGATCTCCGACGCGATATGGCTTGCGGCAGGGCATCAGTTCAATATCAATTCTCCGAAGCAGCTCGGCGAAGTGCTGTTTGACGAAATAGGGCTTCCGTCCGGAAAGAAGAACAAAAAAGGCTACGCAACGGACGCGGAAACGCTTGAAGAACTCCGCCCGTACCACACGATAATTTCCGATGTGCTCACGTTCAGACAGCTCTCGAAGCTCCGCGGAACGTACGGCGACACGCTTGCGGACCAGGCGGACGAGGGCGGACGTATCCACACGTGTCTCAATCAGACGGGAACGGCAACGGGCAGACTTGCATCAAGTGAGCCGAACCTGCAAAATATCCCCGTTCGCGGAGAGATCGGCAGAGAACTCAGAAAATATTTCGTCGCGGATGACGGGTATGTGCTTATCGACGCCGACTACAGCCAGATAGAGCTGAGAATACTCGCCGAGCTGTCGAAAGACGAGAATATGAGCCGCGCATTCATCGACGGAGAGGACATTCACGCATCCGTCGCGTCGCAGGTGTTCGGCGTGCCGATCGACGCTGTCACACCGGAGCAGAGAAGACGCGCGAAAGCCGTAAACTTCGGTATCGTGTACGGGATCAGTGAATTTTCTCTGTCAAAAGACATAGGCACGACGAGAAAAGCCGCAAAAGAGTATATCGAAAACTATCTGTCAACTTATTACAGCGTTGACAGATACCTCAAAGAAACAGTAGAACAGGCGAAAACGGACGGATATACGACGACGGCATTCGGCAGACGGAGAAACATACCGGAGCTTAAGTCGTCGAACAGGAATCTGCGCGCGTTCGGTGAGAGGGTGGCGATGAACAGCCCAATCCAGGGAAGCGCGGCGGACGTTATCAAGATCGCCATGATAAACGTCGATAAGGCACTGAAAAAATCGGGACTTGACGCGCATCTCATCATGCAGGTACACGACGAGCTGATCGTTGAGGCGAGGGAAGACTGCGCGGACGAGATCGCTGAGATACTCGTGAACGAGATGCAGAACGCCGTGAAGACAAGTGTTCCGCTCACCGCCGACTGCGGAATGGGAAAGACGTGGCTTGACGCAAAATAAAAACAAAAGGACGCGAAAACGTCCTTTTTGGTTTAATGAATAATGAATAATGAATGATGAGTAATGAAGAATTAGACAGAGCGAACGAAAGACTTGCATTCACTTTGCAACAAAGGGGAGTCCAACCGAGATGCAGAGCATCTCGACGACTTCGTTTACGAAGTCGGGAGGCGTGAATGTGCTTGCACCTTCCCTGAGTTTACGAAGTAAATTCGTTGGTCGTGTGGATTCACAAGCCGTCCGCGTAGGACAAAATGAATAAAACGAAAACACGAAGTGCTTTCTTCCTTACGTCGTCAGGTATGTGTAAAAGTGATAGTGCAAAAATCCGCGCTCAGTTTTTCTCCTGCTTTTCCCGCAAAAGTTTCTCCGCTTCGCTGTAGACGCATCCGCAGTAGTCCTGCCTGTACAGCCCGTACTCGCGCGACAGCTCTATCGAACGCTTGTACCCGTTGTCTTTCTTGAAATCCGAAAAGAGATAATTCACCCCGTATTCGACGGATAGCTTTTCGCCGATCTCGTTCAGCCACTTCGCATTCTTGTACGGACTTATCGACAGCGTGGTCGTAAAGTAGTCGTATCCCTTTGCCGCCGCTTCTGCCGTACGCCTGAGCCGTAATTCGTAACAGACTTTGCACCGCTCGCCGCCCTCAGGTAACGATTGCATTCCCTTGACTCGGCTGAAAAACTCGTTCGCGATGTATTCCGGTGAGATTATAGGAATCTTGTACCCGACCTCGCCGACAAACCGTTCAAGCTCCGACAGCCGATACAAAAACTCTTTCTCAGGCGAAATGTTCGGATTGTAGAAAAACAGTGTAATGTCAAAATACTGTGACAGATATTCAAGGACATAAGACGAGCACGGCGCACAGCAGGCGTGAAGCAGTAATGTCGGACGCTTGCCTGTTTTTTCAAGCTCGCCGATCAGTGCTTTCAGCTCTTTCGCATAGTTTCTTTCGTTCATTACGCCACTCCGATCTTTTTTCTTCATTATACTATTCTGTCACCGAAAAATCAAGCAAGTTTGACAATGCCGCATTGTTGTGATATAATATCATAGATTATTATGTAAAGGAGGACGGATTCATTGAAGAAAAATGCTTTTTTGCCGTTTCTTTTGATTCTGACTGTACTGCTGTCTTTTTCCGCGTCTGCGTATAGCGGAACGGATACCGCAACCGTCAGGGTTTCCGCTTCCTCCGGCTATTATATGGTCGATACTTTTTCGTATAAACCGACAGACGGAGACGGCGCGTTCGTTTTCCCCGAACCGGACAACGGAGGTGTCTGGTCGTGTTCGGGTATGTTCTCGGACGCCTATACGAGAAAGTCTTATGATACGGTTTTCTATACTGCCGCAGTCAGACAGGACACTTCTCCGTCTCTTTCCGGCGGAATGACGTTCACATTTGATCTGCGTGATAAAATAGTCGACGCAGGGGAGTATTCTTTCCTGCGGTTCGGTATCGGCGTTCTTTCAGGTGATGACAAAGGATATTTTGTCAAGATAAGAGCAGACTCGGATGTAAGCTCCGCCGCCGCATATTCGACGGTTTACAGCAATTCTTCCTCTTCCGCTTTGTCGGTTGTCACCGTTGATCTTTCCGCATTTCACGGAACGCTTGCCACAGTCCGCATCACCGTGTATTTTGACATTGCGGACAGACCGGAGCAGGTAAAAATATCCTCTCCGTTCCTCTCGAAAGACAAAACATATTTTATAAACTCCGCAAAGTATCTTTTCTCCGAATTTGAAGAGCAAAACGGTGCTTTCGATCCGTCCGACGGGGCTGTGACTCCCGACGCAAACGGAAACGCCGTTATTTCCGCCGATTATTCGGGAGAATACATGAAGGTCTACGGAAAAGTCTATTGCCGTGTTAGCATGAGCGGTGTTCAGTCGGGCGGAATCGGACTCACACTCGATTATTGTGACAGCAGGACAGGGAAGAGAATGAGCGTCGAGTCGCCGCGCGTCGAACTTTATCAGGGGGAAGAAGAGTACGTCTTTCCGCTTGAATTTTACGGATCGGTGACCGGATATTCGCTTGAGCTTTCGGGACTCTCTCCGGCGGAAAAAGCAGTGTTCGACTCGCTTTCGCTTGAGACGGTAAGAGAGGATGAAAAAATCGGCGGTATAGGCGACGTGACGAAGATCACACTTGACGGCGACAGCATCCGTTTCAGCGGAACCGTACAAAGAGAAGCCGCAAAACAGTATTCCGACAGCGAGATCGCATTTTTTGCTGTTCCCGGAAATCTGATCGACGGCGACTCGACAGAGCTCGGACGGATACGGATAACTACCAAGTTCGAGCATACTCTTTCACTCGCGGATAATCGGTTCTCGCCCGATCTCTGTATGTATATGGCGGCAATAGTAACGCCGGACGGCGAGATCATCCCGATAGAGAAGCCGCGTTATGCCGATGCGCGTCCGGCGGTTTATTCTGAATCGTCGATTCTCGGACTGTACGGCATGGCAACGGTCGGCGCGTTTGAATCAAACTGCTCGCACGTCATAGTTGACGTACAGCTCGACAAGATAATATCTGCGGAACGCTCGCCTGTGTCGACTGCATATCAGATCAGCCCGACAGGCGGAGATGAGGGTAACGAGACGCGGACGCTCTATTTTGACCGTACCGTGCTCGATTCGCTCGACGAAGAAATAAACTTCTGCCTTTCAGCCGGTATCCGCGTTTATCTTCGCTTTGTTTCCGCCTCTCCCGTAGAGGGACTTACATATTCTTCTCTCCCGTCCGATAATTATGCTTTGTGCTTCACGGATGAAGAATCGGCTTACGCTTATGCGGCAGTCGTGCGTTTTCTCGCCGGACGGTATAACGGACTTGACGGCTTTGCCGTATGCACCGATGCCGCACTGTCTGTAGAAAACGGCATTGATCTGACCGAAAACGCCGTACATTACACCGAAAAACTCGCCGAGATCGCAAGGATCACATATAACAGCGCGCTGTCGGCGATCGAAAACCCCGTGATAATCGTTCCGGTATCCGACGGCGGAGATGTATCGCTCAGCCGTTTCACGACGGTTTTTGCGGATCACCTTTCCGATATCGGCGGTATTCCGTGGACGCTCATGTATAACACCGACAGCCTCGATGAAGACACCGAATACATCGACGCACTCGGAGAGAGGCTTTCTTCGCTCGGCGTGTGCGGATTTGATTCACTTATGACGTTTTTTGAGTCGGAAGAATTCTTCCGCGACGGAAAGAGCGCAGGAGAGTACGCCGATATAATAGGCGCGTTTTGCGAAAACGCCGTAAATATGCAGGCTGTCGTCATTTCTCTTGACGGCACAACGCTTGTGAACGACAGGGAATTTTATTCGGAACTGAAAGAAGTCAACGGCGTCGGCTACGTTCTCAGTGAAGAGGCGGAAAGCGGTGAACGAACAAATACGGGCAGCTATACACTGTGCGATTTTTACGATAAATATTATTCGCTCGGCTGGCGTGCAGTCGGTGCGGATTCGTTCCGGACGGACGTTTCTCTCACCGAACAGTCGCCGAGCCGTGCGCTGAGAGCCGATTTTTCAAATCCCGACGGGACAGCCTCCGGAATAATGCTCAAAAATTTCGAACGGACTACCGACATGACAGCCGCCGACGGGATAACGTTCTCTCTTTCAATGAACAGCGCGGAGCCTGAAAATGCGGCTGTTGTCTTCGTAATCGGAACGGATGAACTGCGTGCCGAATACAGTACAGAAGCCTCGACTGACGGAACGGTCAGATCGTATTACTGCGATCTCGGAAAATACAGATACAGGGATCGCGCGGACTACGTCGGAATAATCGTGTACGCCGACAGCCCCGTTTCATTGGAACTCGGAAGTGTAAAACTCACAAGCGATACACTTTCGTCAGAAGAGCTTGCTGACAGAATGAACCCGAAACCGGAAACGGGGAAGGACAGCAAAGACGTGACGGCAGTTGCGCTCGTCTCGACGCTCGCATTGTTGCTTACCGCCGTTGTATTCATTCTGATACTGACGAAAGAAAAAGAAATAAAGGACACAAAAGGACGGGACGAAGATGAATCGGAACAATGATAACGATAAAGAAAAACTGAACCTCGCAGGAGTGGAGCCTATAACGCCGTTCAGCATAGCGGAACTTGTGATCTGCGCCGTCGCGGCAGTCATCGGTGTGGCTTATCTGTACACTGATAAAATTTCGCTCGGGTTTTTGATGCCGTTTTACTGCGGATGCTTCATCGGCGCGGCGGTGATGAAGATACTTCATATTATTAAAGTGAAGTCGAAAAAGCCGATGTCGTTTCTGCACGCGGCGATACTCGTGCTTGTTTCCGTCGCCATTACGGTAGTGACGGTAAAATACTATATATAATGAAGATAAAGAAAAATCTACGCCATAACGACGTAGATTTTTTGCTGTTGATCAACCGTAAATGAACGGATTTGTGTTGACTAATACCAAGGCTCCCTCCGTGAGGGAGAGCGCGTTCACAATTCTGCGCCGCCCGTTTTTTATTCGTCAAATACCGTCCCGACGGTTTTCACCGCATATTCCGGCGAGTACAGCCATTTGCCGATGTGCCACGTCCGCGCCGTGTCGATGTAATATTCCGCCGGAGACAGCTCTGCTTTTCCGCAGGTGTCGATGATGACGAGCTTAATTTTCATCCGTTCGGGGTTTATGCTTTTTATGTAGACCGAGCAGGCGTCTCCGACCTCGACTCCTTCAGTTACCTCGGCGAGTCCGGCAAGATTCGGCGCAAGCTCCACGAAAACACCGTATTCCTCGATAGAACGAACGATGCCCGTGACTGTCTGACCGGCAGAGAAGCGCGACGCATTTTCTTCCCACGTCCCGAGAAGCTCGCGGTGCGTGAGATAGATCCGCCCGTTTTCCCCGATCGCCGAAACGACGGTACTGATGAATTCACCCGTGCGGAATCTGTCGGACGGATGCGAGATGCGCGAGACGGATATCCTGTCGACCGTCAGCAGTGATACGATCCCTGCACCGATGTCGCAGAACGCACCGAACGGCTCAAGATGCGTGACCTTTGCCGGAATGACGTCGCCGGGTAAGAGAGTTGAGATGTATTTTTCATAACATTCCTCCTGCGCTGCTCGCCGTGAAAGATACGCCGCCTTTCCGTCGAGCCGCAGTATCTTGTACTGCACGGGCTTGCCGACGCGCGTGATGACTGCAATATCCTTTGTCTCGCCTCCGAGAGGGAATGAGACTTCTCCTCGCTCCATGATGCCGACAACGCCGTCCGGAAGCTCGATTTTCAGAGTCATGTCGGCAGAATCGCACATAATGCATGAGGATTCAAGTATCATCCCGCGTTCTGCCGCGACTGCAAGCGCCTCCCGACTGCGCGTGTACATCATGTTTTCCGCTTTACCCGAAAGTGCGCCTTCGGGATAAAATCCGCTTCGTGAATATGTTCTTTCCGTCATTTTTATGCCCATACCTTTCTTTGCGTTTGTGCCTTTTGATACCTTTTGGTGTTAAAAGGCACAAATGATGTTTGAAAAAACCCAATAAGCGCTTTGAACTTGTTGTGTTTCAAACATGGACCTCGAAATGTTTTTTGTTTCCGAGATAACATATTCGCCGCACACAAAAAATATGCCGGACGGAAAGCGGAATTGATATTGTTTTTTTCGACGGTTTGTTGTATAATCAACATACTGTTTACGTTATTCGATTCTTTCCATATATATAAGAGGGCAAAATGAAAAAGATATGTACGAAAATGAACGAAGCGGCATGGATACTCGGGATACTGCTTTGCGATCTCGGAGTCTGCTTCTGTACAAAAGCCGACTTCGGTCTGTCGATGATAGCCGCTCCGCCGTATATCCTCCACTACGCGCTCAGAGATATGTTCCCGTGGTTCACCCAAGGTACGAGCGAATATGTGGTGCAGGGAATACTTCTGATACTGCTCTGTATCGTCGTAAAAAAGTTCAAGCCGCGCTATCTTCTCTCGTTCGTGACGGCGTTCCTGTCCGGTAACGTCATAGATATGTGGCTGTTCTTCCTCGGCGGCAACGGACCGTACGAACAGCTGTGGCTCAGAATAGTCGCGTTCGTCGTGGGTGAATCGCTGATAGCACTTGCCGTCGCGTTCTTCTTCCGCACGACACTTCCGATACAGATGGCGGAGCTTATCGTGTGCGAGATTTCGGACACATATAAAAAGGATACGAATAAAGTCAAACTGATTTACGACATAGTTTTCCTTGTTCTGTCGGGCGTTCTGTCACTGACGCTGACGGGCGGATTCAACGGTTTCGGAATTGGCACGGTGATAATAGTGTTTGTGAATGCACCTCTTATCGCATTTTTCGGCAAGATAATCGATAAATTCTTCGGTTTTGACTCGCTGTTTCCGTTTACGAAAAAATATTTCAAAAAATCCTGATTTTTTTCCAAAAAGGTATTGACAAAGAGAGAGGGAAGTGCTATACTACAAAAGCTGTCGGCGAGAGCAGGCAGCGAGGAAGCTCATTGAAAATTGAACAACAACGAAAAAGTACAAGAAGCTCCGAAAATTCTTTTGAATTTTTGAAATTAAAAAGCTCTTAAAAGTAATAGAGCGAGATCACTCTGAAAGTGAATCAATCCGACCAAGGCCGGTTGATATACAATTTTTAGAGAGTTTGATCCTGGCTCAGGATGAACGCTGGCGGCGTGCATAACACATTCAAGTCGAACGGAACTTAGTTGATTAATCCTTCGGGAAGCGTTGGCTAAGTTTAGTGGCGGACGGGTGAGTAACGCGTGAGCAACCTGCCCTTCATTGAGGGATAACGTTTGGAAACGAACGCTAATACCTCATGACATATACTTACCGCATGGTAGATATATTAAAGGAATCTGATGAAGGATGGGCTCGCGTATGATTAGACAGTTGGTGAGGTAACGGCCCACCAAATCTACGATCATTAGCCGAACTGAGAGGTTGAACGGCCACATTGGAACTGAGAAACGGTCCAGACTCCTACGGGAGGCAGCAGTGAGGAATATTGGGCAATGGGGGAAACCCTGACCCAGCGACGCCGCGTGAGGGAAGACGGTCTTCGGATTGTAAACCTCTTTCAGCAGGGAAGATAATGACGGTACCTGCAGAAGAAGCCACGGCTAACTACGTGCCAGCAGCCGCGGTAATACGTAGGTGGCAAGCGTTATCCGGAATTATTGGGTGTAAAGGGTGTGTAGGCGGGGCAGCAAGTCAGACGTGAAAATTATGGGCTCAACCCATAACCTGCGTCAGAAACTGCAGCTCTTGAGTGTGGGAGAGGTAAGCGGAATTCCCGGTGTAGCGGTGGAATGCGTAGATATCGGGAAGAACACCAGTGGCGAAGGCGGCTTACTGGACCACAACTGACGCTGAGACACGAAAGCGTGGGGAGCAAACAGGATTAGATACCCTGGTAGTCCACGCTGTAAACGATGAATGCTAGGTGTGGGGGCGAAAGCTTCCGTGCCGGAGTTAACACAATAAGCATTCCACCTGGGGAGTACGGCCGCAAGGTTGAAACTCAAAGGAATTGACGGGAGCCCGCACAAGCAGTGGAGTATGTGGTTTAATTCGAAGCAACGCGAAGAACCTTACCAGGATTTGACATCCA
>JAZUKN010000088.1:0-2206 GCA_045643285.1 Eubacteriales bacterium
ATACCGTCGATGCGAATGCCTCCGGAAAGCATCAGACCGTTATACGCGTAGAGCTTGGAAAGCTGACATATACCGACTGTCATATCCATCATGATCCTGCGTCGAACGGAATCGTAAAGATCGGCGCGGATGAAAGACAGCTTTGCCTGTCGGCTCATATTGCCGGAACGCTCAAAGGCAACGTAGGAATGTGCGCCGTTTCCAAAATCGAGCGTGATCCCTTCGGGACGGAACATGGCTTCCGCCTTTTTCTGACGGTCAAGATATTTCTGTGAGTATGCCCGATCAAAGACACGGTTAAAATCAACGTAGAAGATCACGTCGGAAAGATCGGAAATCACGGAATTCTCCGGCAATGTAAAATCATCCCCGTGGAGAACGCACATCGTTTGAAAGAACAGTGCGTTGTCGTCCTGCTCGTCGGCGCCGCGAAGAATGCACTTGCGCACAGCGTTTTCGGACAGGCGAAACGTATAGCCGTCCTCCGTTTCCGATGCATAGCCGATGATCGCTCTTGCCGACAGCGTATAGATACGGTATCTGATCTGCATTCCGTTTTCCTCCCTCGTTAAAGTGAGATTATTATAGCACAAAATATCAGAAAAGTAAATATAGACACTGCTCCCACAATTATTCTTTACAAATAACTGCGGGAGCTTTTCTTGTGTCAAAATACTTTACGGAGGTTTTCAAATGAATGAAAACAAGCTTGCCGTCGTAGACGGCGAAACACTCATGGATATGCGGCTCCCGAAAGCAAAGTTCTGTGTGAGTACTTTGCTTCCACAGGGACTGTGTATCCTCGGCGGAGCTTCCAAGATCGGAAAGTCATGGCTCGTGCTGGATCTGTGTCTGCGGGTTGCCAAAGGAGAACCGGTCTGGAATCTTCCGACCGAAAAAGGAACGGCGCTGTATCTCTGTCTCGAAGATACCCTGCGCCGTGTGCAGGAGCGTCTGAATCTGCTCACCGACGACGTTCCTCCGAACGTATTCTTTGCAACGTCTGCCGGGAGTATCGCAGACGGTCTGTGCGAACAGATCAGCGGATTCGTTCGGGATCATCCCGATACGTCGCTTGTCGTGATCGATACCTTTCAGATCGTGAGAAACGGCAGCGTCGATACTTCCTACGCAAACGATTACGAGGAAGTGCGTACGCTGAAAAAGCTCGCTGATACGCTCGGAATCTGTCTTCTGCTCGTCCATCACATCCGCAAGCAGGAAGCAAACGATCCGCTGAACAAGCTGACGGGAACGACCGGACTCTCGGGTGCTGCCGACGCGATCTTCGTTCTGGATAAGAGCAAACGCAGTGCAACGGGTGCGACAATGTTCTGCACCGGACGTGACATCGAGTACCGGGAGCTGGAACTGAACTTTTCAAAGGAGGCTGTTTTGTGGGAAATGGTCTCGGATACGATGGAAAACCCGGAATTGCTTCTGCCGCCCGAGATGCTTTCTCTTTCGGATTTTATGAAAGAAGAAAAGTGTTTTGAGGGAACGAACACGGAGCTGACCGAAAGGTTCAATTCCTTTTCCGGTAAGTCGCTTACACCGAAATCTCTCAAGCAGCAGATGAACAAATGGCGGTACCCACTGGAAGAGATCGGCGTATTCTTTGAGAGCAAACGGAGCAACGGACTGCGGATGATAAAGATATTCTTTTCTTCCGATTACAGTGACGCAAGTGCCGTAAGTGACGCAAATACCGGGTGTGCCAAAACTTGCGACCCTTGCGTTCCTTGCGACCCTGTCGAGGGCGTAAACGCCCCGTGTCGGCGATGAAGACATCGGGTGGGAGAATGACACGGGCAGTCGGGACAAGCCCGTGTGTGCCCGCTTGTGCGGGGAAAACGGAAAAGAAAGTTCCGTCTCTCTTTTTCCCAGACTTCGTCTGGGGCAAGCATAGCCCGCGGCTGTCCGCACGCCTTTTGAACCGGGCAGAAGCCCGAACCCACTTACCTTTCTTTCGGAGAAAAGGAAGCCAAAGAACTCTGAACAAATGAAAAATGACTACTGAAAAAACGAGGTGAATCTATGGGAAGAACCCAAACGGAAACCATTACTGTCCGGCTGACACCGGAAGAAAAGTACGCGCTCGAAGGAAAAATGTATGAAGCAGTCGCCCCCTCCATGCGAAAATTCGTGCTGGATATGTGCATGAACGGGCAGATCATCGTCAACGAAGATCTGCGGAATCTCAACG